>NZ_HG916852.1:2661000-3310000 GCF_000577275.2 Rhizobium favelukesii
GCGATCGATGGCGTCGAACTTGCGCGCCGCTTCGGCCATGTTGCCGGCCTTCATGTTGGCGAGGCCCTGGGTATAGAGAACATCCGGCGGATCGCTCTCGACGCCGAGCTTGCTAATATCGATATCGGGGTCCGACTGGCATCCAGAAACTAAGGCACCTGCGCTCAGCACCAAGAGCGATGCGAACAAAGCGCGCGCTGTCTTCATCATACTTTCAGACCCTGCATAACCCATCGGAACAATCCCAACGCCGCCATCCCTCAACGGCAGCCACGCCTTGCTGGCGTTTCTAGCCACAAATGTGGAGCCAGAGCAACGCAATGATGATGCATTAACGCATTTTTGTGGCGATGCAGGCGATAATCGCCCGTTTTGCACCGTGAAAGCTGCACCTGTTGCCGCTAAACATCTGCGGCGAAACATCTATCGGGGAATCACCGTCGGTCTGTTCAAAATAAAGAAACCGCCTCCCGAAGGAGGCGGCCCTGGCCTAGTAGATGCGATGGAGGTCATGCCGACCAGGGAGCAAATTCCGGTGCGTTGACCCGGATGAAATCCCGAGGAGCAACACGCTGGCGCGGCGCAGAGGTCTCGACCACTTCGTAGGCGGTCGGGTCGCTGAGCAACGCCTTGAGAGCATTAGCATTCATCTTGTGGCCGCCCCGATAGGAGCGATAGCAACCGATGAAAGGAGCGCCGGCGAGCGCAAGATCGCCGACGGCATCGAGTGCCTTGTGGCGCACGAATTCGTCCTTGGCGTAGCGCAGGCCCTCGACATTGATAACGGTATTGTCGTCCGAGATGACGACCGAATTCTCAAGCGAGGAACCAAGCGCGTGGCCGGAGGCCCAAAGACGCTCTACATCCCGCATGAAACCGAAGGTACGAGCGCGCGACAGCTCGGACTTGAACGTCGCAGCCGTCATGTCGCCTTCCCACTTCTGCCGGCCGATCAGAGGGCAATCGAAATCGATCTCGACTTCAAAGCGCGTACCATCGTAGGGACGGAACTCGCTCCACGAGCCACCATGCTCGATGCGAACCGGCTTGGTGATGCGGATATACCGGCGCTTCACGCCGAGCGATACCAGGCCAACCTGTTCGATCGCTTCGATGAAAGGCATCGAACTGCCGTCCATGATCGGCATTTCGGCGCCATGAACCTCGATCACGACGTTGTCGAGACCGAGCGCGTAGACGGCAGCCATGACATGCTCGATCGTCGCAACCGAGTGTGCCGGCGAGAACCCAAGAACGGTGCACAGATCCGTATTGCCGACCTGCGAAGACACAGCACGGTATTCGGAAACCTCGCCGTTCTCATGCATGCGATTGAAGACGACGCCAGTGTCAGCTTCTGCCGGGTTGAAGGTAATCGAAACGTCAGCACCAGAATGAACGCCGATGCCCGAGAGCGTGATCGGACGTGATACCGTCGTTTGAAATCCCAACATGCCAATAACCATAAATTTTTGCCTTTATAATCCCTGGTGACCCGCCGCGGCTAACATGCCGAACTATCTGCCAGGGTTCATTTCACTCCGTTGAAGGCTCGCCATAAAGCGCGAGAACACGGTTTCTTGAGCACATACATACGTGCGCCCGGGTTCCAATCCAAATCACTGTTTCTTTCGCATTGTTACGAAAGCATGCCTTTGAAATAACAGCGCAATTGGCGCCAGATTCCATCCCTTGAAACAGCAATGCCCGGGAGCGTACTCCCGGGCATCCATGTGGCGATTCTATCCCTGCCTCAGTTCGACTGACGGCGCAGGAATGCCGGAATTTCGAGCTGATCGTCTTCCTGCATCATGCGAGCCTGCGGAACGCTGCGGCCCTGATCGTCGAGGTTTCCGCGGCGCGGCGCATAGAGGCTGGCTTCCGGAGAAAGCGGACGGCGCTGCTGCGAGGCAGCAGCAGGAGCCGACGTCATCTCCGGCGCGACTTCCTCTTCGCGACGGCCAAGCGAGTTGGTGATCCGCTTCAGGAGGCCCATCGGACCACGCTCTTCATGCGCATGAGACGTGGGGGCAGGCTGCGAGCGATGGTCGATCTCTGCCTGAACCACTGGCGGAAAATCCTCCACTTTCGGCATGCGAACGGGCTGTTGGGCGGCCATTGGCTGCTGCATGACAGGCGCCTGGCTCGTCACAGGCTGCTGAACCGGCTGGCTCATGACAGGCGCGTGAACCGGAGCCTGCTGAACCGCGGCTGGACGAATGACCGGAGCGGCTTCCGGAGCGGCAAAGATCTTGCTCTGCGGACGGAAGGTCTCCTGCATCGCCGGCTGCTGCACCGGTGATGCTGCACGTGGAGCGTGGATCTCGAGCTCGCGCTCCATTTCCGCTTCAGCCGTACGGATCGCCTGCGCGACCGGGTCGACGGCCTTTGGTGCCTGCTGCATGACAGGTGCAGGCTGAACTGCGGCCGGCGCCGGAGCGACGGCCGCGGAAGGACGGACAATCGGCTTTGCGACAGGCTGGAATGTCTTGCCGGCTGCTTCGTTGAGCGCACGGTCGATGCCGGTTGCGACGACGGAGACGCGGATGATGCCTTCGAGCGATTCGTCGAACGTCGCGCCGAGGATGATGTTCGCATCCGGATCGACTTCTTCGCGGATACGCGTTGCTGCTTCGTCGACTTCGAAGAGGGTAAGGTCGCGACCGCCGGTGATGGAGATCAACAGGCCCTGTGCGCCCTTCATCGACGTTTCGTCGAGCAGCGGGTTGGCAATCGCAGCTTCGGCAGCCTGCATTGCGCGGCCCTGGCCCGATGCCTCGCCGGTGCCCATCATTGCGCGGCCCATTTCGCGCATGACCGAGCGAACGTCGGCGAAGTCGAGGTTGATGAGACCTTCCTTCACCATCAGGTCGGTGATGCAGGCGACACCGGAGTAGAGGACCTGGTCTGCCATCGCGAACGCGTCGGCAAAGGTCGTCTTGTCGTTGGCGATGCGGAAAAGGTTCTGGTTCGGAATGACGATCAGGGTATCGACCGACTTCTGCAGCTCCTGGATGCCGGATTCGGCTAGACGCATGCGGCGCCCGCCTTCGAAGTGGAAGGGTTTGGTCACGACGCCGACCGTCAGGATGCCCTTGTTACGGGCTGCCTGTGCAACGACTGGAGCAGCGCCAGTGCCGGTGCCGCCGCCCATGCCGGCGGTAACGAAGCACATGTGCGTTCCATTCAGGTGGTCGACGATCTCGTCGATGCACTCTTCAGCGGCTGCGCGGCCGACTTCCGGCTGCGAACCAGCACCGAGCCCTTCCGTGACGTTGGCGCCGAGCTGGATAATGCGCTCTGCCTTGGTCATCGTCAGGGCCTGGGCATCCGTGTTGGCAACGACGAAGTCGACGCCCTGGAGGCCCGCGGAGATCATGTTGTTGACAGCGTTGCCACCGCCACCGCCAACACCGAACACGGTGATACGCGGCTTAAGCTCAGTGATATCCGGCTTTTGCAGCTTGATAGTCATGTTACCGTTCCTTCTCTTTATGGCCGCATCGCCACGCCGGCCAATTCACTCAATTGTCAGAAGCTTTCTTTCAACCACTGGCCCATGCGGGCAAAGCGGCTGGTATTTCCCCCAAGCGACATGAGCAGACCGCTCTGTGACGCATGTGTTTCTTGGTCCGCGACCTGCGGATAGATCATCAGACCGACGGCGGTCGAAAAGGCTGGGCCCTTCGCTGCGGTCGGCAGGCCCGAGACGCCCATCGGACGACCGATTCTGACGTTGCGGGCAAGAATGCGGCGCGCAACTTCGGCAAGGCCGGTCAGCTGGCTCGCACCACCCGTCAGCACGACGCGCTTGCCGACGATCGGGCTGAAGCCCGAGCGCTGGATGCGATCGCGGATCAATTCCATCGTTTCCTCGATACGGGCGCTGACGATGCGCGATACCAGCGCACGCGGCACCTGCGTCGGCAGGTCGCGTTCGTCTTCGCCGATCGGCGGGATCGAGATCAGTTCGCGCTCGTCCGAGGAGTTCGGCATCGCGGAAGCATGAACGACCTTCAGGCGTTCGGCATCCTCGATACGGGTCGACAGACCACGGGCCAGATCAGTGGTCACGTGATGGCCGCCGAGGCTGACGGCATCGGTGTGCACCAGCTTGCCCTCTGCGAAGACAGAAATCGTCGTCGTGCCGCCGCCCATGTCGATGGCCGCGCAGCCGAGCTCGACTTCATCATCGACGAGAGCGGCAAGGCCGGAGGCGTAAGGCGTCGCGACGATTCCCTCGACCGAGAGGTGCGCGCGATTGACGCTGAGTTCGAGGTTCTTCAGTGCAGTGCGCTCAGCGGTGACAACGTGCATGTCGACGCCGAGAACGTCACCATACATCGACAGCGGATCGCGGATGCCGCGCTCGCCGTCGAGCGAGAAGCCAGTTGCCAGCGAATGAAGGACCGCGCGATCCTGTCGAAGCGACTGCTGACAGGCAGCGGACAGAACCTTCTTGAGGTCGTTCAGCTCAACTTCCTGACCACCGAGATCGATGGTCGCAGTGTAGATGTCGCTTGTCAGACGACCCGCCGTGACGTTGACGATCAGGCTTTCGACGGTCAGGCCGGCCATGCGCTCGGCTGCGTCGACCGCAAGCCGAATCACGCTTTCCAACGCATCCAGGTCGGAGATCGCGCCGGTCTTGATGCCGCGCGAACGCTGGTGACCAATCCCGATGATCTCAATGTTGTGCGTACGGCCGGGCAGAACCTGACTTTCCTCGCGAGGCGTCAGGCGGCCAATCATGCAGACGACCTTCGTCGATCCGATGTCCAGCACCGAAACGACATGGGACCGCTTCGACGAAAGCGGCTTCAGGCGCGGCAATCCGAAATGGGACGAACCGAACAAGCTCATATATTTTGCCCCGCCTTCTTCAATTCCTTGGTCCGCTGATCAAGCACGAGTTGCCGGCGCGCCATCGCTTCCGGCGTCAACTCAATCGCCGTGCGGTCGGTAAGCCTCAGATCGACGGCAGCGATGTCGCGCTCCAGAAGATCCTGCTCCTTCATGAACTTCGACAGCCGCGCCAACGCCACCTCGACATCGTCTTCCGGCAGCTTCACCGCAATACCGTTGTCCATGTGCAGATCCCAGCGACGACCCGAAACCCAGACGTAGGCCTTCACCCGCGCCTTGATCTCCGGCCACTTTGCGAATTCGGCTTCGAGCGAGGTTGCAGCAACCTCCGCGCCGCGACCAACCACGAGGGGCAGCTCCGAAAACTTGTTATCGCGTAGCGGAGCGATTACCGAACCACCCTTCTCCACGAGAGAAAGCTCCTGGCCATGCTGCCAGATGGCGTAAGCCTGACGCTCTTTGAGTTTTACCTCGATCGTCTTCGGGTAGATCTTGCGGACTTCGACATTCTCGACCCAGGGAAGCTTAGCGATCTTCTGGCGCGCCGCATCGACATCGAGCGCCACAAGCGACGTCGTGCCATCCAGCCCCAACAGCTGCAGGATCTCGATTTCGGAGGTCTCGGAATTGCCGGACACCTTGACGTCATCGATTGCAAATCCGGCAGCGGTCGTCGTCGCTTGCGCAACAGCGTCGGTGTGACCACCGAGCGACATGCCGTAGAGACCCGTCACAGCAAAGAAGGCCAAGGCGGAGACCGTCCCGACATGGGCCGGAATATGGATGCGGCCACTTCCGAGGCTGACAAGGAAGCGCACGACACGGCGCAGCGGGCGCGGAAGAATCAGCCGACCATCACCCTCGGGATACGAAGGCTCAGCCTGATGACTTGGGCGCCCTATTCTTTTGACCGTCACCGAGAACAAGAAGCGTCCTCCACCATCCAACGGAGAAATTCACCAAATGAGTAGCCGGCATGACCAGCCATTTCGGGCACCAGGGAGGTTGGCGTCATGCCCGGCTGAGTATTGATTTCCAGCCAGATAATTTCGCCATCTTCGGAGAAGCGATCGTCGTAACGAAAGTCGGAGCGACTGACGCCACGGCAACCAATTGCTTGATGCGCCCTTAATGCCAATGATTGTATTTTTTGGTAAATATTCGGTGAAATTTCCGCCGGGATGACGTGTTTCGATCCACCTGCGACATACTTGGCGTCATAATCGTAGAAGCCATGGCCCAGCGGCACCACCTCGGTCACGCCAAGCACCTGATCCCCCATGACACCGCAAGTCAGCTCCCGGCCATAGACGTAACGCTCGACAAGAACCTCTTCGCCGTAGCGCCAGTCCGGAGAGCTGATAATCTGCGGCGGATGCGATTGATCCTCCTGGACGATCACCACACCGAAGCTGGAGCCCTCACGCACAGGCTTCACAACATAGGGCGGCTTCATCGGATGCTCGGCTGGAAAGGCGAATCGATTGATCACCTCTGATTGAGCAACCGGAACGCCCGCGGCGGCGGCAACGCCCTTTGCCTTCTCCTTGTCCATGGCAAGCGCCGAAGCCAGCACGCCGGAATGCGTGTAGGGAACCTCAAGATACTCGAGGACGCCCTGGATCGTACCATCCTCGCCGTAGGGGCCATGCAGCGCATTAAAGACGACATCGGGTCGCAGTGCAGCAAGCTTCGCAGACACATCGCGATCGACGTCAATCCGCGTCACCTGGAAACCCTCAGCCTCAAGGGCATCCGCGCACGCCGTCCCGGAAGAGAGGCTTACCGGCCTCTCCGAGGAAAACCCGCCCATCAGGACAGCGACATGCTTGCGACTCATCAACACCCCCAAAAAATAACCCGCACACTGCGTTCCGACGCTTGCACCAAGCTTGTTTCTCGTCCGAATCCAGCTTGATGATGCAGGTGCATTAGAGCCCGATTATGGTTAACGAAGTGTTTACTTTCGTTAATTTTCACCTCGGAAAGCGGCGCGGACATGACGGCGCAGAACGCAAAAGCCCCGCAGCGGCATGCCGTGCGGGTTCCTTCAGGACGTTGCGTCAGTTGAGGCCACTTCGCCTGTCATTTTCCAGACAAGGCCACCGAGGACACCGCCTATAAGCGGCGCAACCCAGAACAGCCACAGTTGCTGCAACGCCCAGCCGCCGACGAACAACGCCTGTCCTGTCGAAAGAGAGGGATTGACCGACGTATTGGTGACCGGAATCGAAATCAGATGAATGGGCGTCAGCGCAAGCCCGATGGCGATTGGCGCGAAGCCCGCCGGCACCCTGCTGCTCGTTGACCCCAGGATGATGAAGATGAAGAACGACGTCAGGACGACTTCGATGACAAGTGCAGAAAGGAGCGAGTAGCCGCCGGGCGAATGTTCACCATAACCATTGGCGGAAAAGCCTCCGAGCTCGAAACCGGCCTTGCCGCTGGCGACGGCATAAAGCAAAGCCGCCGCAACAATCGCGCCAATGACCTGTACCGCGATATAAGGAACCACGCGACCGGCCGGGAATTTGCCCGCGACTGCGAGACCGACGGAAACCGCCGGGTTGAAATGCCCGCCGGAAATGCCGCCGACGGCAAAAGCCATTGTCAGTACGGTAAGACCGAACGCAAATGCAACACCCACAAAACCAATGCCAAGTTCGGGAAACGCTGCGGCAAGCACGGCACTGCCGCATCCGCCGAATACGAGCCAAAACGTTCCAAGAAATTCTGCAACAAGACTTTTCTGCATATTTCCCTCCTGCGCTCAACCAGGGCGTTCATGAGGAATCGGCTTCATATTGATTCTGGTCAAGTGCCCACACGCGGCATCGATGGGCGGAAAAATGCAAAGCCTGCTAATCTTTTTTCGTTTGTTGCGCGATGGGCATTTGCGCCGAATTAAAATTGCGTTAAGAGCCGCCTGCCTTCCCAAGGCATCTTTACAATCCCGATTGGAATGAAAATGTCAGACGCGATATCCAGAGTATCGCCGATACCCGCTTCATCGAACAGTGCGCAAGTCAACTCGCCGGCGCGCGTTCTGATCGCGAGCCTCGTCGGCACCACAATCGAGTTCTTCGATTTCTACGTATATGCAACTGCCGCCGTGCTGGTCTTCCCGACGCTGTTCTTCCCAAACAGCGACCCGACGACCGCGCTGCTTGCGTCCTTCGCAACCTTCTCGATCGCCTTCTTTGCCCGTCCGCTTGGCGCCGTCGTCTTCGGCCATTTCGGCGACAGGATTGGCCGCAAGACGACGCTGGTTGCCGCCCTGCTCACCATGGGTATCTCGACGGTGGTAATCGGCCTTCTGCCCTCCTATGAATCGATCGGCGTCATCGCACCGCTGCTGCTCGCGCTTTGCCGTTTCGGCCAGGGCTTCGGTCTCGGCGGGGAATGGGGTGGCGCCGTGCTGCTCGCGACGGAGAACGCGCCGGAAGGCAAGCGCAGCTGGTATGGCATGTTTCCGCAGCTTGGCGCTCCGGTCGGCCTGTTCCTCTCCTCAGGCATTTTCTGGCTGCTTCTACAGGTCATGTCTCAGGACGCCTTGCTGAGCTGGGGCTGGCGTGTGCCGTTCATCTCTTCCATTCTGCTGATCGTCATCGGTCTCTGGGTCCGCCTCTCGATCACCGAAACGCCGGCCTTCCAGAAGGCGATCGACAAGCAGGAGCGCGTTGCCGTCCCGGTTGCCGAACTTTTCCGCAAGTACAAGCGCAGCCTATTCCTCGGCACCTTCGTGGCGCTCGCCACCTTCGTGCTGTTCTACATCGGCTCGGCTTACCTGCTGTCCTACAACGTCAAGGTCCTGAAGATACCGTTCCTTGACGCGCTCGAAATCCAGATCGTCGGTTCGGTCGCCTTCGGTATCTTCATCCCGATCGTTGGTAAACTCGCCGAGCGGTTCGGACGTCGCGAAATGCTGATCCTCACCACCGTACTGATCGGTATCTTCTCGTTCTTCCTGCCGGGCCTGATGACGGGCGGCGAAGGCAGCATCGTGGTGTTTGCGATCGTCGCCATGGCGCTGATGGGCATGACCTACGGCCTGATCGGCACCGCGCTTGCCGCCCCCTTCCCAACGGCTGTTCGCTACACCGGCTCGTCGATCACCTTCAACCTTGCTGGCATCTTCGGCGCTTCGCTGGCGCCCTATATCGCCACCTGGCTGCAGGCAAACCATGGCATGCAGTATGTCGGTTACTATCTCGGTCTGTCTGCCGTGATCACGCTGATCTGCATCCTGGCCTCCGGCCGCGACGAAGTCTGATCCCGGAAATCCAATTTGAAGGGCCGCGACAGGCAACTGTCGCGGCTTTTTTTGTTGTTGTTGTCTGATCGCGCCTTGCTCCTAGATTTTCAGAAACAGGGGAAGCCAGATGCTGACAAGACGATCACTGCTGACGCAAGGGCTCGGTGCCGGGATTTCGCTGACACTGCCGTCAATTGCGAAAGCAGCCAGCCTTCCGCCCACCGATGTCACCTTCCTTGTCATCAACGACGTCCACGCATGCCGCTTCGGAGACGGGCAAAGCCCGAACTGCCAGGATGAAGGCAAGACCGACGCAAACCTGTTACGCCACATTCTTGCATTGAACAGCATTCACCATCAAACTTGGCCTATGGAGATCGCCCGGAGACCGAGCGGCCTGCCGCTCGCCGGACAGCCCATTGCAAGGCCGCAGGGCATCATCGTCTGCGGCGATGTGACGGACGATGGTGGTGGTCAGACGGCAGAGGTCGCGGAAGGGTCGCAGCTGCTGCAGTTTTCCCATCGCTACCAGCAAGGGCTCGGTGCCGATCATGTGCACTTTCCAGTCTATGTCGGCCTCGGCAATCACGACCTCGATCAGGATGGGCGCCCGCCGCAGGTCGACTGGTATCGCGATGAGCTGCGCGATTACGTGCAGATGAACCACAAGCCGAGCGTCTTCTTCAAGCCGCTGGTGCCCGTCGACAACTACGACGAAGCCTCGGACAACTATTCCTGGAACTGGGGCGGACTGCATCTGATCCAGGCGCAACGCTACGGTGGAGACAATACGAAAGGCGCCGCAAGCAGCCTCGATTGGATGAAGCGCGATCTCCAGACCTATGCATCAGATGGACGCCCGGTAGTCATCTTCCAGCACTACGGGTGGGATCCGTTCTCATTGGAGCGCTGGGATCGCGAAAAGAAAACGTTCAATGCCAGCGGCACCGGCGCACCCCATTGGTGGGGTGAATCAGAACGTCAGGAACTTCTCGCAATCCTCGAAGGCTACAATGTAATCGGCATTTTTCACGGACACGAGCACAACACGCCCATGGCCTACACCGTCGGCAAACTGGATGTCTTCAAAGCGAAAGCCGCCTTCATGGGCGGCTTCTGCCTTGTCCGGGTGACAAGCAACACGATGGATGTAGCGATCGGCGAAGCCAGCGACAACAGAGGCGGAGTGACCTTTTCCACCGCTTTCACCAAGCGCTTCGCCTAAGGATTACTCGCTGGTCACGCCCTGAAAGGGACGTACCTCGCGCCCGGGCATGAAGACGCCGAGACGCTTGATCTCCCACTCGAGCTTGATGCCGGAATTCTCGAAGACTTCGCGGCGGACCTGTTCGCCGAGATACTCGAGATCGTATCCCGTCGCCTGCCCCATGTTGATCATGAAGTTGCAGTGAAGCGAGGACATCTGCGCGCCGCCGATCACCAGGCCCCGGCATCCGGCCTCGTCGACGAGCTTCCAGGCGGAATGCCCTTCCGGGTTTTTGAAGGTCGAGCCGCCGGTCTTTTCGCGGATCGGCTGTACCGTCTCGCGATGGCTGCGCACAGCGTCCATCTCAGCGCGGATCTTAGCGCGATCCTCGCCATACCCTTCGAAGAGCACCGACGTAAAAATCAAATCGTTCGGTACCGACGAATGACGGTAGGAATAGCCCATATCTGCGTTCGACAGGACATGCTTGTTCCCCTTGCGATCAACGGCGTTCACCTCGACAAGCCGTTCGCGCGTCTCGGCGCCGTTGGCGCCGGCGTTCATGCGTACCGCACCGCCAATGCTCCCCGGAATGCCGTAGTAGAAATGGAAGCCGCCTATGCCGTTATCCATTGCCATGGCTGCGACATGCTTGTCCGGGCAGATTGAACCGGCAAGGATGCGATTTTCGCCCGCGAGCTCGACCGCCCCAAAGCCCTTCGCCGAAAGCCGCAGAACGACGCCAGGAATTCCACCATCGCGCACGAGAATGTTGGAGCCGACGCCCACGACAGTGACCGGCACCTCCTCCGGCAGAATCTTGAGGAAGGCGATAAGGTCGTCCTCGTCGTGCGGCTGGAACATCAGCTCGGCCAGACCGCCGGCGTGGAACCAGGTGACGCGGTCCATCGGCGCATCCGGTGTGATCCTCCCACGGATGTCCTTTACGCCGTCGCCAAGCGACGCAAGAAGCTTTTCCCCATTCACCTGTTTCATGCAGATATTCCCGAAAGGCTTTCCAATTGCTTGGGCAACGCTGCCGCCCAGTATGTGATACTCCCAGCCCCTAACAGAACCACAAAATCCCCCGGCTTTGCAATCTCTGCGACCATTTCAGGCAAAAGCTCTGGGGACGACAGGAAGCGGGCATCGCGGTGACCGCCCGATTTGATCAGCGACACAAGTGCCTCGGAGGTCGCTCCTTCGATGGGATCCTCACCCGCGGCGTACACAGGCGCGAGGAAAATACTATCCGCATCGTTGAAGCAGGATGCAAACTCTTCGAAAAGGCTGGACAGCCGCGAATAGCGATGCGGCTGATGAACCGCGATCACACGACCCTTGCAGGCCTCGCGCGCAGCCCGCAGCACGGCCTTGATCTCGACCGGGTGGTGGCCGTAATCATCGAAGATCTGAACGCCGTTCCATTCGCCGGTCAGCGTGAAGCGGCGCTTGACGCCGCCAAAGGACGCGAGCCCCTTGGCAATGTCCTCGCTCGACATGCCGAGGCGGTTGGCAACCGCGATCGCGGCTGTGGCGTTGGAGATGTTGTGGCGACCCGGCATGGGCATGACCAGATTGTCGAGCCTGATAACCTGCCCCGTCCGGCGGCGGCGGATCTCCACGTCGAAGATCGAACGCGCACCATCGATGCGCACATTCATGAAGCGCACGTCGGCCTGCGGGTTTTCACCATAGGTGATGACCTTGCGATCCTCGATCCGACCGACCAGCGCCTGCACCTCCGGGTGGTCGAGGCACATGACGCCGAAGCCATAGAACGGCACGTTCTCGACGAACTGCCGGAAAGCCGCACGAACGGCATCGAAGTTGCCGTAGTGGTCGAGGTGTTCCGGGTCGATGTTGGTGATAACAGCAACATCGGCGGGAAGCTTCAGGAACGTGCCGTCGGATTCGTCGGCCTCTACCACCATCCACTCGCCTTCGCCCATTCGGGCATTGGTGCCGTAGGCATTGATGATGCCGCCATTGATGACCGTGGGATCGAGGCCACCCGCTTCCAACAACGTCGCCACCAGCGACGTCGTCGTGGTTTTTCCATGCGTACCGCCGATTGCAATCGCATTGCGGAACCGCATCAATTCGGCAAGCATCTCCGCCCGGCGCACGACCGGCAGCAGCTTTTCGCGCGCCGCCACGAGCTCCGGGTTGTTTTTCTTGATCGCGGTCGAGACGACCACCACTTCGGCGTCACCGAGGTTCTCTGCTTTGTGGCCGACGAAGACTTCGATGCCCTTGTCGCGCAGGCGTTGCACATTGGCGCTGTCGGCCTGATCCGATCCCTGCACACGATGGCCGAGATTATGGAGCACTTCGGCAATGCCGCTCATGCCGATGCCACCGATGCCGATGAAATGAACGAGGCCGATGGCCTTCGGCATTTTCATGCGCGTTTCCCCTTGAACTCTGCAATTGTCCGTCGTGCCGCAATAGCCTCTACCATGTCGGCAAGCAAGTTCGCAGCGTCGGGTTTACCCGCTTGCTTGGCGGCGGCGGCCATCCGGGCGAGCTTTTCCGGGTCGTTCATCACATGGGTGAGGATCGAAGCGATCTTCTCGGGCGAAAGCTCGGCCTGAGGAATGACTTTGGCGCCGCCTGTCGCCGCAAGCGCTGCCGCATTCGCCGCCTGATCGTGATCCAAAGCATGCGGATAGGGCACGAGCACGGCCGGTCGCCCGATGACGGAAATCTCCGAAACAGTCGATGCGCCGGAGCGGCAGATAACGAGATGTGCCGCGGCAAGTCGTTCGGCCATATCGGTGAAGAACGGTGCTGTGTCAGCCGCCATCTTCAATTGGGCGACGCAAACGCTCATCATCTCCATGTCTTCTGGTCGAACCTGCTGGGTAATGCGCAGGCGGTCGCGAAGCCCGTCATCGAGCAAGCTGATGGCCGTCGGCATTGCCTTGGAGAAATACTGTGCACCCTGGCTGCCGCCAAAGACGACCAGATTGAAAGGCTCACCTGGTTTCGAAGGAGAATATGGCACGTTGGCAGCGGCGATAATGGCCGGGCGCACCGGATTGCCTGTCGTCACCGTCTTGTCGGGAAACTGGCCACCGCCTTCAGGCAGGAACCCGCCGGCAATCGCCTGCACGCGGCTCGCCAGCGCCTTGTTGGCGCGTCCCATCACCGCATTCTGCTCATGGATCATGGCAGGCACGCCGAGGCGCGTTGCGGCGAGCAACGGCGGCACGGTCGGATATCCGCCGAAGCCGACGACAACAGCGGGCTTCAGGCGCGCGATCAGCTTCTTGGCGGCCCGCATGCCGCTCCAGAGCGTCCACAGGGAGCGCGCAACGGCAACTGGATTTTTCGAACCGATCGTCGCCGATGGCACGACATGAATCTCATCGGCAGGGAATTTGCCGGCATAGCGCTCAGCGCGGCTGTCGGTGACCAGATGCACGGAATAGCCGCGTTCCTTCAGCTTATAGGCCAAAGCCTCCGCGGGAAACACATGACCGCCGGTTCCCCCGGCGGCAAGCAGGACGATGCCTTTACTCATAAGCACTCACTCCGCCGGCATACCATGCGCGACGCGAAAGAGGCTCCGCTCTTGCGCGCGCTTTTCCGGCCTATGACGCGTCAGCGCGAGAATAAACCCGGCGGTGACGCAGATGGCGACCATGGACGAACCGCCGTAGGAAATCAGCGGCAGGGTCATGCCTTTTGCCGGCAGCAGTTCGAGATTGACGCCCACGTTGATGATCGACTGTATGCCGATCTGCAGCACGAGACCAGCGACAGCAAAGCGGTTGAAGTCGTTCCGCTCCTTGTAGGCATGCGAGAGACCGCGCAGCACGAGGACGGAAAACAGCGCGACAAGCGCCATGCAGAAGACGATGCCGAACTCCTCGGCAGCGACCGAGAAGATGAAGTCGGTATGGGCGTCCGGAATGATGCGCTTGACGATGCCCTCGCCCGGTCCCTGGCCAAACCAGTCGCCGCGGATGATGGCTTCGCGCGCCGTATCGATCTGGAAGGTATCGCCCTCGCCAGTCAGGAACTTGTCGATACGCAGTGCCACGTGCGGGAACACGTAGTAGGCGCCAAAAAGTCCTCCGACGCCGCCGGCGCCAAGAAGAATGATCCATATCCACGGCATGCCTGCCATGAAAAACATTCCGCCCCAGACGGCCGTCGTGAGGATCGTCTGCCCAAGGTCGGGCTGGGCGACCAGTAGCGCGGCAACGATGCCGAAGAGGATGATGGCGAACAGGTTGCCCGGAATCTCCGGCTGCCTCGCATGCTCGGCAAAGAGCCACGCACAGACGACGACGAAAGCCGGTTTCATGAACTCGGAGGGCTGGATCGAAATGCCGGCCAAGGTGACCCAGCGGCGGGAGCCCTTGACCTCGACACCGAAGAACAGCGCCAACAGCATCATGCCGAGGGCGACAATCAGCAGGATGATCGCCGTGCGCCGCACTTGGCGCGGCGTCAGGAAGGAGAGACCAATCATGACACAGAGCGAGGGGATCATGAAGGCCGCGTGTCGCTTGACGAAGTGGAACGGCTCCAGCCCGATACGCTCGGCGACCGCTGGCGACGCAGCGAACGACAGCATGAAGCCGATGCCCATCAGGAAGATGAACATCGCCAGGAAAAAGCGGTCGATGGTCCAAAACCAATCGGCCAGAGGCCCACGTTCCGCACGGCTTACCATGTCATTTATCTCCTGTTGCCGAATCGATCAGCATGGTGATCTCGTCGAGCGCTGCCACATGGCTGACAAATGCATCGCCCCTGACTTCGAAGTTCTTATATTGGTCGAAACTTGCGCAAGCCGGAGATAACATCACGGCCAGCGGGCCACTTTCATCTTTGTCGGCATCCGCAGCAGCATGCGCTACGGCGCGCTCCAGCGTTCCAGAAATCTCATATGGCACGGCTTCGCCGAGCGTCGCGGCAAATTCCGCCGCAGCTTCGCCGATCAGATAAGCCTTGGCGATCCGCGGGAAGAAGCCCGTCAGCGACGTGATGCCCCCAGCTTTTGGCAGCCCACCGGCGATCCAGTAGATGCGGTCGTAACTCGACAGCGCCGGAGCGGCCGCATCCGCGTTGGTGGCCTTCGAGTCGTTGACGAAAACGACGTTGCCGCGACACCCGACCGGCTGCATCCGATGCTTGAGCCCGGGGAAGGACGTCAAGCCCGCGCGAATTTCCTCTTCCGAGACACCGACTGCAAGGCATGCGGCAACTGCCGCAGCGGCATTCTGCGCATTGTGGCCGCCCCGCAGTGTCTGGATCCCTTCAAGATCGGCAATCGACTTTGTTGCGCCTCCCGAGGCTTCGATAAGCTTGGTTCCTTCCGCATAGATGCCATAGGGAAGCGCATGACGCCGGGAAATCCGCGTGACCTTGCCACCTGCTCGTTCGATACGATCTGCGATCATCTCGCAATGGCTGTCGTCCACGCCGATGACGGCAACGTCGCTACCTGCAACGAGCCGCTCCTTGATGTCGGCATAGTGCTGCATCGTCCCGTGGCGATCGAGATGATCGGGCGTCAGGTTGAGCAGGATGCCAGCGGAGGGATTGAGCGTCGGTGCAAGGTCGATCTGGTAGGACGAGCACTCGACGACGTAGAAGCGTCCATCCTTCGGCGGATCGAGCGTCAGGACCGCCGTCCCGATGTTGCCGCCGAGCTGTGTGTCGCGCCCACTCGAGGTCAGGATATGCGCGATCAGCGCCGTCGTCGTCGACTTGCCGTTGGTGCCGGTGATGGCGATGAACGGGCAACCCGGCGCATGCGCCCGGCGTTCGCGTACGAAAAGCTCGACGTCGCCGACGATATCAACCCCGGCCGCACGAGCGAGATCGACTGTCCAGTGTGGCTTCGGATGGGTCAACGGCACGCCTGGCGAAAGCACGAAGAGCGACTGCGCGCTCCAGTCAATGGAGCGCAGATCGACCGTACGAATGCCTTCAGCGGCGGCCTTGGAGACGCTGTCTGGGTTATCGTCCCATGCAGTGACCTCGGCCCCCCCCAATTTGAGCGCACGCGCCGTGGCAAAGCCCGAGCCGCCGAGCCCAAAGAGCGCGACCTTCTTGCCTGCAAGTGTCGTAATCGGGATCATCGCCGCCTTACCGCAGCTTCAGGGTGGAGAGACCAAGCAGGGCGAGACCGACGGCGACGATCCAGAAGCGGATCACCACCTGGCTTTCCGTCCAGCCCTTCTTTTCGAAATGGTGATGGATCGGCGCCATCAGAAAGACGCGCCGACCGGTCATCTTGAAGAAGCCGACCTGAATGATGACAGAGAGCGTTTCCATTACGAACAGACCGCCAATGATCGCCATGACGATCTCGTGCTTGGTCGCAACGGCAACCGTGCCGATCGTGCCGCCGAGTGCCAGCGAGCCGGTGTCGCCCATGAAGATCGCAGCGGGCGGTGCATTGAACCAGAGGAAGCCAAGGCCGGCGCCGATAACGGCACCGAGGACAACCGAGAGTTCGCCCGTGCCCGGTACGAAATTGATCTGTAGGTAATTTGCGAAGACGACGTTACCCGCCAGGTAGGCGATGACGCCAAAGGACGCAGCGGCGATCATCACGGGGACGATGGCAAGGCCATCAAGACCATCGGTAAGGTTCACGGCATTGCCGGCGCCAACGATGACGAAGCCGCCGAAGACAACGAACATGATGCCGAGATTGATCATGAAATCCTTGAAGAAGGGAAAGGCAACCGACGACCCGAAGGTCGAACCTGCCGTACCCGACGCCAGCGCCGTGCGCATCATGAAGTAGACGGCAATGCCGGCGATCACGAACTCGATACCGAGACGAGCCTTGCCGGAGAATCCCTTATGGCTTTGCTTGGTGACTTTCAGGTAGTCGTCGTAAAAGCCGATCGCACCGAAACCGAGGGTCACGAGCAGCGTGGCAACCACATAGAGGTTCGAAAGGTCGGCCCAAAGCAGCGACGAACCGACAATACCGGCGAGGATCATTAGGCCGCCCATGGTCGGCGTACCGGCTTTCTTGAAGTGCGTTTGCGGACCGTCGGCGCGGATCGGCTGCCCCTTGCCCTGGCGGATCCGCAGCGAATTGATGATCATCGGACCAAAGAGGAACACGATGAAGGCGGACGTAAACAGGGAGGCGCCCGTGCGGAAGGTAATGTACCTGAACAGATTCAAGAATTTCAGATGTTCCGACAGTTCGACAAGCCAAATCAGCATTCAGGGCCCCTTGTTTACCCGCTCAAAAATCGCGTTGCGTGTCGGCAAATGGCGGGAACTTGTCAAGGAGCACGGCGACGATCTTGCCGAAACCGATGCCCAGTGACGATTTTACCATCAGCACGTCGCCAGCCGCGACAGCGTTCAATATGTACTCTGCTAGTTCTTCGGTCTTCTCGTAGTGGACGACCTGCACGCTCTCGGGGAGCGATTCCTTCAGCGCAACCATTTCAGGGCCGGCAAGCCAGACGTGCTCAATACCGGCAGCGAGCAATGGCCCTGCCAGATCCGAATGGACCTTCTCCGCGTAGTCGCCCATCTCCAGCATGTCGCCAAGCACGGCGATGCGGCGTCCCGTGCCCGTCGGCACGGAACTCGCAAGCACAGCGATTGCCGCTCGCATCGAAGCAGGATTGGCGTTGTAGCTCTCGTCGACGACTGTGAAGGAGCTGCGCTCGATCGCCAAGCGATGACGACGGCCCCTGCCCTTTTCCGGCTGGAGGGTCGCGAGGGCGGCGATTGCCTGCCGCATATCAGCTCCGACGATCTTCACGACGCCGAGGGCGGCCAGCGCATTCTCGGCGATGTGCCGGCCCGGCGCGCCGATCGCAACTTCCTTCGTCTCGCCGTCAATGGTGATCCACAACGTCGAACTCTGATCAGAGCCGTTGAATTCTGCCAGGCGAAACTCGGCCTTCGCATGCTGACCGAAGGAATGGATGTGCTGGATGCCGTGTGTCTCTGCGGTGCGCTCCAGGAAATTGAACTGATCGTTGTCGCGATTAAGCACGACCTGCCCGCCCGGCACTACGCCTTCGAAGACCTCGGCCTTTGCCGTCGCGATCTCCCTTATGCTCTTGAAATTGCCGAGGTGAGCGGGCGCGATCGTCGTGATCACCGCAACATGCGGCTGGATCATCTTGACCAGCGGACGGATCTCGTCCGGATGGTTCATGCCCACTTCGAAGACGCCGAAATAGGTATCGAGCGGCATGCGGGCGAGCGTCAAAGGTACGCCCCAGTGATTGTTAAAAGAAGCAACGGAGGCATGCACCTTGCCCGATGGAGACAAGACCCGCCGCAGCATCTCCTTGGTCGTCGTCTTTCCGACCGAGCCGGTCACGGCAATGATCTGGGCGCGCGAACGCGCGCGAGAGGCTTGCCCGAGTTTGCCGAGCGCCGCCAACACATCCTCCACGACGATCACCGGAACCGTCAGCCGCCCCATGGCGGGAAGGCGCGCTTCGCTGACGACGAGAAGAGCTGCACCGTTTGCCATCGCCATCGAGGCGTAGTCGTGGCCGTCGACGCGGTCGCCCTTGATGGCAAAGAAGGCTTCGCCGGACGCGATGGAACGGCTGTCGATGGAAATCCCGGTAATGCCCTCAGGCAAAGTGCCGAACGGCCGCCCGGCCATGGCGGCAATCAAGTCTTCCGTCGTCCAAAGCCAGTTCACGGTTTCAGCTCCTCCAAAGCCTTACGCAATTCGGCATGATCCGAAAACGGCAGGGTAACGCTCCCGATCGTCTGCCCTTCCTCGTGTCCCTTGCCGGCAACGATCAGCGTGTCGCCGGACGTCAGCATCTCAACCGCCATGCGGATCGCCTCGGCGCGGTCGCCGATTTCGGTTGCGCAGCCTGCGGCCGCCATGATCTCGGCGCGGATGGCCGCCGGCTCTTCTGAGCGCGGATTGTCATCGGTGACGATCACCACATCGGCCAGACGGCAGGCGATCTCGCCCATGATCGGGCGCTTGCCGCGATCGCGATCGCCGCCGCAGCCAAATACGACAATCACACGGCCTGTGGTAAACGGCCGGACGGATTCCAAAACATTGGCGAGCGCGTCCGGCTTGTGCGCGTAATCGACATAAGCGAGCGCGCCATCCCTGGTATGGCCTACCAATTCCAGACGCCCGGACGCGCCCTGCAGCTTCTCGAGCGCGGCCATGGCGACCTTCGCCGGCACGCCCGTCGACATGGCAAGACCTGCCGCCACAAGTGCATTGGCCACCTGGAAGTCGCCGGCAAGCGGAATGTCGACCTCAAAGATCTCGCCGTCAGCATGAATTTCAGCCACCTGCTTATGACGGAAATGTTCGACGCGCTTCAGCGCCAGGTAATCGCCCTTGCGGCCGACCGTGCGAACATCGTGCCCCGCACGGCGAGCTGCCTCGACCGCTTGTTCCGACCAGGCATCGTCGGCAAAGATCACCGCCGGTGCGCCCTTCGGCAGCAGCGTGTCGAACAGGCGCGTCTTTGCGGCCATGTAGCTTTCGACCGTCGGATGGTAGTCCATGTGATCACGGCCGAGATTGGTAAAGGCGGCGGCAGCGAGCTTGACACCGTCCAGGCGGCACTGATCGAGGCCATGGCTGGACGCCTCCATTGAGGCATGTGTGACGCCCTCGTCCGCGAGTTCTGCCAGCAGCTTGTGGAGTGAAACCGGATCAGGTGTTGTCAGTGAGCCGTATTCGTTGCGTGTCGGCGAGACGACGCCAGTCGTGCCGATCATCGCGGCCGCATGGCCGGCATGGGCCCATATCTGCCGGGTGAAGGAGGCAACCGACGTCTTGCCGGCTGTGCCGGTCACGGCCACCATCGTTTCCGGCTGCTTGCCATAGAAACGCGAGGCCGCGATCGACAGGAAGCGTCGCGGGTCGCTGACGACAAGAACGGGGACGGAAGCGTCAATGCTGTGGGAGGCAACTGCTGCGACGGCACCACGTGTTGCCGCATCGGCGATAAAGCCTGCGCCGTCCGCCTTCGTCCCGGCGACAGCCACAAACACCATTCCGGGTTCGATCTTGCGGCTGTCGGACGAGATGCCGGAAACCGCCAGCGCCCCGACAGACCCGGCCAATTGATCAAGTTCCGGAAATGCATCTCCGGCGATGTCTCGCAAGTTCATCGAATGTACTTTTCTCTTTCAAGCCGCCGCGCCCCGTGGCGAATCGGCTCCGACATTCATTCAGACTCAATAAGACACCAACATGGCCGATCCGTCGTCACCGAACTTGGGTTCCACACCGAGAATTGGCGCTGCGCGGGCAATGATGTTCTTCACCATCGGCGCTGCAGTGTACGCGGCGATGTTCTGGCCCTTCTCACCATTGTGCGGTTCATCGCAGAAAGTAAGAACGACATATTTCGGGTCATCGATCGGGAACGCCGCAAGGAACGCATTGAAGTTGAGGTTCGTCGCATAGCGGCCGTTGACGACCTTGTCGGCCGTTCCGGTCTTTCCGCCGACGTTGAAGCCGGGAACGTCCGCATTGCGGCCCGAGCCCTTGATGCCGTTCAGCTTGAAGAGATAGCGCACGTCGTCGCTGGTGCTCTTCTTGACGACCACTTCAGCGACTTCATCTGCCTGCTCACGGTTGCGCGGCAGGAAGGTCGGCTCGATGAGCTTGCCGCCATTGACGAGCGCGGCACCGGCGACGGCAGTCTGCAGCGGGGTGGTCGACACCCCGTGGCCAAAGGAAATCGTGATGGAATTGATTTTCTTCCAAACCTTCGGTTGGCTCGGCATTTTCACTTCGGGCAGTTCGGTCTGCATCTTGGTCAAAAGGCCGAGCTTCGTCAGGTAGTCTTTCTGAGCATCCATGCCGACGATGTCGATGATGCGGGCGGTACCGACGTTCGACGAGTACTGGAACACTTCGGGCAGCGTTAGCCAACGGCGCTGACCGTGGAAGTCATGGATAGTGAAGCCGCCGATGCGGATCGGCTGTGTCGCATCGAAGCTGTCGTTGAGGCTGACCTTGCCCGTGTCGAGCGCCATGGCGAGCGAGAAGGTCTTGAAGGTCGACCCCATCTCGAACGTGCCATTCGACATGCGGTTGAGCCAGCCCTCCTTGGCGCCTTCCAGCGGATTGTTGGGATCGAAATCCGGCGCCGATGCCATCCCAAGCACCTCACCGGTATGAATATCGAGGATGACGGCGCCGGCGCCCTTTGCCTCGTAATTCTTGACTGCGTTGACGACGACATCACGCACGATGTTCTGGACACGAACGTCGATCGACAAGCGCACCGGTTCAAGCGGCTGATCGCTTGTCATGCCAACTGAAGCAAGGTCGGCAAGTCCCTGATCATCGATGTATTTTTCCATGCCGGCAACGCCGCGGTTGTCGATGTTGACGTAACCGAGGATATGCGCAGCAGTCGCGCCACCGGGATAGAAGCGGCGTTTTTCAGGCCGGAAACCGATGCCGGGAATGCCGAGCGCAAGGATCTGGCTCTGCTGCTTCGGTGTCAACTGGCGCCGCAACCAGGCAAAATGGGATGTGCGGTTCGCGAGCTTCTTGTAGGTGCCTTTCATGTCGAGGTCAGGCAAAACCGTGGCAAGCTTCTCGACGGCCTCGTCCGCATCGACGACCTTGTTCGGCTCGGCAAAGAGCGAGACGGTGCGGATATCGGTTGCCAGCACTTCGCCGTTTCGATCCAGAATATCAGGGCGCGACGCCATCAGACGATCCGGCGGCAGTATGCTGGACACAACTTCCGGATCGCGAATCGCGTATTCGACGAGACGCCCACCGATCACGCAATAGACCCCGAGGAATCCGACGATCAGCAGACCGACGCGGCTCTTGGCCTGTACTGCCTTCTTCTTTCTCGATCCCTCGATCTGCACGTTGCCGGACGCCCCGCCAAGACGGTTGTATACGCCAGCGGAAAAATGCGCCTGGCTCTTCAAGACCATGATGCGTGAAAGAAAGGACATCTCTACTCCACCGATCCGGTTGCCATCAGGTCTTCTTCTTCGGGTTGCGGCACCACTGCCTTAGGCTTCGCTTTGGCGCCTGAACCAGCCTTCGCCTCGGTAACGTCGGGAACCGCAACCTGCGACTTCAGCATCGGCAACTCGCTGGCATGAACGAGAGAGGTGGACGCCGTCGGCTGCAGCTGAAGTTCGCCATTGTAGTTGTTGACGAGACGCTCGAGCCTGTTCGGCTGGGACAGCAACGCCCAATCGGCCTTCAACAGGTCGATCGTGTCCTTCTCGAGCTTGATCTCCGCTTCAAGGCGATGAACTTCCTCGAGCTTGAGTTCTGCGTGATGCTTGATCGTGTAGGTGACGGCAGCCGCGGCTGTCATGACACCGACCAGGATGAGGTCCAACGTTCTCAGCATATCAAGCTCCGAGCTTTCCGAGACTTGCCAGGTTCGGCAGCCCGAAGATGGAAACATCAGCCGCTTCGGCGGGGGCTGCGGTGCGCAGCCCTGCACGCAGCTTGGCGGAGCGCGCCCGCGGGTTGACCTCGGCTTCCGCCTCGCTTGCAGCCACCATCGGCTTGCCGATCCGCTCAAAGGTCGCCGCGCGCTCATGCGCGACGGGCAGATGACGCGAGCCCGACGCCTTGCCGGCACGATCTGAGAAGAACGTCTTGACGATCCGATCCTCAAGCGAATGGAAGGTGACGACAACCAGACGCCCGCCGGGCTTCAGCGCCCGCTCGGCACCAAAGAGCGCCTGCGCCAGTTCGCCGAGCTCATCGTTGACGAAAATCCTGAGCGCCTGAAAAACGCGCGTCGCCGGATGAATCTTGTCCTTCATCTTGCGCGGCGTAACGAGCTCGATCAGCCCAGCCAGATCGCGCGTCGTCTCGAAGGGCTTTTCGGCACGCCGCTTTTCGATCGCGTGGGCAATGCGCGGCGACTGACTTTCTTCTCCGAGAAAATGGAAGATACGAATCAGATCGGCCACCTTGGCGCGATTGACCACATCGGCCGCAGAAACGCCTGCAGCCGACATGCGCATGTCCAGAGGGCCGTTCTTCTGAAAGGAGAAACCGCGCTCCGCTTCGTCAATCTGCATCGACGACACGCCGATATCGAGCACGACCCCGTCGAGCCCGTCGTGGGGAGCACACTCGGCCAAATGAGAGAACTGAGAATGAACGAGTTTCAAACGACCTTGACTGTTTGCCACAAGCGCCTGGCCGGCTTCGATAGCGGTCGGATCGCGATCCAGCGCAATCACATCGGCGCCAGCATCGAGAATGGCTGACGCATAGCCGCCCGCGCCGAATGTGCCATCCAGAATGAGCTTGCCAGGGGAAGGTTCGAGCGCACCCAGAACCTCGTCGAGAAGAACCGGAATGTGGCGAACCGGTCCGCCACCGGCATCAGTTGAATCTCCGCCAGGATTCGCCGCCATTCCGTTCCCTCGTATTATTCGAAACGCCTGCCCGCCAGCCGACGCCCTCCTCGTGCCTGCATCTGCGCAGCCTGAAATGCCTGCGGCTGCCACAGCTGAAAATGATCCGCCCGACCGACGAAGGTCACCTCGTCGGAGACGCCGGTGAAGTCGCGAATGAAATCCGTGACCATCAGCCGACCTTCCGCATCGAGCTTCATGAAGATACCGCCCCCGTGGATCAGAAGCGACATCTCGTTCGCATCCGGCGAAAACGGATCCTCCGCAGCGATCTGACGCTCGAACCTTTCCAGAAGGTCCGGACCGCCGACGCTGATTGCCGGAAACACAAAGTCCTGGAAGCAATAGAGCTCCTGAACATTGCGCTGCGCCAGCACGGATCGAAACGCTGCCGGCACGGAGACCCTGCCCTTGGAATCGATTCTGTTGGTCGCATTTGAAAGGAAGCGGCTCATGACACGAAACATCCGTTCCCAAAAGAGCCCGGACTGAACTCACAAGCCCGGAACCCCGAAATTCAGGCACAGCCTCGCGAGCCGAATGGGCACAATCCCATCCGGCGCTTCCGGAAAGGAAGACGCCTTGGCTTTGCGATTGATGGGCACCTACCTGCCCGTGCGCAGTGCATAAATGGGATAACATGGGACCATATGGGCGTCAATGGGAAACGCCCGTCTCACGATGAGCGCAGTATCGAAAATTTATAAGCTGTTAAGTTTAACAAAGGGTTAGGATCGCGCATCTGCAGGCTGAATAGCGGCGCGCTCGCCACCCTTTCGACGGCGGCAGATGACCCAAATAGCGACAGGCAAATAGGCAATTTCATACAGCGTCTTAGCGCGGCGCATTCATGGACGAGGCGAATTGTCGCGACGCCACATGAAGAGGTAGGCCGCGGCTATCCACTTTGAAGTAGGCGACCAACCCCTTCGGATAGAACCACGTGCAAAATAATGAAGTGCCGGAGAATTGAACTAGTTGGAGGCTGCCGCATATTATGCAGTGCTAAATAAATAACGTGGAGTACTGCTATGACAAACTTCACATTAAAGGGGCTTCTTTACGGGCGTTTTGAGCCGGAAAAGCGTATTCCGCTGTCGCAGACTGGCATGACGACCGATATAAAATGCGATTCCTGCGGCAAGATATTCAAGCGTTGGTCTATTCTTGCTCGCAGCAGCACCACCTGCGAGGAATGTCTGGCGAAGGCGCCGACCGCTCATTAGCAACCGACGGCAATCACACGGAAGGCACGCTCCTGCAAAGGTAGTTCGCCAGCTGGCCTGTAAGCCGGGTTCTGTATGGCCCCGGCCGAAGCCGGAACGTGGCAGCCATTCCTCTGGGACAGCGTTCGCACGCTGCCTCACGCAACCCACCCGGATGACTGACCTGGAAACCGGCCGGAAGGCTTGCGCCCCCCACGTCATCCCTATTCGGTCTTGCTCCCGGTGGGGTTTACCTTGCCATCGCCGTTACCGGAGATGCGGTGGGCTCTTACCCCACCCTTTCACCCTTACCTGCCGAGGCAGGCGGTTTGCTTTCTGTGGCACTTTCCCTGAGGTCGCCCTCGCCGGACGTTATCCGGCACCGTGTTTCCGTGGAGCCCGGACTTTCCTCACCCTACCGCCTTTCGGCATTGGTAAAGCGCGGCTGCCCGGCCAACTGGCACGGCTCCCTTAGCGGAGACTTGGGCCGAATTCCACTGAAATATCGCCAATCTCCACGCAATAGTGCAAGGGTTAGCCGAAGCGCCTCCTCGCCACCAGGCGCGCGTGCCTAGCGGAAGACGGGCGTCAGTTCCCTGCCGAAGTCCTCGGCCCCGAGCCAGCCTTGCGTCATGATGACAGCGCCCAGTCGACCGAGCTCATCCGATGATTTCGCGGCAACGAAATTGCCACCGGTCAGCACCGCGATCCGCGGCGAATCCGTATATCCCACGTAGGGATATGCACTTGTCGTGAAGGTCGCCACACATGGCGCGGAGGTCGTTGGGCAGCCGGCCAATGCTGGCATGAGCCGCAAAGCCGTTGACACCAGATGATCGCGCTCGAGCGAATCTCCGTCAGAGCGAAACCATGCTCCGATATCCTCCAGCGTGTCGAATGAGCGCGTTTCCAGATCGCCGCCGAGCTTGAGATAGGTCTTGCCGTCGGGATAGCCGACCGGCGGAAGGATATAGACACGGTCCTCGTCGCGGTCACCAAAGACGATCGTCGAAGGCATTTCGGAGAAGATCGTCATTTCCCGCTCACTAAGCTCGAAGAAGGCGACGGTGCGTGCCGCAACGCGAACATCGATGGCATCAGGCAGAAGATCATTGAAATTGCTGAACCCGCCGGCGGCGACCAGCACACGTTCCGCGGTGCAGCGCTTGCCATCCGCATGGATCTCTACGAACGTGCCTTCGTCACGAACCGCACCAACAGTTGCATCGATGACCGTCACACCGGCCTGCTCGGCAAGTTTGGTTTGAGCCCGAACCAACGCGCGCGGATTGATGTGGCCTGCACGCCGCGCCTCGAGATAGCCGTTGAACGAAGGATTGAGCGCAAACTGAGGAAAGCGGTCGCGCAATGCCGCAGGCGGCAATGTTTCGACGTCGAGATCGAGCGCTTCGGTTACCTGCAGCGCCCCCCCAAGGAATCCCTGGCCCGGCCGGGCGGGCGGTCCGGCAAACAGACAACCCGCCTCCGAGAAAAAGGAAATGCCGCTCTTCGCTTCGATTTCCCGGTAGCGGTCGAGCGAGCGTGCCGCCAGCATCGCCCAGACCATATTGTCGTCGAAGGACCGGGTGATGCGGGCCTCGTCGTAATGACTGGCAAAAACACCGTGATGGCTCTTGCGCTCGGCTGGCTCACCGGGGCCGATGAGCGCAACACCGTCGATCATGCCGGAAAGATGGCGGGCCGCAGCCGCGCCCATCATCCCGCGTCCGACGATGATCACCTTGAAATCAACTGCCATATGTCACCTCATTCAGAGGCGAGATAACACAGGCGCCAAGTTGAATCATATTCTTACTTGCCCGGCCGAAGCGATTCTCGAACAAGCGGTTTTAGATGATCAGTCGAGCATCGCCAGGACCTTGCCGCAATAGGCCTTGGAGACCGGATTCATGCGGGTGGCACCGTGGCCGGCATTGTACTTCAGGATCGTGTCGCAGGTTTCGCCACCGCCGAGCTGATGCGCTGTAGCCAAGTATTTCATGCCGAACTTGATGTTTGTCTCGGGATCGAACAGGCCCTTCCTCGTACCCGAGTAACCCATCATCCTTGCCGTGGCCGGCTTGATCTGCATGAGGCCGACTTCACCCGCGCTACCACGTGCATCGGGATTGAAATTGCTCTCGACGCGCACGACCGCCTGAGCAAGCTCGACAGGGACGTTGTATTGGTTTGCGTATTTGATGATGAGAGCTGAATAGTTGTTGGCGGTGAAGTCCGGCATCGCATAGCCGCTAGTCCGATCGACAGTCTTCAAAGGAAGTGTCTGGATCCTTCCACCCCACTCGCCCGCGAAGGCGCAATTGATGCCCATCAACAGTGTACTGACGCACACTGCAGCAGAAATAATCTTATTCATTCAGTCTAATTACTCCGACCCAAAGAAATTCCGGATCATGATTAAATAATAATCCGGCTACATGCGGCAGATATACATTAGCTATTCTGCAGCATTTCTTTTTGTTTCAATTGACAACCGCCTGAAACCCCAAAACAAACCAGGCGGCGCCGTTCGACGATGGCGTTAGACCATCGCAATGAGGAGATAATAGGGAAATCATGTGGCGGCGCAGCAGACTCCCGAATTCTTGGGAGTCGGTGCCGTCATAAAAGTACGACTTATGAGACGTAATGTGAAAGCGACGCCAGCAAACGGTGCAGCGTGTCTATCGTCGAAAAATCTGCGATTCCATCGATCCGAGCAGGCCGGAAGTGGCGCTGGAAGGCCTCGACATCGCCTGCCGTCCTGTCGGAGAATTCGCCTGTGATTTCTGTCGCATAACCGTAAAGCGAGAGCATCGACTGCAGGGCCTCGACCGGCTGGCCGCGGTCACCGCGTTGGAAAAATCTTCCACCAGCAATCGGGGCAGGCTCGACCCAGTGCCCGACACCGGCTCTGTGGAGGTCTTTCCAGGGAAATTTTTCCCCCGGATCAACCTTCCGAATCGGTGCGACATCGGAGTGCCCAAGCACCCGTTCGGGCACGATGGACCAACGTTGGCCGCAATCGCGACACAATTCAACGAGCGCCTGAATTTGTTCTTGCGGATACTCGGGAAGACCGCCGGGATGCCCTGCATTGGCGATCTCGATCCCGATCGACAGAGAGTTGATATCGGTCTCGCCCTGCCAATAACTTTTGCCGGCGTGCCAGGCGCGGCGCTCCTCAGGCACGAGCTGAAGAACCTCGCCGTCTTCACTTACGAAGTAGTGACTCGAGACCTGGCTCTCGTCACGACAGAGCCATTCCAACGCTCCATCCCGCGTTGGCATGCCTGTATAGTGCAGAAGGATCATGTCGGGCTTGCGCCCGCCTGCGCGCTCGCCGTGATTGGGCGAAGGACGAACGCTCGCCTTCCGGTAGTCGGCCTCGAACGAGGTCATGCGGCGCGGCGTTCCTTTTCGATCGCCTCGTAGGCTGCGTTCAGAGCGGCCATTCGCTCATTGGCGATGGCGTGGAACTCGGCCGGTACGCCGCGGGAAATCAGCCGATCCGGATGATGTTCGCTGACAAGGCCATGATAGCGGCGGCGAATCGTCGTGAAGTCATCGGAGGGCGACACCCCGAGCACCTTGTAGGGATCACGTCCCATTGAGACATGGCGCGCGGCAATCCTTTCGAAATGCTCTTCGTTCATATGGAAAATCTCGCCCACATGCCGCAGGAACGCCAGCTCCTTCTCGTGGACGAGCCCATCCGCCTTGGCGATATGGAAGAGACCGTCTAGAACCTCTTCCAGCACCGGGCAGTTGGCGGCGCATGTCACGCACAAAGACGACAAACGCTCCGCGTAGGCCTCGTAACCAGCGACGTCCTGACGCGCCAGATTGTAGAGACGTGCGACGTTCTTCGCCTGCTCGGGCGGGAACTCGAAGATCTCACGGAAGGCATCCACCTCCTTCTCGCTGACGATTCCATCGGCCTTGGCCATTTTTGCCGACAAAGCGATGATCGCGACCGAGAAGGCGACCTTCCGGCGCGTCTCGGGGTCGCCCTCGAAAACCGTCCGAATGGCCTCGACCACCGCCGAAAGGACATTGCCCGCAGTGTTGCCAATGGCATTCAGCAGTTTTTCCCAGAAGGACATAAAAAGTCTCTCGCCGTGCAAACAGGTGTAAAACACCTTGACCAAATAATGGTTGCCTTTGCAAGGCGGCGATTGGTCGTAGGGCGGAATACACTTTTCACAATTCGTTCATGGTTGCACTGGGATCATCCCCGCATCGCACCCAAGTTCCAATTGCTGCCGGCCGGGTGACGCGATTTCCACAACCCTTCGGCACGGGGCATCTCGAGCTTGAAACGATTATATCAGCGCTTCTGTCCGCCTTCGCCGTTCAGGGCATGATTTTCATAATAACGACACTTTACATGCCCCTTTCCCTGTCGCATCCATGCGTTAGGTAAGCAGCACGCAACTGCGCTGATACGTGACAATGGAGGGATCATGGCCAAACAGAAAGTCGCAATGCTCACGGCTGGAGGCCTGGCACCCTGTCTGTCGTCCGCGGTCGGCGGACTTATCGAACGCTATAGCGACGTGGCGCCTGACATCGAGCTCGTCGCCTACCGCTCCGGATACCAGGGCGTGCTCCTCGGCGACAGCATCAAGATCACCGCCGATATGCGGGAGAAGGCGCCGCTTCTGCATCGCTACGGTGGCTCGCCGATCGGCAATAGCCGCGTCAAGCTCACCAACGCGGCCGATTGCGTGAAGCGCGGTCTCGTCAAGGAAGGTGAAAACCCGTTGCGCGTCGCAGCCGAACGCCTCGCCAACGACGGGATCACGATCCTTCATACGATCGGCGGCGACGACACCAACACCACGGCGGCCGACCTCGCGGCATATCTGGCCGCCAATGGCTACAATCTGACGGTCGTCGGCCTGCCTAAAACCGTCGACAACGACGTCGTCCCCATCCGCCAGTCACTCGGTGCATGGACGGCTGCCGAAGTCGGAGCCCACTTCTTCGACAACGTCAGCAACGAGCAGACGGCAGCACCGCGCACCTTGATCATCCACGAAGTCATGGGACGCCACTGCGGCTGGCTGACGGCGGCAACCGCCCGCGCCTATCTACAGCGGACGAAGAATTACGAATATGTCGATGGCTTCATGACGAACGCCAAGATGAAGAGCATCGACGCGGTCTATCTGCCCGAGATGGCGTTTGATCTCGATGCGGAAGCGGCCCGGCTGAGGGAAGTCATGGACCGCACCGGCCATGCGACCGTGTTCGTGTCGGAAGGCGCCTGCCTCGACGCCATCGTCGCGGAACGTGAAGCGGCGGGCGAAACCATCAAGCGCGACGCCTTCGGACACGTGAAGATCGACACGATCAACGTCGGCGGCTGGTTCCAGAAGCAGTTCGCTGGCCTCATCAACGCCGAGCGTTCGCTGGTGCAGAAGTCCGGCTACTTTGCCCGTTCTGCCCCCGCCAACAACGACGACCTTCGTCTCATCCAGAGCATGACCGACCTTGCCGTCGAAAGCGCCCTCAACAAGATTTCCGGCGTCACCGGTCATGACGAAGCGCAGAACGGCAAGTTGCGAACGATCGAGTTCCCGCGCATCAAGGGTGGCAAGGCCTTCGACACCTCGACCAGATGGTTCGCGCAGGTCATGGAGACGATTGGACAGAAATACCAGGCAGCATGATTGACTGAGGGTTGATATGGTGTCTTTGCTTTTACCCTAGGGAATAGGAGGAGATTCCATGTCGCTCGAAGCCTGGTTCGCTTTTGCCGCTGCGTCTGCAATCATGCTGGCCATTCCGGGCCCGACAATTCTCCTCGTCGTTTCCTATGCCCTCGGCCATGGACGCAAGACGGCGCTCGCGACGGTAACTGGTGTTGCGCTCGGCGACTTCACCGCGATGACCGCATCGCTATTCGGATTGGGGGCCGTACTCGCGGCCTCCGCAACCCTGTTCACGGTATTGAAGTGGGTCGGTGGCGCCTATCTGATCTGGCTCGGCATCAAACTCTGGCGAGCGCCGGTCATGTCCGAGCCGATGGCAGACAATGACAACCTGCCCGAAAAGAAATCGCTCAAGGTTTTCCTCCACGCTTATGTCGTCACGGCGCTCAATCCGAAGAGCATCGTGTTTTTCGTCGCATTCGTTCCGCAGTTCCTGAATCCGGCTCAGCCGTTTTTCGGCCAGATGCTGATCATGGAAGCCACCTTCCTGGTTCTTGCAACCATCAACGCTTCCATCTATGCGCTCGCCGCAAACGCAGCGCGCGGCCTCATTCGCAAGGCAAGTGTCCAGCGCGCAGTCAACCGCACCGGCGGCACTTTGCTCATTGCTGCGGGCGCCGTCACAGCCGGCTATCGGCGCATCGCCGCGTAAATAATTCCAGCGGGTTGCAGCAAAGCAACGAATACGTTAATGGCGAAATCCGGGCTTAAGGTTTTTGGTAACTTCTAACGCTGCCGGGGCGGCGCATTCACGAAAGTGAGAGTATGGTAGCGATCGGTTTTTCCGGCCTGAAACGCAGTCTCATCGTTTCCACGATGCTCTGCGGCGTTGTCGCCGGATGCACGAGCGTCGAATACACGTCGCAGGCCGAATTGACCGCAGTCCAGACCGTTGTCCCGACGCCGAAGCCGGGCGAAGACGCTACGCTTGCAGCCGTGCCCGCCGGCGAAGGAACGACAGAAACGGCGATGATCACCGCCGCTGACCAGACGGCGATCGCCCTCGCAGCGCCCGCCATGCCGGCAACCGATCCCTCTCAGTTAAACGGTCAAATCCAGACAGCGACGGCAACGGGTAATGCGCAGATCCCGCTGACGCCTGAGATGACGGCGATTCAGTCCGTCGTACCGACCCCGCGCCCGGGAACCCCCTCCCCGGCGACGCAGCTTGCCTTTGCAGCAACGCCTCAGAACGGCGGCGGTGCCATCGCCGCGCTTTCCGCGATCGACACCACACCGCATCCGATGATGGACTACGGTTTCGACACCTCGGGGCCCTCCGATCCGCCGGCTGCTCCACCCATGTTCAGTGATAGCGATGACGATGGCGCACCGACCGTCGAGAAAAGCGCGATCACCAAGATCATCGACAAGTACTCGAAACTTTACCGGGTGCCCGCCTCGCTGCTTCACCGCGTCGTGCATCGCGAAAGCCGCTACAATGCCAAGGCCTATAACAAGCGCGGTTATTTTGGCCTGATGCAGATCAAGTACAATACGGCCAAGTCGATGGGCTACGATGGCGAACCTGCGGGCCTGTTTGACGCCGAGACCAACATCAAATACGCCGCCAAGTATCTCCGCGGCGCCTGGCTTGTGTCCGACAGCAGTGAAGACGATGCTGTCCGCCTCTATGCCCGTGGCTACTATTACGACGCCAAGCGCAAGGGCATGGACGACGTCGCCCACGGGAACTACTGACTACTGCCGAGGAAGCGCCGCTAGAATCTCCTTCACGAGGATCTGCGGTCTATAGCCAAGCCAGCTTGGCGTCAGCCCGAGCCTGACGACGACAAGCTTCGCAGACGGCACGATCGCGACACTCTGTCCATCATGCCCTTCCATCCAGAACGTGTCTTCAGGAAGACCGGCAGTCGCGCTGCTATCGCCGCCCGGCGCGGCGAGCCAGGCCTGCGCCTGCGTATATTTGCCACCAGAGGCGGCAGTCGGCGTCCTCATTGCCGCCATGAACCGTTCCGGCAACAGCCTCTGTCCATTCCAGACACCGTCCTGAAGAAGAAACTGGCCGAAACGAGCCCAATCCCGCGCTGTGGCGTAGAGATAAGAACTGCCGGCAAAGGTGCCGCGGGCATCGACCTCCAGAACGGCGCTCGACATGCCGAGCGGATCGAACAGCGCCATCTTGGGATAGGCAAGCGCTGCCTGCATGTTGCCGATCCGATCCATCCATATCTTCGAGATCAAGACCGATGTGCCGCTCGAATAGTTGAAGCGCACGCCCGGGCTCGCCTCCAAGGGGAGGCTCGCCGGCAGTGCCGTCATATCTGCATCGAGATAGAGCATTCGTGTGACATCGGCGACCGTGCCATAACTCTCGTTGAAGGCCAGGCCGCTCTCCATGCCCAGAAGATCCCTGAGCTTGATTGCTGAATGATCGCCGCCCTGCCACTGCGGCAGGAGGGCTGCGTCACCAAACGCGATCCTGTTGTCGAGCATCAGCCGTCCGACGATCGCTGCATTGACGGTCTTCGTCATCGACCAGCCCGTCAGCGGCGTTGTTGGATTGAAGCCGTCACCGTAGTGCTCGGCGATGATACGGCCGTTGTGAACGACGACAACCGCGCGCGCTTCAGGACCGGTCAAATTGGTGTCTGAAAGCAGCGCGTCGACACGGCTGTCATCGACCTTTGCGACGGCGTTGCCCTCCGGCCATATCTCATCATTTTGCGGCTCTGGAGCGGCAGGGCGATCGGGCACTGCGCTCGCTGCCGCTTCAAAATCCCCGTCCGGCACGCTGCTGCAGCCGAGTGCGCCGCGATAGATCGCATAGCCCGGTGCGAAGACCCCGAGGATGCGCGCTGTAACTCGCTTCTCCTGCCTGTCGACAGCCACACGCACCAGCCGCAGCAACGGATTTCCCGGCGCCTGAACGTCCTCGTAGAGCACCTGTTCAGGATCCCGCCCTGCGAGGAAGACGTTCGAGCAAACGATCTTGGCTGCATAGCCATCACCCACCCGCAGCAATTCCGGTGGGCTGACGTAAAGCCAAGTCGCGCCCATAGCGACGATCACGACCAGCAGAAGGGCAAGTGACTTCACGACACGCAGCACAAATCGCATGTACGGTCCTCCATGCCTGCAAGAAAAGCAGGAAAGCCCGCGGCGCGAAAGACCCGAACGCCCGGATGCGTTTCTATTTGCAGCCGCGCAAAGCCCTGCCCACAGCCTGCGTCATCAAACTGTAGTGACGGCGCGCTAAACGCCCTGAACGCTAAAAGGGTGAAAGATTCATATGACGGAATTTGCACCGGATGCCGGCTTCCGCAAGAACCGGAAACTCAAGGCAGCCCTTCTCCGCCACAATGCCTTCTCCAAGGCAGGCTTTTCGGAACGGCTTTTCGGCCTATTGTTTTCCGGCTTGGTCTACCCGCAAATTTGGGAAGATCCCGACCTCGACATGCTGGCGATGGAGCTTCAGCCGCATCACCGCATCGTAACGATCGGCTCCGGCGGCTGCAACATGCTCGCCTATCTCTCCAGAAGCCCGGCGTCGATTGATGTGGTGGACCTTAATGCGCATCACATCGCCCTCAATCGGCTGAAACTCGCGGCGTTCCGTCACCTTCCCGGACACGCCGACCTCGTTCGCTTCCTCGCCACACCGCGCGAAACGTCGAACAGCCACGCCTTCGACCAGTTCCTCGCAGCAAATCTCGACGAGACAACTCGGAACTACTGGAATGGCCGGAAGTTCGGCCGTCGGCGCGTGACGGTTTTCGACCGCAACATCTACGAAACGGGCCTCCTCGGTCGGTTCATCGGTGCAGCCCACCTGCTTGCCCGCCTGCATGGCGTCGAGCTGACGGAGATGACAAAGGTACGTTCGCTGCGCGAGCAGCGCCAGTTCTTCGACGAGAGGATCGCACCGCTCTTCGACAAGCCGGTCGTACGCTGGATCACCGGCCGCAAGAGCTCGCTGTTCGGCCTCGGCATCCCGCCGCAGCAGTATGACGAACTGGCAAGCCTCGCAGCCGACCAGTCGATCGCTCCCGTCCTGCGCCACCGTCTTGAAAAGCTCGCCTGCCACTTCCCCATGCAGGAAAACTATTTTGCCTGGCAGGCTTTCGCTCGCCGCTACGCACCGAAGGGTGACGGCCCGCTTCCGACCTATCTCGAACCGGCGAACTACGAGGCGATCCGTGCCAATGTGGATCGCGTCAACGTTCATCATGCAAGCTTCACCGAGCTTCTCGCCGGCGAGGCGGCCGCCTCGCGCGATCGTTATATCCTTCTGGACGCACAGGATTGGATGACGGACCAGCAACTGAATGATCTATGGGCCGAGATCAGCCGCACCGCGCGTGAAGGCGCTCGGGTGATTTTCCGCACCGCGGCCGAAAAAAGCATCATCGAAGGACGCCTGTCGCCTGCGATCGGCGATCAGTGGACCTACATGGAGGAACGCTCGATCGAACTGACGGCGCTCGATCGCTCGGCGATCTATGGCGGCTTCCATATCTACAGGAAGACCGCGTGAGAGGCGTCGACACCAACCCGGTCGTCAAGGACGACCGCCATGCCGCCCTGATGGATGGCATGTATCGCTATCAGCGCCACATCTATGACCTGACGCGTAAGTATTACCTGCTCGGTCGCGATCAGACGATCCGCAATCTGAATGTGCCGGCAGGCGGCACGCTGCTGGAGGTCGGTTGCGGAACCGGCCGCAACCTCGCGCTTGCCCATAGATATTATCCGCAGGCTAAGCTCTACGGCCTCGATATTTCGGCGGAGATGCTGATCTCCGCGCGCAAGACATTCGAGACCAAAGCCACGCTCCCGGATTTCCGTGTCGCGGACGCGACGGCCTTCACGCCGCGCGAATTCGGCGTCGGCGGCTTCGACCGCATCCTCATTTCCTACGCGCTTTCCATGATCCCGGATTGGGAGTGCGCGATCGACTCGGCCTTGGCCGCCCTAGCCCACGGCGGCGAGTTGCACATCGTCGATTTTGGCCAGCAGGAACGCCTGCCAGGCTGGTTTGCGCGTGTTCTCAAGGCGTGGCTGCAAAAATTTCACGTGTCGCCGCGTGCCAATCTGCGGCAGGTTCTGGAGTCTCAAGCCTCTGAAAACCAAGCACGACTTACGTTCGAGACCATCGGCGGCGGCTATGCCTGGCGGGCCGTCATTGTGACCAAACCTTGACATTTCGCTTGAAACTAACCGAATTTTTACGTTGATATGGCAAATAGAGGGGACATTCCTCTGCTGGACGCGTTTATCACGAAGGTCGAGCTGTGGGGCAAAAATTCCATTCGTTTCGCGACGGAACATCTATGCGCCGGCTTCTGTTTTGCGTTTTGCCGTTGGCTGTCATGCTCGCTGGATGCACGTCATCGGGCTATGACTATCTCGAAACAGCGTCCGTAAAGCCAAAAACGCGCTTCAAGGACACCGATCCTCAGGACTTCGGAACAAAGCATCCGGAGAAGCAGCCGATCCACGGCATCGACGTGTCGAAGTGGCAGGGCGATATCGACTGGCAGACGGTCAGGAACTCCGGCGTCGCCTTCGCATTCATCAAAGCGACCGAAGGCAAAGACCGCATCGATCCGCGTTTCAATGAGTACTGGCAGCGTGCCCGCTCCGTTGGCATTCCCCACGCGCCCTATCATTTCTACTATTTCTGCTCGACGCCTGATGAACAGGCCGACTGGTTCATCAGCAATGTGCCGAAGGATTCGATGCGCCTGCCGCCCGTCCTCGACGTCGAATGGAACTCGGAATCGAAGACCTGCCGCTATCGCCCTGATCCGGCAACGGTCCGCGCCCAACTGCAGCGCTTCCTGGACCGTCTCGAGGCCTACTACGGCAAGCGTCCGATCATCTACACGTCGGTCGACTTCCATCGCGACAATCTCGTCGGCTACTTCCAGAATTATCACTTCTGGGTCCGCTCCGTCGCAAAGCATCCCGAAGTTACCTATGCCGACCGCCGTTGGGCCTTCTGGCAGTACACGTCGACGGGCGTCATCCCTGGTATCAAGGGCCCGACGGACATCAATGTTTTCGCCGGATCGAGCCAGAACTGGCACAATTGGGTAGCCGCAGTCTCTAAGGACACAAATTCTTAGTAACGTCCCCTGGTCTTTCTTGCTTCCGTCACAATCATCTGGGAAATCGACGGAATTCCATTGACGACGAGGATCGAAACTATGCACCGCTCGCCCGCAAGCCGCACGGCACTTGCACTCCTTTTTGCTGCCGGCCTCGCCACCGGCGCTGCCGCGCAGACGCCGGCACCGAGTGCACCGGCTTCGCAGGCGGCCGCCCCCGCGTGTGACGGCGATCTCTCTGAATTTCTGGCCGGCGTGAAGGCCGATGCGATTGCATCCGGCGCATCTGCTGAAGCCGCCGACAAGGCGCTGGAAGGCGCACAGATCGACCAGAAGGTTTTGAGCCGCGACCGCGCTCAGGGCGTGTTCAAGCAAACCTTCCTGGAATTCTCGCAGCGCACTGTCAGCCAGGCCCGCCTCGACATCGGCCGCCAGAAGATGAAGCAATATGCAGATGTCTTCGCCCGTGCCGAACAGGAATTTGGTGTGCCCGCTGGCGTCATCACCGCCTTCTGGGCCATGGAGACCGATTTCGGCGCCGTGCAGGGCGATTTCAACACCCGCAATGCCCTCGTGACGCTCGCTCATGATTGCCGGCGGCCCGAGTTGTTCCGCCCGCAGTTGATTGCCCTCATCGAAATGGTCCAGCACGGCGATCTCGACCCCGCGACCAACACCGGTGCCTGGGCCGGCGAGATCGGTCAGGTTCAGATGCTGCCTCGCGATATCATCGCCTACGGTATGGACGGCGACGGCGACGGCCATGTGCGCCTCAAGCAGAGCGCCCCCGATGCCATCCTGACGGCCGCCAAGTTCATCCAGCATCTCGGCTTCCAGAAGGGACAGCCGTGGATCCAGGAGGTTACTCTTCCAGACAACCTCCCTTGGGAAAAATCCGGCATCGGCGGTCCGCTGACGGCCGGCGAGTGGTTTGCCCTTGGCGTCAAGCCGCGGGATGGCAACACGAGCTTCGGCAATCTGCACGGCGACCTGATACTGCCGCAGGGTCGCCTTGGCCCGACCTTCATCGCTTACCCGAATTTCCAGATCTACCTCGAGTGGAACAAGTCGTTCATCTACACGACCTCGGCCGCTTATTTTGGGACCCGCCTTGCCAGTGCCGAGCCCTATCTCAGGGGCACGCCTGAACAGGGCCTTTCCAATGATCAGATGAAGGAATTGCAGACGAAGCTTGGAACCCTCGGCCATGACGTCGGCAAGGTCGACGGCATCCTGGGTTCGGGCACGCGCGTTGCCATCCAGAAGGAGCAGCAGCGCCTCGGCATGCCGGCCGACGGCTGGGCAACACCGACGCTCCTTAACTCCCTCTGATCGCGCATCTTGAGCGCACGCTTTCGGGCCGGGTTTCAGACCCGGCCTTTTCATTTCCGGATTATTCCATTGTTTCAGACGCTTCAGGCAAAGCCTTCATCTTGCCGCAAGTGTGAAGGCCGGATCGCTGACTTTAACGCCAGGTTAAAATCTGTGAATATTTTTCTCCGGCGATTTCTTTCGTAATTTCAGCGTGTTGATCGCAGGCTCGTGTCTGCGATGTGACATTTTCGCCGCAGTGCAGTATAAAATCCGCTTTCCAAGCGACACATTCACGACATATTATCGCACCGTTAACGCGAGGAGACAGACATGGGACTTACACAATCCTTGAATGTCCTTTTGGTCAGCGCGGCGTTTGCATTCGTATTGACAATGCTTTTCATCTGAACGTCGTGCCAATCGAACAGTGACTCCTGAGTAGCGAAACAGTTCAATGAATCGGAAAAGCGCATCCCACGAGGAGATGCGCTTTTCTTTTTGTCTCCTGACGGGAGCGGTCTATGCGGCTGCACCGGCCTTCTTGGCGCCTTCCCGTGTGAAGCCGAGATGGGTCAGCACGGCCGAGACGAGCGGCGCACGATTCATGGTGTACAGGTGGAAGTCGGTGAGCCCGCGACGGGCCAGATCTTCGATCTGTTCGGCTGCAACGTCAGCCGCAACCTTGGCTCTCTCTTCCGGCTTGTCGTCGAAGCCCGCAAAGCGCTCATCCAAAAACGCCGGTATGATGGTGCCGCAGGCGCCGGCGAAGCGCTTCAGCTGCGTCAGGTTCTGGATCGGCATGATGCCCGGCACAACGGGAATATTGATACCGGCGGCCCGCACTTTCTCCAGGTAGCGCTCGAAACTGTCGTTATCGAAGAAGAACTGCGTCAGCGCCCGCGTCGCGCCGTTGTCCGCCTTCTGCTTCAGCATGTCGATGTCGGCAGCGGTATCGCGGCTCTCCGGATGCTTTTCGGGATAGGCAGACACCGAAATCTCGAAATCGCCAATCTCGCGCAGTCCGGCAACCAATGCCGCCGCGTTCGCATAGCCGCCGGGATGCGGCTGGTAGGGCGCGCCGACGCCGCCCGGAGCATCGCCGCGAAGCGCTACGAAATGCTTGACGCCAACCTTGCGGAAGGTCTCGATGACGCTGTGCGTCTCATCCTTCGTCGCGCCGACGCAGGTGAGATGCGATGCGGTGGCGAGGGGAGTCTCGGCGAGAAAGCGCGAGACGGTCGCCAGCGTCGGTGCCTTGGTGGTGCCACCGGCGCCATAGGTTACCGATACGAAGTCGGGATCCCAGTCCTGCAGCTCGCTGACCGCGTTCCACAGCTGACCTTCCATCTCTTCCGACTTCGGCGGAAAGAACTCGAAGGAAATACCGATCTTGCGGCGCGCGTCGCTGTTCAAAGCCATATCATTATCTCCCGGCAAATATGGGTTCGGCGCCTTCGCTCGCTGAGGAGGCCATGAGACGCCGGGGGTCGCGCGCAAGCCAGACGGTGACGGTGAGCCCCTGCCCGCTTTGATGACCCGGATGAAGGTCGACGACCTGCTCGACATCCAGCCCCACCTTGCGCAGCCAGTCCGATATCGACTGATGCGAGAAGCCGAGGCGAACATGCGCATGCTCGTCACGAAGGTATTCCAGCCCATGCGGCGCCAGATCGATGATGACCAACCGCCCGCCCGGCCGCAGCATGCGCGCTGCCTCGCCGATCGCGATCTCGGGCTGATCGAAAAAATGCAGCACCTGATGGATCGTCACCACGTCGAAATCCTGCGCCTCGAACGGCAGGTTCAGGATATCGGCGTGGCGAACGGATGCCTTGGTGATCCCTGATTTGTCGAGATTGGCGCGCGCCACGCTCAGCATATCGCGGCTGGCGTCCACACCAATCGCGCGGCGATAGAGGCCGGACAGGAGTTCAAGGATGCGCCCCGTGCCGGTGCCGAGATCGAGAAGCGAGTCAATCGGCTGGCTGCCAAGCAGCCGAATGACCGCGGCATCGACTTCTTCGTCCGCGGCATGCAGCCGGCGAAGCTCATCCCATTCGGCAGCGTTGCGACTGAAATAGGCCTGTGCGCGCTCGGCCCGTTGGCGCTTGACCGCAGCCAACCGTTCGCTGTCGCGAAGGACTACAGGATCATTCTCGGAAGCATGCGCAAGCAGGCTGCGTGCGAAAATGGCTGCCTTGCCATCCTGGCGCAGCCGGAAATAGGCCCACGCGCCCTCCTGGTAGCGGTCGATGAGATCCGCTTCGCCGAGCAGCTTCAGGTGACGAGAGATGCGCGGTTGGGATTGGCCGAGGATTTCAGTAAGATCGGTGACCGTCAGATCCCCTGCCGCCAGCAGAGCCAGCAGGCGCAGACGCGTCGGCTCGCCGGCCGCCCTGAGGACGTCCACCAACGCATCCAATCCGAGTCTGATAGGCTCACTCATACCCAATCCAATCAACATATAAAGATATCTTTATGTGAATCGAGCGAGTGTGGCAAGCCGCAATTCCATCCGTTCACGAAATTAGCTGCTCGGATCGCGACATCGATGCGCGCAAAAAAGCCCCGGCGCGAACCGGGGCCTCCATGTCTCTAAACCCGGCTTCTGGCGGTCAACGCGTCAGCCGCTTATAGGTCACGCGGCTCGGATTGATGGAATCGACGCCGAGACGACGCATCTTGTCCTGTTCGTATTCCTCGAAGTTGCCCTCGAACCACTCGACATGGCTGTCGCCCTCGAAAGCAAGGATGTGTGTCGCCAGACGGTCGAGAAACATGCGATCGTGGCTGATGATAACAGCGCAGCCTGCAAAGCTTTCAAGCGCGTCCTCAAGAGCCGCCAGCGTTTCCGTATCGAGGTCGTTGGTCGGTTCGTCCAGCAGGATGACGTTGCCGCCGGCCTTCAGCATCTTGGCAAGATGCACGCGGTTGCGCTGACCGCCCGACAGCGTCCCGACCTTCTGCTGCTGATCGCCCCCCTTGAAGTTGAAGGCGCCGCAATAGGCGCGCGAATTCACTTCATGCTTGCCGAGTTTGATGATGTCGCTGCCACCGGAGATTTCCTCCCAGACGGTCTTGTTGCCGGCGAGCGCATCGCGGCTCTGATCGACATAACCGAGATCGACAGTCTCGCCGATGCGGATGGAGCCGCTATCCGGCTTTTCCTGACCCGTGATCATACGAAACAGCGTCGTCTTGCCAGCGCCGTTCGGACCGATAACGCCGACGATGCCGCCAGGCGGCAGCTTGAAGGTGAGGTTCTCGATCAGAACCGTGTCGCCGTAGCCCTTGGTTAGGTTCTCCGCCTCGATGACCACCTGGCCGAGACGCTCGCCGACTGGGATGACGATCTGCGCATCGCCAGGACGACGGGCATCCGCCGCTGCGACCAGGTCGTCATAGGCACGGATACGCGCCTTGGACTTTGCCTGACGTGCCTTCGGGCTGGAGGCGATCCATTCCTGCTCGCGGCTGATCGCCTTCTGGCGGGAGGCCTCTTCGCGGCCCTCCTGCTGCATGCGCTTGGCCTTCGCCTGCAGATAAGCGGAGTAGTTGCCTTCGTATGGGATACCGCGACCGCGGTCGAGTTCGAGGATCCAGCCCGTGACGTTGTCGAGGAAGTAGCGGTCGTGGGTGATCATCAGCACGGCACCGGGATATTGGCGCAGGTGCTTTTCAAGCCAGGCGATCGTCTCCGCGTCGAGGTGGTTGGTCGGTTCGTCGAGCAGTAGCAGGTCCGGCTGCGCGAGCAGCAGGCGGCAGAGTGCCACGCGGCGCTTCTCACCACCAGAGAGCTTTTCGACCGTGGAGTCGCCCGGCGGGCACCGCAGCGCATCCATTGCCATTTCCACCTGGCTCTCGAGGTCCCAGAGGTTCTGGCTGTCGATGATATCCTGGAGCTTGGCGCCCTCTTCCGCCGTCTCGTCGGAATAGTTCATCATCAGCTCGTTGTAGCGATCGAGGATCGCCTTTTTCGGCGCAACGCCTTCCATGACGTTCTCGAGAACGGTCTTGGAAGCATCGAGCTGCGGCTCCTGCGCGAGGTAGCCGAGTGTTGCGCCTTCGGCAAGCCACGCCTCGCCGGTAAATTCCTTGTCAAGACCGGCCATGATGCGCAGCACCGTCGACTTACCAGCACCGTTCGGGCCGAGGATACCGATCTTGGCATCCGGATAGAAAGAAAGGTGGATGTTTTCCAGCACCTTCTTGTTGCCGTACGCCTTGTTGAGGCCGGCCATATGGTAGATGAACTGACGTGCCATTGATAATTCGCTCCGCGGGGGATTTTAAGTTTTGCCGCTATGTAGGCGAATTGGGACCAAGGAGCAACGCGCGACGGCCAAAAACCAGAGGCTTTTGTGAGCATCGCGGAGAATGGAACTCGGTGTGATCGTCTACATCAGCTTCGTACGCTCTATAGAGATCGGGTGAACTCGTGCCGATCGAGGCGTGTCGACCGGCTGGCCTCCGTTCTCGGTGAGAGGCGGTTCAAAACCCTGCCGCATCCACGACGCCCTCATCACAGCCGAACGACGTCCGCCCTGCCCCTTGAATGAGGTCGCGCAGGCTTGCTTTGTCATCCGATGTCGCGTTCTCCGACAGGCCGATCGTGAGCTCGCTGATGACGCGGTCCCCTCCGCCGGCGCGCCGGCAACTCATCTTGACGCGATCGCCGGCGCCAGGGCCGAAGCTCTTGTCGAATGCAGCCTTGATCACCTCCGCCGTCAGCGCCTTGCCGATACTGGCCGCGAACAAATCGCGGACCGCCGAGGCGTTCAGCTCATCGATCAGACGGACCGACGTGGCAAAATAGTCGTCGGCACTCATCTTGGTGCAGGAGCCGTGCTTGATCCACTCGTGTCGCTCCAGGCCGGATTGCGTTCCAGGCATTATTTTCTCGAGCGCGGCCCTGGTCGCAGTAGACAACTCCACCTCGGGCAGCTCACGCCAATCGCCGTCCTTGTCCGCGGTCCGCAGACTGCCGGAGACGTCGCAGTAGTCCTTCCGCATCGACCAGAGCCCGTGCAGCGAGAAATTGGTCGCATCGAATCTGTCCTTGGTCTGCGTGCGGCATTCCGGCTTGCGCTGGTTGGTTTCACAGAAGGCGGGCTGCCAGCTGGCCGCCAGAATCAAGCGCGTCTTTCCGCCCGCATCCTGGGCCTCCCCAACACCGGCAGCCGCCATTGCAATCAAGAATACAGCCGTGCGCAAAAATGGATTGCTCATCCTCATCCCACAGAACAATTCATGAACAAGAGATCATGGCGCGTTAATTTTCGCAACCCTCAATTCGCAGGTGCGAAAATCCTGTGGCATAAATGTTGGGATGTGTTGCTTTTTACGGCCGATCTGGTCTCCTCCCGGCAATGGGAGAATAAGATGTTCGCACAAACGCAACGCCTTGACGCGGCGAATGCCTCGCTTGGCTTTCATCATGAGCGGGCACAATCGCAGGCACGCGGAATTATCCTTGTGTCTCATGGACTGGCCGAGCATTCCAAGCGTTATTCCCGTTTCGCAGCAGCCATGGCGGCCCGTGGATACCATGTCTTCGCGTTCGATCACCGAGGGCATGGCGAAACGACTGCACCCGATGCGCCAATCGGACGGTTCGCCCGTCGCGATGGCGTTCGGCAGGTAATCGACGACGTCTCGTCGGTCCGCGAGCATGTTGTGAGGCAATATCCCGGCTTGCCGGTCATCCTTTTCGGACATTCGATGGGAGGCCTCATCGCGCTGAATGCGGCAGTCACGCATCCAGAGAAATACGATGCCGTCGCAGTCTGGAACTCGAACTTCAACCCCGGTATCGCCGGGCGCGCTGCGCAGGCGATCCTGCTCGCCGAACGTGCGCTGAAGGGCTCCGATGTCCCAAGCGGCATCCTGCCGAAACTCACCTTCGGCACCTGGGGCAAGTCCATCTCCGGCCGTCGAACAGAGTTTGATTGGTTAAGCCGCGATCCTGCCGAAGTCGACAAGTATATCGCGGACCCGCTGTGCGGCTTCGATGCCTCGGTGTCACTCTGGCTCGATATTTTCGAACTGACGTTTCGCGCCCCGCAGATGACGCATCTGGAACGGCTGCCGAAGCAGATACCGATCCACCTTGTCGGCGGCGGGCAGGACCCGGCGACAGATGGCGGAAAAGCAGTGATCTGGCTATCAAACCATTTGAAAGCCCATGGCTTCTCCCTTATCACGACCCAGATATATCAGGACATGCGCCACGAAACGCTGAATGAGATTGGAGCGGACGCGGCTATCGCTGCATTCGCCGACTGGTGCGACGAAGCGATCGCAAGATCCTGAACTGAAGGATTTCGCGATGAGTAACAGTGTTTATTTTCGCCCCGCCGCCGCTTCGGAGGTGTCGACCGGCATTCTGCTGATGTTTCTGTCGGTGCTTGTCTCGCCGATCATCGACATCTTTTCCAAGCTCGCGATAGCCACGATTCCCGCGGCAGAAATCACAGCCGCACGCTTTGTTGTACAGGCCCTCTGCATGCTGCCGATCGTCATCTGGCGCGGAAGCTGGAAGACCTTCTCCTGGCGCGCCAACGTCTTCCATGCCATCCGGGGCGCCATCATAACCATCTCCATGGTTTCCTTTGTCACGACGCTGAAGTACATGCCGGTTGCCGATGCCATCGCGATTTTCTTCGTCGAGCCCATCATATTGACGATCCTGAGCAGCATCTTCCTCAAGGAGACAATCGGTTGGCGCCGCTACACCGCCTGCGGCGTCGGCTTTTTCGGCGCGATGCTGATCATCCAGCCGAGCTTCCAAGAGGTGGGCTACGTCGCGCTCCTGCCTGTCGTCAGCGCCCTCTGCATTGCCATCTTCGCCTTGATGACCCGCGTGCTTTCGCACCGGGAAGACCCGTGGGCGATGCAGCTTCAGATGGGCATCTGGGGTCTGCTGTTCTGCGCCATCGTGCTTGCGTTCGGCAGCGGCACGGGTTCTGACGTCTTTGACGCGGTGATGCCGGATGGCCGTGGCTATCTCTACCTGCTCGGCGTCGGTGTCACGGCAGCCATTGCCGGCATCTTCGGCGTCTATGCCTACCGCGCAGCACCCGCCTCGACATTGGCACCGCTGCAGTATTTCGAGATCGTGTCGGCAACCTTTTTCGCCTGGCTCGTGTTCGGCGACTTTCCGGATGCGGTCAAGTGGCTTGGCATCCTGATCATCATCGCATCGGGCTTGTACATCATCTGGCGAGAGCGGCGCTTTGCATCGAAGCCGGTATCCGATACACCTCAATCGGCGCTGGCGCCCTGATCTGCTCGTGGGAGGAACATGACGGACCATCAGCCCAAGAAACCACCGCTCTCCGGCATCCGCGTCATCGAGCTCGCACGCGTGCTCGCTGGCCCATGGGCGGGCCAGATGCTGGCCGATCTCGGCGCCGATGTGATCAAGATCGAAAACCCGGATGGAGGCGATGACACCCGCCACTGGGGACCACCCTTCGTCGAGGGCGCCGACGGCGAAAACCTGTCCGCCGCCTACTACCACGCTGCCAACCGCGGCAAGCGCTCGATCACCGCCGACCTGAAGCGCGAAGAAGATCAGGCGCTCGTCCGCCGTCTTGTCGCTACGGCCGACGTCGTCATCGAGAACTTCAAGCTCGGCGGGCTGGTGAAATACGGTCTCGATTACGAAAGCCTGAAGAAGATCAATCCGAAGCTCGTCTATTGCTCGATCACGGGTTTTGGTCAGAACGGCCCGTATGCTAGCCTCGCTGGCTACGACTATATCGTGCAAGGCATGTCCGGCTTCATGTCGATCACCGGCGAGCCGGACGGACAACCGATGAAGGCAGGCGTCGCGATCGCCGACATTTTTACCGGAATCTATGCGGTCGCAGCCATCGAGGCGGCGCTCATCCACGCGCAGAAAACCGGCGAAGGGCAGCTGGTCGACATGGCGCTGCTCGACGTTCAATCGGCAGTGCTTGCCAACCAGAACATGAACTATCTTGTCTCCGGCCGTCCCCCGACCCGGCTTGGAAACGCACATCCGAATATCTCGCCCTATGAAGTTGTTCCGGCCGCTGATGGCTATCTGATCCTGGCCGTGGGGAACGACGGCCAATTCCGCCGTTTGTGCACGATCCTCAGCCTCGAGGGTATTGCTGACGATCCACGCTTTTCGACAAACAAAGCGCGCGTTGCAAACCGCGACGAAGTTCGCAGGCTGGTTTCGACGGAAACGCTGCAATGGCAGAAGGCCGACCTGCTGAGGGCTTGCGAGGCGGACGCCGTTCCGGCCGGTGCGATCAACACGATCGAGGAAATGTTCGACGATCCACAAGTCCAGGCGCGCGGGCTGCGGGTCGATCTGGCCGACGCAAAGGGTACCGTCATTCCCGGCGTGAGGACGCCGGTCGTGCTGTCGCAAACGCCCTTGCGTTACGAGAGCCCGAGTCCGCGGCTGGGAGAGCATCAGCAGGAGGTTCTGGCGGAACTCGCCGAACTGGAGGGGAAGAGACCATCATGAAGAAAACCGGCGGGGAACTAATCGTCGAGGCCTTGAAAGCCAATGGGGTGAAACGCCTCTCCTGCGTGCCCGGCGAGAGTTTCCTTGCTGTTCTCGATGCGCTCTACGACAGCGATATCGACGTCGTGGTCTGCCGTCAGGAGGGTGGCGCGGCCATGATGGCCGATGCATGGGGCAGGCTCACCGGCGAGCCTGGCATCTGCATGGTTACGCGCGGCCCGGGCGCCACAAACGCCACGGCGGGCCTGCACATCGCCAGGCAGGATTCCATTCCGATGATCCTCTTCATTGGACAGGTGCAGCGCGACGCCCGCGAGCGGGAGGCCTTCCAGGAGGTCGAGTTCCGCCGCGCCTTGACCGAATTCAGCAAATGGGTTGGGGAGATCGACGATGCTGCTCGCATTCCGGAGTTCGTCACCCGCGCCTTTGCGATCGCCACATCCGGTCGTCCCGGTCCCGTTGTATTGTCACTGCCCGAAGACATGCTGCGTGATGAAGTGGAGGCGCCCCGCGCCAAGCAATACTCGCGCGTTGAAGCGCATCCCGGTCGTCGCCAAATTGACGACTTTTACCTGCGACTGCTGAAGGCGGAGCGACCGATGGTCATCGTCGGCGGCACGCGCTGGGATGCGGATGCAGTGGCCGACCTGAAAACCTTCTCGGAACGCTTCGCCCTGCCTGTCGGCTGCTCGTTCCGTCGGCAGATGCTGTTCGACCATCTCCACTCGAACTATGCCGGGGATGTCGGCATCGGCATCAATCCTGCGCTCGCGAATGAGATCAAGGAGAGCGACCTGCTGATCCTACTAGGTGGCCGGATGTCGGAAATGCCCTCCTCCGGCTATACGCTGATCGACATCCCCTATCCGCAGCAGTCGCTCGTCCACATTCATCCCGATCCTTCGGAGCTCGGCCGTGTATACAGGCCCGACCTCGCAATCTGCGCGAGCCCGAGTGACTTCGTTGCAGATCTTATTGATCTCGAGGCACCAAGCGAACTCAGATGGGCGGAACGCACCGAACGGATGCATCAGGCCTACATTGCGTGGTCTACGCCACCGCAGAGCGGTCCCGGTCCAGTGCACATGGGGCCGATCATGGAGTGGATCGAGGCAAACACGCGCCCGGATGCAATATTTACCAACGGCGCGGGAAACTATGCCACCTGGCTGCATCGGTTCCATCGTTTCCGTCAATTCAACACCCAGGCCGCCCCGACATCAGGCTCCATGGGCTACGGCCCACCGGCTGCGGTTGCGGCCAAGCGGCTCTTTCCCGAACGCGAGGTCATCTGTTTTGCCGGAGACGGCTGTTTCCTGATGCACGGCCAGGAATTTGCGACTGCCGTTCGCTATAGCCTGCCGATCATCGCCATCGTCATCAACAACGGCATCTACGGCACCATCCGCATGCATCAGGAGCGGGAATATCCGGGTCGCGTCAGCGGCACTGACCTCACCAACCCAGACTTTGCCTCGCTTGCGCGCGCTTATGGCGGCCACGGCGAAACGGTCGAGGCGACCGAGAGCTTCGCAGCCGCCTTCGAGCGCGCCCGCGCAAGCGGCAAGCCGTCGATCATCGAAGTAAAACTCGATCCGGAGGCGATTACGCCAACGCGCACGCTTTCCGAAATTGCCCAAACAAAAAGCCGGTGAGCGAAACCCACCGGCCTTGGAAATCGCGATGCTGTCGACCTTAGTCGATTGCGGCCGTAACCGTGAACTCGACCTTGTACTTCGGCGCAGCGAGCTTGGCTTCGCTGGTGGCGCGAGCCGGCGTGTTTGCCGGATCGACCCAGGCTTCCCAGGCAGCGTTCATTTCCGCGAAGTAGGACATGTCGGAGAGATAGATCAGCGTCTGCAGGATCTTGGACTTGTTCGAGCCGGCAGCGGCGAGCAGGCGATCAACTTCGGCCAGTGCCGACTTGCACTGTTCGGTGACGCTTTCGCCTTCACCGACCTGGCCAGCGAGGTAGACGGTGTTGCCGTGGACGACTGCGCCGCTCATGCGGGCGCCGGCGTCGATGCGCTTGATGCTCATGGTGTTCTCCTGTTTGCGAAACGAAAGACGCCGCTGAGATCAAGCCGCGCCGGACTTGGTTCAGTGACCGACACTAGGCGCGAATATGATGCGTCTTTTGGTAGATCGCGGTGGAGCGGGCGCCGGAGCGGCAGTAGCCGAGCATCGGGCGCGGGAATTCATCGAGCGCGTCGACCATACCGGCAATTGCCTCTTCGGTGACCCCCATGGAGCCGACCGGCACATGCGCGATATCGAGGCCAAGTTCCTTTGCGCGCGCTTCGACCAGGGCATACGGCGTCTGATCCGGGCCCTCATCGTCGGGGCGATGGCAAACGATCGATTTGAAGCCCATGGCCTTGATTTGATCGAGATCCTCGACCGCAATCTGCCCGGAAACCGAATATTCGTCGTCGATCTGGCGAATGTCCATCGCTAATCCTCCTGAAATCGTGGGCTGAATGACTACGCCGCCCCATGCCCAGCGTCAACCGCAGATCACTCAAACGAAGGCGAAGCTGAGCGCATAATTTCGGCTCTCGCCGGGCTTCAGCATGATGAATTCGCCGGCGGTCTCCAACTCAAAACGCGATAGCCAACGATGCGACACCGGCTCGATGCCGAGCACGTCGGCAGGCGCCTTTTGATTGCGCCAGACCTGCAGGTGCGGCAACGTCTCGGCAAGGACACGTACTCTCAGGGCCTTGCCGGCGATCGCGGCAATCGGACCAAGGCGCACCTCGGCAAAACCGCCTTCCGTTGCCGGTGCCTCAACGCAGAAGATACCACCCGGTTCCTCGCCGAAATTCCAGGGAAAGCCGCCGCCGTCGAGCATCTTGCCTTCAAGGCGCGTGCCGGCATCGAACCATTTGCCGCCGATATTCATATGATACATGAGGAAGGCAGGCACGATCTCGTCGCTCGTATTGACGACCTTGTCCTTGAGGCTCACCTCGCCCGTGCCGCCATCGATGAGCCAATGACGCTCGATGCGGGCCGGCAATCCCTCGACCGTCACGACGTCGATATCCGCCCGGCACTCCGCATTCCCATTCTCGAACTTCGTCCAGAGAATTTTGGCTACGTGGCCAGGCGCGGACCCATGCAGCGGATAGACCTTGCCGTCAGCACGGCCCGGAATTGGTTCGCGGTGCCTGATATGGTCCGGCCCGCACGTAAAGAGGAAGCCTTGGACGGAATGCGAGATGCGTGCATCACCATCATCGGGAACCGCCTCCTTGGGAGCGATGTCGACGCCGTTGATGACACATGCGCCGATGTCCATCAATGAGGTTTCGTCGAGCATCAACTTCGGCCCTGCTGCGGCGGCAAACTCGATCATCGTTCAACTTCCTCCCGGTTCTGACCACTTATGCAGCGTTATGTCTCGCGGCCAAATTCGTCAATCGCGACCACGTGCGCAGCGCGCCGGAACCGGTTCGCGCCCCAAATGTTTACGACCAAAGGAAAAATCACGGAGTTTTTATCTTTTGTTCAGCACGATTTCATAAATTCCACACTAGCGTCAAAATTCGCAGGTGTGTGTCGGCCAGTCACTAAAGGGTATGAAGACGTGAATCGCTTTGTAATATCGGGATTATCCGCCGCCGCTGCCCTGCTCGCCATTGCTACCGCAGCGCCCTCTGCCGATGCGCAGCAGTTTTTCAACGGACGCCAGGGCGACGTCGTCTTCGTCGCGCCGAACGGCGATATCCTCGACTATGTCCCATCGGGCGCTGCCTACGCGCGCGACCGAAGGGGCAATCGCGTGCTGGTCGATCCCTATGGCAATGTGATCGCGACTGAAATGCGTGCCCGCGGCTACTACCCACGCCCACCGGTACGCGATGCCTATAATAACGATGTTTATAACGGCGACGATCCCTACGGCGATGCTCGCTATTCCGAGCGCGGCGCCGTGACTGGCTCCATCCCACGCAACGCGCCGATCGACCGCCAGCCGCTCAACGACCAACCCTACCCACAAAGCGACGACTATGCGTCTATCGAGCCTGACCAGCAAACGCCTGATGTGATGCAGCCGAAGCCCTCCCAAGAGCCGGTCATCACGCTGAAGAACAAGTCGAAGTCCGAGATCGTCGCCCTGCAGGTGTTTCTCGACCGCGCTGGTGTGTCGCCGGGCGCGATCGACGGCCACATGGGCGCAAACGTCACCAAGGCGATCTACGCCTACCAGCAGATGACGGGCGAGACGCTCGATCCGAACAACACCGACGCCATTCTCGAGCAGTTGCGCATGTCCGGCGGTCTGCCGCTCGTCGGCTACACCATTACGCCTGCCGACGCTGCCGGTCCGTACGTTGCGGAAATCCCGGAGGACTACGCGCATAAGGCTGCCCTGTCATCACTCGGCTACACCTCGACGACGGAAATGCTCGCGGAGCGTTTCCACATGGACGAAGGCTTCCTGAAGGAAATCAACCCGGGTGTGGATTTCACGGTCCCCGGCACGATCGTAAAGGTCGTCAATCCCGGTGAAGTGAAGGCCGGTTCGGTCGCGCGCATCATTGCCGACAAGGGCCGCAAGCAGGTATTTGCCTATGATAATGCCGGCAATCTGATTGCCGCCTATCCCGCCTCGATTGGCTCCACCGATACGCCCTCGCCCACCGGCACGGTGACCGTCGAGCGCGTCGCATTCAATCCGGGCTACACCTACAATCCGAAGATCAACTTCCAGCAGGGCGCCAACGACAGGATCCTGAACATTCCGCCGGGTCCGAACGGCCCGGTCGGTACGGTCTGGATGGCGCTTTCCAAGCCGACTTACGGCATCCACGGAACGCCAGAGCCATCGAAGATCGGCCGCACCCAGAGCCACGGCTGCATCCGCCTGACAAACTGGGATGCCACCGAACTGGCGAAGATGGTCAAGCCGGGCGTGACAGTCGAATTCGTCGACTGATCCATCCTGCCTGTTCCCAAAAAAATGCGCCTCAGAGGGCGACCTCAGAGGGCGCATTCTTTCTTTTGGTAGTTTCGTCTAGGCCGCTGAGCGGATCAGTGGACCGGTGCTGTGCGTTGGCTCAGCAAGCTTCACCGGCAGCTTGCCCATGATCTCTTCAGCAAAACAGCGAGCGTTCTCACGCGCCTTTTCGAGGTTGCTTACACGAGCCGGATCCAGCGAGTGCAGCGTGCCGCCACAGTCAAAAATATCGCGGAACGCCGAGCGTTCGATGATCGCGGTGTCGAGAACCGGGACCTGGCGCTCACTCAGCAACGACTTGACGAGACAGAGTGCCCGCGTCGTCACCATCGAGTTCACGCGGGTCAGCACGACCGAGTGCCCGATACGAATGCCCGCCTTCTCATCCAGATATTGCAGCAGCTCGAGGACCTGCGCACCACCACGGGCGTCCATGGCGCATCCCTGGATCGGGATCAGCACGTGGTCGGAGAGCCCGATTGCCGTCGCAAGCAGCGGATTGCGCGCTCCCGGAAGGTCGATGATGAAGTAGTCTGTGTTGTGCTTGTTTTCGGCTATGTGCAGCGGCAAGGAAGCCGACGTGACGAAATCGATGACCGAGATATTCGTCACATGCCCGGAGACTTCATGCCATCGCGTGATCCAATGTTGTGGATCGGCGTCGAGGATCGTCACCCGATAGCCCTTCTGGGCAAGCTCGGTGGCGAGAAGAAGTACGGCTGTGGTCTTACCAGCGCCGCCCTTGGTGTTTGCGAAAGTGATGACTGGCATATTCGGTCCTCGAAGGGAGAATGCGAGCCCTCTATGGCTCTGCCGCGCACTCTTGGAAGCATCGTGCGGTTAATGCATCCTTTCTAATTATGGTTAACAACTTCTAAACACGACACCTGAAATTGCGGTCAGCATTTCTTGCACCCGCGAAAAACACCACGATCGCGAACAAGAAAGCCCGGAAAGCCTAGGCTTTCCGGGCTAGCTCAGGTCCGCCGTCTCTATGTTCAGAAGCAATCTTTAAAGAGCACCTTGGTATTTTCGAGCGTCATCTTGACTGGATTGCCGCCAGCGCTTGGATCTTCGATCGCCATCTCCGAAAGTTCGTCGATTCGATCCGGCTTGATTCCCATCGCAGACAGGCTGTCCGGAACGCCGAGCTCCGAGCGAAGCTGCAGCACGTAGCTATAAAAGCCGTCGAAGCCGCCGGAGATGCCGAGATAGGCCGCGGCGCGCGCAATCTTCTCCTCAATCGCCGAACGATTGAAGCGCAACACCGCCGGCATCACGACAGCATTCGTCATGCCGTGATGCGTGTTGTAGACAGCCCCGATCGGATGCGACAGCGCATGGATGGCGCCGAGCCCCTTCTGGAATGCGACTGCGCCCATCGCAGCCGCCGACATCATGTTGACGCGGGCTTCGAGGTCTGTGCCTTCCTTGTAGGCGCGCGGCAGGAACTCCTTGACGAGCCGCATGCCCTCCAGCGCGATGCCGGCCGACATCGGGTGGTAAAAGGGCGAGGAATAGGCTTCCAGGCAGTGCGCGAAGGCATCCATGCCGGTGCCGGCAGTGATGATCTTCGGCATGCCGACCGTCAGTTCCGGATCGGCGATGACGACGCCCGGCAGGAACTTTGGATGGAAGATGATCTTCTTCACATGCGTTTCGGAATTGGTGATGACGCTGGCGCGGCCGACTTCCGAACCGGTGCCGGCCGTCGTCGGGACGGCCACGATCGGAGCGATGCCTTCGACGCTCGCACGCGTCCACCAGTCGCCAATATCCTCGAAGTCCCAGACCGGCAGTGTCTGACCGGCCATGAACGCGACGCACTTGCCGAGGTCAAGGCCCGAGCCTCCACCAAAGGCGACGACGCCGTCATGGCCACCGTCCTTGAACGCCTTGACGCCAGCGTCGAGGTTCTTGTCGTTCGGGTTTGGATCGACATCGGCAAAGATCGCCCGGCCGAGGCCGGCGTCTTCAAGAATGTCGAGCGCGGTCCTGGTGATCGCCATCGAGGCCAGGCCGCGATCGGTGATCAGCAACGGCTTCTTCATCCCGAGGCTCTTGCAAGCGTCCGCCAGTTCCTTGATGCGGCCCCGGCCAAGCTTGAAAGCGGTCGGGTAGCTCCAGTTGGCTGTGATGTTGCTGCTCATGCTGTGACTTTCTTCAGATGGAAGGATTTCGGACGCGTCAGGTTGTGGAAGCCGATGATCGACAGCGAGCCACCTCGGCCGGTTTCCTTGACGCCGGTCCAGCACAGAGCCGGATCGAGATAGTCGGCGCGGTTCATGAAGACGGTGCCGGTCTCGATCTCGCGGCCGAGCCGCCCTGCCCGCTCAGGATCCTTCGTCCAGAGCGAAGCCGTCAGGCCGTACTGGCTGTCGTTCATCAGGGCAACGGCTTCGTCGTCGCTCTTCACCTTCATGATGCCGACGGCAGGACCAAAGGTCTCCTCGCGCATGAAGGCCATCGAATGATCGACATTGACGAGGATCTGCGGTGCCAGATAGGCGCCGCCGTCGTCGGCCGAAAAAAGCTTCGGATCGACCAGTGCCTTGGCGCCCTTGGAAACGGCATCGGCGATCTGCTCGCGCACGACCCTGGCGAAGCGCTTGTTGGCCATCGGGCCAAGCGAGGTTTCAGGATCGAGCGGATTGCCGAGCTTGTAGTTCGAGACCCAGGCGACCGACTTCTCGACAAAGCTGTCATAGAGCGATTCATGCACATAGATACGCTCGATGCCGCAACAGCACTGGCCGGAATTGTAAGTCGCGCCGTCCATCAGCGTGTCGACGGCCGCGTCGAGGTCGGCATCGTCCATGACATAGCCCGGATCCTTGCCGCCGAGCTCAAGCCCGAGCCCTGTGAATGTTCCGGCCGCCGCCCGCTCCATCGAGCGGCCGCCTTCGACCGAACCGGTGAAGTTGACGAAGTTGAAGCTGCCCGCAGCAATCAGCGCCGAGGTCGTTTCGTGATCAAGGAACACGTTCTGGAACACGTCCTCAGGAACGCCGGCCTCGACGAAAGCCTGCACCAGCCGCTCTCCAACCAGCAGCGTCTGTGACGCATGCTTGAGGACGACCGTGTTGCCCGCCATCAGCGCCGGCGCGATGGTGTTGATCGCCGTCATGTAGGGGTAGTTCCATGGCGCCACCACGAATACGACGCCATGCGCCTCGCGCTCGATGCGGCGCTCGAACTTGTCGCTCTCCTCGACAACCAAAGGCGCGAGCGCATCGGCGGCGATCGAAGCGACATAGTTGGAGCGCTCGTTGAAGCCCTTGTACTCGCCGCCGTAGCGGATCGGGCGGCCCATCTGCCAGGCAAGCTCGGGCACGACCACGTCGGACATTTCATTGAGCCGTGCGACACCCTTCAGCACCAGCTGAACGCGCTCCTCCAACGGCCGCTTCGCCCATGCCTTCTGCGCCTTGCGCGCACGCCCCACGGCCTCCTTCGCCGCCTCCAGCGAAAGCGCCGGACGCTCGGCGTAAACCGATCCGTCGACCGGTGAAATGCATTGGATCATTCCCATGATCTTCATCCTATGTTTTCACGTGCCGAAACCGGCAAACCCCAACAATCTCCTCAGGTATGGAGATCATACGACAGGGCGCCGTGCGGCCTTGGCTACGCCTATTATGCTCTTTCGAAACCGCGCGCCACTTCCCAGTCGGTGATGCGACGATCGTATTCTTCCTGCTCCCACTCGGCAGCACGGGTGTAGTGGTCGACGACATCATCGCCGAAAGCATTGCGCAGCATCTTCGATTCCGTCATGGCGACTGTTGCCGCGCGCAGCGTACGCGGGATCTCGCGGACGCTGCGAGCTCCATAGGCGTCGCCGACGAACGGCGCCTCGAGCACCATCTTCTTCTCTATGCCATCGATGCCGGCGGCAAGCAGCGCGGCAAAGGCGAGATAGGGATTGAGGTCGGAGCCGCCGACACGGCACTCGATGCGGATCGCTTTGGTGTCGTCGCCGCAGAGGCGATAGCCGGCGGTGCGGTTGTCCTTGCTCCAGATTGCCTTCGTCGGCGCAAAGGTGCCCGCCATGAAGCGCTTGTACGAGTTGATGTAAGGTGCGAGGAAGTAGGTGATCTCGCTCGCGTGGGCGAGAAGACCGGCCACGTAGTTGTTCATCAGCGGCGACATGCCGTACTTGCCACCCTCATCGTAGAAGAGCGGCGTCTTGCCGTCAGCGCTCCACAGCGACTGATGAATATGCGACGAACTGCCGGCGGCATTGTAGTGCCACTTCGCCAGGAAGGTGATTGCCTTGCCCTTTGACCAGGCGATTTCCTTGCAGCCGTTCTTGATAATCGAGTGGCGATCGGCCATCGTCAGCGCCTCGGCATAGCGGACGTTGATTTCTTCCTGGCCCGCGGACGCCTCGCCCTTGGAATTTTCGACCGGAATGCCGGCGCCGTGAAGGCCGGTGCGGATTGCCCGCATGACCTCTTCTTCCTTGGTCGTCTGGAAGATGTGGTAGTCCTCGTTGTAGGCGCTGGCGAGCTTCAGATTGCGATAGCCGGACGCGTGCGCGGACTCATAGGTCTGGTCGAACAGGAAGAATTCGAGCTCCGAGGCCATGAACGCCTTCATGCCCATGTCTTCCAACCGCTTGACCTGTTTCTTCAGGATCGCGCGCGGTGAGTGCGACACCTCTTCATGCGTGTGGTGGTCGAGGAGATCGCAGAGCACGAGCGCCGTGCCTTCGAGCCACGGAATACGGCGCAGCGTCGAAAGATCAGGCTTCATCGTGTAGTCGCCATAGCCCTTTTCCCAGCTCGTCGCCTTGTAGCCGGAGACGGTTTCCATCTCCATGTCGGTGGCAACGAGATAGTTGCAGCTATGCGTTTCCTTCCATGCGCTTTCGAGGAAGTATTCAGCCTGAAAGCGCTTGCCCATCAAGCGGCCCTGCATGTCCACCTGGCACGCCAGAACCGTGTCGATGCGCCCGTCGGCAACATCCTGCTTGAGATCGTCGAGGGTATAGATGCTCATATTGAATCCGCCTGACCTTGAACTGAAATCGGGGCACCGAAAGAGCATAGAGTGAAGCGGGCCTGCCGCCTTTGATGCCTTTTCGTTGATCCGGGAAGCGGGGCCGCCATCGCGGCCCCGCCGTTGGAGAGGGAAGCCGAAACCTCAGGCTTCGCCGACGGCCTTTTCGGCAGCCGCGATCTCCACCTGACGGCGCGCAACCTCGTCGCCGATCGGCGGGCCTTTGAAGCGGCGGCTTTCGAAGCCGAACCAGACGATGCCGGTAAGGACCAGGAAGCCGACGGTGATGTAAAGCGCCCACTGGTTCGGCGGCTGGATCCCGAGGACGAAGATCAGCATCATCGCAAGGATCGACAGGACCGCGAACAGCTTGAATATGCCTTCGCCGAGGTTCCATGGACCCATCTTGTCCCACTTCGACGTTCCCCACGCGAAGAGACCGAGGGTGATCGGGATCGCGAAGGAGAAGAACAGGAAGATGACCGTGCACGAGACGACGATCGTGTAAACGGGCGTCTCGCCGATCGAAACAAGCGACGAGCCCCAGACGAACAGTACGGAGAGGATCGAACCCGTCCAGATGGCGGCAACCGGCGTGCGGTGCTGCGGGCTGACCTTGGCGAGAGCCTTGGATGCCGGCAGACCGCCGTCACGCGAGAAGGCGAAGATCATGCGGGAGACCGAGGTCACCGTCGCCAGACCGCACAGCCACTGGCTGACGAAGATGGCGAGATAGAGCAGATCCTTGACGGCAGGGTTTACCTGGCTGTCCATGGCCCAGAAGAAGACGTTCCAGCCCTGCTTGGCCGCGTCGTCCATGTTCGGGAGCATCAGCACGAATGCGCAAAGCATGATGTAGCCGAAGAGAGCCGACCAAAGAACGGAGGCAACCATGCCACGCGGAACGGAGTGGGCGGCCTTCACCGTTTCCTCCGAGGTATGCGCCGAAGCGTCATAGCCGGTGATCGTATAGATCGGCAGCAGCAGACCAAGTAGGAATACCCAGGCACCCGAAGTCGACGGCCATACGTTGCCACCCGCTTCGCCGGAATAGTTCGCGAAGGTGAACAGGCGGGCAATGTCGTAGGACGGCGCCGCCAGCAAGCAAACTGCAGCCAGGGCAATTGCCGTTGCGAAGATCAGGTAGCCCGAAAAATCGGTGAGCTTCGCCGTCAGCCCGATCCCCATGTGGTTCACGAGCGCCTGCGCGCCGGTGATAACAACCAGGAACAGGATACGCACGACAGTGGTATCAGTCAGGCCGAAGTAGCTCGTTCCAAACGATCCCATGAAGAAGTAGTAGGTGCCGACGTTGATCGCGCCGAGCACCGTAACGAGGCCGAGGAGGTTGAACCAGGCGGTTAACCAGCCGGTGAAGCGGTTGCCGAGGATCGAACCCCAGTGGTAGAGACCGCCCGCGGTCGGATAGGCCGAGCTGATCTGCGCCATCGCCACAGCGAACACCAGCGAAACGAAGCAACCGAGCGGCCAGCCGATGCCGATGGCCGCACCGCCGGCGCCCGCCGTCGCTTGCGCCAGCGAGTTGATGCCGCCGGAAAGGATGCAGATGATAGAGAATGAGACCGCAAAGTTCGAGAACGAGCTCATTCGCCGTTCCAGCTCCTGGGCATAGCCCATGGAATGCAGGACATGCATATCCTGTTTCTTGTCGTGATCCGTGTAGTCGGACATGACTTCCCCCTGTTTAGCGATCAGCCGCGGGATTGCGGGTGATCATCCAGTGCCAAAGTGCCCGTGACGTTTTCGCCTACGGGCGGACCGCAGTTAGACTGCTCCCCGGGGTCTTTTCTTCGTTGTCAGGCGTCCAGGCTTTGCTGGAGAAGCCCCGTCAGATAGTCGGCCATGACCCCTTGACCGTCTTCGTCTGAGATGAGGTCGTTGCGGACCTCGATCATTACATTGCGGAACCCGTTGGACAGCCCATGCAAGATCAGCGTGTGGGTCACGCCATCCGCAGGGCCATAGGGCTCGTTGCGTTCGATTTTGTAGAGAGGCGAGCCGGTCGATGCGGCGTTCAAAACGCTGTCGGCAAAGCGGCTGTCTTCGTCGTGCAGTATGCCAATTTCCACGGCGCGCGTCCTGTCGTGGTACACCGGAGTGAAGCTGTGGACCGTCGCAATCACCGTCTCCTGCCCCCTCGCCTTGCGATCGCGAATCAGTGCGCGAATGGCGTCGTGGAAAGGAATATACAATGCTTCGGCGCGCGCGAGGCGTTCTTCCGCGCTGAGATCGGCATTGCCGGGAATCTCGTAGATTTCGCTTCTCGCGGGCATCGCCCCCGGAGACTCCGGCGGCCTGTTGCAATCGTAGATCAATCGCGAAAATCGCTGGTAAATGAGCGTGGCATCGAGCGCTTCGGAAATCCCGCGGGCAACTGCCAATGCGCCAGGATCCCATGCGATATGACTTTCCAGGGCCTCAGCGGAGAGACCGAGTGTGCCGTACCGCTCCGGCAGCAATCGGGATGCATGCTCGCAGATCACCAGCAACGGGCTCTTGCCGTCCGGCCGCTCGACCGAAACGCATTCGCCTTCCGCTTCGCTTAGAACCTTGAAATGAGCAGGCACCACAGCCGCATCCCGAGCATTAATAAAGAATGTATAAGAAAAGAATTCTTCAGGTTTCGGCGACTGTCAAGCGCACTCTGAAAATTTCTTTTCATGACAGCAGTTGACATGGATTATGACAGCGTTGTTAACTTTCAGTGGGAAAGTGGCACAAGACCAATCCCGGGGAGCAAGTCGCGTGACCGCTGCGTCGAAGACAGTTTCGGACGTAATCCATTCGCATTTTGGCACGCTCACGCGGGCTGAAAAGCAATTGGCTGAAAGCCTGTTGGACAACTACCCTGTCTCCGGACTGGGGAGCATAACGACGATTGCGGAAAACGCAGGCGTATCGACGCCGACGGTCGTACGCATGGTTCAGAAGCTGGGCTTCAAAGGCTATCCCGACTTCCAGGCGCACCTCCATCAAGAGGTGGAAGCGACGATTTCAAACCCCATCGCCAAGCATGACCGATGGGCCTCCAACGCGCCGGGCACGCACATTCTGAACCGGTTTGCCGACGCAATCATGGGCAACCTGCGCCAGACACTGAGCGCTCTCGACACGGCGACCTTCAACGACGTCGCCTCGCTGTTGTCCGATCGTAAGCGCGGCCTTTACTTTGTCGGCGGGCGCATCACCGGCGCCCTGGCCGAGTACTTTTTCACGCATATGCAGGTCATTCGCCCGAACACCGCGCTGTTGTCGTCGAATTCGAGCAGCTGGCCGCAATATGTTCTCAATATGAATCCCGGCGACCTCCTGGTGATTTTCGATATCCGCCGCTACGAGCAGGAAATGGTTAGCCTTGCGACCGCTGCCCGCAAGAGCGGCGCCGAGATTGTCGTCTTCACCGATCAATGGGTCTCGCCGGCCGCCAAGCTCGCGCGTCATACCTTTCGCGTGCAGATCGAGGCGCCGTCGGCCTGGGACTCTTCCGTCGTCACTCTCTTCATCGTCGAAGCGCTGATCGAGGCCGTCCAGAGCTCGACGTGGGACGAGACGAAAGAACGCATGAAAACCTTGGAGGGTCTGTTCGAACAAACCAGGCTCTTCCGCAAACTCGGCTAGGAGGAAAAATACAACAGAGAGATGACGCAAGTCGTGCATGCAAGCAACGTGTCGTAAATAAAACATCGCGGCCAACTGTCTGCTATACAAAGAAAAAATAACGTCGTCGAGCTGTCACGAAAGCTTCACGTAACGTCAGTAACAGCATCGTCAGACACTGAACCCTGAAGGAGAACAACAGTGATCTCTAATATCTCGAAAATGCTTTCGCTTTCTACTGCTATTGTTGTTGCTTCGACGGCAATTGCAGCTGCCGAACCAAGCGCTGAACTTATCGCCGCTGCCAAGAAGGAAGGCACGCTGACGACGATCGCGCTTCCACACGACTGGTGCGGCTACGGCGACGTCATTGCCGGTTTCAAGGCCAAGTACGGCCTCGAAGTCAACGAACTGAACCCGGATGCAGGTTCGGGCGACGAAATCGAAGCCATCAAGGCCAACAAGGGCAACAGCGGCCCGCAGGCGCCCGACGTGATCGACGTTGGTCTCTCCTTCGGTCCGTCGGCAAAGGCCGAAGGCCTGATCCAGCCCTACAAGGTTTCGACCTGGGATTCCATTCCTGACAGCGCCAAGGATGCCGATGGCTTCTGGTACGGCGATTACTACGGCGTTCTCTCCTTCGTCGTGAACACCGATATCGTCAAGGAAGTTCCGAAGGACTGGGCCGACCTGAAGAAGTCGGACTACGCCAACAGCATCGCTCTCGCTGGCGACCCGCGCGCTTCCAACCAGGCTGTTCAGGCTGTCTACGCTGCCGGCGTCGCTGCTGGTGAAAAGGATGCGACCAAGGCTGGTGAAGCCGGTCTCGCTTACTTTGCCGAACTCAACAAGGCCGGCAATCTCGTTCCTGTCATCGGCAAGTCCGCCTCGCTCGCTCAGGGCTCGACCCCGATCGTCGTCGCTTGGGACTACAACGGCTTGTCCTGGCGCGATACGCTGAAGGGCAACCCGCCGGCTGACGTCGTCGTTCCGGCATCGGGCGTTGTCGCTGGCGTTTACGTCCAGGCGATCTCCGCCTTTGCTCCGCATCCGAACGCTGCCAAGCTCTGGATGGAATACCTCTATTCGGACGAAGGTCAGCTTGGCTGGCTGAAGGGCTATTGCCACCCGATCCGCTTCAACGATCTGGCGAAGAACAAGAAGGTCCCGCAGGCACTTCTCGACAAGCTGCCGCCGGCCGCTGCGTATGAAAAGGCCGTATTCCCGACCCTCGACGAGCAGGCTGCTGGCAAGACCGCCATCACCACCAAGTGGGACAGCGTCGTCGGCGCCAACGTCAAGTAATCTCTGACGCAGGACCTCTCCGCCCGCGTGGCGGAGAGGTTTCGTTCTTCATTGCCCCGATAAGGCTGTCGTCTATGACCACTGTTTCAACATCCGCGGCCCCGGCCACGCCCATGATAAACCGCGACAGGATCGTAGACTGGCTCGGCATCGCGCCGTTCATGATCTTCGCTGCGATGTTCCTTATCATACCGACGCTTTATCTGGTCGCAGGTGCATTTCTGACGCCGGAAGGCGACCTGACCCTCAAGAACATTGCCGACCTGTTCACGCCGTCGATTCTCAGCGCCTACTGGATCAGTATCAAGGTGTCCGTGGCATCTGCCCTCGGTGGCGCACTGATCGGCTTCTTCCTCGCCTGGGCAGTCGTGCTCGGCGGCCTGCCGAACTGGATTCGTTCGGGCCTGCTGACCTTCTCCGGTGTTGCCTCCAATTTCGCAGGCGTACCGCTTGCCTTCGCCTTCCTCGCCACCCTCGGACGCACCGGCCTCGTGACCGTTTTGATGCGCGACTGGTTTGGCTTCAATCTCTATTCCACCGGTTTCAACCTGCTGAGCTTCTTCGGGCTCACCATCACCTACATGTACTTCCAGATCCCGCTGATGGTCCTGATCCTGACGCCGGCGCTCGACGGCATGAAGAAGGAGTGGAAGGAAGCCGCGCTGATCCTCGGCGCCACCAATGGCCAGTATTGGCGCATGGTCGCCTTCCCGATCCTCTGGCCCAGCCTGATGGGCACGACGCTGCTCCTCTTTGCGAACGCCTTCGGCGCCATTGCCACTGCCTACGCGCTGACCGGCAGCTCCCTCAACATCGTGCCGATCCTGCTCTATGCGCAGATCCGCGGCGACGTGCTTCACAACGCCAACCTCGGCTACGCGCTGGCGCTTGGTATGATCGTCATCACCGGCCTGTCCAACCTTGTTTACATCCTGCTGCGCATGCGCGCTGAACGGTGGCAAAAATGAAGACATCACGCCTTGGAGCCTGGATATCCATCGCATTCGGCGCGATCTACTTCGTCCTGCCGCTCATCGCCACAATCGAATTTTCGCTGCGTATGCGCCGTGGCGCCTACAGTTTTGATGCCTACGCCTCGGTTTTTTCCGAAGCGCAGTTCCGCGAGACCTTCGGTTATTCGATGCTGATGGCGCTGCTGACGATCGTCTTCGGTATGCTGCTTGTTGTGCCGACAGCCTATTGGGTGCGCCTGCGCTTGCCGCAGATCCGCCCGATCGTCGAGTTCATCACGCTGCTGCCGCTCGTCATCCCGGCAATCGTGATCGTCTTCGGCTACCTCAGAATGTACAACTCATCGTCGATCCTGCCGCTGACGGGCTCGACGACGGGCACGAACATCCTGCTGGTCCTCTCCTACATGACGCTCTCGCTGCCATACATGTACCGCGCCGTCGACACCGCCATGCGGGCAATCGACGTCCGCACCCTGACGGAAGCGGCCGAAAGCCTCGGCGCAAGCTGGACGACGATCTTGTTCAAGTGCATTTTCCCGAACGTCATGAGCGGCGTGCTTTCCGGCGCCTTCATCACGCTTGCGATCGTTATGGGCGAATTCACCATGGCCGCGCTGCTCAACCGTCCGGCCTTTGGCCCCTACCTGCAGCTGGTGGGCGCCAACCGCGCCTACGAGCCGTCGGCACTGGCCGTCATTGCCTTCTCGATCACCTGGCTCAGCATGGGCCTGCTGCAACTCGTCTCCCGCTTCCACAAAGCCGCCCCGGCTAAGTCGTAAGGTATCTGGTTTCATGGCTTTTCTCGAACTCGCAAACCTCAAGAAATCCTTCGGCAACACGCAGGTCGTGCATGACTTCAACATGCAGATAGAGAAGGGTGAATTCATTTCCTTCCTTGGCCCCTCAGGCTGCGGCAAGACGACCGTCCTGCGCATGATCGCCGGCTTCGAAACGCCTTCCGCCGGTCGCATCGCCATCGGCGGCAAGGAGCAGAACAGCCTGAAGCCCAACAAGCGCAATATCGGCATGGTTTTTCAGGCTTATGCGCTGTTTCCCAACATGACCGTTCACGACAACGTCGCCTTTGGCCTGAAGGTCGCCGGTGCGCAGCCGACGGAGATCGATCAGCGCGTCAAGGAAATGCTCGCGCTGATCAAGCTCGACCATCTTGCCGACCGCTATCCCTATCAGCTCTCCGGCGGCCAGCAGCAGCGCGTGGCGCTTGCCCGTGCGCTTGCAGTACGCCCGCAGGTACTGCTGCTCGATGAGCCGCTGTCTGCCCTCGACGCCAAAATCCGCGTGTCGCTGCGCGAGGAAATCCGCGCGATCCAGCAGACGCTCGGTATCACCACCGTCTTCGTGACGCACGACCAGGAAGAAGCCCTTTCAATCTCCGACCGCATCGTCGTGATGAACGCCGGCCGCGCCGATCAGATCGGCACGCCGTTCGAAATCTACAACACCCCGGCGACCCGCTTCGTCGCCTCCTTCGTCGGCACACTCAACATGATCGAAGCGAAGGTCGTCGATCCCGCTGCCAACCGTATCCAGATCGGCGACCAGGGCGTGACGCTGAAGCAATCGGTTGCCGCCTTCAAAGCGGGCGATACTGTCTCGCTGGCGCTGCGTCCGGAAGCCGGATCGCTGACCGAAGGCACGCCAAGCGACACGAAACTGACGGGGCAGGTCGTATCGGCCCACTTCCTTGGCTCGGTCATCCGCACGCGTATGAACGTCGGCGGCAACGTCATTTCATTCGACATGTTCAACAGCCCCGGCGTGACCCCGCCGGCCGCCGGCGAGACCGTCACGCTCCGCTTCATGGCGGCTGACCTTCTCGTCATCCGCGACTGACCGCCAAAGCGCTCCCTTTGCGGCTTTGCCACACCCGCTTCCGCATTTCCGGCGCTGTATTGCGCGGCGCCGGAAATTGCTTGAAATGGCGACCTTGATGCGCAACGACGGCTGAAACGTTTTTGTTAGGCAAGATCAGCATCATGTCCCCTACCACGACCGCCACAGCGCCCCGCCGCCTCACTTCGCAGGACTTCCGCACACTTGGCCTCTCGGCCCTCGGAGGTGCGCTTGAGTTCTACGACTTCATCATCTTCGTCTTCTTTGCGGCGGTCATCGGCAAGCTGTTCTTTCCGGCCGACATGCCGGAATGGCTCGTGACGATCCAGACCTTCGGGATCTTTGCCGCCGGCTACCTCGTGCGCCCACTCGGCGGCATCATCCTGGCGCATTTCGGCGATCTTTTCGGCCGCAAGCGTGTCTTCGCCTTCTCGATCCTGCTGATGGCGCTTTCGACGCTCGGCATGGCGGCGATGCCGACCTATGCCACGATCGGGGTTGCCGCTCCGGTTCTGCTGGTGCTCATGCGCATCCTGCAGGGTGCGGCAATCGGCGGCGAAGTGCCTGGCGCCTGGACCTTCGTGGCGGAGCACGTCCCCTTCCGTCGCGTCGGCTTTGCCTGCGGCTTCCTCTGCTCCGGCCTGACGCTCGGCATCCTGCTCGGATCATTCATCGCAACGATCATCAACTCCGTCTTCACGCCGGCGGACGTCGAAGCCTATGCCTGGCGCATCCCATTCTTCCTCGGCGGCATCTTCGGCCTCGTTGCCGTCTATCTGCGCCGCTGGCTGCAGGAAACTCCTGTCTTCTCGGAGATGAAACAGGCCCGCTCGCTCGCTCCCGAGTTGCCGTTGAAGGCGGTGCTGCGCGACTATCCGCGCGGCGTGATCATCTCGATGCTGCTGGCCTGGATCCTGTCGGCCGGCATCGTCGTGACAACACTCATGACGGCGACCTTGCTGCAGAAACTTTACGGCTACACTGCGCAGCAATCGCTTGCAGCCACCAGCTTCGGCACCCTCTTCCTGATCGTCGGCACCGCCGCCGCCGGCGCGATCGTCGACCGGGTTGGCTCAGGCCGCTTCTTCGTTGTGTCGAGCATCTTCTTCGGCGCAGCGACCTTCGCCTTCTATACCTACGCGGCCGTTTCACTGACCGTCCTCTTCGTACTCTACGCGATTATGGGACTCTCGGTCGGCATGGTGGGCGCCGTGCCTTACGTTATGGTCCGCGCCTTCCCGGCTCGTGTCCGCTTCAGCGGCCTCTCCTTCTCCTACAACGTCTCCTACGCCATCTTCGGCGGCCTGACGCCTCTGGCGGTGGCATCGCTGCTGCCGCTGAACCCGATGGCGCATGCCTACTACCTTCTCTTCATCGCAGTGTTGGCATTCGTCCTCGGCCTCTATCTGATTGCCAAAGGCGACAGCATCGAATCCGAAGTCGGTATCGAAGAGCCAACGGATCGCCTTGCCGCCTAGCTTAAATACAAGCCTTCGTCCGCGCGGCTAACCCTCGCGGCGTTTTCCCTAAGACGAGATTCTCAATGATTACTTGCTATTTGCGTTATACAATCGACCCACACAAGATGGTCGAATTCGAGCAGTATGCTCGCCTCTGGATCCCGATCGTCAATCGGATGGGCGGCACACATCACGGCTATTTCCTACCATCCGAGGGCGCCAACAACATTGCCATCGCGCTGTTTTCCTTCCCGAGCCTTGCGGCTTACGAGGACTACCGTACCCGCATGGCAAGTGATCCGGAATGCCAGGCCGCGTTCGACCTTGATAAGCGTAACCGCAGCATCATCAGCTACGAGCGCAGTTTCATGCGGCCCGTGCTTGGCTGATCGGTAGAAATGGAAAGCCCCGCTCAATGGCGGGGCTTATGTTTTGTGGCGGGCGTCTAGCGGATTGCCTGGTCATCTGCATCGAAGCGATGCATGTGGCCCGTATCCGGCGTCGCATAGACGATGTCATCCGGCTCGTACTTGTGCTCGCCGAAAAGGCGCGCAGTGATAAGGCCACACTGCTCGGATTCCAGATAGATGATGGTATCCGCCCCAAGATGCTCGACGTGGACGACTTTCGCCCGCCAAGTGCCCTGCTCGCGCGAAAGGGCCAGATGCTCCGGGCGGACGCCGACGGTCTTTGCGCCGGCATCGGCGACCTTGTCGCCCGGAATGAAGTTCATCATCGGCGAACCGATGAAGCCCGCGACGAAGACGTTTGCGGGGCGGTTGTAGAGCTCCATCGGTGAGCCGACTTGCTCGATCGCACCGGCATTCAACACCACGATCTTGTCGGCAAGCGTCATCGCCTCGACCTGGTCGTGGGTGACGTAGATCATCGTTGCCTTGAGGCTGCGGTGAAGGCGCGCGATCTCGAGACGAGTCTGAACACGAAGCGCAGCATCGAGGTTTGACAGTGGCTCGTCGAAGAGAAAGAGCGCCGGCTCGCGCACGATCGCACGGCCAATAGCGACGCGCTGGCGCTGACCACCGGAAAGCTCTGCCGGGCGCCGCGCGAGGTAGGGTTCCAGCGACAGCATCGAGGATGCCTTGCTCACCCGCTTGTCGATCTCGTCCTTTTGCGTGCCGGCCTGCTTGAGGCCGAGGCCCATGTTGTCCTTGACCGTCAGGTGCGGATAGAGCGCGTAGGACTGGAACACCATCGCGATGCCGCGCTTGGCGGGAGGCGTCAGCGTCTCATCCTTGCCGTTGATGAGAACGGCGCCCGAGGTGACATCCTCCAACCCCGCAATGCTGCGCAGAAGCGTCGATTTCCCGCAGCCCGAAGGCCCGACGAAAATGACGAACTCGCCGTCCTTGACCTCCAGGTCTATACCCTTCAGCACCTCGTGGATGCCGTAGGTCTTGCGGATGGATTTGAGTTGAAGCGATCCCACTAGTCGTATTCCTTACAGTTTGACCGGCTCTTGGAGCTTGACGGCTTGGCCGGTACGCACGCTTTCGTCGGCGGCGAGGCAGATGCGCAACGACGCGACGGCGTCTGCCATGTGACGGTTAAGGTCGATGTCCTCGCGAATAGCCTTCAGCATGAAGGCCTGCTCGCGGTCGCAGAGTTCCTGATGGCCAGGTTCTCCCGCCATCGTCATGTCCTGGTCCGGCCTGGTGAACTTGCCGTCGGGTCCCGTGTCTGCCGTGTGCAGACGAATGACCGAGGTCTTGGTGTGAGCGTCGATGTCGTCAGACTTGGCGTTCGGGTCCATGACGATCGAGACGGACCCCTTCGGCGAGATGATGTCCTTCACGAAGAACGCCGTTTCCGAGATCATGGGGCCCCAGCCAGCCTCGTACCAGCCGACGGAACCATCCTCGAAAAGCACCTGAAGCTGGCCGTAATTGCACATATCGGGCGCGATTTCGTCCGAAAGGCGCAGTCCCATGCCGCGCACTTCCAGCGGCCTGGCGTCGGTGATCTGGCACATGACGTCCACATAATGCACGCCGCAATCGACGATCGGCGACGTCGTCTGCATCAGTGACTTATGGGTCTCCCAGGTCGGACCGCTGGACTGCTGATTGAGATTCATGCGGAAGACATACGGCCCGCCGAGCTTGCGCGCCTCCTCGATCAGCCGCATCCAGGACGGATGGTGGCGAAGGATATAGCCGATCACCAGCTTCCGCCCGGCCTTCTTTGCCGCCGCCACGACGCGCTCCGCATCGGCAACCGTTGTCGCCAGCGGTTTCTCGACGAAGACGTCGCAACCGGCTTCGAAAGCCGCGACGGCATAGTCGGCGTGAGTGTCCGAATAGGTGCAGACGGCGCAGAGATCGGGCTTCAGCTTAATAAGCGCCGCCTCGAAATCCGAATGGATCTTGTAGCCCCGCAGTTCCTCCGGCAGATCAGGCGTCGAGCGATTGACCAACCCGACAATCTCGAAGCCGGGATTGTTGTGATAGGCCAGCGCATGGCTACGTCCCATGTTGCCGAGGCCGGCGACCAGAACGCGGATTGGCTTGTCGGACGCACTCACTTGACCGCTCCCGAGGTAATGCCGCGGATCAACTGCCGCGAGAAGATGACATAGAGGACGAGGATCGGCAGGATCGCCAGCGACAACGCGGCAAGCACGGCGTTCCAATTGGTCACGAACTGCCCGATGAAGATCTGCGAGCCGAGAGTAACGGTCTTCGTTGCTTCGGATGGCGCCAGGATCAGCGGGAACCAGAGATCGTTCCATATCGGGATCATCGTGAAGACGGCAACCGTCGCCATGGCCGGGCGCACCAACGGCAGCACCAGCCGGAAGAAGATCGAATACTCCGAGAGCCCGTCGATGCGACCGGCGTTCTTCAGGTCATCGGAAACCGTGCGCATGAACTCCGACAGGATGAAGATCGCAAGCGGAATGCCCTGAGCCGTATAGACGAGGATCAGCGCTGTCAGCGTGTTGACGAGGCCCGCTGCCACCATCCCCTGCAGGATGGCGACCGTGCCGAGGCGAATCGGGATCATGATGCCGATCGCCATGTAGAGACCGGTCAGCGTGTTGCCCTTGAACTTGTACTCCGAGAGCGCAAAGGCGGCCATCGCGCCGAACAACAGCACGAAGAAGATCGAAACGACCGTGACGATGAAGCTGTTCTGGAAATAGGCGGCGAAGTCCCCCTGCCCCAGCACGGTCTGATAGCCGACAAGGCTGAAGGTCGAGGGTGTCGGGACCTGCATTGGCGAACGGAAGATCGCGTTGCGGTCCTTGAACGAGTTGATGATCGTCAAAAACACCGGGAAAATGGCAACCAACGTATAGCCGATCAGTGCCAGGTGAACGAGGCCGGTGCGGATGGGGGATGTGCGTGCTCTGTTGGACATGACACACTCCTCAGAACTGGTACCGGCGCATGCGCCGCTGGATGGCAAAAAGATAGAACGACACGCCGGCGAGTATGATCAGGAACATGACCGTCGCGATCGTGGCGCCCATCGAGCGGTCGCCGAGCTGCAGCTGGAACCCGAAGAAAGTGCGGTAGAGCAGCGTACCCAGAATGTCCGTCGACATGTCAGGCCCGGCAAGCGCACCCTGCACTGTATAAATCAGGTCGAACGCATTGAAATTGCCCACAAAAGTCAGGATCGAAATGATACCGATCGCGGGAAGGATCAAGGGCAGCTTGATCTTCCAGAATTGCGCCCAGCCGGTGATGCCGTCGCACTCGGCGGCCTCGATCACCTCCTCCGGGATGCTGAGTAGCGCAGCATAGATCAGCATCATCGGAATGCCGATATATTGCCAGTTGGAGATCAGCGACACGGCGACGAGCGCCGGCCCGGACTGCCCGAGCCATGGGGCAAAGAACGACTTCATGCCGACGAGGCTCATCAGCCACGGAGCAACGCCCCAGATCGGCGACAGGATGAGCTTCCAGATGAAACCGACGATCACGAAGGAAAGTAGCGTCGGCAGGAACATGGCCGTGCGGTAGAACGCCACGAAGCGAAGTCGTGGCGTCGAAAGCAGCGCCGCCAACGCGACACCGATCGGGTTTTGCACGCACATATGAATGACGAAGAAAATGAAGTTGTTGACCAGCGCGTTCCAGAAATCGTGCGCCCAGCGCGCATCGCCCAACAACACCTTGTAGTTCGCGAGCCCGACGAAGGCAGGCGCGCCATCGACGGTGTTGTAGAACGAAAGCCTGAGCGTTTCGATCAGCGGCAGGACCATGATCGCCGAGTAGACGACAAATGCCGGGAAAAGAAAGACGCCGATGTGCCAACGCACGGGGCGCCTGATGGGAACGACATCGATAGCGGATTCGGCTTCGCTCATGGCTTTTGCCTGTTCTTCTTGGCTGCACCGGTGGTGCAGCGCGTCTGACACAGCGGGCAGAACGCCCTTCCCACCAATCGTCTCCCCGTCTCTTCGGGTTTCGAAGGCGGCGGGGAGAGGAAAAGCGGACACGAAATGGCTTAAGGCCGAATGAGGGACGACGTCACGCCGTCCCTCACCTTTCATCACTTGGCGGGCTTGTACCAGCCGTCGAGGCCCTTCTGGAGCTTCTCGGCAGCAACCTGCGGCGTGTCGGTACCGTTGACGACGTTAGCCGATTCGACCCAGGTCTCGTTTTCGAGGTTCGGCGTGCCGCGCGACAGGACCTGGTAGGTAGAGCGGATGGTCGACTTGTACGGGCCACGCCAGGAAACGAATTCCTGAGCGAGCGGATCGGTCATCTTCACCGGGTTGGAGTTCAGGCTGAAGAAGCCCGGCAGCGAGTTCGCGTAGATGTCGGCGAATTCGCTTGAGGCAACCCAGCTCAGGAACTTCTTGGCTTCTTCGGGATGCGTGCTCTTGGCGTTCAGGCCGACGCCGATATCCGGATGGTCGGAGATGTAGCCGGTGTCACCAGCCTTGGGAACCGGCGGCGGGAAGGCGCCCATCTTGAACTGAGCCTGGCTGTTGAACAGCGAGATTTCCCAGGAACCGGCCGGGTAGATGGCGGCACGGCCGAGCGTGAAGAGGTTCTGGCTGTCCGAGTAGGTCTGAGCTTCGAAGCCGTCGCCGAGGTATGGCTTCCACTTGGCAAGCTCTTCGTACGGCTTGACCCAGTCGGCGTCCGTCAGCTTCTGCTTGCCGGAAATCAGCGCAAGGCGGCCGTCCTCGCCCTTCCAGTAGTTCGGGCCGATATTCTGGTAGCCCATGGTTGCCGCTTCCCAGAGGTCCTTCGTGCCCATGGCGAGCGGAATGTACGTACCGTCGGCCTTGATCTTGTCCAGCGCTGCATAGAACTCGTCCTGCGTCTTTGGAACAGCGATGCCGAGCTTGTCGAAGGCATCCTTGTTGTAGATGAAGCCATGGATGACCGAGGCCATCGGCACGCAGAAGGTGGTCTTGCCGTCATCAGTTGTCCAGGCGGCCTTGGCGACGGGCGAGAAGTTCTCCATGCCCGGCAGGCTCGTCAGATCGGTGAGCTGCTTCTTGTCGAAGAGTCCGAGCGAGGGGTCGAACGGCCGGCAGGTGATGATGTCGCCGGCGGAGCCGGCATCGAGTTTGGCGTTCAGCGAGGCGTTGTATTCGGTCGGCGCCGTCGGCGAGAAAACGAGCTTGATGCCCGGGTTCTTGGCTTCGAAGGCCGGGATGATCTTCTCCTGCCAGATCTGCAGGTCGTCGTTCCGCCAACTTTCAATCGTCAGCGTGACGTCGGCGGCATGAGCAAAGCCTACGGATGTCAGCAGGCTGGAGGCCAGCAGGAAGCCTTTCAGTGCAGTGTTCTTCATTTCCCTCTCCTGTTTTGAGCGCCGATGGGGCGCCGTTCTTGACCTGAAACGAGCGGTTGCGTGCATGAGATGGCACCCAACGCCCCTTGGGGCCGTCAGCAACTGCCGGCCCGAAAGCTCAAATCGGTTCGACAGGTACGACACCCGTCGACCAGACGGCGTGCCCGAACAAGAAACCGATCCGGCACAGCCGTGAAGGGAAACCCGATGGCGAGAAACGGCTGAAGAGCGACAAAGCCGCCACGGCCAATCCACATTTCATCGAGTGGCCCGGCTTATCTCTGTCCTGCCGGTTTGTTGCTGCCCGATGCGCTGTTCCCTTTGATGGAATTAAGTCCAAAAAAATACCAATTGTCCAGCCAATTTTAACATCTGAGCGACAGAAAAGTCGCTTCGAAAATTTTATGATGGAAAATCAAATAGATAAAAAGACGATTTTTGCAGCGCTTTGCACTTGGTAAATGGTATTTTTTGGTATTGTAGTGAAAACAAGGGGGGCAAGCGGATTTTGGTGGTTCAATGACAGAACTTGCGATCGGCATTGATGGCGGCGGTTCTAGCTGCCGCGCCGCAGTCACGGATACGACGGGGCGCATCCTGGGCCATGGCACTGCCGGCCCGTCGAACATCCTGTCCGACCTCGACAACTCGTTGCTCAACATCGTTGCGTCGGCCAGAAATGCATTGAGTGACGCTGGCCTTTCACCTGAAGCCGTTTCCAGCGTCGCGGCGGTCGTCGGCGTCGCCGGCGCGAATGTGGGCGACTATGCGGAGCGCATCGAGCGCGCCCTGCCCTTTGCCAGACGTCGCGTTGTCACTGACGCGACGACCGCGCTCCAAGGAGCGTTGGGCGATTGCGACGGCGTGATCGGCGCGTTCGGAACGGGCTCCGTCTACAATGCGCGCCGCAAAGGAAAGCTTTACGGCATCGGCGGCTGGGGGTTCGTTGTCGGTGACCAGGCAAGCGGCGCCCGCCTCGGTCGCGATCTGCTGGAGCAGTCTCTGCTTGCCCATGACGGTGTACGCCCCTCCTCGCCAGTCACAAAGACGGTGATGGCCGAGTATGGCGACGATCCGGAGCGCGTCGTCGAGTTTGCCCATGTGTCCCGTCCCAATGACTTCGCGCGCTATGCACCCGTCGTCTTTGGGGCTGCCGCTAGAGGCGATCCGGTTGCGACGGCGATCGTACAGAACGCGGCAGCCTCGATCGGCGAGAGCCTGGATGCGCTGCTCTGGCCGGAATGCCAGGCCATCTGCCTGCTCGGCGGCCTGGCGAAGGCTTATCGTCCGTGGCTTGCAGAGCGTCACACCGCCCTGCTGCGCGAGCCGAAGGGGGACGTTCTGCAAGGTGCCATCGAGCTCGCGGTGAAATTCTGCGGGAAGAAGGAAGAGGCGCGGCATGACGGATGATTTTGCAAGCCTCCTTTCCCCCGAGCGCCTCCAAGCTGGCGGCACCGGCCCGCTCTACGTCAAACTGCGGCGCACGCTGGAAGATGCGATCCGCACCGGTACGCTCAGCCATGGCGACGCCTTGCCGCCCGAGCGCGACATCGCCGAATTTGCGACGGTAAGCCGCGTCACGGTGCGCAAGGCGATCGATGAGCTCGTTGCAGACGGCCTGCTTGTCCGCCGCCACGGCTCCGGGACCTTCGTGACGAAACCGGTATCGAAGGTCGAGCAGCGCCTCTCGCAGCTGACCTCCTTCACCGAGGACATGGCCCGACGCGGCATGACCTCGCGCTCCGAATGGCTGCACAAGGGCATCCACACCCCCTCACCCGATGAAATGATGATCCTCGGCCTCGCTACCGACGTCAGGGTCTCGCGCCTCAGCCGTCTGCGCATCGCCGACGACCAGCCACTGGCAATCGAAAACGCCAGCGTCTCCGGCGAATTCCTTCCGGATCCTTTCGTCGTGACGACGTCGCTCTATGCCGAGCTCGAGCGCCGCCAGGTACGCCCGGTACGCGCCGTGCAGAGGATTTCGGCGACCAACATGAAGGAGGCCGACGCCCACCTGCTCGGCGTTCCCGTCGGCGCTGCCGGGCTGTCGATCGAGCGTATCTCCTATCTTGGCTCCGGACGTGCGGTCGAGTTCACCCGCTCGCTCTACCGAGGCGACGCCTATGATTTTGTCGCCGAACTGACGATCGGCGCGCCGTAATGCCTGGACGCATTGAATGGACGGCAATGCGCGTCTATTGAATGCACCCATGACATCTCGCATCAAGATCCTCGACATCATCTCCGATCCCGGAAATCCCGCAAAGCCGAACGACGACAGCTTCGGCCATAACCAGGCCTGCGCCTTCGTCATCGACGGCGCAACGGGCCTCGGTGATCGCCAGTATATGGATGAGGCAGGCAGCGACGCCGCCTGGATCGCCCGGCATTTCGCCCGCGGCTTTCAAGATCAAATCACCCGCGACACCGGCGTCTCGGAGGTTGCGCGCAGCCTGTCACTGGCAGCCCGCACGGAATTTCTACGCCGCAACGAGAATGTTCCGCGCTACGCCTGGCCGCTGACCGCCTTTGCCATGCTGCGTCAAACACGCGGTGGATTCCACTTCGTCGGCCTCGGCGACTCCTGCCTCTTTCTGCTGCAAGAAGACGGCTCAGCCGCGATGCACATGGCGATCCCCGGTGCCTATGAGTATGAGCAGAGCCAGGCGCGAAAACACATTGCCCGCACGGGCGGCATTACGAAGGAAGGTGGCGCACTCGGCAATTTGGAAACGCTCGCCTTGCTGCGTCAGCACCGCGAGCGCCAGAATACGCCGGAAAGCGGCGTGTGGACCCTTGGCCTTGTGCCGGAGGCGGCCGACCATCTGGTTTCCGAACCGCTTGATATCAAAGGCCAGGCACACGCCATCGTCTGCAGCGACGGATTTTCGGATCTGGCGGTGCTTTACGCAGCCTACGATTCGGCAAGCCTTGTACGTACCGCACGACAGAGGGGTCTGCGGCCAATGCTGGACGAACTCAGACGCTTCGAACGCGAGATCGATCCGGAAGGGCTCCGCTATCCGCGTTTCAAGCAGAGCGACGACACCACGGCGCTGCTCGTCGAGTTGACGCCCGCTACCTGAGGCGATTTTCTATTCAGATTCAGTGCGTTGCCGCCGAAACCTGATTCGATCTATCTGCTCTTTGAATCAAATACTGAAGACGCAGCCGATCAGGCCGCGTCATCAATCTCCTCATCGCGCTTGCGCGGCACGTAGTTGAGAACCGGTCCAAGCCAGCGCTCGACGTCAGCAACATCCATGCCCTTGCGAACGGCATAATCCTCGACCTGGTCCCGCTCCACCTTGGCGACGCCGAAGTAGTACGACGCGGGATGGCCGATATAGATGCCGGAGACGGATGAACCTGGCCACATCGCATAGCTCTCGGTGAGCGTCACGCCGGCTGCATTCTCGGCATCGAGCAAGCCGAACAGTGTCTTTTTCTCGGTGTGGTCGGGCTGCGCCGGATAGCCCGGAGCCGGGCGGATACCGGCATATTCCTCGGTGATGAGCTGCGCGTTGGAGAGATGCTCATCCTGCGCATAGCCCCAGTACTCACGGCGAACCTGCTCGTGCATGCGTTCGGCAAAGGCTTCCGCGAAGCGGTCGGCCAGCGCCTTCACGAGAATTGACGAATAGTCGTCATTGGCGCGCTCGAAGCGTTGCGCAATTGCGACTTCCTCGATACCAGCCGTGACGACGAAACCGCCGACATAATCCTGAACGCCGCTTTCGACCGGAGCAACGAAGTCCGACAGCGCGACATTTGGCCGGCCATCGCGCTTCGAAAGCTGCTGGCGTAGCGTGAAGAAGGTGGCAAGCTCTTCCTTGCGACCGTCGTCCTTGAACAGGCGGATATCGTCGCCGACCGCGTTCGCCGGCCAGAAGCCGATGACGGCACGCGGATGGAACCACTTCTCGTCGATGATCTTCTTGAGCATCGCCTGCGCATCAGCCCACAGCTGGCGAGCCGCCTCGCCCTGCTTCTCGTCCTCGAGAATCGCCGGGAAACGGCCGCGCAGTTCCCAAGTCTGGAAGAACGGCGTCCAGTCGATATACTTGGCGATCTCGGCAAGATCGTACCCGTCGAAGACCTTGGTGCCAAGGAAGCTCGGCCTGGTCGGCTTGTAGGCGGTCCAATCGACCTCGTGCGCGTTTTCGCGGGCACGCACCAGCGGCAGGCGGACCTTTTCTGCCTCGCTGCGGGCATGCGCAGCCGCCACTTTGGCATACTCGGCGCGGATATCGGCCACATAGCCGTCGCGGCTCTCGGGCGACAGCAGCGATGAAACGACGCCGACCGCACGGCTGGCATCCGTCACGTAGATCGTCTGGCCCTTGCTGTAGCCAGGATGGATCTTGACTGCCGTGTGGACACGGCTCGTCGTCGCACCGCCGATCAGCAGCGGCAGATCCAGTCCCTGGCGTTCCATTTCAGCGGCGACATGCACCATCTCGTCGAGCGACGGCGTGATCAGGCCGGAGAGACCGATGACATCAACCTGCTCGGCAACGGCCGTCTCGAGGATCTTCGTTGCCGGCACCATGACGCCGAGATCGATGATCTCGTAATTGTTGCAGGCGAGAACGACACCGACGATGTTCTTGCCGATATCGTGGACGTCGCCCTTCACGGTGGCCATGAGAATCTTGCCGGCAGCCTTACGCTCGTCGCCGCCGTTGAGCCGCTTCTCTTCTTCCATGTAGGGAAGGAGCACGGCAACCGCCTGCTTCATCACGCGGGCAGACTTGACGACCTGCGGCAGGAACATCTTGCCGGAGCCGAAGAGATCGCCGACCACGTTCATGCCGGCCATCAGCGGGCCTTCGATGACATGCAGCGGCCGCGCGGCCTGCTGACGGGCTTCCTCGGTGTCGGCCTCGATATATTCGGTGATGCCGTTGACCAGCGCATGCTCAAGGCGCTTGGCGACCGGCCATTCGCGCCAGGTAAGATCCTGCACCTTCGCTTCCCTGGTGCCCGCGCCGCGGAAACGCTCTGCGACCTCAAGCAGACGCTCGGTCGCATCCGAACGGCGGTTCAGCACCACATCTTCGCAGGCTTCGCGCAACTGCGGATCGATGTTGTCGTAGACCGCCAACTGCCCGGCGTTGACGATACCCATGTCCATCCCCGCCTGGATGGCGTGGTAGAGGAACACGGCATGCATCGCCTCGCGCACCGGCTCGTTGCCGCGGAACGAGAAGGACAGGTTCGAGACGCCGCCCGAAATATGCACGAGCGGCATGCGCTGGCGGATCGTCCGCGTCGCCTCGATGAAGTCGACGCCGTAGTTGTTGTGTTCTTCGATGCCGGTCGCGACCGCAAAGACGTTCGGGTCGAAGACGATGTCCTCGGGCGGGAAGCCGGCCTTTCCGGTGAGGATCTTGTAGGCTCGCGTGCAGATCTCGACCTTGCGCTCGTAGCTGTCCGCCTGCCCCGTCTCATCGAAGGCCATGACCACGACGGCGGCGCCATAAGCATGCAGCAACTTTGCCTGAGCAAGGAAGTTCTCCTCGCCTTCCTTGAGCGAGATCGAGTTGACGATCGGTTTGCCCTGAACGCGCTTCAGGCCGGATTCGATGATCGAGAACTTCGACGAGTCGATCATCACAGGCACGCGGGCGATATCGGGCTCGGCGGCGATCAAGTTCAGGAACTCGATCATCGCCTTTTCAGAATCGATCAGGCCCTCGTCCATGTTGATGTCGATGATCTGCGCGCCGTTTTCGACCTGGTCGCGCGCGACATCGAGCGCTGCGGTGTAGTCGGCATTGGTGATCAGCTTGCGGAACTTCGCAGAACCCGTGACGTTGGTGCGCTCGCCAACGTTGACGAAGGGAATGTCCTTGGTCAGCTCGAAGGGCTCGAGGCCCGACAGCGACATGAACGGGCGATGCTCGGGGATTTCACGCGGCTTGTACTTGGCAACGACGTCGGCAATCGCCTGGATATGTTCCGGCGTCGAACCACAGCAGCCGCCAACGATGTTGACGAGGCCTTCGCGCGCAAAGCTCTCGATCTGCGCCGCCATCAGTTCCGGCGTCTCGTCATATTGGCCGAACTCGTTCGGCAGGCCGGCATTCGGATAGGCGCAGATGAAGGTATCCGCAGCGCCCGAGAGCTCCTGCAGGTGCGGACGCATGGCGTTGGCGCCGAGCGCGCAGTTGAGGCCGATCGTGAACGGATTGGCGTGACGCACCGAGTTCCAGAAGGCGGACGGCGTCTGGCCGGATAGCGTGCGGCCAGAAAGGTCGGTTATCGTGCCCGAGATCATGACCGGGAGGCGGATGCCCTTCGCCTCGAAGCGCTCTTCACAGGCAAAGATCGCAGCCTTGGCGTTCAGCGTGTCGAAGATCGTCTCGATCAGGATGATGTCGGCGCCACCGTCGATCAGGCCGTCGATCTGTTCGCGATAAGCGATGCGCAGATCGTCGAAGCTGACGGCACGGAAGCCCGGATTGTTGACATCGGGCGAGATCGAAGCCGTACGGTTCGTCGGGCCGATGGCACCGGCCACGAAACGGCGGCGACCATCTTCGCGCTCGGCACGGATGGCCGCACGGCGCACGATCTCGGCACCCTCCTTGTTGAGTGCATAGACTTCGCTTTCCATCGCGTAGTCGGCCTGGGCGATGCGCGTCGAGGAGAACGTGTTGGTCTCGAGGATATCGGCGCCAGCCTTGGCGTACTTATAATGGATCTCTTCGATCGCATCCGGCTGCGTCAGGATCAAAAGGTCGTTGTTGCCCTTCTGATGGCAGGCACAGCCAATGAAGCGGTCGCCGCGGAAATGGTCTTCATCATAGCCCAGCCCTTGGATCTGCGTACCCATGGCGCCGTCAAGAACGAGGATGCGCTCGCTGGCGGCTTTCTTAAGCGCCGCAAACACTTCACTGCCGTCGCGCTTTGCCCCTTCGGGACCAAAGAGAGTATCAAACACGGGCGGACTCCTTGACGTCGTTACTGGCCAGCTGACCAAATCACATAAAGATATCTTTATGTCAATATATGCCCTTCATGTGGCGCCTTTGCGGCGCTTGACAGATGACAGACTCGGGCGGCCCCTATATAGGCAGTTGCAAGGACTTTGTGCACGAAATCGGAGGAGTATCATGGCATTTGCAATCGGCGAGGCCACGCTCGGAAACTGGACCACCCGCGCCTACCACCGCAATTGGCTTCTCGCACAGGCAAACGGCCTTTTCGGTTTCTTCCAGCACAATTCTGTCAATCCCGAGGGCGGTTTTTTCGATCTCGACGATAGCGGCAAGCCGCTCGATGCCGCTGGCCAGGTCCGTCCGATCCACATTGCAGCCCGCGCCGTTCACTGCTTTGCCATTGGCGCTTTGCTTGGCCGCCCCGGTGCTGCCGACATCGTCGATCACGGCATGCAGTATATCTGGAAGCATCACCGCGATAGCAAGAACGGCGGCTACTTCTGGTCGCTCAACAGCGATGGCCCGGTCGATTCTACCAAGCAAGGCTACGGCCATGCCTTCGTGCTGCTTGCCGGTTCCTCGGCGAAGGCGATCGGACACCCGCTTGCCGACGGCATGATCGCCGATGTGACCGAGGTCTTGAACACCCGGTTCTGGGAAGCACGCCACGGCGCGATCGCCGAGGAATTCAACGCCGACTGGTCGCCGATCGACGGGGGCACCTATCGCGGCCAGAACTCCAACATGCACCTGACCGAAGCGCTGATGGCGGCCTTCGAAGCGACAGGCGACAAGGCCTATCTCGACAAGGCCGAAAGCATTGCCGATCTCGTTATCCGCCGCGCTGCCGGTTCGGTGGATTGGCGCGTGGCCGAGCACTTCACGTCCGAATGGGTTCTCGACAAGGACTATCGCGGCAACGAGATGTTCCGCCCCTCAGGCACCACACCCGGCCATTGGCTGGAATGGGCGCGCCTCGTGCTGCAGCTCTGGGCGCTCGGCGGCAAGAAGCACGACTGGATGCCGGAGGCAGCCAAAGCTCTCTTCGCTCAATCGATGCTGCTCGGCTGGGATGCGGACAAGGGCGGCTTCTTCTACACGCTCGACTGGCAAGATGCGCCCGCCAAGCGCGAAAAGCTCTGGTGGCCGGCTTGCGAAGGTGCTGGCGCGGCACACTTCCTCAACGAGCACCTGCCGAGCGACTTCCACGAGGAAAGCTACCGCAAGATCTGGAACGTCATCGAGCGCTGCTTCATCGACCACAGGAACGGCGGTTGGCACGAGGAACTCACCGAAGACCTGGCTCCCGCCCACACCATCTTCCCCGGCAAGGGCGATATCTACCATGCCCTCCAGGCCTGCCTGATCCCCCTCTTCCCGGCAACCGGCAGCCTGACCAAGGTTATCCCGGAAGCCGGCGGCAAGACCTGATCGGGAGCGAGCGCCACCCCAATGGTGCTCGGCCATCATTTCAAGCGATATCGCGGCGGCACCGTAACTCGAGCGGAGGACACGACGCGGCGTACCCGCGCAAACGACAAGACGTCGTCGGAATGGCCGTGCGATAGAAAAACAAATCAGGGCGAGGTTTTGGTTTATGACGCGAGTTCCAACGACAAATTGGGCGGCAAGCTTTCACTATGGCTTTCGAGATTGCCTCTACCCGACTTCTGTGGAGGCGGTTTGCGAGATCGTGGCGCGATCGCCAAAGATAAAAACCGTGGGGTCAGGCCACTCATTCAATGCAATCGCCGATGGCGAAGTTGGCCTGTCGCTTAGCGAACTTCCGATCAACCCCATTATCGAGGGCGATGGAACACAGGTTTCAATTGGCGGTCATTGCACCTATGGAGAGCTTGCGCTTTTCCTCCATCGGCATCATCTCGCCGTTCACAATCTGGCATCGTTGCCCCACATTTCGATTGCCGGAGCAATTGCCACGGCAACGCACGGCTCAGGCAACCGGAACGGTAACCTGGCGACAGCGGTTTCCGGACTCGAGATGGTTTCAGGCGACGGCCGCCTTATAAAAGTGGCACGCGGCCATGCCGATTTCTTGGCACTGGTGGTGCATCTGGGCGCCCTTGGCGTCATTACGCGCGTGACGCTTGACGTTCAGCCGGAGTTTCAGGTCGCACAGTCCGTCTACGAAGGATTGGCCTGGGACAAGCTGTTGGCCAACCTCGATGAGATCATGGCTGCGGGCTACAGCGTAAGTGTGTTCACGCAATGGCGTCAACACGCGGGATCAATTTGGGTCAAGAGAACCGCATCAGCCGATGAATGGCCTGCCGCCATCCATGGCGCAACGCGCGCGACGGTCAACAGGCATCCCATAAGCGGATTGGATTCGCAAAATTGCACTGAGCAGTTGGGGCAGTACGGGCGATGGTCCGACAGGCTCCCGCACTTCAAGATGGGCTTCACACCCAGCAGTGGCGAGGAGATACAGTCCGAATTCCACGTTTCCAAGGAGTATGGGGCGACGGCGATCGAAGCCCTGCTGTCAATCCGTGAGAAGTTTGCGCATCTGGTGCAAGCAGCGGAATTCCGGACAGTCGCAGCAGATGAGTTGTGGCTCAGTCCTCAGTATCACCGCGACACCCTATCGATCCACTTTACCTGGATTCGGGATCAGGAGGCAGTGAACGCGGCTGTGGAGCATATTGAGCAGAAACTATCGCGGTTCACGGCCCTGCCACACTGGGGCAAGGTCTTCACCGGGCGCCATATCCGGGCAAAATACGAAAGGCTCCCTGAGTTTGCCCAGCTTCGAGACAGGATGGATCCCCAACGGACGTTTTCTAACCCGTGGTTGGAAGACGTCATATTTGGTACGAGCGAAAACTAGGCGCCTGTCGCCGACGACGTTGCCTCTACCTCGACCCGCTCGAATTGCAGCCGTACCGCCGTCCAGAAAGATCGCTTGCAACATAGACCTGGCGTGTCACAAACACGCCAGGTAGGACGGATTTATGCCAAGCGCAGCGCGTCGAGGTCCTTCGCCAGCATCAGCGCCAGCGCCTCGACGGCGAGATTGTGGTCCTCACGTTGCGGCAGGCCGGACACGGTGACCGCGCCAATGCAGCCAGTGCCCTTTACATTGATCGGGAAGCTGCCGCCGTGTGGCGCATAATCGGCATCCGCGAGGCCGTTGTCGGCAACCGTCTTGCCTCTCTGCTTGAGATCGAGGCCGATCGCGTAGCTGCTCCTGAAGTAGCGCAGCACCAGATTGCGCTTGCGCCGCACCCACTGCACATTGTCGGGGGTGACGCCGGGGAGTGCAGCGTAGAAGACAGGCATCGAATGCAAAGTGATGTCGATGGCAATACCGAGGCCGCGTTCGGTTCCGAGCTCCTGCAGAAGCTTGCCGAGCTGCCACGCCGTCGTGAGATCAAAGGTGTCGAAACTCAACGCCCTTTCCTGTTCTGCGATCCGCGCGAGGTCATCGTCTGGCGTGGTCATGTCTGCTTCCTCTCCTGCAATGCCTTTTTCTGAACAAATGCAAGCGGAGCGTAAAAGTAAAGCAGAATCGTGGTGATAGCCGCGCCCCTAAATCTCGGTGGGAGCGCTCGAAGCGATCGCGGATCGTGGATTGGGTGTCCCGTCGAGGGCGCAATGGCATCGACCTCGGCGGCATCGACACGCAGGCGACCGAGCGAAGCATCCGGACGAGGCTTGCCGATTGATGCTTCACCACATCGCACATATTGAGGCCGACCTCGATCTGCGCGAACGCAGGGGCGCCGGCCTCAAGAAAGCCTTCGAACTATAGCAATTTCTAGTTTGGGAGGCGCGATTGCGGCCGAATGACCGCAATCCACCAGTTCAATTATCCGAGTGGCGCTCGGCTGGCCGTTCTGCAACGGCGACGATCTCAGGCATACCGTTTGCAAGCAGGCGCTTGCGAACGAGGACTCCCATGACACGAGCGGCGGTCGAGAAGCTCATCTGGTCAAGCGGTCCCTCGCCTTCCCAGGGTTTGGTAAGCCGTTCAGTGACGGCCCCGACGATGTTCATCGGAACGATATCGTCGCATTGACGCATCGCTTCGAAGACCTGGCTGATGGGAACAACGCGTCCTTCGAAGGTGACTATTGGTTCTGTGAGTTCCGTATCCCACTCTTCGAAGGCATAGAGTGCTTCGCGGAAGAGTTCCTGAAGGGTGAACGGGGCGTGTCCATCGTGAAGCGGCGGCAAGGCATTCGTCATGTCTGTCTCCTCTTTAGGGCTATTTGCCATTCCTCCTCTTCGGCCGGGCAGCAACGCGGGAAGCAGAACTCAGGGTTCCCTGCCGGGCCGAATAACACGATCAATGTTATAGTGTAATATATGCGTGATAAAGCGTTTTATCCGCCTCGCGGTTTCCTGTCGCCGGATAAAAATAGATAGGCCATTGATATTGCAGAGAATATCAATGGCCGTTCGGTATCAAATTAACTGCAGCCGAGGCGCCGGGCGATTACTGCGCGATCGAAAACGTCACGTTGACGGTGATGTTGTAGCTGGTTTCACCGCCCTGGACCGGTACGGCTGAGTCTGCCGCTTCCTTCATCATGGCGGCCCGATAGACCGGCACCGGCTGCGGGCGCGGCGATGTCTCGCTAATCTCGATCACACGCCCGAGCTTGACATCGGCGGCTACGGCCAGCGTCTTCGCCTTCGCAATCGCATTGGCGACGGCATTCTTACGCGCCTCTTCCATTGCCTTCTCGGGCTTGTCATTGGTGAACTGAATGTCGCCGCCCTGGTTGACACCGAGTGTCACGGCCTCGTCGAGGATGACGCCGAGCTTGGACAGGTCGCGGACCCGCACGCTCAGCGAATTGGACACCTGGTAGGCGATCAACTGTGGCGACTGAGGCTGACCATCGTTGGACTGCGGGTAGCTGTACTGCGGCTGCACCGAAAAGCCCGAGGTTTGGAGATCCCGCTCGGCGATACCCGCCTTTTTGAGCGCGGCCAGCACATCGTTCATCGACTTGTTGTTCTCGTCGAGCGCCTCGCGTGCGGTCTTTGCCTGCTTCACGACGGAAAGGTTGAGCACCGCCATGTCGGGTGCCACGCTCGATTGGCCCTCGCCGCTAACCGAAATCACCGCCTCGCGCGGCTGCGAATCGGCGCCCAGCGCCGGCAGCGCCGTGACAGCCGCGATCGGAAGTCCAAGCAGAAGGCTGAAGGCGATTGTTCTGGTGTTCGGCAGCACGATGTTTCACTCCGTGATTGTGAAGTCTCGATTGTCGTCTTGCCGATTGATTGTGAAGCTATTGCGGCAGTCCCTTGTGACCGCTGAAGAATTGCGTTAGAGCGAAACCCGTTCCGGGGAACCATTGCGCCGGACACGGCAGCCACGCTGCCGCAGGGCCTGTAGCTCAATGGTTAGAGCCGGCGGCTCATAACCGCTTGGTTGGGGGTTCGAGTCCCTCCGGGCCCACCATTCCTTTCCACACCTCCTTATGTTTCAAGGACTTGCGGGTGAATTCTGCTAACGGCTCGTACCTGTTAGCAGATTTTTGTTTCTCCAACGTCCTCATGCTGCCCCATAGGTCTTCGCTGTTGCGCTATCGGCAAGCTTGCTCTTGTTCGCTTCCTTCACGTAGGTTTCCACCTCCGCAAGGTTCTTGTGCCCCGTGATGCTCATGATCTCCGATGCGGAGCAACCTGCCTGTGCAAGCCGGATGCATGCTGCTTTTCGTAGGCCGTGGGGGGACCGGTGCGGGGGCAGGCCAGCGTCCCGGCCGGCTTCAATAATCCAGTTGGTGAAAGCCTTCTCCGATCGGGCTGCGCCTTGCGCTGTCACGATAAGGCTCGAATGGCCTTGGGGGATGGTGTTCAGGGTTTGCCGGAATGCGGCATGGATTGGAATGCTGACTTGGACGATGTCGCCGCTCTTTTTGATCTTTGTGACGATGCGGTCATTCTGGATATATGGCCTGCCAAGACGGACAGCATCACTGCGGCGAAGGCCGGTGAACAATAGGATAGCCGATCATCGCGCCAAGCCTGCTGCCGCCACCGAAGGACGCCATCTTGACCACGGCCGGTTGGCTGCCGGACGCGAGCGATGCAAACCGGGACCGCATGGAAGGTTCGCCGGCGCCAAATCCATCCCCGGCCCTCAATCCGGCCGAACGGCGGCCGCGTTTGGTCCCACCATGCATTCGGCCGGCGACAAGAGATGCGGTCGGGACCGCTCCTCCGCGGCGCCGGCGCTCCTCTTCCTCCAAAGTCTTGCCCCGACCCAGCGACCGCTCGTGTAGCAGCGCTGCCCTCAGCCGCTCCCACTCATTCTCGAACGCACCGAAGAAGAACTCCATCAGGCGGCTCCTCGCCGCCGTTGGGCACCGCGCGCCGCGAAACGCCTGAGCTCGAGCATGACGGCGGCGACGACCTTTTGAATATCTGCCGTTTGAGCAGAGATCGCCTTGGCATCAACGTGACCGCTGCTGTTTGCGGCGCGCGCCAGCTGGTTGAGGTTCACGCCAATCGCCCGCATGTCCGACAAAAGCAGATCCAGAATTGCCCGGTCGTCATCGGTGAAGAAGGGGCGGACCCCTGCGCCTTCCAATGTCAGTGACCGCATAAAGGCCGAGATGGTCATTCCGGCGTCTGCGGCAACGCGCGCAATGACGGCGATTTCGGAGGTGCTGAAACGCGCGTGCACGACCCGATCCTTCCGCTTGTCTGCCGCTCCCGATTCGATCACCTTGCGCTGGCTTGCCGCCATTTCATCCTCTTCGAAACAATCGCCGCAGGCGCCATCGACGGCTTGTCCGTCGATCGTCAGCAAATTTGTATCACAAATTTGCGTATCCTGCCAAACATCACTATACGTATTTAGTATTGTTCTTCAAGCTGTCATCGGAGAGCCTTGATGGGGCCTAACCGCGAACGAACGAAGCTTCGCAGGGACAACAGCCATGTGCGCAATGTGAGCAATCACATCGAGTGTTCACACGCTATTTAAATACTTTAGTTCGACACAGACACATCGAGTGATCACATCGTGTGCCATTGGCATGTGATCCCCACTCTAGGGGCCATCGCCCATAGAATGTGTTTGATCGCCAGCATTTTGGTTGACGATTGCTATACTAATAGAGTTATATTCACAGAGACACTGAGCACGTCAGCTGTCAAAGGGTCGATCAAGATGAGCCGGATCTATGCCGCGGTGAGCAATAAGGGTGGCGCGGGCAGACCACGCTCGTCACCCTGGCGGCGGGGGAGTATGCGCTTAGAAACGAGCGTGTGCTTCTGATCGACGCCGATAGCAGGCAGAACCTGTCGGGATGGTGGCGACTGTGCCAAAACAAGCAAAATGTGCCCGACAACATCGAAGTCACGACCGCATCGACATCACGAACGCTCGAGACGGCCATCGAGCGGTTTGCAACGTCCTTCGACCTCATCGTGATCGATGCACCTGGCGTCGACAGCTCACTTCAGACGAGCATCATTCGCGCCTCGGAACTGGTCATCTCTCCTATTCAGCCGGCGATCAAGGAGATCGAGGCGGCTGGACAGGCGGTCGCCATGGTCAACGAGATAAACGACGAAGCGGGTACCAAGATTCAGCATCTGAATGTGAGAACGCGCGTGACTATCCCGGGGCGCAACCTCGAAGCCTATCGCTATATCCGGCCATTCGTTGCCGGCTTGCAGCAAGCCGCCTATCGCACTGCACTTCTCGATACGGAGTTGTTCGAGCGCAATATCTATCGCGCGATCCAAAACGGTCTCGGCACATTGCAGATGCAGGACTTGACCGACAGCGTCCGAAAGGCCCGCGCCGAAGTTCAGGCGCTCGTCAACGAAATCGAGAGCAAACGATCGATCCACCTCAAGGGCATTGCCGCATGAACAAGCCGAGCCTGGACCTTGACGACTTCATCATCGCATCGAACGCCGTCAAAGCCGACCACAATGCCGGGGGTGCGAACGCGAGATCGGTCGAAGGTCTCGCCGAAGAAGGATCTGCGCCGTCGGTCGAGGCCCCTACTCTGCGAAAGCTTGGCCAGGATAATCGACGCGCGACCGGATATGACACCGTGGGTCTGGCGGGCGACATGCCGCCCCTGCCCTAGAAAAACGAGGAGTGGCGTCGATTTTGACCTATCAAGTACGTGAACAATGCGGCGCGACCGATTCAAAGCTGTCGTTGGACGCCGAGCACCAGATCTCCGATCCTGTTGTCCATGTCGCTCGATCCCTATCGCCTCTATTGCCATCGCGCTGATCTAAGCAGGAACATGGCACGGTTCCACACCCTGTCGATACGAGCCAACGCTGTTCGGTGAAACGGCTGTTGTTCGTTCATGGGGCCGGATCGGGACGAGCGGTCGGGAAAAGACGGAGGTGTTTTCGGATGAGCTCGCAGCGGCGTCGCACTTCCTCAAACTCGCGCGCCGGAAAGGTCGAAGGGCTATAAGCCCATAGGAAGCTGTGGAAATGCCGCCGAAGTCAGTTCGGTGGGCATCGTGGCCGATGACAGAGGAGCCGCGTGGTGGAAAGGATTCCGGAGCTTCAATCGGGAGTTCACCATGACCACAACCAACGAAATTGCAGACAAGATCGCCGGCGATGGCCTGACCAAGGTACAGGGCAAGGCGATCGTGGAAGCCGTGTTCGGCCATCACTGCGGCATCCACCTCCGGCAAGGAAACCTCGATCCCAGGTTTCGGCAAATTTAAAGTGAAGGACACGCCGGAGCGCGAAGCGCGCAATCCGGCGACCGGCGCGACCATCAAGGTCGCCGCCGCCAAGAAGCTCACCTTCGCGCCGGCAAAGGCGCTGAAGGATGCGCTCAACAAGTGACATTGAGAAAAGCCCCGCTTGATCGGCGGGGCTTTCTGGTTCTGCTCACCGGCGCGTGTTGCGCGACCAGATGAGCTGGAGGCCCTCCTGGCCCTGGACTTCGGTCAGCGTGGCATAGATCGGAGCCGGGAAGCTCGGATCATCTAGCTTGACCGAGATGTAGTCGCGCTCGGTGTCTCGGGCCTGCTTCTGCCAGCCTGCGCCGAACTCGACATTGCCGGCCAGGACGCGGAAGTCCGGGGCGCCTTCGGAGGCGCGTTCGACCCTGACGATCTTTGCCTTGACGTTGAGATTGAGGGTCTTGATGGTGCCGGTGAAGCCGTCGGTTGAGGCGGTGAAGGAGCCGATGGTAGCCATTGTCGCATTCCTTTTCGGTTGCTCGAGCCGCGCCCATCGCAGTCTCGATGGCTGTCGATCAGACCGGCGACGATCGGCGCGCACCCGCAGGGCCGCAACGAAGTGGAGGACGGCCCATGGGCCGAGGCTTTCTTGGCTATCGCGAGGAATGACGGCGATCCGGGGTCCCCGCGTGACCTGTCACGTGGGGTGGTCGCCGTCAGGGGAAGAAAACGAGCCGGCCGTTGCGGGAGGACGATCGAGCCGAGCAGCGTGAGGCGTTCTCCGGTCAGACATGCCCCATCGAGACCGCGGTGGGCCTGCCTTGCGCAACCATTGAAGGGATAGAGAATGGCGGATCCAGGCGCGCCAGCATCGAGGCCGCGACACCCGCGCGTGTCATTTTCCCGTCTGCGGCAAGCGTAGGATCAGGAATGCGTAATACCAGTGAGCCTTCGGGCAGCGAGGACCGTTCGAAACTTCCTCGCTGCAGACGATGCTTTATTTCGACCGATGCACTTCCTACACCTCACCGTTCGGATGCGGCAAGCGGGCTTCGCCCACCGCGACGCGATGGGCGTGGACAGGGACAGTTTCCTTCATCAGGTCGCTCCACTTCGGTCAATGAGGCCAGTTCCGGACAATCGACACAAACGCCAGCATCATCAACCGTCAAGGCGTGGATCCAGCATTCTGAAGACCGTGCAGGTAGGCAACGGCGCGCTGCGCCTGAGCGGCGGCCTGGAAAATGAAGCGCTTGTCGTCTTCAGCACCAAGAGCCATGATGCAAGATAGCTCGCATGGTCCGGGCGCGGCTCCATCTCCGGAACGATGCCGAGATCGGCCGCGAGAAACACGGCACCCAATTCGGCGATCAGCTCTTCGCGTGCGCGCTCCGACCGGTCTTTCGCGTATCTGGAGAGATCACGATTGAGGCGATGTGTTGCACCGACCCAGTGAATTTCTTCATGGGCCAGCGTTGCATAATAGCTTTCCACATCCCTGAACGTTTCGATCGGAGGCATCTGGATGTCGTCCGTCCCTGGCGCATAGAACGCCTTGTCACCGCCATGACGGATGACGGCACCGGTTGCTGCGAAGAAGGCGTCGGCGTGACCGATCCTGTCGACACACCGCACGCTACTGTCCTCACTCGAGTAGGTTTCGGGAAGCCCGTCGATCTGCTCGACATTGAAGACGGTGTAGGCCTTGAGGAAGGGAATATCGCGTTCGACCTCCTGCCCCTCGCCGTCGGTTTCGATCTTGCTGATACGGTTGGCGTAAACCACCATCGAGCCCGTCTCGCCCTTGCGGACGCAAGCGCCAAGTTCCACTGCCTGGCGAAACGTCATCCATGTCGATGACGAAAAACCGCGTGCCATGCTCTCCGACCAGAGCAGCAGCACGTTGATGCCCGAATAGGGCTCGCCGTTATGGCGCAAGGGCCGCGAAACGCGTCCGCTCAGATGCTTCGCGCTCCATGGCTGCACCCACGGCCGCACGCCCTCGTCGAGCGCGGCAACGATCTTGTCGGTGATGCGTGCATAAATGTCTGCACGCTCGCCGATATTCTTGTCTGACTTCTTCATGGTCTTGTTCCTCAACTTTGCGAACCGCGCCCTTCGCGGTTCGTCACGGCGGTCGAGGAAGCCGAGGCCGGAGGCGGTGCACCCGCTGGCATCCAGTTGGTAATTCGATCATCACAGGCGGGCCGAAACGACAGTGGAGGACGGCTTGCCGTTGCGACCGTCCATCTCCGGACCCGGCTAGACCGCAAAACGGGACGAACCGTAATCGGCAAGGCCTCATCAGACGACATGGGGAAAGGCCGGTGCGCGACGCGCACCGGCCTTGTTTCGGAGATGAAGGGGCTTTCGCCCCTTCCGGTCAGTCGAAGGCGGACATCTGCAGCGAAGCCGCCCTCTGGTCGATCGATGAGCGGAAGGCGCAGCGCCTGTGCGCTCATATGGCTTCCAGGTCTCGCCGGTGATCTCTTCGTAGGCGCTGACAGCGCCTTCTGCGGCCATACGCAGAACGTGGGCCTGCAGGCCGATGTCGGCTGCGAATTCGCGCTTGCGCTGGGCGCGGCTGCCAAAGCCGACCGGGCCTTCGAGATCCTCGTCGCGATAGTCGTTCGAAAGCTTGGTGGTGAGATCGCGCGCTTCCGTGACCGAGCGGCTGTAGAACTGGCCGGCGCCGTAGGCGGAGCCAACGAAGGAACCGACGATGCGCTGCATGTGGATCTGCATGGCCTTTTCGGCCAGACCGTCTTTCAGTGCCGCAGCACTTTCGATCAGTTGGGCATGGTGAAGTTCGCGGATACCGTCGCTGTCCACGACGGCCAGGCCGAAGCTTTCGGAGATGCGTTGTGCCTGTGCGCTGTCCGGGCAGGCGTGGCGGACCATCTCGAAGGTGGTGGCGCGCTGGGCGGCTGGGCGGGCTTTCGGGCCGGAACGGTTGAGCGATGCCATGATGAATGTCCTTGTTTGGGTTGGTTGAGCGAAGCCCGGGGCTGCCGATTGTCCGGCGCTGTCCCTCGGGTGCGGTCGACACGAACCGGCGAAGCAGCCTGGCCCAAGGTCAGGACGATGCGTGGCGAGAAAGGTGGGGTTGCGGACAATGCGGGCCGCGTCCACGGTCTGCAGTGGACGCGGCCACGCCTTGCGAAGCAAGCGTCGAGACTGCCGCCCCGCGGCGCGGAACGCGGCCTTTGATCGGGCTGCCGTCCGGTTCAGACCGCAGCAGAACCGAGGGGCTGCGCCGGATGAACCGCTCGACGTGCGCACTCATCCAACGCGGCGGGAACATCATCGTCGCCTCGCGGTTCCTCGCCAGAAGCTCATCTCAGACGACGCCGATCTCGGAGGCAACCCCGCGGCAGCTTCAGTCCCGCACGTCGTGTTTCAGGTAGACGATGCTGTGCTGTCGCCGGAGACCAGGCCCGCGAGTGTGGACTTTAATTATATTCATTATGCGCCAAGCGACGATTATTACGACGACCACTGATCACGAACACCGCAGAGATCATCATTCCAATCATTCGCGCGTGGCCGCAGTCGATAGAAATCGCAACCCTTGGCATCGGCGATGGCCCGCAGTGCGTCGGCAAAAGCCTCGCCCTGACTGTCACGATCGGTTGCGGCCACCAGCTTTCGATCCCGCCGTGACAGCGCCGAGACAGCAGCCTGAGTGCGCGGCGACCAACCACCCGCGGTGCTGGCATAGAGGGTGTCCTGGCGCAGGCCCTCGATTGCCGCCAGACTGAGAGCGTCGATCGCAGATTCGGTAACGCAGACACGGGTGGGCGCTTCGCTGCCAAACCGAAAGAGCGATTTGGAGCCCCCCGTGGCAAAGCCGCGCCACCCGTCGCCCCTCTCCTCCCAGCCGACAACCACGCGGGCCTCTCGATGCGCAAACCATGCGCTCCCATACGGGCCCGACCGCAACCAGCCATCCGCGACAGCCTTTGCAAGGATCGCCGGCGGGAGACACCGTGTCTTGGAGAGATAAAGGAGAATTCTCGACCCAGCTTTAGGCATGGCTCGCGCCGCCCAGCGGGCCGCCGGCGTCGCGGCAGATGATCGCGGTTTTGGATTGCGCTCGGGGTGCGACCATATGGAATCGGCGACGCGCCACCCGATCAGGTCCGAGGCTACTTTGAGCGCCGACTGAAACCCCAGGCCTTCGATATGGCGAAGCAAATCGAAGATATCTCCCTTGCGATCAGACAGCGGATCAAACCAACCCTTGCCGTCATGGATGACGATGATGATCTCAGCCTCGCGTCTGTATTTCACTGCCCGTCGCGTGCTCTCCTTCAGGTCCACGCGCCAACCGCCGCGTTCAAGGACTGCCCCGCAAGAGATCTTCTCTCGCAATGCCTCTATGTCGTCGCGCACCATCGCTCGTTCTCCTTCACTTTCATTCTCTGAGGACAACTTCCAAAGAGCGCGAAGGCCGATGGACGCAAGGGCGCGCTATCTACTTGACGATGAGTGAGACGTGATGCGCGGCAAAGCCTCCCTTGTGTGCATCCGGCCGCAAGCGCCAGACGTCATTGCGAGGGTCGCCTTGATGACCGCTTCCGCCAGGGATGGATGCCCGACACAGGCCGGGCAGGTTTCCGCTATTCCGACAGCCCGGCCCGCAGGGCGGCGCAAAACCGCCTCACAACGCGACGAAATCGGCTGTCGTTACGTTGGCATCAAAACGCGCAATTCTCCTTAAACGTGTCACGAGATTGCGGTTGCACGCCTTTGCGGGGAGACGATGGCAGCGATCAAGTTGAAGTCCTACACATCTCCGACCCGGATCCTGCTTGTGCTCGATTGGGAAAGGGGAAGCCAGATGAATGATTTCCTCGGATTGGCGATCAGGCGCACTCCAGGGTCAGAGGCGCCTGACAAGCCGGCCGACCAACCACACAGGGACGCGTGGGAGATGGAAGGCGAGCAACCGCGCTTTGCTTGCGAGCATCGACCAGCTCTTGCCCCAGACGGGGAGAGCCGAGAGGTCAGCCTACCCGTTGGTGATCCTCTCGAGCCCTCTCAGGGGACCCGAAGGTGCCCCTGCGTGTCCTTTTTGGCGGAAGGACAGGAGCAACTTAGGCAGAGTGCGCGCGCTTGGAAAGTTGGACCAAGGTCCGATTGGAAGGAGGGAGGCTGCAGGAGGGTTGGTCCGCGACATCCTAAAGCCTCCCTCATCCTTCGGGGCAGAAGGACATGGGTCACTTAGCGCTCACAGAACGCTCGGGTAGTCGGACTTAGGTCTGACGAGTTCACCGCCATTTTGCGAGTCTAGCGGTATTTCCGGCACAACCGCTCGTCACAGGAGTGCCGGATGAAGCGGAAACGCAGGAGGAACTAGAGCCCGTGCGCTAGGACCTTCTGGCAGCCTGGCGACAAACGCTGCATGTTTTCCCTGAGGCAGGCGATGCCGCGTCCGCCGCCGAGCGGAACGGCACGGCAGTAAGACCGGAAGTCCGGCCCGCAGGCCTCGCGGGCAATGACCATTTCCTCTCGCGGTGAAAGCTGAGGTGCGGCGGCGGCCGGCGCTGCGGCCTTGGGGGTGCCGGTATCCGGCGTCGCCGGCGCCGTCGACGCATCGGAAGACGATTTCGGCGCGGTGGCCTTGCTACCTCCGCCGAGCGCGCTGATTGCCTGCTTGCAACCCGACGAGAGCGACGCTTCGTGCTGCTGCAGGCAGGCAAGCGCCTCCTTGCCTCCCGGCGTGACGCCGGAGCAATTGGATATGAAATCGCTGCGGCAGGCGGACTTGATTGCGTTGCGCTGCGCGTCGGTCGGTTGCTGCGCCAAGGTGGCGCCCGCTAACAAGACGACGCCCAGCACGGACAGGCCAAGTCTCATTCTCCACATGCCGCGTTTCGCGTATGCGATTTCCAGTGACGACGACGAGAAATTTTCCATAGTTCCTCTCCTTGCGGAAATCACAGTGTCGACGATGTCGGCATCGTGAGGGCGGCTTTAGCCCTCTTCCTGCGAGGGCGCTCCATTGCTTATCCACGGGCCGAAGGTCGAGCGCGGCGGCCCGTTCGTTCTTCGCCGGGAATAGCAATTCTCAATGCGGCGTCAGTTCTGGTCAGCGGCGTGTCGATGTTGGTCCTTGACGCCGCATACCTACGTCTGTGCGTCAGGCACCGCCACCGCGCGGCGCTTCCGGTATTCCTCGAAGTGCTGCAGGATCACGTAGAAGGACGGCACCAGCAAAACCGCCAGGCACGTCGATGCAATCATGCCGCTGAAGACGGAAATGCCGATCGATCGGCGCGCGTTGGCGCCGGCACCTGTCGCCAGCACCAGCGGCACCACGCCAAGGATGAAGGCAAACGACGTCATCAGGATCGGCCGGAAACGCAGCCGCGCGGCAAGCACGGCGGCAGCGGCGATTTCCATGCCCTGCATGCGTTTTTCACGTGCATATTCAACGATCAGGATGGCGTTCTTCGAGGAGAGCGCGATGAGCAGAATGAGGCCGATCTGGGTGTAGAGATTGTTGGCAACGCCGAGCGCCGTCAGTGCGCCGACCGTCCCGAGCAGAGCGAGAGGAACGGCGAGAATGACGGCGAACGGCAATATCCAGCTTTCGTACTGTCCGGCCAAAACGAAATAGACAAGCAGAATGGCAAGGCCAAAGACGTAGTAGATCTGCCCGCCGACCGCCCTCTCCTGATAGGACAGCGCCGTCCACTCGAAGTCGGCGCCTGGCGGCAGCGTCTGATCGGCAATCTGCTCCATGACATCGAGCGCCTGCCCCGAACTGAAGCCGGTGGCGGGACCCCCGACGATCGTGGCGGTAGGATAGAGATTGTAGAGGCTGATCAGCGACGGCCCCGGCACGCTCGTGACATCGATCACAGTACCAAGCGGCACCATGGTGCCATCGCCGGCCTTGACCTTCAGGTTGCGGATATCATCCGGCCGCACCCGGAAATTTGGAGCCGCTTGCACATAGACCTGAAAGGTACGGCCGAACTTGTTGAATTGGGTAACGTAGCTCGATCCGACGTAGCCCGAGAGGGCGGAGAACACCTGCCCGACCGTGACGCCAAGCGTCTCGGCCTTGATGCGATCGACCGAGACCTCAAGCTGGGGAGCATCCGCGCGGAACGACGTCTGCAGCCGCTGCAGCGAGGATTGCGAATTCCCGTGTTCGACGATCGTATCGGCCAGCGCCTGCAGCAGCGGAAAATCGAAGCTACCGTCCTTGAGCAGCACCTGCATGGTGAAGCCGCTGGCATTGCCGATGCCCTGGATCGCAGGTGGGACCACGACCAGCGTCTTGGCCTGCATGATACTCTCCAGTGCGCCATTCAGATGCTGGTATATCGACAGCAGATCCTGGCCTTGTTCCTTTCCCCGCACATCCCAGTCCTTGAGAACGACATAGGCGACACCGGCGTTCGGCAGGCTTGCATTGTTGTCGATGATCGAAATGCCGCTGATCGTCAGAACCTGGTCGACGCCCGGCGTCGCCTCGGCGATCTCGCTGACCCGCAGCATCACGGCATCGGTGCGTTCCTTCGACGCACCATCCGGCAGTTGCGCGCTGATCAGCACGTAGCCTTGATCCTCGATGGGAAGGAAGGCGGTCGGAAGCCGGGCGAGCCCCCAGAAGGCAACACCAATCAGCGCCAAACCCACGAGGACTGCGATGGCACTCTTGCGCACAAGGCCGCCAACAAGCCGGGAGTAGCCGTTCTCCGCGGCGTCATAGATACGGTTGAAGCCGCGATAGAAAATGTTGCGCTTCTCGGGCGCAACGGGTGGCCGCAGCCAAAGGGCGCATTGCGTCGGTTTCAACGTGATCGCGTTGATCGCGCTGATCAAAGCGGTCGCGGCAATGACGAGCGCAAATTGTCGGTACAGCTGCCCCGTCAACCCAGGCAGGAAGGCAGCCGGAATGAAGACGGCCATGAGAACCAGCGTAATACCGATGACCGGGCCGAGAAGCTCGTCCATCGCCCTCTCTGCCGCTTGCCTGCCGGGCATCCCCTCCTCGACGTGACGTGACACGCCCTCGACGATGACGATCGCGTCATCGACGACGATGCCGATCGCAAGGACGATCGCAAACAATGTCGACAGGTTGACGGTGAACCCAAGGGCTGCCATCGCCGCAAAGGCACCGATGATCGTCACCGGAACGGTCGTCGCCGGCACGAGCATGGCCCGCCAATCCTGCAGGAAGAGCAGGATCACGATCAGCACCAGAACGCCGGCCTCGATCAGCGTCACGTAGACTTCGCGAATCGACGCCTTCACGAATTTCGTCGTATCGAACGGCATGTTGTATTCGAGGCCAGGCGGAAAGCTCTTTGAAAGCTCCGTCATCTTCGCCCTGACGGATTCGGCAACCGCGATGGCATTTGCTTCCGGCAACTGGAAAATGCCGATGCCGGTGGCGGGGCGCCGGTTCTGCAGGAATGATTGGCTATAGGTTTGAGCGCCAAGCTCGACACGGCCAATGTCGCGCACGCGCGTTATCCGGCCGCCACTGTCGGAATCGACCTTGACGATGATGTCTTCGAAGTCGGCGACTTCGTTGAGACGTCCGCTGATATTCAACGTGTACTGAAAATCCTGGCCGCTTGGCACTGGCGGCAATCCCACCTGCCCTGCCGTGACCTCCTGGCTCTGTTGCTGAATGGTGTTGACGACGTCCTGCGGCGTCAGTCCCCGGGCTTGCAGGAGATCCGGGTCCATCCAGATACGCATTGCGTACTGGCCCGCGCCGAAGACGGAGACATTGCCGACGCCTGGAAGCCGGGCGAGTTCATTCTGCAGGTTGATGACGGCATAATTTGACAGAAAGAGGCTGTCGTAGCGGCTATCCGGCGAGGTGAGGCTGACGAAACCGAGGATCGATGTCGACTTCTTCTGCGTCGTCACGCCTTGCACCTGCACCGCCTGCGGCAGTGAGGGCATGGCAATGGCGACACGGTTCTGCACGAGGACCTGCGCCTGGTCGGGGTCCGTGCCGATCGCGAAGGTGACGGTCAACGAATAGGTGCCGTCGCTGGCGCTGGTCGACTGCATGTAGAGCATGTTTTCGACGCCGTTGACCTGCAATTCGATTGGCAGTGCAACGGTGTCCACCAGGGTCTTGGCGCTCGCGCCCGGATAGCGCGTCGTCACCTGCACGGTGGGCGGAACCACGTTCGGATATTGCGCAACCGGCAACTGGAAGAGCGCGACGGCACCGATCAGGACGAACACCAGAGCAAGGACATTTGAGAGCACCGGCCGCTCGATAAAGAAGCGCGAAATCATCTTGTTCGCCTCCTGGATCGGGTCCGGTGCCGTCTCATGGGACCTTCGATCCGCTGGGATCGCCTGTTGCCGCGGCGGCGTCTATCGTGATTTTCTCTGGCGTGACCGTCATGTCGGGCACGGCCCGCTGGATGCCGGCCATGACAACCCAGTCGCCAACGTCGATACCCTGCTCGATGACCCGCATCGAGCCATCGCGCTGGCCGATCTTGACCGGTCGCTGTTCGATCACGTCGTCCTTGCCCAGCACCAGCACATAGTTCCCCTGCTGGTTGGTGCCGATCGCATCATCGCGAACGAGAAGCGCCTTGTCCTGATGGGCCACCGGAACACGAACCCGAACGAAAAGGCCCGGAAGGAGGGCGTGGTCCTTGTTGTCGATGATACCCCGAACCGAAAGCGTGCCCGTCGAGGCATCGATCTGCGGAGCGACATAGTCGAGATGGCCCTTGTGCGGATATCCCTCTTCGTCCCCCAGCCCGATTTCCACCGGTATGGTTGGGAGATCGACTTGTGTCAGCTTGCGTCCTGCCTTTGCGAGGCTCTGCTTGATCCTCAGCACCTGCGCTTCGCTGACGTTGAAATAAACGTACAGCGGATCGGTTTGCACGATGGTGGCAAGCTTTGTCGGGCCGGACACTCCGACCAGAGCGCCGACATCGACGAGATGATCGGTCACCGTGCCATCGAAGGGCGCCACGACCTCGGTATATCCGAGATTGATGTTTGCAAGATCGAGGCTGGCCTGCGCGTTCAGAATGGAGGCGTTTGCCTCATCGAGCGTCGCCTTGGCGCTGTCGACAGCCGTCTGCGTCGTTACCTGCTGCTTGTTGAGATTGAGTTGCCGGTCGTATTCCTGCTTCGCCCCGACCTGCGACGCCTGCTGCGAGGCCAACTGCGCCTGAGCTTGATCGACCTGCGCCTTGTAGGTGTCCCGCTGGATGCTGAAGAGCTTGTCGCCCTTCTTCACTGCAGTGCCATCCTTGTAGTCGACCGACTCAAGAAAGCCCTGGACGCGCGCTTCGATATCGACGGCGCTGATAGCATCCGTATTGCCTGTCAGCTCGAAGTATTCAACTACCGGCTGTTGCAGGGGTTGCGCGACATTGACCTTGGGCGGCGGCGGCGGCACATACGCATTGCCCCCGTCGTCGCACGCCGATAAGCCGGCGACCACTGCCAAAATCCCGATAAACTGCAGCCCTCGATACGATCTACCACGCATTTCCCTGCCTCGATGAATGCACGAGCTTCGGATTTCATGCGTGCCTCGCAGTGGATCCCAACACTCCAGGGACCGAGGCGGAGTGTAGTATGGGACAATATTTCCGCGAAAGGCAATAGCAACGCACGCGATAAATATTTGCCGATACAAGCCGAGATGTGCGAAACGAGATGAACTTACAGTTACATTTCGGCAGCAAGAAAAACAAACGTGCAGTAGCTGCGCTTCCGTCCGATCGGGCGGAGGTTGCCGAGCCGTTTTCGAAGTGTCTCAAAGGCATGCCGTAAAGGAGTAGGCTCGCCTAGGCCTTCTTAGCGATGGCAATGCCGCCGGCAACCTTAACGTACCCAGCATTCGACGCGTACCCCATCAACCGTTGCCAAAGTGAGGGCCGTGACATGTCGAAATTCATCTTGCCGACGCGTACGGATTTTCGCCTTTGCGCTCGCAGTCGCGTTTGCCTCTCTTGACGTCAGCATGGGGGGCAATGACCTGACAACCTTGACCTTCAGGGCGTCCACGCCGGCCGAGGCCGTGATCGGACGCCCGCTGACGCCGCTCTCCTACGCGGGCGTCGCCCGCCGGACCACCCGCCGTGTCGTGCGTAGGACAAACGTCTACATCAGCACTCTGTCGGCGGGCTGCGTCTATGGAGCGTACTATGGGGCTACTATTACCGCTGCGGATCGCTCTACTACGCCAAGAGCGGCGCTACCTATGTGCAAGTGGTGATCGAATAGAAGGCTCGAGCATTCACGTCTGCTTCAAGGGCAAGTCAGCAAAGGAATGGCGCTTGAGACACAGCGACAGGCGCATCACGTGCGCCGTGCGCATGTTCCATGAACTGCCCGGCCAGCAGCTGTTCCAGTATATCGACAACCATGGCGCCTCCCATCCCATCCAGTCGCAGGGATGTGAACTCCTGCATAACGGGCATCCGGAACCGATTTCAGCTCGCGGCAATTCCGCACCTCGGGTGCCACGCAATCGCTGCGATAGCGCTGGCCGCGCTCGAACCGCAGCAAAGCCAGCGTGGACGCGGGCGCCAGATGAACGAGATCATCGATGCGGTTGCCGCACGCCTAGTCACCACACGCACTGTGTGTCGGTCCTCCTATATCCATCCAAAAGTGTCGAAAGCGAAATGGGCGAGCTTGCCAAGCTCGCTGGTGCGCGGCCGAGCCGAAGCGTCAGATTGTTGCGCTGGATGGACCAGGGGGAAATCGTTGTGCCACGCTGGTTGAAAGGCCTCAACGGCCGCTGACAGCGGCTGGTTCACTGCATTCGCACGCTTCACGACGATTGCAATGGAACCAAACCGCACCTCAGTCCGTTATGGGCCATTGCCGCGAATGCGGCCACGGGAGATGGCGCCAGGGCGCCAGGGCGCAAATGGCACGTCAGACCTATTGGAAGGGCTATCTCAAGCTGTCACTCGTCACCGCCGCGGTATCGCTGACGCCGGCGACAACGGAAAGCAACCAGCTTCGATTTCATGTTCTGAACCGAAAGACGAAGAACCGCGTCGAAAGCCGCTACGTCGACAGCGTCACCCGCAAGCCGATTGCCGACAAGGATCAAGCCCGAGGATATCCGCGCGGCGAGGACGACTACGTCATTCTCGAAGACAAGGAACTCGACGAAGTCGGCTTGGAAAGCACGAAGACGATCGATATCGATACGTTCGTGCCGCGCGGCTCAATCGACTGGATCTGGTATGACAAGCCACATTTTCTTACCCCGGAGGACAAGGTCGGCACCGAAGCTTTCTGTGTGATCCGCGAATCGATGAACGCAAACGATGTCGTTGGCATCGCCCGGCTTGTTCTCTACCGGCGCGAGCGGGCAGTCCTGCTTGAGCCGCAGGGCAAGGGCATCATTCTCTGGACGCTGCATTTCGGCGACGAGGTTCGCCCGCCGGCAGCGACACTGGACAGCCACAGCAAGGTGGATGACACCGTGCTCTCCCTGATGAAGAAGCTGGTGAAAGACCGGACCGAGGAATGGCAACCGGCCATGGTGCAGGACCCGATCCAGAAACGGCTGAGAGCAATGATCCGAGCAAAGCAGAAAAGCCTCGTCAAAGCGACACCACCATCTTCCAAGGGGCCGCCACCGAAACCGACGGGCAACGTCGTCAATATCATGGACGCACTGAAGAAAAGCCTCGCCAAGGAAACAGGCCGTCCGAAATCTCACTGAGACATCGCAACCAGCGGTCCGTTATTTTTGCTTCTCGAGCGGGACGGCGGCGGCAAAGAAGTCCGCCCACGGATCGCTTCGCAAGGTATCGAGACGCGCCGGAGCGTTGTCGACCGTGAAATAGGCCGGACCGATTTCCTCGGTCAGCTCTTTCCACTCAAGCGGCATGGAGACGGCAGCGCCGGGGCGTGCTCGCGTCGAATAGGCGGCGACGGCCGTATTGCCGCGCCCATTGCGCAGATAGTCGATGAAGATCTTGCCGTTCCGCTTCGCCTTCGTGGCGGTTGCCAGATATTTATCCGGCTGATCTTTCGACATACCATCGGCGAGCGCCTTGGCGAAGGCCTTGACCTGCGTCCAGCTGGCCTTCGGTTTCAGCGGCGTCACGACATGCAGCCCCTTGCCGCCGGAGGTCTTGACGAAGGCCGCGAGACCGACCGCCTCCAGACGCTCCTTCAGTTCATCGGCGGCGGCGATCACATCCGTCCAGCTGACGTCATCAGCCGGGTCAAGATCCATCGTGATCATGTCGGGCCGTTCCCAACTGCCTGTCGTGGCACCCCAGGGATGGATCTCCAGCACCGCGGACTGGACAAGCGCAATCATCCCGTCGAAGTCCATGATGCGCAGCAATTTCTCGCCGCCCCTGTCCTTCGGATCGGTGATCTCTTCGATATTCGAATTCATGCCCTTCCAGGCATGCTTCTGAAAAAACCGCTGTCCGCCAATACCATCAGGACAACGCAGCAGCGCCAGCGGCCGCTTGGTGACATAGGGTTCGATGAAGCGCCACACCCGCGCATAGTAGCTGGCCAGCCCCTGTTTTGTGATGCCCTCCTCCGGCCAGTAGATGCGATCCGGGTGGGTGAGCGTGACGCTGGACTGAGGCAGTTCCTCAGCGGTCTTACTTGTTGCTTCGGGCATCACATCCTCTGGCGCCTTGTCGTCCCTCAAGCCACGAAACGCAGCATGCCGCAAGTTGCCGTCGGCCGACCAGGCCTGAAACTCCACCTCGGCAACGAGCTCCGGCCTGACATAGACCAGCCCACGGCGCTCTTCGGCAGTGAGTTCATCGTCAAACGAATTCTCACTCTGCTCCATCGCCGACAACTTGTCATAGAGATCTTGTGCGACATTGACGCTGAAGCCCGTTCCTACCCTGCCGACATGCTCGAGCTTGCCGCTGCGGTTGACGCCCATGGCAAGCGAGCCTATCGCATTTTTCATCGAGGTCGACGGCACATAGCCGCCGATGACCAGTTCCTGCCTCCGCAGGCATTTTGATTTGACCCATTCGCCCGTGCGCCCGGACACATATTCGCTGTCCGCCAATTTCGAAATGATGCCCTCAAGACCGAGCTGGCGGACATGGTCCAGCACCAAGGCACCCTTCTCGGCGAAATGCTCGCTGTAGCGGAGCCTTCCGTCAGCGTCTGCCAGCAGACCCAACAGCAACTCCTTGCGGCTGGTGAGCCGGACTTGCTGCAGGCCGTATCCGTCGAGATAAAGCAGATCAAAGGCGTAAAAGACAAACCGATCGTGACGCCCTTGGCTGAGATCGTTCTGGAGGGACGAAAAGTCGGAGGCGCCGTTTTCCCGCTCGACGACGATCTCTCCATCGAGGATCGCTGACTTGGCCGGCAGTGCTGCGAAAGCATCGACAATCTCTTGGCCGAACTTCTCGGTCCAATCGAGGCCGCTGCGCGTGAGCAGGGTCGCCCTGCCATTCTCAAGCCGTATCTGCAGCCGGTATCCGTCAAATTTGATTTCGTGGATCCACCCTTCGCCCGACGGCGGTTTGGCCTTGAGCTTGGCAAGCTCGGGCTTGACAAAGGCAGGCATCGCGGCCTTTTCGGCTCCCTTCGGCCACTCATGGCGTTTCGGCTTGGCCGGGGTCGCTGCAGGCTTGGCGGAGGTCGGCTTTGACGTGCCCTTGGGGCGGGAGTTCCAGGTGGCGTCAGGGTGCTTGGCAATCTCTTCGATCTTGCGGCCGCTCTTGACCGATTCCGGCCGCTGTTTGAGAATGTCGCCCTTGTGGCGCGCTTCCTCGTCCTCGGCCTTGATGAGCAGCCAGTTCTCCTGTCTCTCGGCCGGTTTGCCGTGCATCCGAACCAGATGCCAGCGGCCGCTGAGTTTCTCACCGTCGAGGTCGAACTCCAGATGGCCCTTCTTGTAGCCCTTATGCGGATCGCCATTCGGCGTCCATGTTCCCCGATCCCAAACAAGCACCGTGCCGCCACCATATTGCCCCTTCGGGATGGTGCCTTCGAAGTCGCCATAGTCCAGCGGGTGATCTTCGACGTGAACGGCAAGCCGCTTTTCATCGGGATTGAGGCTTGGCCCGCGTGTGATGGCCCAGCTCTTCAGCGCGCCATCGAGCTCAAGCCGGAAGTCATAGTGAAGTCTCGTCGCATCGTGTTTCTGAATGACGAAGCTGAGCGCTGCAGGCGCGGCAGACTTGGTGCCACGCCGGCTTCCTCGCGGCTCCGGCGTCACCTTGAAATTGCGCTTTGCCTGATAGGCCTCCAGAGCCATGGTCAGCTCGCCTTCGGCTGCCCGCTAGCGGCGCGTTTGCTTCCCGGTGGTTTAGCACTCAGCTTGGCGCTCTGGCGCAGGGCGTCCATGAGATCGATGACCTTGCCCTGCGGCTTTGGCTTCGCTCTCGGCAGCTCCCTGCCGTCGATTTTCGCCTTCACCAGCTCCGAAAGCGCCGTCTCGTAGCGATCGTCATATTCCTGCGGATTGAAGGCGCCCTTTTTCGTGCCGATGATATGGCCGGCCAGTTCGAGCATTTCGTTGTCGAACTTCATCTCCGGAATGTCCTTGAAGACCGTATCCGGCTTGCGGACCTCGTAGTCGAAGCTCAACGTCGTCGCGACGACATAGTCGTCCTGCGGCCGGATCAGAACCGTGCGGTTACGGCGGAACAGCACGGCCTCTGCGATCGCCGCAACCTTTTGATCGTGCATGGCGCGAGCGATCAGCCCGAGCGCCTCCTCGTCATCTTCGCCCGCCGGCGCGAGATAGTAGGGCCGATCGAAATAGAGCTTGTTGATTTCATTGTAGGGTACGAAGTTCTGCACGTTCAGGACTTTGTCGCTCTGCGGCATGACACCGGCGATCTCGTCGCCCTCGATGACAATGTATTCGCCGTTGTCCAACTGATATCCCTTGACCTGGTCATCCCGTTCAACCGGCTTGCCGTTCTCGCTGTCAACGAACTGGCGCTCCACGCGATGGCCGGTCTTGCGGTTGATGATGTTGAATGAGATGCGGTCCGAGGTGGAGACGGCAGTGTATAATCCCACGCCGCATACGAGGTCTCCGACCTTCAGATGGCCTTTCCAGCTTGCCCGAGCTGCCATGACATTCCCCTCAGTTGTCGTTTTGCAGTTTACGCCGGCGCCTTTCGTCCAAGGCTATGATCTTCTCAACGGATGCGACGTCGTCGCTCGTCACCACCGGAACCGGGTCGGCAGCGATGGCTTCGAGCACATCCTTCGATAGTCCTCCGTTGCGGATCACCCATTCAAGGGTCTCACGGGTCTGGCGTTCGGCCTTGAGCTGCGCGTAGAGCGCAACAATCAGCCGGTCTCGGGCATCCATCTGCCCGCTCTTGCGATCGATCTTTCGGATGTGAGGCACGTGATCACCCGCCCGCATTTGCAACGAGAGGATTCAACAGATTGGAGGCAAAAAAGTTCCGGGACTGCGCGGCTTCAGCACTCTTTTTTGCTTTCAATGGCAACCCTAGAACCGCAGCCGAGCAGAAAGAAACGATCTCCTCCTTGCCCTCTCAATGTTTTGCCGGCCCCCCTCGAGATCGTGGAGCCGGTTGCTGAAACCGGATCGCTCGCTGGAAAAGTGCCTTCCAGTCCCTCGTCGAGCTGTTCTTCTATGGCGCTGCGATCGGCTGCCGCACGAGGGCTCGGCCGCCGTCAGTCGATCAGAGTTGACTTCGCCCCATTGGCGGCAGCCATCTCCAGCATGACCGCCTTGGCTCGTTGCACAACAGGACGGAAACCACCTCGCCGCCAACGCCTACGAATTCGATCGTGAAGCCCGGCTTGCCGCCCATTTCGGGAATGACCTACGTGCCGACGACCTGCATGACGTTCTGCTTCAGCTTTTCTTCTTCTTGAGAGGCGCAAGCCACAACCGGATGTTGCGAGTTGCGACCAGCGGCGCGGTATCCAGCGCGCAAAAAAATAGCCACCGCTTGCACGGTGGCTGGGAGTATGAGGTCAAGGACCTCCAGAGGGAACAGTTGCGTCATCGACCGGGAGGTTGGTCGACATGCGTCAGCAACCATCGCCAATATGCAGCTTTGGCGCCGTGCGCTCAATCAACCACGGACCGAAATCCGCTGTTTGCGGAAACCATCTTTCCAGATTTTCGCGGAAACGCGCGATATTCTACCCGCTACAGCGTCCCGGGCGGCTCAGCCGTGCGGAGCCCCTTGCGCCGAAACGAGGAGGATCAGGGCTTGGACGGCCTCGCCGGCCCGGTCGATTCCCGCAGGATGAGTTCGACAGGCCACAATTCGTGGATCTCCAGCGGGGACCGCCCCGACAGCAGCTGCAAGACAAGATCGGCGCAACGCGATCCGGCTGCACGCATCGAAGACCGCGTCGCCGAAAGCGACGGCACCATGTTGTCTGCTGTCAGGTACGGAAAAACGTCGTCGTGGGCGATCACCGAGACGTCCCTGCCGATCTGCAGCCCCAGCGATCGAACCGCGCGATAGACGCCGAGCGCCGTCATCATGGATCCCGCCACAAAGGCAGTCGGCGGGTTCGGTTGTTCCAGGAAGGACCGCGCGAAACGAAAGCCAAGCTCGTCGGTGAAGTTTCCGTTCGCGATCAGCTGCGCATCGGGTTCCATACCGTGGCTTTGGAGGGCCTTGCGAAACCCGCTGTCTCGATGAAGGGCGTAGGTGGCGCCCGGCCGCCCATTGATCATGGCAATACGCCGATGGCCGAGGTCGATCAGATGCGATGTTGCTCGTTTGATCGCGGCTTCGTTGTCGATGTCGAGCCAGGCATGCGGTACGTCGATGGCGGATCGGCCGTGCACAAGAAACGGCATGCCGAGTTCGTGGAGTAGCGCAATGCGCTCATCGTCGGGTTTGGGCGAATGCACGATGATGGCGTCCACGCGTCGACTCTCCACGAGTCGTCGATAGAGCTGCATCTCGTCTTCATGGTTCGGATCCGCCATCGGGATGACGAGAATATCGGTCTCCTCCGCCACCAGTCGCTCCGCCATACCGGCCATGAACTCGGCGAAGTGGAATTCGCCGGCCCGCCCCATCACCACGCCGATCGCCCCGGCCCTACCGGTCTTCAGCCGCACTGCATTGACGTTCGGGCTGTAACCCAGCCGGACCGCAGCCTCCGCAACACGTGCACGTGTGGTCTCGCTCACCTCGGGATAGCCGCTCAGCGCCCGACTGACGGTTGTCGGGGACAATCCCACCTGCTTCGCGAACTCTTTAAGCTTCATACGGCATTGTGTCTTTCGTCCTGGCCTACCTGGCTGGACGCCAGCAGGTGCTGTCTTCCTTATGGCCTAAGCGTCGCAGTTCGCAAACAGCCAAACCGTTTTCAATTCTAGATATTCCTCGGCGGGCGATCCTGTTCTTTTCCCACAACCGAAATCAGCGCCATCCCTATGATTTTTCTTTGTTATCAATATGTGATTGCGGTTGTGCGACTTTGACACGAGTGCCCGCTTGACTCAATATCGACCTTCTGACAGTTTTTTCCAACCAAACCGTTTTCAATTTTCTCAATGTTTGGTTCTTTTGGGAGGAAGATATGAAGTTTCGTTTCACAGCGGTCGCCATTGCTGCCGCGTTGATTGGCGTCGCACAGCCGTCCTTCGCCGCCAGCATCAGCATTTCCGCCAGCTCCACCGGCAAGAACCTGGAGCTGTTCCGCAAGCAACTCGACGCCTTCGAGAAGGCAACCGGCAACAAGGTCAGCATCGTGACCATGCCATCCTCCTCGACCGAGCAGTTTTCGCAGTACCGCCTCTGGCTGGCCGCCGGCAACAAGGACGTCGACGTCTATCAGACGGACGTGATCTGGGCGCCGCAGCTGGCCGACCAGTTCGTCGACCTGAAGGATGCGGCCAAGGATGTCGTCGGCGATTTCTTCCCGTCGATCATCGCCTCGCAGACCGTGAACGGCCGCCTCGTCGCCATGCCGCTCTACACCGATGCACCGGCGCTGTTCTACCGCAAGGACCTGCTCGACAAGTACGGCAAGCAGCCGCCGAAGACCTGGGACGAAATGGCGGCAACCGCCAAGGAAATCCAGGAGAAAGAACGCGGCGCCGGCCAGAAGGATCTCTGGGGCTTTGTCTTCCAGGGCAACGCCTATGAGGGTCTGACCTGCAACGCGCTGGAATGGGTCAAGTCGTCGGGCGGCGGTCAGATCATCGAAGCGGATGGCACCATCTCCATCAACAACGAGAAGGCTGCAGGCGCGCTCGACCGTGCCAAGGGATGGATCGGAACGATCTCTCCTCCCGGCGTCCTCGCCTATCAGGAAGAAGAGTCCCGCGGCGTCTGGCAGACCGGCAACGCCGTCTTCATGCGCAACTGGCCCTATGCCTACGCGCTCGGCAATGGCGCAGACAGCGCCGTCAAGGGCAAGTTCGACGTGGCAACGCTTCCCGTCGCCAAGGACGGTGACACCCCGTCCTCGACGCTCGGCGGCTGGAACCTTGCGGTCTCCAAGTATTCGCAGAACCAGGACGCCGCGATCGCGCTCGTCAAGTTCCTGACCTCCCAGGAAAGCCAGAAGCAGCGCGCCATCGAGCTGTCGAACCTGCCGACGCTGCAGGCGCTCTACGACGACAAGGACATCGCTGCCGCGCAGCCATTCATGCCGAACTGGAAGCCGATCTTCCAGAACGCCGTTCCGCGTCCCTCCGCTTCGGCCAAGGTCAAGTACAACGAGGTCTCCTCGAAGTTCTGGACCGCCGTTCACAATTCCCTCTCCGGCAACGGTACTTCCGCAGAAAACCTCGAGCTTCTCGAAGCCGATCTGACGTCGCTTAAGGGCGACAACTGGTGATCGACAGTACCGGCAGCGGCGGAACCCCCGCCGCTGCTTACTTCTGAAGACGCCATCGTCAATCGCCTCAAGAAGCGGGGACCTCATGACTGAAGCCGCAATGTCTCAAAGCGTCGGATCGCGAGCGCGCGCCGCCAGCACCTCGTCGGATTTGCACGCCGAGCGCGTCCGCTCTGCCTGGATGTTCCTGGCTCCGACCCTGTTCATTCTGGCAGTCGTTGCCGGATGGCCTCTTTTCAGAACCATCTATTTCAGCTTCACGAACGCATCGCTCACCAGCCTCGGCGACGCGCAGTTCGTCGGCTTCAAGAATTACCTCTCCTGGATCACGCTCAAGAGCGGGCGCACCGTCTATAGCGGCCTGCTGGCCGATCCCGCCTGGTGGGGCGCCGTCTGGAACACGATGAAATTCGCGTTTCTGTCAGTGACCATCGAAACCGTCCTCGGCCTCGTCGTCGCCTTGGTGCTGAACGCCCAGTTTCCAGGCCGCGGCATCGTGCGCGCCGCCATTCTCATTCCCTGGGCGATCCCGACCATCGTTTCCGCCAAGATGTGGGCCTGGATGCTCAACGATCAGTTCGGCATCTTGAACGACATCCTGCTTGGCCTCGGCCTGATCAGCCAGAAGATCGCCTGGACCGCCAATCCCGACACGGCGATGATCGCGGTGCTGATCGTCGATATCTGGAAGACGACGCCCTTCATGGCGCTGCTCATTCTCGCCGGCCTGCAGATGGTCCCCGCCGATATCTACGAGGCGGCCAAGATCGACGGCATCAACCCGATCCGCGTCTTCTGGCGGCTGACGCTGCCGCTGGTGCGCCCGGCCATCATGGTCGCCGTGATCTTCCGTATGCTGGATGCCATGCGCATCTTCGACCTCATCTATGTGCTGACGCCGAACAATGCACAGACCAAGACCATGTCTGTCATGGCGCGTGAAAACCTGTTCGATTTCGACAAGTTCGCCTACGGGGCAACCGCTTCAACCGTGCTCTTCCTGATCATCGCAACGGTTACCGTGCTCTACATGTGGCTCGGTCGCGTCAAGCTCGGTGGGAGCGAACGCTGATGTTGCTGACCCTGACCAAGAACACGCTCTTCTATCTGCTCGTCACCGTCATCGTCATCGTTGCGGTCTTCCCGTTCTACTATGCGATCCTGACGAGCTTCAAAGCTGGCACGGCCCTTTTCGAGGTGAACTACTGGCCGACTTCGATCTCGCTCACCAACTACACGACGGTCCTGACCACAGGCAGCTTCATTCGTAGCCTCGGCAATTCTCTGCTCGTCGCCTGCCTCGTCGTCGCAGCCTCGCTGCTGCTCGCCGTCACCGCGTCCTATGCGCTTGCCCGCGTCAATTTCCGCGGCCGGGCACTGCTGATGCTGACGATCCTGTCGGTCTCGATGTTCCCGCAGATCGCCGTGCTCGCCGGCCTGTTCGAGCTGATCCGCTGGATTGGCATCTTCAACACGCCTTTTGCGCTGATCTTCTCCTACATGATCTTCACCCTGCCCTTCACGGTCTGGGTGCTGACCACCTTCATGCGCGATCTGCCGATCGAAATCGAGGAAGCGGCGATCGTCGACGGCGCCTCCCCCTGGGTCATCATCACGCAGGTTTTCATGCCGCTGATGTGGCCTGCTTTGGTCACCACAGGCCTGCTTGCCTTCATTACGGCCTGGAACGAATTCCTCTTCGCCCTAACATTCACCTCGTCGGACGCTCAAAGAACCGTGCCGGTTGCCATCGCCCTGCTTTCGGGCGGCAGCCAGTTTGAAATTCCTTGGGGCAACATCATGGCGGCATCCGTCATCGTCACGGTACCGGTCGTTGTCCTGGTCCTGATATTCCAGCGACGCATCATTTCCGGCCTGACAGCCGGCGGCGTCAAAGGTTGAAGAAAGCAAGATATGGCACAGATTCGACTCGATAATATCCGCAAGAGCTTCGGTGTGCTCGAGGTCATCAAGGGCGTTTCGCTTGATATCCGCAAGGGCGAATTCATGGTCTTCGTCGGCCCTTCGGGCTGCGGCAAGTCCACGCTGCTGCGGCTCATCTCGGGGTTGGAGGACATCTCGTCGGGCACGCTGTCCTTCGATGGCGAAGCCGTTAACCGCTTTGCCCCTTCCAAGCGTGGCATCGCGATGGTGTTCCAGTCCTATGCGCTTTACCCGCACATGACCGTGTTCGAGAACATGGCCTTCGGCATGAAGCTATCGGGCCGCAGCAAGGAGGAATGCAACACCCGCGTCGAACAGGCAGCCGGCATGCTGCAGCTCTCGCCTTATCTGGAACGCCTGCCGCGCCAGCTGTCGGGCGGTCAGCGTCAGCGCGTGGCGATCGGCCGCGCCATCGTCCGCGACCCGAAGGTGTTCCTGTTCGACGAACCGCTGTCGAACCTCGATGCTGCGCTGCGTGTCGCGACCCGGCTGGAGATCGCCAAGCTTCACCGCAGCATGCATGGCACGACGATGATCTACGTCACCCACGACCAAGTCGAAGCAATGACGCTGGCCGACCGCATCTGCGTGCTGCGCGACGGCGTCGTCGAACAGGTCGGCACGCCGCTCGAGCTTTACGAGACGCCGAATTCCGTTTTCGTCGCCGGTTTCATCGGCTCGCCGAAGATGAACTTCCTGACGGGCGAATTCTCGGCACCCTACAACGCCCACACCATTGGCGTGCGGGCCGAACACATGCAGATCGTCCAGCAGGCGCCCGCCTGGACGGGAACCGTCATCCATTCGGAAATCCTCGGCTCGGACAGTTTCGTCTATCTCGACATCGGCATCGCCGAACCGCTCGTCGTTCGCGAAACGGGCGTATCGAGCCACCGACCCGGCCAGAAACTGGGCGTCGCCCCGGTAAAGGGCTGCATTCACCGGTTCGACCAATCCGGACGCGCGCTCGAGAGGATGCCCCTCAAAGGCGCGGCCTGACACCCATCAAACCACAGGATCCGACCGCTTCCCATCGGTTTCGGTCCACCATCGCATGAAGGAGCAGTAACTTGGCTATTCGCACCATTGTCTGGGGTGAAAACATCCACGAAACCACCAATGCCATCGTTCGGGGCATCTATCCGGAGGGCATGCACACCACCATCGCCAATGCGCTGAACACCGATCCAGGTATCAGCGCGACGACGGCGACGCTGCAGGAGCCGGAACACGGCCTGACCGAAGCCCGCCTCGCCGAAACCGATGTCCTCACCTGGTGGGGCCACAAAGACCATGGCGCCGTATCCGATGTCGTCGTCGAGCGTGTCGCCAAGCGCGTCTGGGAAGGCATGGGCCTTCTCGTTCTGCACTCCGGCCACTTCTCGAAGATCTTCAAGCGCCTGATGGGCACGCCCTGCGCGCTGAAGTGGCGCGAGGCCGGCGAGCGCGAACGCCTCTGGACCATCAACCCGCGCCACCCGATCGCAGCCGGTATCGAGGAGAATTTCGTGCTGGAAAACGAGGAAATGTACGGCGAGCAGTTCTCCGTACCGGAGCCGCTGGAAACCGTCTTCATTTCCTGGTTCCAGGGCGGCGAAGTCTTCCGTTCGGGCCTCACCTGGCGCCGTGGCGCGGGCAACATCTTCTACTTCCGCCCCGGCCATGAAACCTATCCCACCTATCATGATGCCAACGTCCAGAAGGTACTCATCAACAGCGTGAAATGGGCTTATAACCCGCAGGGCGATCTCAAGAGCATCACCGATGCCCCGAACGTTCCGGTCGAAAAGGCGCTCGAACCGATCGTCGAGCGCGGTCCGAGACTGCACCAGGCCGGCGAAGCCGGTTACCGCTGAGGAGCATAGCAATGCGTCTACTCGTTCTTGGCACAGGCGTTATGGCCAAAAACCAGGTTGCCAACTTCCTCGCCATTGATGGTGTGGAGGTTGTCGGCGCCGTTGACACCGACCTGGTCCGCCTCGCCGAATTTGCCGATCACTTCCACATCGAGAAGCGTTTCCAGACGCTCGAGGAAGCGATCGCATGGGGCGAATTCGATTCCGCCACCAACGTCACGCCGGATCGCATCCACCACGCGACCAGTCTGGCGCTGATCGCCGCCGGCAAGCATGTGTTTTGCGAAAAGCCGCTGGCGGAAAACTATGCCGACGCTCTGGAGATGACGGAGACCGCGGAAGCTGCGGGCGTCGTCAACATGGTCAACCTGACCTATCGCAATGTGGCTCCTCTGCAGCGCGCCCGCGAAATGGTGCTGGCCGGCGAGCTCGGCACGATCCGCCATGTCGAAGCCTCCTACCTGCAGAGCTGGCTGGTTTCTCGCGCCTGGGGTGACTGGCGCACGGAATCGCGCTGGCTATGGCGCCTGTCGACCGGTCACGGTTCGAACGGCGTGCTTGGCGATGTCGGCATCCACATCCTCGACTTCGCCGCCTATGGCGCAGCAACCGATATCGACCATGTCTTTGCCCGCCTGAAGACCTTCAACAAGGCACCGGGCGGCCAGATCGGCGAATATCTCCTCGACGCCAACGACAGCTTCACCATGTCGGTCGATTTCACCAACGGTGCGCTCGGCGTCATTCACGCCACCCGTTGGGCGACGGGCCACCTCAACGAACTGAAGCTGCGCATCTACGGCGAAAAGGGCAGCCTGGAAGTGATCCATCGTCCCGATGGTTCGGACCTGCGCGGCTGCTTCGGCGAGGACATCGAGACCGCCATTTGGCGCGACATCGAAGTGCCAGCGGTTCTCACCAACTACCAGCGCTTTGCTGAAGCGGTCAGAACCGGAAAGCAGGACGACCCGACCTTCCGCCACGCTGCCAACCTGCAGAAGGTCATCGACCTTGCGATCGTGTCGGAGAAGGAGCGGCGGGAGCTCAATCTGCTGGAGGCCTCCGAACAGGATAGCCCAGCAGACAAGCGGATACCGCCGCTGACTGTCGTGGTCTGATGCAAGCGACGCGCTGCCAGCCAGAAGCAATAAGGGCCCGCTCATGCGGGCCTTTGTCGCCTTGGGTTTGCTATCGAAGGCGCTCTGCGAGGAGACCAATCAAAGCCGCATCGGCATTTGCGAAAGCGAGCCTCAGATAACGCTCCTGCCCTTCTCCGAAATAGCTTCCGGGCAAGCAAACGACGCCCGCCTGCTTTGCCAGCCGCTCCGCGACGGCCGATGAGCCGAGCTGTTCAAAGGGATGACGGATGAAGGCGAAGTAGGCGCCGATCGCGCCGATCTCCCAACCGGGCAAGCCTGCCATTACGGCCCTGAGCGCATCCGCGCGGCGCGCGATTTCCAGACGGTTGCCTGCACGCCAACCGGCGAGGATCGGCATCGCCCCGGCAACGGCGATCTGCGCAGCGCGCGGAGCGCAGATCTGCATATTGTCCATCACCTTGGTAATCTCGGCGACGACGCTCGCACCGGCCGTGATCGCCCCGAGGCGATGGCCGGGAATGCAGAAGGACTTCGAAAAGCTGTAAAGCAGGATGAGCGTGTCTTCCCAGCCCGGAATTGTCAGCAGCGGATGCGGCGCGCCGTAGCCATCGGGCAGAAAGTCGCGATAGGTCTCGTCGACGATCAGCCACGCCCCGTGCTTGCGGCACAACATCAACAGGTCGCGCAGCAACGCCGGCGGATAGATCGCGCCGGTCGGATTGTTCGGCGTGACGATCGCCAGCACCTTCGCACCTCCGGCCAGAGCCTTTTCGGCGGACTGAACGTCTGGCAAGAAACCATTCTGCGCATCGCACTCGACGAGGGCACGCTTGATGCCGAGCATCGACAGCGTCGTTTCCTGATTGAAATAGAACGGATTGGTCAACGCCACCGTATCGCCGCAACCGGCAAGCGCAATCGCCACGGACATGAAGGCCTGATTGCAGCCGGCGGTTATATGGATGTTGTCTGACGACACCGCGGCGCCGTAGAGTGCCGACATGTGCCGCGTATAGGCTTCCCGCAGCACGCCCTCGCCCTCGATCGGCCCGTAGCCGGTCATCTTCGGTGAGGACGCGGCTTCGCCCAACAGCCGCAGCATATCGGGGTGCGCGGGATAGCCGGGCACCGCCTGCGAAAGGTCGACCAGCGGCCCCTTCGCGCCCTTGTATTCACGAGCCCAAGCGAGGACGGACGGGATGGGCGGGGGAGACAGTCGCGAAACAAGCGGATTGGGTTCGGCAGACATGCGTATCTCTTATGGAACGAGGTGGACCAGCACTCCTGCACAAAATCGGCTGCCTCGGCAACATGCATTCGAGCGTCAGGAACCGCAGAAAGCCTTGAGCTTTGAAAGCTTCGGCACGTTGATATGCCGATTGGCAACGATCCCGATCATCCCCTCGGCCTTCAGCTTCGACATCTGACGGGAAACGGTTTCGATCGTCAGCCCGAGGAAGTCCGCAATATCCGCCCGCGATAGCGGCAGGTCGAACTGGCGCCGGTCGCCGGTCGCCTCGGGATCGAGGTGCGTCGCGATCAGGAGCAAGAAGCTTGCGACCTTCTCCGCCGCCGTCTTGCGCCCCAGCGTCACCATCCAGTCGCGCGCTTCATCCAGCTCGCGCAGTGTTTGCGTCATCAGACGTTCGGCAAGCGCGGGGTTGCTCTTGACCATGCGCTCCAGCGCAACCTTTGGAATGCGACAGAGGTTGAGGTCGGATGCCGCCTCCACCGACACGGCATTCTCGTCGGCATTCAGTCGGCCAAGGAGATCGGGAGCGAATTGCAGTCCAACGATCTGCTGGCGTCCGTCTTCCAGCGTCTTCGTGAGCTTCACGACGCCACGGATCACAGTGGCGTAGGATTCGGCCGGCATCTTCTCGCCAGCCAGCTCATCGCCGGCTTCGTGGTTGACGAGGCGCGTATGCGCAGAAAGCGCCTGCAACTCATCGGCGCTGAGCGCGCCGCATATGCCCTTGTGGCGGACCTCACAACTCATGCAACGGACTGGTATGTTTGAATTATGTATGTCTTTGCGCATCAAATCAGCTCCGCGCAAAAGCATAGACGACAGCCACAGCGGGAGAACAGCGTTTTCTTGATCGAAATCAAAGTGTCACCGGATCGGCTGACGAGCTTCGACGGCAACACCTTCGCCATCAGGCCGAAGGGCCGGCCTTTCGTTCGGGTGATCGCCGCGACGTTCGACCGCTACCTCAATCAGGGACAGGCGAAACATTCCGTCGCCGTTTGATCCAGATCACGTTTTGCCGCGGCGAACCTTCGTATGACTGACCGCGACACCAAATTGCCGCAGCCCTCACTTGCCGATTGCCGATAGAGCCGACCCAGTTATAGTAGTTTCAGAAATTTCTGAAATCACAGACATAACGGAAACAGAGATGAACCTTCCGCCGCTTGTTCAATCCTTCGTTCTGCACTTTGGTGAAATGGGCTCGCGCTGGGGCATCAACCGCACGGTCGGCCAGATCTACGCCCTGCTCTACGTGTCGCCTTCGCCGCTCTGCGCTGAGGAAATCGCCGATTCCCTCGGCATCTCGCGATCGAACGTGTCGATGAGCCTGCGCGAACTGCAGACCTGGAACCTCGTCCTGCTGAAGCACCGACCCGACGACCGGCGCGACTTCTTCACGACGCCAGATGACGTCTGGCTGATCCTGCGCACGCTGGCCGAGGAGCGCAAAAAGCGCGAGGTCGATCCGACGCTCTCGGTGCTGCGGGAAATCCTCATGCAGCGGCCGGCAAGCGAGGCCGAGCGTCATGCGCAGGAACGCATGAGCGAGATGCACACGCTGATCGAACAGCTAACGCATTGGTACGAGGACGTAAAACAACTTGAAACCGAACGGCTTGCAACGTTACTCTCGCTCGGAGCGAAAGTGACGAAGCTGTTGGAGGCCAAGGACCGAGTCGTTTCGCTCGGCCGCAGCCGCCGGCCCAATCCTGCGAACAAGAGTTAGCGCTATGGGGAGTGCTTACTTAGACGCAAAAGGAAAGCAGGCTTTCGGCAAGCCGGCAAAAACCGTGCCCGGACATGGTGGGTTGCGAAAGACAGCCGCGATCCAGACCCTGGCATCGCTCATGTGGATCCCACAGGCGGCACTTCTCGCCACTGCAGTCGGCCGGATTGCCGATGGCGGCGGCTTCACCAATGTTCTGTGGCCCGCCGTCTACATCGCCCTGCTCGGCATAGCGAAAAGCTGTCTCGAGGCAGCTGGCGGCCGCATGGCATTTCGCGCCGCGCGCGCCGAGCTGACAGCGCGGCGTGAACTGGCCGCCGCAGCCCTCGCCCGACGCTCGCCGATCGACAGCACGAAGCCGAGCTCCGGCGAGGCCGCAAGCGTTCTCGGCGAGCAGGCCGAGATGATCGTTGCCTATCTCTCGCGCTTCCAGCCGGCTCGCTTCAAGGCGAGTGCCGTACCGCTGGTCATCCTTGCCTGCGTCTTCCCGATTTCGTGGATTGCCGCCCTCATTCTCTTGATCGCCATGCCGCTGATCCCGGTCTTCATGGCATTGATCGGCTGGCGCGCGCAGGCGGCAAGCGAAAAACAGCTGGCAGCGACCGGCGGCCTCAACGGTTTCCTCCTCGACCGGCTGCGCGGGCTGGCCACCATCCGCGCGCTTGGTGCCGTCGACGCGACCGCGACGAGGCTGAGAGCCGACGCCGACGCGCTGAAGGTCCGGACGATGGCTGTGCTGAAGATCGCCTTCCTGTCGTCGGCCGTTCTGGAGCTTTTCGCGGCTCTGGGCGTCGCGCTGGTCGCCGTTTACATCGGCTTCTCCCTGCTTGGAGAAATCCGCTTTGGCGCCTGGACAGCCGGGCTCCACCTGACGACCGGCCTCTTCGTGCTGCTGCTTGCGCCCGCCTTCTTCGAGCCGCTGCGCGAACTCTCGGCCGTCTGGCATGACCGCGCCGCCGGTGAAGCTGCGATCAAGGCGATCGATGCGCTGAGCACTGGCGGCCTCATGCTGCCCGAGGACGCCGACCCATGCGCAGGCAAGCCAACCACGCCAGCTGGCGCCATCCGACTGCAGAATGTCGGCTTCCGCTACGGCAAGGATACCGGCATGACGATCGACGCCTTCGATCTGAACATCCGCCCCGGCGAGCATGTCGCACTGCTCGGCGCCAGCGGCTCTGGAAAATCGACCCTGCTCGCCCTGATTGCCGGCCAGGCTGCGTGCGAGACCGGCAGCATCACCATCGACGGACAGCCAGCCAACCCCGCCCTCCGGGCCAAGATCGCCTGGGTCGGCCAGAAGCCGCACATATTTGCAGGCACGATCGCAGGCAACATTTCTCTCGGTCGGCCCGGCGTTTCGATGCAGGCCGTGGCGAGGGCGCTCGAGCTCGCCAAGCTCGGCCGCTTCGCCCGCAGTCACGCTCGACGCCCGCTCGGCGATGGCGGCATGGGACTTTCCGGCGGCGAAGCGCTGCGCCTCGCAATCGCCCGCGCCGCCTGCAATGCGGACGCCTGCATCGTGCTTGCGGACGAGCCGACCGCGCACCTCGACGCCGAGACCGCAAGCGAGATCACCGAGGGCCTGCTTGCTCTTGCAAGGGGACGCACGCTTGTCGTTGCGACCCATGACCCGCGGCTTGCCGCGCGCATGGACCGGACGATCGCCCTCGATCTCGAAACCGCACGGGAGGCCGCCGAATGAGCGCATCGCTTTCCAACCTCAAGCCGATCGTCAAGCTCTTCCTGACCGAACGACGCCGCGGCTTGATCCTCGGGGCAGCACTTTCGGCGACCACGGTATCTGCAGGGATTGCCCTGCTCGGCCTCTCCGGCTGGTTCATCACGGCAACCGGCATCGCCGGGCTTTCGGCAGCAACGCTCGCCACCTTCGACGTCTTCATGCCGTCGGCCGGCATTCGCCTGCTTGCGCTCGGCCGGGCCGCTTCGCGCTACGGCGAGCGGCTCACCACCCATGACGCAACGCTGAGCGTGCTCGCCGCTCTGCGCGAACGCTTGTTTCGTGGATGGTCCGTGCCCGGTGCCGCCAGGCAGCTTGCACGCCGGCCCGCCCGCCTGCTCTTCCGCCTGACGGGCGACATCGACGCGCTCGATTCCCTTTACCTGCGCGTGCTGGTTCCGGCAGGCGTTGCGATCTGCGCGGCGATTGCCGCGAGCATCGCGCTCGGCCTCATGCATCCACTCTTCGGACTGGCGGCCGGCATCGTGCTGGTTGCCGCCGGTCTCGGCATTCCCTTCGTCGCCGGACGTCGGGCCGCAAAGCACGCTCGCCGCCGTGCCTATGGCATAGAGGCGGTTCGCGCGCGCACCGTTGATCTCGTCGCCGGCCAGACGGACTTGCTGATGGCCGGGTGCCTTGATGCGCAGCGTGCGGCGATCGCCGATGCCGACCGCTATGCCGCTTGCGCCGACGACCGCCTCAACCGCGTCGAAGCCGGCGTCACATTCGGCTTCGGCCTCACCGCTACCGCGTTGCTCAGCGGTTCGCTAATGGCTGGGGCAGCATTGAGCGTAGCGGGCACGATCAGCCCGCCGGTCGCCGCGCTCGGGGTGCTGATGATCTTCGCCGCAGTCGAGCCCTTCGGTGCGCTGCGCCGTGGTGCGATGGAGCTCGGCCGAACCCTGCTTGCCGCCCGCCGCATCGCGCCGCGCCTGTCGGCAGATGAAGACGCACACCGCAACGCTGCATCGGCTCCCGGTCTGGCGTTCCGCCTGAACGAAGTGACCGCGGGATATGACGCGGAAATGCCTGTGCTAGGTGACATCAACCTCGATCTAGAGGCCGGCGAAAAACTCGCATTGATCGGCGCAAGCGGTAGCGGCAAATCGACACTCCTTTCGCTTCTCGCAGCCGAAATGCAGGCCCGCCACGGAGCCGTCGAATGCGTCGACGCGACCCTGCTGACGCAGCGCACGGAGCTTTTCCAAGATAGCGTTCGCGGCAATCTGCAACTCGCGAGCCCCGGTGCGAGCGACGTCGCGCTGCATGGGGCGCTCGCCGCCGCCGGTCTCCTGCGCGCCGTCGTCGCTCTGCCGCGCGGCCTCGACACGCCGCTTGGCGAAGGCGGCATGGGGCTCTCGGGCGGTCAATCGCGCCGCCTTGCCCTCGCCCGCCTCTTCCTGCGCGACGCGCCGCTCTGGCTGCTGGATGAGCCGACGGAAGGCCTCGATGGCGCAACCGCGCGCGATGTCATGAGCCGTCTGGTGGAGAAAGCGGAGGGACGCTCGCTCGTCATCGCCACGCATATCCGTCGGGAGGCCGCGATCGCGGACGTCATCGCGGTCATGGAGGATGGGCGCATCACAGACGTTTCGCGCCGCGGAGAGGCCGCGTTCGAAAAGGCTTTGAACCGGCTGAGACCGGACTGAGCCACACCGCATGACTGCCAGGCAATCCGGTTTGGCGGGAACCCTTCGTACCCCGTGGGACCGTGGGAGAAAGACAATGGAACTAGACATCGTCGCGCTATCGCGCTTCCAATTTGCGCTGACTGCACTTTACCATTTTTTATTCGTGCCTTTGACGCTCGGGCTCTCCGTGCTGCTCGCCATCATGGAAACCGTCTACGTCATGACGGGCCGCCAGGTCTGGCGGCAGATGACGAAGTTCTGGGGCATACTCTTCGGCATCAACTTTGCAATCGGGGTCGCCACCGGCATCGTCATGGAGTTCCAGTTTGGCATGAACTGGAGCTACTACAGCTACTATGTCGGCGATATTTTTGGCGCACCGCTGGCCATCGAAGGGCTGATGGCGTTCTTCCTTGAAGCAACCTTCGTCGGCCTGTTCTTCTTCGGATGGGACAAGCTTTCGAAGGTCGGTCACCTGGTCGCGACATGGTGCGTGGCACTCGGCTCCAACTTCTCGGCTCTCTGGATCCTCGTCGCCAACGGCTGGATGCAGAACCCGGTCGGCTCGGCGCTCAATCCGCAGACAATGCGCATGGAAATCACCAGTTTCTTCGACGTGGTCTTCAATCCGGTCGCCCAGGCGAAATTCGTCCACACCGTATCGGCCGGTTATGTCTGTGCATCGATCTTCGTGCTCGGCGTCTCAGCCTGGTACCTGCTGAAGGGTCGACACCTCGAAATCGCCAAGCGTTCAATGACGGTTGCGGCATCGTTCGGCCTGGCATCGGCGCTTTCGGTCGTCGTCCTCGGTGACGAAAGCGGCTACCTCGCAACCGAAAACCAGAAGATGAAGCTCGCCGCCATCGAGGCGATGTGGGAGACGGAACCAGCGCCCGCCGCCTTCACCGCCTTCGGCTTCCCCGACCAGGAAGCGCGCGAGACGCATTTTGCCATCCATATTCCCTGGGTCATGGGTTTGATCGGCACACGCTCGCTGACGACGGAGATCCCCGGTATCGACAAGCTCGAGCAGCAGGCGGAAGCCCGCATTCGCGACGGTATCAAGGCCTACGACGCGCTGATGCAGATCCGCGCCGCGGCAACGCCGGACGGTATCGCACCTCAGGTCCGCACCTCGTTCGAGGAACTGGGACACCAGCTCGGCTACGCTCTTCTTCTGAAGCGCTACGTCGACGATCCGCGCCAGGCCACCGACGCGCAGATCACCCAAGCCGCACGGGACACGATCCCGCATGTACCGACGCTCTTCTGGTCGTTCCGCATCATGGTCGGGCTCGGCATGTTCTTCATTGTCTTGACGGCCACCTTCTTCTGGCTCTCGGCACGGCGTCATCTGGACAAGTACCCGCTCCTGCTGAAGATTGCCGTCTTCGCGATCCCGCTTCCCTGGATTGCCATCGAATCGGGTTGGATCGTTGCTGAAATCGGCCGTCAGCCGTGGGTCATCGAAGGCGTTCTACCGACGGCAATGGCGGTGTCGAGCCTCGGCGCAAGCACGGTACTGCTGACGATCATCGGCTTTGCCGCGCTCTACACCACGCTCATCATCGTCGAGATGACGCTGATGATCAGAGCCATCCAGAAGGGGCCGGAGCCGGACGACGAGCCGGAAGCAGAGCTTATTTCCGAAACCCTCGTTCCCGCTGCGGAGTAATCCATCATGGTCCTTTACGAACTGATAGACTACGAAATCCTGCGCTTGATCTGGTGGCTGCTTCTCGGCGTACTCCTGATCGGCTTTGCCGCCACGGATGGCTTCGACCTCGGCGTCGGCACGTTGTTGCCTTTCGTCGCCAAGACGGATACCGAGCGCCGCGTCGCCATCAACACGATCGGCCCTGTCTGGGAAGGAAACCAGGTCTGGCTGATCGTTGGCGGGGCCGCTACTTTCGCCGCCTGGCCGCCGCTTTATGCAGTGTCGTTCTCGGGCTTCTACCTCGCGATGTTCGCGATCCTGTTTGCGCTCATCCTGCGCCCGGTCGGCTTCAAGTATCGCTCCAAGCGCGAGAGTGCCCGCTGGCGCAACAACTGGGACTGGGCGCTGTTCGTCGGTGGTTTCGTACCGTCGCTGATCTTCGGCGTCGCCGTTGGCAACGTGCTGCAAGGCGTGCCGTTCCGCTTCGACCCGGCTGACATGCGCATCTTCTACGAGGGCTCGTTCTTTGGCCTTCTCAACCCTTACGCTCTGCTTTGTGGCCTGCTCTCGGTCGCCATGTTCGTCATGCACGGCGCTTCCTGGCTGGTCCTGAAAGCAAGCGGCACGGTCGCCGAACGGGCAAGACGCTATGGCAGCCTCGCCGCGCTCGCCGTCATAGTCCTTTTCGCACTCGGCGGCATCTTCCTGGCGCTTGGTGTGAGTGGCTACAGCATCACCAGCGAGATCAATCGGGCCGGCCCGTCGAACCCTCTGCTCAAGACGGCCACCCACGATGGCTCCTGGCTGGCGAACTATGGCACCTACGCGTGGATGCTGATTGCGCCGGTCCTCGGCTTCCTCGGAGCAGCAGCCGCCTTCCTCGCCCTTCGGGCAAAATGGGAAGTCGCTACCCTGCTCTTCAGCAAGCTCTCGATCTTCGGCATCATCTCGACCGTCGGTCTCTCGATGTTTCCGTTCATCCTGCCCTCCTCACTCGACCCGAGGTCGAGCCTGACGGTATGGGATGCCTCGTCGAGCCACATCACGCTGTTCGTCATGCTTGTCGTGTCGCTGATCTTCCTGCCGATAATCGTCGCCTACACCGCCTGGGTCTACAAAGTCCTCTGGGGCAAGGTCGATGAAGAGACCGTCAACGACAAGAGCGGCCACGCTTACTGAAGGAGAAAGACGATGTGGTATTTCGCATGGATCCTCGGCCTGCCGCTGGCCGCCGCCTTCGCCGTCCTCAACGCCATGTGGTATGAGCTGATGGACGACGAAGCCAAGAAGCGAAAGCAGTAGCGCTTAGGCGTCCTGTTTGAAACCAACGAAGGGACGGTCTGCGCAGGCGCTCGTCCCTTTTTTGCCTGAGAGACGTCAGCTACGAAATTCTGATGCTCACGAACTCAAAGATTAATAGCTCCGGCCAATAGCTGGGGCTAATAGCTGGCCTCGACGAAAATCCGGGCCAGAGCTTCGACGCCGGCCTGATCCTCGGCCTCGAAGCGCGACGCGGTCGGGCTGTCCAGATCGATGACGCCAAGGATTTTACCGTTGTGTTGAAGCGGCACCACGAGTTCCGAACGCGAGGCGGCGTCACAGGCGATATGCCCGGGAAACGCATATACGTCCTCGACGAGGATCGAAGTCCCCTTTTCCACAGCCGTACCGCAGACCCCGCGGCCCACTGCGATTCGAACGCACGCGGCCTTGCCCTGGAATGGTCCAAGAACCAGCTCCTTGTCCGATTTCAGGAAGTAGAAGCCCGCCCAGTTCAGATCCGGCATCATTTCGAACATCAGAGCCGATGTATTCGCGGCATTGGCGATCGTATCGCTTTCGCCATGCAGCAGCCCCTTCAGCTGCTGGCAAAGCTCTTTGTAGAAATCGGCCTTGTTGGCGGAATTTATGGTCGCGGCCTGAAACATATCCGTTATCGCTTCCGTTTGCGTGGTGAGCGTCGATATAGGGGCACGCATCCCGATTGCCAAACGCAATCGTGAGGAGCAGGATGGACCATCATGTCACTAGATGGCGATAGTGATCAGCAACCATCTTGTCGGTCGATGATCCGACTCTATGTAGTGCCCTGTCGCGACCTATTGCGGGTCGCGAGTTAAATCGGCCGGCAGCTGCGGTTTGCGCGCACGGCGATATCGGGCGACGGTCAGGTAAAACGCAGCCGCCCCTCATTGTTAGGGCATTCCGACGAGCGCAGCAGCTATCTCGGCAGGGCTGCGCAAGAAGTCATGAAGCCGCTTCGGCTGGGCAGATTGATCCATTGATTTCAAGCAGAGGTAAGGACGATGACACCGGAAGACAGACGGGCGGTCTTTAGCCACCGCCAGATAGCGGCAATCATTGAAGGCATCATGCAGGAAGACGGCACCGAGGAGCCGATCACGGGAAAATCGCTTGGCGAGGCGATCCTCTTCGTATCGGAAGAAGCGGCGACCAGCGCATCCAGCGCCCATGTCATTTACGGCGAGAACGGCTCGCTTAGCTATACCGATTGCCTGAGCGTTTACCGCGACTACGGCGTGGCTCTTCGCCAGACGCCGAATTGAGACAGAGCGCTGGGCGGGCCGCGCCCAGCGCTCTTCCCCGTAAGCAGAAGGATGCAGTCGATATGGCGAAGCGAAGTGCAGGCCTGCTGATTTACCGCCTCCATGATGGTGGCTACGAGGTCCTCCTGGTTCACCCGGGGGGGCCTTACTGGGCAAAGAAGGACATCGGCGCCTGGTCGATCCCCAAGGGCCTCGTCGACGAGGACGAAGATGAACTTGATGCGGCAAGACGTGAAGCCCGCGAAGAGCTGGGCGTCGACGTCGAAGGAAGCTTTCACCATCTCGGGGAGTACAAGCAACCCGGTGGCAAGATCGTTGCTGCCTGGGCGGTCGAGGCCGACATCGATCTCAAAGCAACTGCCAGCAATCGCTTCCAGATGGAGTGGCCGCCGCGCTCCGGCGTGATGGTTGAATTTCCCGAAGTGGATCGGGCCGAATGGTTCACGCTGGCGGATGCGGAGCGAAAGATCCTGAAAGGTCAGCACCCCCTGCTCGTGGATTTCCGTCGACGGCGGTCGCAAAGTCCCCTGGAGGCATATGCGAGCTGATCAATGATGACAGCCGGGCTTGCGATTGTGCATAGCAGCTATTCGCAATCAGCTCTCGCGTTGCCGTCGGCGGTCCGTAAGAGTTCAAAACACTCTCCTGCGGACGAATCTAGAAACATGACAGCCCATTCTTCGCCGCTGCGCGGTGTTCTCGTCGCGTTCGGCGCCTATGCCGTATTTGCCTTCAGCGATGCATCGATCAAGATATTGCACGGCGGCGTGCCGGCCTATCAGATCGCCTTCATCGGTGCACTGTTCGGCTGCGCAGCACTGCCCTTCATCAAGGGCAGAGATGACACCTGGGTCGATATCGTCAGAAGCACGAACCGCACCCTTTGGCTGCTGAGGTTCGCCTGCGGCGCCATAGGAGCAATCGCTTCGATCATCACGTTCACAAAGCTGCCGATGGCTGAGGCCTTCTGTCTGCTGTTCCTTCTGCCGTCGTTCGTGACCATTCTGTCGGTCATCTTTCTCGGGGAAGACGTACGCTGGCAGCGCTGGGCCGCCGTCATCGTCGGCTTCGTCGGCGTTCTGGTCGTGCTCCGTCCGGGCTTCCGCGAGTTGTCGGTCGGTCATCTTGCGGCGGCGATCGGCGGCCTGGCTGCAGCAATCTCGATCGTCATCATGCGAAAGATGGGGCCGGCCGAAAAGCGCCTGTCGCTGTACGGCGCAGCCTTGCTCGGCACGCTCGCCGTCAGTGGCATCCTGATGCTGTCGGAGGTGGTTGTTCCAACCCCGCGCCAGTGGCTCTTCATCGCAAGCTATGGCCTGCTTGGCGCGGCCGGTAACGTGCTGCTGATGACAGCCGCCCGGCTCGCACCGGCAAGCCTGGTCGCCCCTCCGCAGTACAGCCAGATGTTGTGGGCGATCGCATTCGGATATCTGATCTTCGACGACACCATCGACCTTCCGATGGCTGCCGGCATCGTTCTCATTATCTGCTCGGGCTTGCTGACGCTGGCCCGTGAAAAGAAGCGTGGTACGCCGCTGCCGCGAGCCGTCGTTTCGGCTGACAGCCAGGCGCCGCTTGCAACATCGACCGACGAGACCGGCGACGTGGAGCGACCAGCTCAAACGGCCTTACACGCGATTTCTCAAGCCTAAAAAAACGCCTTTGCCGAGGTCGAATGACGTTGGCAAAGGCGGTCTTCTATGTTTTCAGGGTCTGGTGATCGGGACCGTTAGCGGCGCAGGACCGGGCAGCCGCGGATATTGCCGAAGCTGATTTCATCGGCGCCACGGCGCGTCCAGCCCTCGACGATCACGCGGCGGGGCGTGACGTCGACCACGCGGGTACGACGAAAACCGTAGTCGCGCGCGATATCTTCTGCGAGCCGAGGGTCGCAGCCACGCTGACGCCGCTGCGGGCGATCATAGTCAGGCGGTGGCGGGCGGTAGTAACCGGGAGGCGGTGGCGGGCGACCATTGCCAATGTAGACGTCTACCTGAGCGGATGCCGGTGCAGCTGCCCCGGCAACAGTGCCGGCGGCGAGCAGCGTCGCAAGGCCCGCCTTGGCCAGAAATTGCATCATCGAAAGTTCTCCATCGGGGTGCGGCAGGGCCCTTCCCCATTCGATACACTCTTACCGGCAAGGTCAGGTCCAACCTTTCCGGATCTGCGCATTCATATGCGATTCGCACAAAGCAGGGTGAAAATGGCGTGGCCAAGGCAAGCTGACGGCGCATTTGTGGATGACGCCAATCAGCGGCGGATCAAGGGGCAGCCGCGAACGTTGGCGAAAACCATCCGGTCCCAGCCCCGATAATTGCGGCCGGAAACGACCACACGCCGGCCCGTGACGGTCGTGACGCGCGCGTAACGCAGACCTGTCCAACGTGCCTTCTGGACAGCTTGTACGGGCGAGCAGGCATACACGGGACGGTATTGGACATCGACAACTGGCGCACGTCCCCATTCCGAAGCCGAGGCGGTCGGTGCGCCGAACGGAACCGAGGCCAATGCGATAATGGCGGCAAACGAAGCCTTGGCGATGAAATGGGTCATGATACGAACCTCTGAACCGTCGCTTACATCTCCCATTCGGGATCATGGCGACGATAACCCACTGAAAATGAATGATCTTCGAACCGACCGTTCAGTTCCGGTTCAGCCACCGAGATGCAGCACGATCTCACGCCGATGCGGCCGGTCGCGGTGTTCGAACAGGTAAATCCCCTGCCACGTGCCGAGCGCAAGGCGTCCCCCGACAACCGGAATGCCGATGGAAACCTGCGTCAACGCAGCCTTGATATGCGCCGGCATATCGTCCGGTCCCTCGGTCGTATGAACGATCCAGCCCATCGAGGGATCGGACGCGGGAGGCACCAGTCGGCGAAAGAATGCATCGAGATCGGTGCGGACGTCCGGGTCGGCGTTTTCTTGAATAAGCAGTGAGCATGAGGTGTGGCGCACGAAAACGGTCAGCAGCCCCTCGGCCGCGCCATTGGTGCGAACGAAGGATGCTGCCTCCGCCGTAACCTCGTAAAGGCCCTGGCCCCTGGTGGAAACGCTGATGATCTTCTGGGGCATGGCGCCGGTTCCGCTAAGCGTCTCTTTTACCAGACGTGGCGTTGAGCTGCCCGCATGTCAATGCAGCTTCCTCGCTGCTCAAAGCTGCAGAAAGGGAACGAACCCACCGAAAATCATCCGCTTGCCATCGAAGATCGACTTCCACTCGTCGCCTTGAAGACGAGGGTCTGCCATCACCTTCACCATGATGTCATCGCGCTCCTGGCGTGAGCCATAAACGATCCAGGAAAAAACCACGACTTCGTCGTCGGCAGCCTGCACGGCGCGCGGAAACGAGGTCAGTTCCCCATACGGCACGTCGTCGGCGATGCATTCCACATACTCTTTCGCACCGTAAGACTTCCAGATCGCACCTGTGGTCGCCGAAAAGGCCTTGTACGCCTCCATGTTCTTCTGCGGCACAGCCACGACGAACCCATCGACATAGGACATGGTTTTCTCCCTTTTGCGTTGTAGCACGTCCAAGGACGAACGGAGTTGGCTTGGACCGACAGCCCTCTTCAAATTAAGATTAGGCAGGATCGGCGATAGGCAAGAGACTTGCCGCGAACTTCCAATCGGGAATAATTCGCTGACCGTTGTCGGCACTCCTCCTCTTTCGGCGTCCTTGCCACAGATGAAGCGCCAGGAGGACAACCGATGCAGAAGATCACGCCTTGCCTTTGGTTCGATAACCAGCTCGACGACGCCATCAGCTTTTATAGGACGATATTCAAGAACGCCGGGGACCCGCAGGTGAAGCGAGGCCCGGATGGAAAGGCATTTGCCGCGACGTTCAACCTGGAAGGCCAGCAGTTCATGGGCCTGAACGGCGGCCCTCAGTTCAAGTTCAGTGAGGCCGTCTCATTCTTCGTTCGTTGCAAGGATCAGGCAGAGGTCGACTATTACTGGGAACGGTTGCTCGATGGCGGCAAGCCGCAGCAATGCGGCTGGCTGAAGGACCGGTTCGGCGTCTCCTGGCAGATCATACCCGACGCGCTGATGCGCTATCTCAACGATCCGGACGCAGAAAAGGCCATGCGTGCGCAGGCTGCGATGATGCAGATGGTGAAGATCGATATAGCGGCGCTCGACGAAGCCTACGCAGGCTGAGCGCTGGACATCTCGACAAGCCGGGTCTGATCCTTCGCCTGTGCCTGTGTCTCGGCCTCCTGGCATTGCGTGGTGAGGCGCAGGCTTCGGAACCGCTCGACGAGAAAATCGACGAGCGCGCGAACGGCTGTCGGCAGTCCCCGGGTTGCGGTGAAGACCAGGTAGATCGTCGCCTGGGACATCTGGTGATTGGGCAGAAGGCGCACGAGCCTGCCATCGCGAATTCCCTCGGCGCAGATATGGTCGGGCAGAAGCCCGACCCCTATCCCGGCGTATATCGCTTCCAGCACGGCCGCGACGCTGCGGCAGCTCATGCGCGGCTTGTGCTGATGCCGGTATCGGGTGCCATCGGGTCCAGTGAACTCCCAGACATCCCAGTCCTGCCACTCCGTCAGCGGCCCGGCAAAAGACACCGTCGGAGCGTCGGCGAGGCATTCGACGCCTTCGATCGACGGCAGTGAACGCGCAACTTTCTGGTTCGCCACAAGGATCAGATCCACCTTGCTGAGCACACGCATCGTCAGTTCGGAATCCGTCTCTTCGGCCAATTGCGCGCGAACCGCGAGATCGAGGCGCTCGTTGATGATGTCGACCCGTCGATCCGTACTGAGTATCTGCAGCTGAACCTTGGGGTAACGGTTGAGAAACTCCGGGATCATTGCGCCAAGCGAGCCATCCAGCAAACCGTGAGGCACGCTTATACGAATCTGCCCCTGCGGTTCACCGGTCGCATCGTTGATGGCCTTGGCGGCGCGATCTGCCTCGCGCAGCATGTTTTCGCAGTGATTGTAGAAGGCACGTCCGATGTCCGTCACGCGGAATCGATTGACCGTCCGCTCCAGTAGCCTGACGCCTAGTCTTGCCTCCAGTGCTGTTATGTGCCGGCTGAGCTTCGATTTCGGCATGTTCAGCACCCGCCCGGCGGCGGAAAAGCCATTGTGACGGACGACGGCGGCAAAATAGACGAAATCGTTCAGATCCTGGAAAACACCCTCTGCGTTCAGCATCGGGGCACCCCTTTCAGTCAGCTCGATAGGCCTGCGATCGTTATCGCTTACCGCTACTAAGGGGTGATGCCAACCGCATGGAACGAGAATTCGTTCCAAATTTGGAACACTGCGTTCCAATCCGTGCCCTTCAATTTGGCCTTTGGCGGGACTACTTGCGGTGCGATTTCCTTTGGCGCCGTTGCGATGATGGCGTTAGACGCGCTCCTACGAGCCCGCCGAGAACAGCATGACGATGGCGATGCGCCGTACAGCTGCGACGCTGCGGAATCGCGAGCTTAAGCGTTTGATATTGTTACAAAAAAGCAACAGAAACCATCAAAGAACCGTCGCAAACCGGGATTTCGTTACAGGCAGAATTGATAGATTTAATCAAGGATGAAATTAAGGCTTCAGCGGTTCGCTGATCCGCCAGCCGAAAGGCAAACTACCGGAACGGCCCCATCTCCCCTGGCGGCGGTTCAATCGAAAAGGAAATGGATTTCAAATGAACATACGGATGGCTTTGTTGACCTCCGCCGCAGCGTTTGCTGCTGCGTCTACGCCGGTCTTTGCTGCGGACGCAATCGTCGCAGCTGAACCCGAGCCGGTTGAATACGTCCGCGTCTGCGACGCGTACGGCACAGGCTACTTCTACATCCCGGGCACCGAAACCTGCCTCAAGGTCAATGGTTACATTCGTTTCCAGGTTGACGGCGGCCCGGATGAGAAGGGTACGTCGGACTGGAACGCCTTCACACGCGCCCAGGTTCAGTTCACGGCCAAGAGCGACACGGAATATGGTCCGCTGACCGGCGTGATCGTTTTCCGTAACAACGGCGACAACGCTTCGACCAGCACCATTTTGGACTCGGCATACATTGATATCGCCGGTTTGCGCGCTGGTCTGTTCTACAGCTGGTGGGATGACGACCTTTCAGGCGAGCCAGACGTCCTGTCCAGCTTCGAGACGCTGCACAACTCCATTCGCTACCAGTACGAGAACGGCGATTTCTACGCCGGTATCAGCGTAGACGAGCTTGAAGACGGCTATTACAAGACTGGCGAAAACCCGAACAACGTCGGCGTTGCCTTCGGCATCGGCGGCAAGGCTGGCGCGATCAGCTACCAGGTTATCGGCGGTTACGACACCGACAACGAAGAAGGTGCTGTGCGCGGCATGCTTTTCGCTGATATCGGCCCGGGCACGCTCGGCCTGGCAGCTGTCTATGCGTCTGGCCCGAACTCCTACTACTCTCAGTCGGAATGGACGGTTGCCGCCGAATACGCGATCAAGGCTACCGACAAGTGGACGATTACCCCGATCGCCCAGTACTTCGGTAACTATGTGCCTGATCTGAACACCTTCCACGGCGACTCCTTCGACGGTCTGGGCGATGCATGGAAGGTCGGCATCACCGTCGACTATCAGATTGCCGACAATCTCTACGCCAAGGCAACGGTCGACTACACAGACCCGGACGACGCCGACGAAGTGACCAAGGGCTTCTTCCGCCTGCAGCGCGCGTTCTAATTCGAAATCCCGGCGCCCTGGATCCACCTTGGGCGCCGCCCAGTATTGCGTTTTCTGATCCGTTTGACCTCCGATCAGTTACGGGGACTGGTCCGGTTTCCCTGCCGGACCGTCCTTGCTTTTCCTCCCAAGCATGCCACGCTTCCGCAGCAAGATATCTCGATCAATCAGATGCCATGGGGCAGAACGGTTCCGATATCGAACAACGCTGCTTCAACTCGCCACCGGTGGCGCGCCACACTAACCCGAAAACTCCTCGATAGAGTCCACCCGATCGGGATAGAAGGCGAGATGCTCCTTGATCTCGCTGACCGCGGCATACGGATCTTCATAGGTCCAGATCGCGTTCCCCGCAGTGTCACCACCCGAAACGATGTTGAAATACGAGGCCTCCCCCTTATAGGGGCAAGAGGTATGGTGGTCACTTCGGGTCAGGAGCGCCATGTTGACATCAGCGCGCGGTATGTATTGCACGGCGGGATAGGACGCTTCCTTCAGCGTCAACGCGTTGCGACTGTCGGCAATGACCTGACCGCCGAGCTTTACGACGACGCGCGCCGGATTGGGCCTGACGGTGATTGGATGATCGGGACCAGGTATCTTCATCGGTTGTGCAGACATCGACAGCTCCTTTCGGCCAGACATCAGATATAGGGACCGACGTGGCGAATTTCATGGGCCGGTCGGACGAACGGAATCGCGCTGGCTTCATACGCGTGGCGAACCTGCGCGCATCGTATTGTGCCTTGGCCGCGTTCTACCTCGCCATTGTCGCCCGTCGCTGAAGCGCCCCGAGCCCCAGGACAGCCGCCAACACGCACCCGACGCCGCCGATCTGGTATTTGGACAGCGGTTCACCGAGGATCCCGAAGGCCAGCAACAGCGCTGAGACCGGTGCGACTGCTGTGAAGAGCGACGCCTCAACACCACTCACACGCTCCGCCCCCGCATACCAGAGAATGAAGCCGGCAACAGTCGGCACGAGTGCGTAGTAAATCACCGCCGACATTGCACTTGCAGGCAACGCGCTCGGCACGCCCTCCACCACGAGGGCCGCGACCATGGCGACAATGAAGCCGATCCCCGTCATCAATGCGGATTGCGTCAGCGCCGGGATCGGTGAACTGAGGTTCTTGTTCAGGAGTATGAACAGGCTTTCGCAGATCACGGCTCCGAAAACCAGCGCGTTGCCAAGGAGGGATCCACTCCCTGCGTCGGGCGAAAGAGCAATGAAGAGAACACCGGCTGCCGCCAGCGCGATCGCCAATACCATCGATGAATGTGGTCGCTCGCCCAAAACCGCGACGGAAAGCGCCCCGGCGACGACCGGCAGCGTTCCAATGATGACGCCCGCGTCGGCGGCGGTCGTCAGCCTCAGGCCCGAGATCAGCAAGGTTGTGTAGCCAACGCTACCGGCACCAGCCTGAACGACGAGGATGATCCAGTCGCGAGGCGGCAAGCCTGGCAAGCGCGTCCGGGTCATCCACATCAACAGCACGAAGAACGGGAAGGCCGTGGCGAAGCGCAGAGCTGTTGCCGTGAGTGGCGGCATGCCTGACGCAATGACCCGGCTTGCGATGACCGTGCTGCCGACTGTGATCATCGCCAGGGTCAGATAGAGGTAACCTTGCAAATGTCGCTGCATCGTCTTCTCCTGTTTGCGCAGAAGAAAGACGAAAACCGCACGGCGATCTTGTATGAAATTGCAGCGCAGTCAGGCGACCGCATTCGCATAGGCGCGCGGGGACACGCCGTACTTGCGCACAAACACCCGCGTCATATGGCTTTGGTCGACGAAGCCGCTGGCCACGGCAGCCTCAGCCAAGGGCGCGCCGCCGGCAATCAGGTGTCGGGCAAGATGGATGCGGCGCTGGACCAAATAAGCGTGTGGTGTCATGCCGGTCGCCTTGGCAAAACCGCGCAACACCTGAAATCGGCTGAGCCGGCTTGCGCAGGCGAGATCGGACAGCGAGATTGCGACCGTCGGATCGCAGTCGATCATCTCCTGCGCGGTCCGGATGGAGTGAGGCGCAGCCTGCCGTTCATCCGGCACGACCTTTGCAACGACACGGGCGACGAGTTCAAGAAGGACTTCCTCAAGCTGCAGTCGATGCCCTCCTGCGCTGGTCACCAGCGCAAAGGCTGCCTCGAAGCACGCCGCAATCGCCTTGTCATGCAGTACCGGATGCGAAATCTCGACAGCCGATCGCCGCCCCTGCGTGATCTCGCAGACATTGGCAGCGATCATATCGGGATTGAAGTAGAGGATCCGCCACGATCTGCCCCCACCAATCGGCATGCCATCATGCACTTCGTTCGGATTGACCGTGATGATATCGCCGGCACCCGCCTCAACCATCCCTCGGCCGCTCAGGGACTTTTGCGCACCTGACGAAACCAGCCCGATGCCGAACTGCTCATGCGTATGGCGCGCAAAGCTTTGGTTGCTATCCGCAGCCACGGCCTCGATGCCGGGAACGACCGACCTGAACATGCGAAATTGACTGCGAGCCATGTCTGCGCTTCCGAGGTAACAACGCATAGTGCCAGCACAAGCCACTGAAAACAACGGTGAGCGAAATCGGTCGATGCAGCGATCCCGTCAAGGCTTCAAAACTGGTCAGCCTGACCACTCAATGGATCGTTTCGCGAACATCGTCGTCGGCAAGAATCGCAAAGACGTCCTCAAGCGCGGCGACCAGGATGTCGGTGAGCTCGTCGCCGCGGCTCTCGACAAAGGCCGCCTTGGTTGCCTCATCCTGCAATTCGAAGAAGCGCTCGATCTCGTTCGACATCTCATTGTCCTTTCACGCGCCACCGACATGTGGCGATGGGACAAAGCTATCCCGGCAGTCTTGTGCCGAACTGGCGACAACTAGTCCATCGGGAAACGGCGGCTGGCCCATTCGCTTCTCGGAACAGGATTGCCGACAGCAAGGCCGAACGATTTGACCTTCGTTGCTCCATCGTCCACCTCGCAACGGAAGCTGACATCATACCAGCGCCCCGCAGCCCGGAACGCGCCCCGCTTTACCTGAAGAACCGTTCCCTTTGAAAGACGGTAGGACGGCAAGAGTTCCGGCCGATACGATGGAGCCCCATGCATCAACTGCTGTCGAAGCTCACTGCCGCAGAGCTGATCCACCCGTGCGCCACGCGGCAAATCACCCATTGCGGTTCGCGCTACCGGGTCGTTGGTCATATTTTGCGAGAACAATGTCTTCGCCTCGGTCAGTTCGAGCGGCTTGTCCGCCGCGGCAGTGGCCGTCGCATCGGGTTTTGCTGCAGCGGGCGGCTTTCCCTGCTCGAAACTCGTCTTGGCGTCGCTTGCAGTTCCGGCGGCGGGGCCATTTTTCTCGGCATGGTTCTCCGCGAGGTCCACCTGCGGGAGTTCGACATCCTCAGGAACCGGATTGGCTGGCGGCTCCTCGCTTTCGGGTGCCTTGGCTGCTTGCGCAGTTTCCTCTGGCTTCGTTTGATCCTTAAGGGGTTCCGGCTTGGGCTCAGCTGAAGGAGGCGCCACATCTGGCTTCACGCCCGCGACGGACGCATCTCCCTCATTGGATTTTTCTGGTCCGGTATCCTTGTCGCCAAATTCGACCACCGGTCGCAGCACCGACAGGGGTTGCGACTTGCCGGCCTGCTCCTTGGACTGGGCATTTTCTGCAGCCGCCGCTTCCGGCGGTTTTTCCGGTGGCTTCTCTTCCGGTGCCTTTGCCTCCTGCAACGGGGGTGGCGGCGGAGGCGGCGGCGGTTGCTCGGCCTTTGCCTCCTTCGGCGGCTCCGCAGGCGTCTCGGCCGGCTTTTCTTCGGCCTTCTTCTCCTCCGGTTTCGGCTCCTCGGGCTTGGGCTCTTCCGGCATCTTCAGCTCCGGCGGCTTTTCCTCGGGCTTCTTTTCCTCCGGCGGCGGCACGAGGTCGACGCTGACGGTTTCCTCCTCCGGGTGGGGAGCAGGCACGGGCAGCTTCACGAGAAAGAAGGCGACGACGGCAAGGTGCAACAGCACGGAGGCAAAGATGCCCCAGCCGAACGCTCCCCATTTTTTTGCCGAAACCTGCTGCATGCCTACGAACGATGCCCTACGCCACGCTACCGATGTGGCCTTTTAAGAAGGCATCATCAAGCCATAAAACAAAAAAGCCTCGCGCTCCACGGACGCAATGCGTCGGCGCAGGACACGATCCACATATTTGCCAGCAGCAGGCCCGGCAGCCCGACAAATCAGCCCAGCGAACCTATGATCTCGCGATAGGCGGCCTCCGGAAATGCCTTCAATGTCCGCGTGCGCACATTGCCAGCCATTCCAAGAGACAGGTTGAAACGGGCCATCACGGCATCGTCAGGTGCCTCGCATACGGCGACAAGGTCATGATCGCCCATCGTCAGGAAGAAATTTTGGAAGGAGCCGCCCATGTCGCCAAGCAGCTTCTTTGCCGCGTCCAGGCGCTTTGTCGAGTCGCGAACGTTGCGAATGCCCTGATCCGTCCAATTGATAAGCACGATGTAAGTGGTCATTGCACACCTCCCAACGGAGGGTCTTGGCCCACGCAACAGGCTATGGCGACCTCGCTCATGCGCTGTGGTCGGTCCCTTCCCCCGTGGGGTGTACCTTACTCCTGTCCCCGTTCGACAACAAGAAACACCACGGCCCGCAGATGCGCGCCGAAAGCAAAGAGCCGGGCACACGGCCCGGCTCTTTGATGCGTTTAGCGACGACCAAATCCTAACTGTCCAGGAAGCTGCGGAGCTTTCTGGAGCGGCTCGGATGCTTCAGCTTGCGCAGCGCCTTTGCTTCGATCTGACGGATACGCTCGCGGGTGACCGAGAACTGCTGGCCGACTTCTTCGAGCGTGTGGTCGGTATTCATGCCGATGCCGAAACGCATACGCAGAACGCGTTCTTCGCGCGGTGTCAGTGATGCCAGAACGCGGGTCGTCGTTTCGCGCAGGTTCGCCTGGATGGCGGCGTCGATCGGCAGCAGCGCGTTCTTGTCCTCGATGAAATCGCCGAGGTGTGAATCCTCTTCGTCGCCCACCGGGGTTTCGAGCGAGATCGGTTCCTTGGCGATCTTGAGGACCTTGCGGACCTTTTCGAGCGGCATTGCGAGCTTTTCGGCCAGTTCTTCCGGCGTCGGCTCGCGGCCAATCTCGTGCAGCATTTGGCGCGACGTGCGGACGATCTTGTTGATCGTCTCGATCATGTGCACCGGAATGCGGATCGTGCGGGCCTGGTCGGCGATCGAGCGGGTGATCGCCTGACGGATCCACCACGTCGCATAGGTCGAGAACTTGTAACCGCGGCGGTATTCGAACTTGTCTACCGCCTTCATCAGGCCGATGTTGCCCTCCTGAATGAGGTCGAGGAACTGCAGACCGCGGTTCGTGTACTTCTTGGCAATGGAGATGACGAGGCGAAGATTCGCTTCGACCATTTCCTTCTTGGCGATGCGCGCTTCGCGCTCGCCCTTCTGCACCATGTGCACGATGCGGCGGAATTCCGAGATCGAAATGCCGGTTTCCGTTGCGAGATTCTGGATCTCCTGGCGGATGTCGCGGATCGTCGTGTTTTCGCCCTTGGCGAATTCCTTCCAGCCGCGGGCGGCCAGATTGCCGATCGACTTCATCCAGTTCGGATCGAGCTCGGCGCCCTGATACTGTTCGAGGAAACTATCGCGCTTGACGCCGTAGGATTCAGCCAGACGCAGCAGGCGGCCTTCGTTCTGAACGAGGCGCTTGTTGATGTCGTAAAGCTGCTCAACGAGGGCGTCGATGCGGTTTTGATTCAGCGACAGAGACTTGACGGCCTTGATAAGCTCATCCTTGAGCTCCTTATAACGGCGCTCCTGGGCGGACGACAGCGTGCCGGTCGCGGCAAGGCGCTGTTCGACCTGCTGATCCTGAAGCTTGCGCAGCTTCTTGTAGGTCTCGGCGATGATGTCGAGCGTTTCCATGACCTGTGGGCGCAGTTCCGCTTCCATGGCGGCGAGCGACAGGTTGGACTCGTCTTCGTCCTCTTCCTCTTCCTCAGGAGGCAGGCCCTCGCCGCCGACATTGGTAATGTCGTCGTCGCCGGAACGGACGCGGCGCGTCTTTTCCTTTTCTTCGGCAGCCTTGCGGTCAGCCTCGATCTTCTCAGGGCTCTGGAACTGCGGCGCAGCCTTGGCTTCCGGACCGGAATAGGTCGTTTCGAGATCGATGATCTCGCGAAGCAGCGTCGTGCCTTCGTTCAGTTCGTCACGCCAGATGATCAGCGCCTGGAACGTCAGCGGGCTCTCACAGAGACCACCGATCATCGTTTCGCGGCCGGCCTCGATGCGCTTGGCGATCGCAATTTCGCCTTCGCGCGACAGAAGCTCCACCGAGCCCATCTCGCGCAGGTACATGCGCACCGGATCGTCGGTACGGTCGGTCGGCTCCTTCTTCTTGGCGGTCGCAAGGGCGGTACCGCCAGAAGGGGCCAGTTCGCCGCCTTCGCTTTCGTCGTCGGAGCTGGAATCGTCGTCGTCGCCACCTGTGGCGCCGGCCTCTTCGGCTTCCTCGTCCTCGATGACGTTGATGCCCATATCGGACAGCATCGACATCGTGTCTTCGATCTGCTCGGACGTCACCTCTTCGGACGGCAGGACAGCATTCAGCTCGTCCATCGTCACATAGCCGCGTTTCTTCGCGGCCTTGATCATCTTCTTGACCGCGTCATCGGAAAGATCGAGAAGAGGGCCGTCGGTGCCGCCGTCGCGTTCGACTTCCGCTTCTTCGTTCTCTTTGACCTTGGTTGCCATTTATGTCGTCGCCTTCCTGACGCTATTCAAACTCGCCGCAGTGAACGGCCGCACGCAGCCGATACGCGGCAAACGACCGTCTCGAATCACCTAGTCCCACCTAACGGGATGAGATTTAATGCCTGATTAACCACGATTGCCGGCGACGGACGACAGAGCTTAAAAGTCATCATATGTCCGGCCATGGTTGTGCGATCCGCCCTTGACCCAGTTCACCGCTTTCCAAGTCGAACGGTGATTCCCATATTTTTTGTTCTCGTCAAGCTTTTCTAGCAAAAAAGCCTCAGAAAACCCCGAAAAAGCCTTATCCACAGGTCCGGAACCGCTCAAGCGATTGCCAAGCATAGATAGGATGTCACCACGAGAAGACAAGAGCAGCGGACATTCTTCTTGAACGGCAAAGTTGCCGCCAAGAACCGTTTGCCCGCCGCTAGTTGTTCGATCCGGGTCGAAAGCTTAGTGAGACTGCCCATCCCAGGGTTGGATCTCTAGACTTGCAAGATCGACAGCGGGAATGCAGCGGACGTTGATGCACGCCATCTCGGCGCCATCAGGCATTTTGGCTTCGGCGAAAGGAGCAATCCCGCATGTGTCGCAGAAGCGGTGCTGAATGGTGCGCGTATTGAACGTATAGGTCGACAGGCTCTCACGCGGCGTTTTCAGCGTGAACTTGTCGCGCGCAACGAAGGCGAGCAGTCCTCCGCGCCGCCGGCAAAGTGAACAATTGCAATCAAGGGCGGAGGTGAACTCCCCGTCCACTTCAAACGCGATTTTGCCGCAATGGCAGCTTCCCTCGTAAATCATAAATCCCCCTCAGTTCCAATCCATAACAACCTTGCCGGAATTGCCGGAGCGCATCGCCTCGAACCCCTCACGGAAGTCATCGATGCCGATCCGGTGCGTAATGACGGGCGACAAATCCAGCCCCCCCTGCACGAAGGCTATCATCTTGTACCAGGTCTCGAACATCTCGCGACCATAGATGCCCTTCAGATTAAGCATCTTGAAGATGACTTTGTTCCAGTCGATCTCGAAGCCGGCGGGTGCGATGCCGAGGATGGCGATCTTGCCGCCATTGTTCATCTTGTCGATCATGTCGCGGAACGCCGGTGCGGCGCCGGACATTTCCAGCCCGACGTCGAAGCCCTCGGTCATGCCGATCAACTTCATGACATCGGCAAGGTTCTCCTTCGAGGCGTCGACGACATAGTCGATGCCAAGCTTGCGGGCGAGCTCGAGCCGGTGCGGGTTGATATCGGTGATGACGACCTTGCGCGCCCCCGATCGCTTGGCGACCAGCGCCCCCATGATGCCGATCGGGCCAGCGCCGGTGACAAGCACGTCCTCGCCGACGAGATCGAAGGACAGCGCCGTGTGCACCGCGTTGCCGAATGGATCGAAGATCGCGGCTATCTCGTCTGGAATATCATCCGGGATTGGCACCACGTTCGCCTCGGGAATGCAGACGAACTCTCCGAAGGAACCGGGGCGGTTGACGCCGACGCCCAGCGTATTGCGGCAGAGATGCCCCCTGCCTGCGCGGCAGTTGCGGCACTTGCCGCAGACGATATGTCCCTCGCCGGAGACCCGCTCGCCGACATGGTATTTCGTTACCGCCGAGCCAATCTGTGCGATCTCGCCGCAGAATTCGTGGCCAACCACCATCGGCACCGGAATGGTCTTCCGCGCCCACTGGTCCCAGTTCCAGATATGCACATCGGTGCCGCAGATCGCGGATTTTTTCACCTTGATCAGCACATCGTTCGGCCCGACCTCGGGAACGGGAACATGCTCCATCCAAAGCCCGACCTCCGGCTTCGCCTTGACCAGTGCCTTCATCATGTTCGACATGATCTTACTCTCCCAAACCCTTTAGATGACACCGAGTTCGCGGCCAGCTTCCGCGAAGGCTGCAATCGTCCGTTCGACGTCCGCACGCGAATGCGCGGCCGACATCTGCGTGCGGATGCGTGCCTGCCCTTTCGGCACAACCGGGAAGGAGAAGCCGATCACGTAGACGCCCTTTTTCAACATCAGTGCCGCCATGTCCTGCGCCAGCTTGGCATCGCCAAGCATGACCGGAATAATCGGATGCCCCTCGCCGGCAAGCGTGAAGCCAAGCTTCGTCATCTCGGAGCGGAACAGCATCGCATTTTCCGTCAGCCGCTCGCGCAGCGCGGCACCATTCTCGATGAGATCGAATACCTTGAGGGATGCAGCGGCAATGACTGGCGCCAGCGTGTTCGAAAACAGATAGGGACGCGACCGCTGGCGGAGCCACTCGACCGTTTCCGCCTTGGCCGCGGTATAGCCGCCGGAAGCACCGCCGAGTGCCTTGCCGAGCGTGCCGGTGATGATGTCGATCCGGCCTTCGACCCCGCAATGCTCGGCTGACCCACGCCCATGCTTGCCGACGAAGCCGACGGCGTGGCTGTCATCGACCATGACCATCGCACCATACTTCTCGGCCAGATCACAGACGCCCTGCAGATTGGCGATGATGCCGTCCATCGAGAAGACACCATCGGTGGCGATCAGCTTGAAGCGACTGCCTTGCGCCTTCTTCAGTTCCTCCTCCAGCGCTGACATGTCGTTGTTGGCATAGCGGAAGCGCTTGGCCTTCGAGAGGCGCACGCCGTCGATGATCGAGGCATGGTTCAACGCGTCCGAGATGATCGCATCCTCCTCGCCGAGCAGGGTCTCGAAGAGGCCGCCGTTGGCGTCGAAACAGGAGGAATAGAGGATCGTGTCTTCCATGCCGAGGAAGGAGGAAATGCGCGCCTCGAGCTGCTTGTGCTCCTCCTGCGTGCCGCAGATGAAGCGCACTGAGGCCATGCCATAGCCATAGCGGTCGAGCGCCTTCTTCCCCGCCTCGGCAAGCTCTTCGTTGTCGGCGAGCCCGAGGTAGTTGTTGGCGCAGAAATTCAGAACCCGCTCGCCCGAAGCAACGGCGATCTCGCCCGCCTGCTTCGACGTGATGACACGCTCGGACTTGTAAAGCCCGGCGTCCTTCAGTGCAGCAAGTTCGGTACGGAGGTGGGAGAGAAATTGCGAGGTCATTGAGTGCCCTTCTTGTGATGTTTCCCGATGCCCTGCACTAGCACATAGCCAAGCGCCTGTCTTGCCGTCGTCAACGCTGTGCGGCGATCAACAAAAACATCGGCCGGTCCATCTCTTCTGCCCATTCGGGACGCGCACAACTGCTCGTCGCTCGGCCGCCACGCCTCGACGTGGCGGAGCGAAAAGCCAGCAGCGATCAGCGTGTTCAGTCGTCCCCAGCATGCGATACTCTTTGGCAACACCTTTGGCGAACCAATCCGTCGTGCGCTGCCCTGGCGCAAACAGCCGTCAAGCGGCCAGATCCGGCGCCCGTCGCCATCCACCGCCCAAGCGGGATTGCCCGGCGCCATAGAGATCGGATGCTCGATCAAAAAAGACGACATCGGCGCCCGGCACACGTGCACGGTGGATCGTGGCAGACAGGCGGGTAAAATCCTCGATATCGTGAAATGCCAAAGAGCTATAGCCCAGATCGAACGAAGCCGGCAGCAACTGCGGCCTCTCCAGATTCGCGATCTCGTCGCTGACCGAATGATTGACGGTATGGCGTCGCGCCCGGTCGATCATTCGCTCCGAGATATCGAAGCCGAAGACGCTTTTTGCACCCTGCCGGGCGGCACAACGGGCAAACCAGCCAGAGCCGCAACCGAGATCGACGATCCGCGTGCCGTGCAGATCCGGTAGCACTGCCTGGATCGATTCCCAGTGCGCGCCGTCGAGGCCGTGCAGAGACCGCGAAAGCTGGCTGGCCTGTCCAACCAGCACGCGATAAAGGCCGCGCACCAGCGGCGACCCACAGCCCTTCCGACGTCCATCGGGGAGACGCGGTGGGCCGGCCGCCGAGCGACCTGGATGAGTATACGCCTGGGATCACTCCAGGTCGCATCGCGATTATAGGCGTTCGCAGCTACCTAGTCGTGGCTGAGGATCACGTCCAGAAACGCATCGCCGTAGCGTTCGAGCTTAGACTGGCCGACGCCTGAGATGGCGAGCATCTCCTTGTGCGTTCGCGGCCGCTCGGTCGCGAAAGCGATGAGCGTCGTATCGGGAAAGACGACATACGGTGGCACGCCGAGCGAGCGTGCAATCGCCGTCCGCTCCGTGCGCAAAGCGTCGAACAGGACACCGTCGCCACCAGACAGAACGGAGCGCGGCTCGACCTGCGCCGTTCGTTTCGAGCGACGTTCGGCAGCCGGACGATCCTTGCGGAAAAAGACCGGTCGTTCGCGCTTGAAAACGGCGCGGGCCTCCGGCTCCAGCTTCAGGGCGCCAAACGCCTCGTGATCGACGCGGACCAGTCCCATCGCAAGCAGTTGCCGAAATACCGATTGCCACGTGCGGGCCGGCAGATCGTTTCCGGCCCCGAAGACCGGCATCGTGGTGTGGCCGAAGCGTTCCGTCTTCTCGTTGACATGACCGAGCAGCACGTCGACCACATGTCCGGTACCGAACCGCTCGCCCGTCCGGTAGACCGCGGCAAGCGCCTTGATCGCCGCCTCGGTCCCGTCCCAGGTTTCGACCGGCTTCAAACAGCTATCGCAGCCGCCGCAATTGCCCGCATGGGCCTCGCCAAAGTGCGCAAGGATCGCCTGGCGGCGGCACGAAGCGGTCTCGCAGATCGCCAGCAGTGCATTGAGCTTGGAGCGCTCGACACGCTTGATCTCGTCGGCGGCGGCTCCCTCGTCGATCATCCGTCGGCGCTGGATGACGTCGGCCATGCCGTAGGCCATCCACACTTCCGAAGGCAGGCCATCGCGCCCGGCGCGGCCGGTTTCCTGATAATAGGCCTCGACGGAACCCGGCAGATCGAGATGCGCCACATAACGCACGTTCGGCTTGTCGATCCCCATGCCAAAAGCAACGGTGGCGACAAGGCACAGGTCTTCCTCTTTCAGAAAGGCATCCTGGTTGGCATCACGAAGCGCCCTGTCCATGCCGGCGTGATAGGGGAGCGCGCGAATACCCTGCCCGTTCAGCCACTCGGCCGTATCCTCGACCTTGGCGCGCGACAGGCAGTAGACGATACCGCTGTTGCCTTTGTGTCCGGAGAGAAAGCGCAGCAGCTGCTTTCGCGGCTGGTCGCGCTCGACGATTTCGTAAGAGATGTTCGGTCGGTCGAAACTGGTGGTGAATACCTTCGCATTGCTCAAGCCAAGCCGTTGCGCGATGTCGTCGCGTGTATGCGGGTCAGCGGTCGCCGTCAGCGCGATGCGCGGCACCCCGGGATAGTGTTCCGCAAGCCTGCCGAGTTCGCGATACTCCGGCCGGAAATCATGTCCCCATTGGGACACACAATGCGCCTCGTCTATGGCAAAGAGCGCGATCTTCGAATTGCCGATGGTGTCACGGAAGCCATCCATGAGAATGCGTTCCGGCGTCACATAGAGAAGGTCGAGCTTGCCCGCCGATAGCGCCCGTCGAACTTCCATGAACGCCTCTCGCGACAGGGAAGAGTTCAGCGCCGCTGCACGGATACCGAGCTGCTTCATCGCCTCCACCTGATCGCGCATCAGCGCAATCAACGGCGAAACGACAATGCCGACGCCCTCGCGGCAGAGCGCTGGAATCTGGAAGCACAGCGACTTGCCGGCCCCCGTCGGAAAAAGAACGACGGCATCGCCGCCGGAGACGACATGCTCGACCACCTGCTGTTGCTTGCCGCGGAAGGCGGGATAGCCGTAGACACGGTTGAGAATGCCAAGAGGCGAGCGCTCGGCACCGAACAACGCATCGCCAGCGGAAAATTGCCGATCTGGCGCTCCCATCAATGGCTCGCCGCTCCCTTGACGCGGCCGGAGAGCACGCCGAAACCATCGATGATGGCTTCCTGGTTCTCGAGGCGAAGCCCCTCGAAATGGACCTCCTGCAGCGCGCGCATCAGCTGGTCGATCACCTCGCCGTTGCCGGCCTCGGTCGCCTCGGCGATCTCGCGTTCGAGCTCGATCTTCTGGAAACGCAGAGCTTTGGCGCGTTTGTGGAAAGCGAGCGCCTGCCGGTAGCCCTCGCGCGCATCCTCCATCGCTGCCTCGGCCGTGGCGATCCAGAGGCGGGCATTGCGGATCTGCTGCTCGAGCCCCTGCAACAGCGAGCCGAAGCCCTGCTCTTCCATGCGCTCCAGCAGATACTCGCGCGTCAGACACGGCCCGGCGACGGCGGCAGCAGCCCCGAGCATGACGGACCAGAGCCGCTGAAGCTCGCGGTTGTCGTAATCGATCGAGGCGATCTCGTCATATTCGTCCTGCATCAAGGCTGGATGATTGATGACCGTCAGCGCCAGCACGCTCTCTCGCAAAGCAGGTGTTTCCTGATGGCCACGAACCAGACCGGAGCGGGCCAGCCGATCGGAGATGCCGCCGCCGGAAAGGCGCGGGCCGCGCGGCCCCTCGTTGCCGCGGCCGCGACCTTGGCCAGCGCCGCGATCGAAACTTCGCCGTTCGCCGCCGCGGCTCTGGAATTGCGGCTGGAAGAAGCCGTTCAGGCGGTCGCGCATGTCCTGCTGGTAGTGACGACGCACGTTTTCATCGGCGATGACCGTCACCAGCTGCTTTAACCGCGCTTCGAGCTCGGCCTTGGCTTCGGGCGTCTCGAACTGCCCCGTATTGATTTCACGGCTCCAGATCATCTCGGCCAGCGGCTTGGCCTGGCTCATCACCTTGTCGAAGGGCGCGCGGCCTTCGTTGCGCACCAAATCGTCCGGATCCTTGCCATCGGGCAGCAGGGCAAAACGCACGGTGCGCCCCGGCTTGATATGCGGCAAAGCCAGATCGGCCGCGCGATTGGCGGCGCGAATACCGGCGCCATCGCCATCGAAGCAAAGCACCGGCTGCGGTGTCATCTTCCAGAGGAGTTCGAGTTGGTTCTCGGTCAATGCCGTGCCGAGCGGCGCCACGGCATTCTCGACGCCCGCCTGGTGCAGCCCGATCACATCCATATAGCCTTCGACGGCGATGATCGTGGCCTCGCTGTTCGCGCCCTGTGTCGCCCGCCGGGCGCGCGCGAAATTGTAAAGTACATTGCCCTTGTGGAAGAGCTCCGTCTCATTGGAATTGAGATACTTGGCTGGAGCGTCCGGCGACATGGCACGGCCACCGAACGCAATGACCTTCTCGCGCGACGACAGGATCGGAAACATGATGCGGTCGCGGAAACGATCGTAGGAGACCGGCACCTCGGGTCCGTGCACAACAAGCCCGCAGGCCTCGATCTGGTCCTTCGCAACGCCCTTGCCCGCCAGGAACTCCTTCAATGCATTGCGACTGTCGGGCGCAAAGCCCAGCCGGAACGTCTCGATCGTCCGTCCCGTCAGCCCGCGATCGCGCAGATAAGCGCGCGCCCGCGCGCCGTTTGCCGTCTGCAGCTGATCCTGAAAGAACGTGGTCGCAAGCTCCATCACATCGAGAAGCGAGGTGCGCTCCTTCTCGCGCTTCTCCATGACCGGATCGGCAATCGGCATGGCGACGCCCGCCATGTCGGCGATCTGCTGCACGGCCTCCGGGAAGCTCAACCCCTCCAGATCGGTGAGGAATCGGAAGTGATCGCCGGTCACGCCGCAGCCGAAGCAGTGGTAGCGCCCCTTCCGGTCCTCGCAGTGGAAGCTCGGCGACTTCTCGCCATGAAACGGGCAGCAGGCCCAATAGTCCGCGCGCGAGACATTGGTCTTGCGCTTGTCCCAGCTCACACGACGGCCAATCACGTCCGAAATCGGCACGCGATCGCGTATCTCGTCGAGAAAGGAATTGGAAAAGCGCATGTGAACCTCTTAACAGGGGTCCATATAAGCAGGTTCATCAGCACATGCCACGGCATTTGGCCAAAAGACGCGCTATTCACAGGACTGCCGCGCCTTCAGAACCATCATCGGACGAGCGTTCAAAAATGCGTTACCATGCCTGCGACAGGGGGTGCGACATTGAGGATCGCGCCCCCCGTTTTGCGTGTATGCGAGCCGGCGTCTTGAGCGCGCCAACCTTTGGCTTTCGTCAAAAATCGGTTGCAGAACAATAGCTTCCTATCTGCCCGGAACGACGAATAGCCATCGCGAAACCACCGCCTTCAGCATGAAGGACACATCTAAGGCAGGCTGCGTCGCCAATCATTATTTTTTTGTAATTTGAATCACTTGCCGCATCGCAATACCGTCATCTCCAACAAAGCGATCCCCGAGCGAGGCACCATCCCTACCCCCGGCGCCGCCTCGCAAGGGTGTCTTTGCTAATATTCGCTGGCTTGGATCTCGGTCCTGCGTCGCCACCGGAAGCAAAGAGCAAGAAGGCAGGAGCACCCCCAGCTCCTGCCTTCTTTAATTTCACGCAACGGTTTTATTTTTGATATTTCCGCGTCCACTATTGGCCCTGGAAGGCCCTGGAGGCATTGACAGTCACCATCCTATGCCTAATGAAAGCGACCTATCGGGATGGTCGCATGCCACATAAAGTTGAAAATTTTCTAGAAAGCGACGCCTTCTTCGTGGCCGTGTTGCATTGCGCCCGCGAAATGCTGTCGATCTATCGCGAGAGCCCGCGCATCGCATCGATCTTTGCCGCGCAACAGCGCTGGCTGATGGCCCATGCCGGCTTCGCCCTTCATTTCGGCTACCCCGGCGAACCGAAACTCGGCCTTTATTCGGGCCGTTTCATCGCCTTCGTCGTGGCCAACAAAATTGCAAGCCGCAATACCGCCGCGGCCTTTATCCAGGAAATGCGCGCCTACCGGTTCCTTCGTCCGGTCGAGAGTACGAGCGACAAGCGCACGCGCCTGTTGGAGCCGACCGAAACGGCCCACGAGCACTTTTTCAAGTGGCTCACCACCCATCTTCTCGTTCTCGACAGTCTGGACGGCGGCAACCGGCTGGACCGGTTCAACGCCGATCCGTCAGCCTTTTCCAAGCTGCAGCCGCTGATTTCGAAGGCGATCATCGATAGCGACGCCGTGCGCGACCCCGGCGCAACATACAATCTGTTCAACTGGGCCAATTCCGGCGGTCTCATCATGGACTACCTGATGAGCCGCATCGGCAACTTCGATCGCAGCTCGGAACGGGCCTACATCGGGCCGCTGTCACTCAAGGAAATCCGCGACCAGTTCATGATCTCCAACACGCACCTCAAGCGCCTGCTGACGCAGGCGTCCGAAATGGGAAGTGTGGGCTGGGCGCAGCCGCCCTACAAGGGCGATACCTGGTTGTCGCGCGGCTTTGTCATGGAGTACTGGGGCTATCAGGCAGCAAAGTTCGCGGTTGTCGATGCCGCCGCAGAGGCAGTGCTGGGGCCTGCCGCCAGAAAAACGGCGAGCGTGCGCTGATCAGTTCAGCAGTTCCTTGACGGCGCCGGAGGCCTTGGAGAAGTCCATCTGGCCGGCATAGCGCTCCTTCAGGACAGCCATCACCTTGCCCATATCTTTCGGGCCGGCGGCACCGATCTCGGCGATGATCGCGGCGATGTTTTTGCGAACCTCTGCGTCGGAGAGCTGCTTCGGCAGGAAATCCTGGAGCACGACAATTTCGGCGCGTTCCTTGGCTGCCAATTCCGGACGTGCGTTTTCTTCGTAGATCTTCGCCGATTCGTCGCGCTGCTTCACCATCTTGGCGAGGATCTGCAGAATCTCGTCGTCGCTCGCCTCTGCCTTTCCGGCGCCGCGATTGGCGATATCCCGGTCCTTGACGGCGGCCTGAATCAGGCGAACGGTCGAAAGCCGTTCGGCATTCTTGGACTTCATGGCATCCTTGAGGGCGGCGGCGAGTTGATCGCGCAACATTATGGTCACTCCTGTTTGAATGCCGCTTCATAAACCACGCGAATGCTTGGGATCAAATAAATTGCGGAAAATGGCGGCAGAAAGCGCGAGAAAACCCGCAGAATGTGCGGTACAAAGATTGACCTCGCGCAATAGCGTGGCTATTTACCGCCACCTGAACCAAAATTCGTGATCAGGCCTGAGAGCGCGCGCCTTGCCGCGCGCATACGCTTGCGAACCAAATGGCCGGCCAACGTTGCCCAAGAACGTGTGGCTGCCGGAAACGGGATGAAGATGACCGCAACAGCACCCTGGACAACCGAAAAGCCGACCGCCCTGCTCGTTCTTTCAGACGGAACCGTCATCGAAGGCAAGGGCATCGGCGCGACCGGCAAGGTACAGGCCGAAGTGGTCTTCAACACAGCACTGACCGGCTACGAGGAGATCATGACCGATCCCTCCTATCTCGGCCAGATCGTCACCTTCACCTTCCCGCATATCGGCAATATCGGCACCAACGACGAAGACATCGAAGACCTGACGCCGGCAGCACGCCACGGCGCCGTCGGCGTCATCTTCAAGGCCGAGATCACCGAACCGTCCAACTATCGCGCCGCCAAGCATCTCGATGCCTGGCTGAAGGCCCGCGGCATCATCGGCCTTTGCGGCGTCGACACTCGTGCCCTGACGGCCTGGATCCGCGAGAACGGCTCGCCCAACGCCGTCATCGCCCACGACCAAAACGGTGTCTTCGACGTGGAGACGCTGAAGGCCGAAGCCAAGGCCTGGAGCGGCCTCGAAGGGCTCGACCTCGCCAAGATCGCCTCCTCGGGCCAGTCCTCGCAATGGGCGCAGACCCCGTGGATCTGGAACGAGGGCTATGGCGAACTCGCCCCCGAAAATGCCAGGTACCACGTCGTCTGCCTCGACTACGGCGTCAAGCGCAACATCCTGCGCCTGTTTGCCGGCCTCGACTGCAAGGTCACGGTGATGCCGGCAACGACGAGTGCTGAGGACGTGCTGGCCATGCAGCCGGACGGCATCTTCCTTTCGAACGGCCCGGGTGATCCGGCAGCAACCGGCGAATATGCCGTTCCCGTCATCCAGAAGCTGATCAAGACCGACATCCCGGTCTTCGGCATCTGCCTTGGCCACCAGATGCTGGGCCTGGCGCTCGGCGCCAAGACCGAGAAGATGCACCAGGGGCATCACGGCGCCAACCATCCGGTGAAGGACCACACGACAGGCAAGGTCGAGATCGTCTCGATGAACCACGGCTTCGCGGTCGACACGAAGTCTTTGCCCGATGGCATTGAGGAGACTCACGTTTCGCTCTTCGACGGCACCAACTGCGGCCTGCGCGTCGCCGGCAAGCCGATCTTCTCCGTCCAGCACCATCCGGAAGCCTCCCCAGGCCCGCAGGACAGCCACTACCTCTTCCGCCGCTTCGTCAATCTGGTGCGCCAGAAGAAGGGCGAGGAAGCCCTCGCCGAGCGCTGAGAGGCATCCGTTCGCTCAATTCGAAAGCCCACTTCTGAGGCCAACCCCTCATTCAGATGTGGAATACATAAGCTCGCAAAAGTCGGGTCGCTGAACTCCAGCTTTTGCGACCTTGTTCCGCTGATAAGTTCGAAGGGGCCAAGGTTGGGAATGGACTTGGCGGAAGGACCGTTGCGCTTGCTCAAAGCCGGCCAGGCTATCTGATAACCATTTCCATGGAACGCGTCGCCTCTTCCAAGCCCCTCGGTGTTGGTTCAAACGGTTTGCACTCTTGAAATCCGAATTTGCGCTAAAGGGAGATGGCATCCTTCATGAACGCAATCGTCACGAGGTTCACTTTTTGGAACTTGGACTGCTCGATAGCATCAAGCGCGGTCGCAAGCAGGCGGGTTCCTGCGCCTTTTCCTCTTCCTTCCGGACGCACGAAGAGTTTGATGATTTCGGCACATCTCCACGACTGACGTGGCCGATGCAACCTAAAACGACTGAGCCGACCTGAGCGAGGTACATGCCAGTGTTCGGTAATGTGCACATTTCCAACAAGCTTGCGACATCGTCAGAATAGTAGGCAGAAATCACGTCCTCCGACGGAAGACCGAGCGCATCGCATTGTGCAACATCCCACCGGCCCATCTCCGCGATGAGCGCGTGGGCTTCATAGAAGTCAGCAAGCGTCCGTGCCTTTGTAATGACAACCATCGCACGCCCATGATGTGAGGTTCGGCGAGGCTTTACGTTCGTATTGCATATGGTCGCGAGACTAGCACAATCAAAAGTAGCTGTCTGCCTTCCCTTTTGAGCTGAGAAAAGCTTAGCGAAAATCTCTTCGGCAAGGAGTGCCCCGGCCTCCGGCGAGTGGGTTCAGGCTCCAATGTGATTCCCACTCCATATTTCGGCTAAAGGCTGGGGTTCAAAAACGGTGTTTTTTCGTTTTTGAGCTATTGCCCTCAACTATGGCTGGCGCGCCCGCCGCATCGATATCCGTTTGAATAGTGTCGAGAGTGCTGATTTACTGACTCTGATCAGGGAGGCGGCCATGAGATGCGTGGTTCTGGCAGTTGCGTGCTTGGTCCCGACGGTATTGCTTGCCGCCGGGCCCGTGAAGGTCGATGCAAAAGATCACAGCTGTGCGCAGCTTGCGCAGATTATCCGCCAGTCCAAAAAGGTCTATGTACGCCTCGGCTTCGGGGGCCGCAATTTTCGCTATCCGCCGGCCCAATGCGGGCCTGGGGATAAGCTGAGCACTACCAGTTTGCGTGATGGCACCGGCAGGCAATGTCTCCTGGACTACGCCTGTGTGAATGATCCGATGTCGATGTACAATTACTAATTTAGCGGCGGCAAACTGGCTTGGGGGGTGAGAGGAAGCGCGCGCGCGCGCGCCCCGAGCCCAGCGACCGTCCATTCGCTCAGTTGAAAGCCGGCTCTCGCGCGGGGTTTTTCGTTTCCGGCCTGTTGACCTCAACTTAACTTGAGGAATTACACCCGCCTTTGTGACATCGAAGCAAAGGAGATGAGGATGAACGGAGCGTTTTACCGGATCGACAAGTTTGCTGTTCCGGAGGCAGCGCGCGAGGAGTTCCTGATGAACGTGCTGAAGACGCACGAGGTCTTGCAGGTGCAAGAAGGCTTCATCAGCCATCAGGTGCTGGAACAGGTTTCAGGACCCGGCGAATTCAACTTCGTGACGATCGCCCAATGGGAAAGTGCGGAGGTGATCGACCGGGTAAAGGCCGTGGTGCAGGCCGCCCATCGTGCCCGAAACTTCGATCCGCAAGCACTGTTCGAACGGCTCGGCATTCGCGCCGACCTTGCCAATTACAAACCGATCGCGGCTTGATCTGAATTGGCCGGCTAGACGCCGGCCATGTCCTTCTCGCGGCGCACAAGCAGGTAGAAGCGTCCGCACAGCATCACGGCTGCCGCCGCCAGTCCGACGAGGAAGCCGAACCAGATGCCGATGCCGCCGAAGCCAAGCGGGAACGCAAAGGCCCAGGCAAGGAAGAAGCCGATCGGCCAATAGGCAATCAGCGCCATGATCATCGGCACGCGCGCATCCTTCAGGCCGCGCAGCAGCCCGTTGGCGATTACCTGCAGGCCATCGACCAGCTGGAAGAGCCCTGCCACAACGATCAGCGGCCCGGCATAGGCAAGCACCTGCGGCGCCTCTGGCAGGGTGGTATCGAGGAACCAGCTTCCCAGGAACTCGGGAACGACAGCAAACAAGATGCCACCGGCACCCGCGATCAGGCAGGCGATGACGACGACTGCGATCGAGGCTCGAACAACCGCGGTGTAGTCGCCTTGCCCGTGCGCCACGCCAACCCGAACGGTCGCCGCCTGCGACAAACCGAGCGGGATCATGAAGGCGATCGAAGCCCATTGCAGGGCGATGCCGTGAGCGGCGAGCTCGATTGTCCCGATATGCCCCATCAGCAGTGACGCCACGGTAAAGAGGCTCACTTCAGCCAAGATCGTTATGCTGATCGGAAGACCAAGGCGCACGACCTCCCAAAACGCCTTCCAGTCGGGACGCCAGAACCGCACGAAAATCTCGTAGCGCCGCGTCTCCTGCCTGCTTTGCACATAGGCAACGATAAACAGGAAGCCGGCAACCTGCACGACGACCGAAACGATCGCGGCTCCCTCCAGCCCCATTGCCGGAAAACCGAAATGCCCGAGCACCAGCGCATAGGCGAAGAAGGCATTGAGCACCAGCATCGCGATCGTCACGTTGAGAACGACCGCCGCTCTTCCGATCGCACTGACGAGGGCGCGCATGACGTTGTAGAGCAGGCCGGGCAGCACGCCGAACTGACCGATCAGGATGTAGCCATGCGCCAGTGCCGCCACTTCGGGCTTCTGCCCGGCGGCCAGCAGGATCCGCTCGGAGTTGAAGAACGCCGGCAGCATGATCACCCAATAGGCCAGCACGACCCAAAGACCCATGCGCAGTGACCGGCGCACGCTGACGACGTCACCCTTGCCGTATGCCTGCGCAACCATCGGGATGACCGCGATCGCAAAACCCGAGCCGAAGACGAGGATGGTGAACAGGAACTGCGCCGAAAGCACCATGGCGGCCAGATTCTCGGCGCCGAGGCGGCCGACGATCATCACGTCGGTCGTATTGATGCCGAGCTGGGCCAACTGCGCGCCGATCAGCGGGATTCCGAGCGCCAGCGTGGCGCGAAAATGCGCAGCCCAACGGTTATCGGTTTTCGGCGCAAGCTTGCGCGCGTCGATCGGCGTGTCCATGACACTGTTCCTGTAATTCAATCGGCAAGGCCGCAAGTTGCGGCGAAATATCAAGACGCCTTAGATCAAACCCCGGCAAAGAACCACTCAAAACGATGCAAATGATGAAAAATTCATCATCGCATCACGAATTCTAATGGCTCACTGCGCCGGCTGCTCGACGATGTCTGCGGCCTTAACCGTGCGCACCTTTGTCAAGAATACCATGGCCGCGATCAGGATGATGATGGCCGACAGCAGATACGGCGCTCCGGCAAAGCGCACCGGCGCCTCGGGCTTCGTGAAGTAGCCGAACAGCTGCGTGAAGATCAGCGGCCCGATGATCGTGGTGATGCTGCTGAGGCTTGTGAGCGCCCCCTGCAGCTCGCCTTGCGCCGACGGCGGCACTTTGCCGGCTGCTATGCTTCGCAGCGGCGGATCGGCGACATTTTCCATCACCGTCAGCACGATCACCGTGTAGACCATCCAGCCCTCCCAGGCGAAGGCGTAGCCCGTCAGTCCGACGACGGAAAAGGACAGGCCAAGGACGGCAGTCTTCCACTCGCCAAGCACCGGCACGATTTTCGGCAAGATGACACCCATGACGAAGGCTGCTCCGATGCCATAGATGCCGAGCGACAGGCCGATTTGCCCCTCGCTCCAGCCATAGCGATAGGTCGACACGAACGACCAGACCGCCGGATAGACGGCATGCGCCAGCCAGAAGAGGAACATGACCGCACAGATCGGCCCGATACCGGGATAGGCGCGCATCTGCTTCAGCGCGCCAAGCGGATTGGCTCGCTTCCATTCAAACGTCCGACGATGCCTTGCCTCCAACGTCTCGGGAAGCATGAAGTAGGCGGCAACGAAATTCACGAACGAAAGAGCCGCAGCCCCGAGAAACGGCACCCGGGGGCCGAACTCGCCGAGGAAGCCGCCGATGACAGGACCGATCGTGAAACCGACACCGAACGCAATGCCGATCAGGCCGAAGTTCTTGGCGCGATTCTCATCAGTACTGATATCGGCGATGTAGGCCGAGCAGGTCGCAAAGCTGCCGCCGCTCAAGCCAGCAAGCGCACGACCGATGAAGAGCATCCAGAAGCTCGTCGCCACCGCGCAGATGAAGTTGTCGATCGCAAAGGTCAGCACCGATAAAAGCAGGATGGGTCGCCGCCCGAAGCGGTCGCTGAGATTGCCGAGGAACGGTGCGAACAGGAACTGCATGACCGCATAGACGACAAGCAGCCAGCCGCCGTCGAGCGCAGCGTCGCTCACCGATCCCCCGGTCAATTGCTCGAGATAGGCGGGAAGTACCGGCATAATGATCGCAATCCCGATCACGTCGAGAAACAGGATCATGAAGACGAGGAAGAGGCCGCGACGAACGAATTTCGGATCGAGCATCAGACATCTCTACAGCAGGTTGTTTTCTGAAAAGACGATCTCGTCCCCGGTCTTGTTACATAGCTCACGTACATGAGCGAAACAATCCGTGAACATTTCAAATCTTTTGATAGGCGCACGACTTATGTTGATGAGGAACGGGAACAAACGCAGATTCTAACCGGCTTTGCGCTGCTCAGCCTTGACGAAATCGACGAAAGCCCGAAGTGCAGGCGGCATATGCTTGCGGCTCGCGTAGTAGAGAAACGGGCCGGAGAACTCCGTTACCCATTCTTCGAGGATCGGCACCAGTGCCCCTGTCTCCATGGCTGGCAACAAGACCTCCTCGAAGGTCCGGATAACGCCGAGCCCGGCGACCGCAGCCGAAACCTCCATATCGATCGCGTTGGCAATGACCGGCCCCTTCGGCGTGATCATCAGCGTCTCCTCGCCCCGCTCGAATTCCCAAGGCAATGAAGCGCCACTGAGGAAGCGATGCCTGATGCAATCATGCGCGAGCAGATCACGCGGGTGACGAGGAACGCCACGCTGCTCCAGATAGTCAGGTGCGGCCGCCGTGACATATCTTTGCCTGCGAGGCCCGATCGGCACCGCGATCATGTCGCGCTCCAACCGCTCGTCATAGCGGATGCCGGCGTCGTAGCCGGCAGCGAGCACGTCGACGAACGTGTCCTCGCCGACGATCTCGAGTGAGATCTGCGGATAGCGCTTCAAGAACCGGTTGGCGAGATCGGGCAGAAACAGCCGCGCGGCGATCGTCGGGACGTTGAGGCGGAGCGTCCCGCTGGGGCCATCGCGGAAGGTATCGAGTTGCTGAAGCGCCAGGGAGACCTCTCCCAGAGCAGGCGTAAGACGTTCCAACAGCCGCTCCCCCGCCTCCGTCGGCGTGACGCTACGGGTCGTCCGGTTGAACAGGCGAACGCCGACGCGCTCCTCCAGGCGCCGCAGCGAGTCGCTGAGCGAAGAAGCGGAGACACCGCGTTTGCGGGCCGCCGCGCGAAAACTGCGCTCCCTTGCAATGGCGGTGAAGGCATCCAGATCATTGAGGGGAAGGTCTTCCATTGTGCATTTTCCCGTACAGCCCGTTCGCATTCACATGGATTATCGCACGAAGCGCGGCGCGATAAAACCGCTCCGAAGTATCAACACAGGCATGACGAAGGAGAACGAAATGGAGACGCATCGTTTGGGGAAAACTGGCCCCACGGTATCGGCCATCGGCCTCGGCTGCATGGGCATGTCCGGCATGTATGGGCCATCCGACCGCGGCGAAAGCATTGCGACGATCCATGCCGCACTCAACGTCGGCATCAATCTGCTCGATACCGGCGACTTCTATGGCATGGGCCATAATGAAATGCTGATCGGCGAGGCGCTGAAGGGCGGCAAGCGGGACGATGTTGTCATCAGCGTCAAATTCGGCGCGCTGCGCGATCCAGCCGGCAACTGGAGCGGCTACGACTCCCGTCCGGTGGCAATCAAGAACTTCCTCGCCTATACACTGAAGCGTCTCGACGTCGACTACATCGATATCTATCGCCCTGCCCGCCTGGATCCCAGCGTTCCGATTGAAGAAACGGTGGGCGCGATCGGTGACATGATCAAGGCCGGATACATCCGCCATGTCGGGCTGTCCGAAGTCGGCGCGGACACCATTCGTCGGGCGGCAAGCACCCATCCGATCTGCGACCTGCAGATCGAGTATTCGCTGATATCGCGCGGCATTGAGGACCAGATCCTGCCGACCTGCCGCGAGCTCGGAATTTCCATCACCGCTTACGGCGTTCTCTCCCGCGGCCTGATCAGCGGACATTGGCAAAAAGGGCAAGGAAGCAGCGCCGGCGATTTCCGCGGCATGAGCCCGCGTTTTCAGGACGGCAATGTCGATCAGAACCTCGCGCTCGTCGAGGAATTGCGCAAGATCGCGGACGCAAAGCGGGTATCGGTCGCTCAGATCGCCATCGCCTGGGTGGCAGCCCAGGGCGACGACATCGTGCCTCTTGTCGGGGCGCGCCGGCGCGACCGCCTGACCGAAGCGCTCGGTTCGCGCGCCGTGCAATTGTCGGCCGAGGAAATGGCGGCCATCGAGCGGGCCGTTCCGAGGGATGCTGCAGCGGGCACCCGCTATCCCGACGCCCAGCTCAAACATATGGACAGTGAAAGATGATGATGATCAGCCTCTCCTCTGAGGAGAGGCTGTGTCTGTGTTTCAGATCGGCCCTGAGAACGTATCGCAGGCGGACAACTGCCCGCTGTCGAAGCCGCGCTTGAACCATCGGGCCCGCTGCTCCGAGGTGCCGTGGTTGAAGCTTTCCGGCACCACGTAGCCCTGGCTGCGCTTCTGCAGCGTGTCATCGCCGATCTGCTGGGCTGCGTTCAACGCCTCCTCCAGATCGCCGGCTTCGAGAATGCCCTTCTGCTCGGTGAACTTGCCCCAGATACCGGCAAAGCAATCGGCCTGCAGTTCGACGCGAACCGACATCTTGTTGGCGTCCGCCTCGCTCATCCGCTGACGCGCCTGATTGAACTTCGGCAGGATGCCGAGCAGGTTCTGAACGTGATGGCCGACCTCATGTGCAACCACATAGGCTTCGGCAAAATCGCCGGAGGCGCCGAATTGGCGGCTGAGCTGGTTGAAGAAGGCCGTGTCGAGATAGACCTTGTGGTCGCTCGGGCAGTAGAACGGCCCGGTCGCGGCCGAGGCAAAGCCGCAGGCAGATTGCGTCTGTGCGGAGAAGAGAACGAGGCGAGGCTCCTCGTACTGACGGCCCTGGGACTGGAAGATCCCGTTCCAGGTATCCTCCGTCTCGGCAAGGACGGTTCGCACGAATGCGGTCATTTCGTCATTGGCGGGCGTCTGGCTTCCCGATTCGCTCTGCTCGTAGCCCGGTCCACCTGTTGTCATGCCGCCATCCATGATCTGCAGCAGGTCGATGCCCATGGCCTTGAGGACAAGGTAGATGACGACGAGGAAGATGATGGTGCCGATGCTCAAGCCACCGCCGCGCCGGCCCATGCCGCCGCCGGACGGAAAGCTGAAGCCTCCTCCTCTGCCCAATCCGCCCATGGAAGGGTCGCTACGGCGATCCTCGATGTTGTCGGACTGACGCCGGCCTTTCCATTCCATGACGGTTCCCCCAGGCTAAACCTTCGGTCGCTACAGGCTCATATATATCTCGCCGATCGGGAAATTCCAGCTACCCGAGAAGGCGTGTTTGAGCGGAGGCTAACGGCGCAAGCAGCCTTCGGGATTTGCGTCCGGCCGGGGCAATCAGACGGTTACGACGGCATCCTTTGGAGCCTCGGCGGCTGATCCTGATTCGCGATCAAGCAGCTTTTTAAGAGTAAAATGGCCGAGCCCAACGACAAGCAACGACGCGTAGCCATCAATGGCGTAGTGCCAGCCGAGATAGACGGAGCTCGCTATCACGAACGCCGTGTAACAAAAGGCGATGATACCCAGCCTGCGTGAGACCTCTGCGGCGAAGAATGCATTCAAGGCGATCAGCCCCACATGGACGCTGGGAAACGCCGAGATGCCCGAGCCGAGCCCGGATGTCCCGTGCTCGTGAAGCGACCATAGATAACGCTGAAACATGCTCGCGGTCGTCGGACTATCAGGCGAGTTGAGAACCGTCAGCAGCTCCGCAAAGCGCTGCCCGTCGCCGGTTACCGCGCCATAAAAGACAGGCCCGGCCGATATGAAGATGCCGGCAAGAATATTTCCGCAGACCACCCAGACGAGCATGAACATGCTGATATAGCGGACGCGTATCGACGCCGCTCGCGGCGAGGTTGCCACGTAGAAGAGCGTTGCGAAGCAGACCAGGAACCACAATACGCTGTAGTTCCAATCGACGATCTTGACGATGGCGTCGTGGCCGGCGATCGAGAGCAGCCCCCTCCAGGGATCGGGCCCGAACGACAGCAGGGCATCGAGGTTTGCGAGCGGTTGATCGTAGATGAAGCCGCCGCGAATGATCGGCAGCAGGTTCTTGATCGATGTGAACGTGCCCTGAAAAATCATCAGCGCCATCATCAGCGCCATGCCCGAGAAGAGATGGGCCAAACGCTGAGGCGAAAATGCTCTTCGCGCAGCCAGCGATCGTTTCTGATCAAAGCGAAGCAAAATCCATGCGTAGTCAAAAATGGCGGCCATAAGTGGCATGAAAAACAGGAACAGGTAGGTCCATTGGTTGAAGTATAGGCCGAAAGACATCATCTCGGCGTGGCCATCGGCGATCAGCAACACGACGCCAATCACGAAATAGACTGCTACGGCGAGATAAAGCCAAACGTCCGCCGTCATCCGGACCTTGAGGTGCGATAGCAACTCCAAAGTCCACGCTCTCAGGCTCGCAAGCCTTTTATCACGCTGAGATACTGTCAATTCAAGCGCGCCCCTGCAAGCAAACCGCCCGCCTGGTTTGCAATGATAAATAGAAGCACCCAATTTGTTAATTTTCACGAACTGGCACTGCTAGAAGGCCGGCCTGACCATATTTTCCAATTGCGAGGCAAAGAAGCACTGACCGAGCGCAGCGCGCGCAACCGCTTGACGAGACATCGCCATTCAGGCCTCCTTGCGCGACGAAGTCAAAGGAGGAGAGACAAACGATGAAGGCGGTGCGGCTCGAAGCGACGGGAAAGCTGGCACTGCGCGAGGTAGAGCGTTGCGAGCCGGGAGTTGGCGAATTGCTGGTTCGCGTGGAGGCCTGCGGCATTTGCGGCACCGACCGCCATCTGTTCCTCGGAGAGTTTCCTTCCAAGCCACCCGTTACGCTTGGCCACGAATTTGCCGGCATCATCGAAAAGGTGGGCGAGGGTGTGAGCGGCTTTCGCAAAGGCATGCGCGTCACCGGCGATCCGAACATCGCCTGCGGTCGCTGCCCGCAATGCCAGCGCGGCCGCGTCAATCTGTGCCATAACCTGCAGGCGATCGGCATCCATCGCGACGGCGGTTTTGCCGAATATGTCTGCATTCCGCAGCAGCAGGCCTTCGAACTGCCTTCGGCACTGGATCCTCTCCACGGCGCCTTTTGCGAGCCTCTCGCCTGCTGCATCCACGGCGTCGATCTTGCCGAAATCCGGACCGGCGCCTCGGTCGTCGTCCTCGGCGGCGGCGTGATCGGCTTGCTCATCGTGCAGTTGGCCCGGCTGGCGGGAGCAACCAAGGTTGTCCTCGTCACCCGCAGCGAGGAGAAGCGGACGCTCGCCGAGAGGCTGGGCGCCACTGCGAGTGCGGATCCTTCGACAGGCGATATCGTGGCACGCTTGACTGCGGCAGACGGTTTGCTGCCCGGCGGCGCCGACATCGTCATCGAATGCGCCGGTGTTGCCGAAACAATCGAGCAGGCGCCCCGCCTTGCACGGCGCGGCGGCACCGTCGTGATCCTCGGGGTCATGCCCCAGGGCATGAAGATTGCGGTCGAACCCTTCGACCTCCTCTTCCGCGAGATCAAGCTGGTGAACTCGTTCCTCAACCCGTTCACGCACCGGCGCGCGGCCGATCTCATCGCATCGGGGACCATCAAGGTCGCGCCGCTTGTCTCCCGCCGGATCGGCTTCAATGACGCGGTTGAAGCAATCTCCAGTCCCGCCCGCCGGGGTGAGATCCGAGCCCTTGTCGTACCGGGTGTCGTACCGGGTATCGACTAGGCTTCTGTCGTTCGGCCAATTCCTGTCGATTCCGCAATTTATGGGGTTCCGTTTACAAATACATTTGCCTATAAGCCGCTTCTAGCCTGAAAAGACCATCACATGCGCGACCCGGCCGGTGCCTCCCACCCTGGCCGGCTTTCTGCGCAGCTAGGAAACGGAAAAAGCCATGCCGAAGCGCCAAGATATCAAATCGATCCTCATCATCGGCGCGGGACCGATCGTCATTGGCCAGGCTTGCGAATTCGACTACTCCGGCACCCAGGCGTGCAAGGCGCTGAAGGAGGAAGGCTACCGCGTCATCCTCGTCAATTCCAACCCGGCAACGATCATGACCGACCCTGGTCTTGCCGACGCCACCTACGTCGAGCCGATCACGCCCGAAGTCGTCGCAAAGATCATCGCCAAGGAACGTCCGGACGCGCTGCTGCCGACCATGGGCGGTCAGACGGCACTCAACACCGCCCTTTCGCTGAAGCGCATGGGTGTTCTTGACCGCTACAATGTCGAGATGATCGGCGCGAAGCCCGCTGCAATCGATATGGCCGAAGACCGCGCCCTCTTCCGAGAGGCAATGGATCGCATCGGCCTGGAAACCCCGCGCTCCATGCTGGCAAACGCCACCGACATCAAGGATGCCGATCGCAAGACGCATGAAGCCGAGCGCAACAAGCTGAAGGAGAGCCTCTCCGGCTCCGACCTCGACAAGGCGCTCGACGAGCTGGAAAACCAGTGGAACCTCGGCGAGACCGACCGCAAGCAGCGCTACATCAGCCACGCCATGGCGATCGCTGCGCAGGCGATCGACGCCGTCGGTCTGCCTGCCATCATTCGCCCGTCCTTCACCATGGGCGGCACCGGCGGCGGCATTGCCTACAACCGCTCGGAATTCTTCGAGATCATCGGCGGCGGGCTGGATGCGTCGCCCACCACCGAAGTTCTGATCGAGGAATCGGTTCTCGGCTGGAAGGAATATGAAATGGAGGTCGTCCGCGACAAGGCGGACAACTGCATCATCATCTGCTCCATCGAGAACATCGACCCAATGGGCGTCCACACCGGCGACTCGATCACCGTCGCCCCGGCGCTGACGCTGACCGACAAAGAATATCAGATGATGCGCAACGCCTCGATCGCGGTCCTGCGCGAGATCGGCGTCGAGACCGGCGGCTCGAACGTTCAGTTCGCCGTCAACCCGAAGGACGGCCGCCTCGTCGTTATCGAGATGAACCCGCGTGTTTCGCGCTCCTCGGCCCTCGCCTCCAAGGCGACCGGCTTCCCTATCGCCAAGGTCGCCGCCAAGCTCGCGATCGGCTATACGCTGGACGAACTGGAAAACGACATCACCGGCGGCGCGACGCCGGCCTCCTTCGAGCCGTCGATCGACTACGTCGTCACCAAGATCCCGCGCTTTGCCTTCGAAAAGTTCCCGGGCGCCTCGCCGGTGCTCACCACCGCGATGAAGTCCGTTGGCGAGGTCATGGCGATCGGCCGCACCTTCGCGGAATCGCTGCAGAAGGCGCTCCGCGGTCTCGAAACGGGCCTGACTGGCCTCGACGAGATCGAAATTCCGGATGTCGAGGAAGGTGAATCCAGCCAGAACGCCATCCGCGCCGCCATTGGCACACCAACGCCGGATCGCCTGCGCATGGTCGCCCAGGCGCTGCGTCAAGGGATGAGCCCTGAAGAAGTTCACGAAGGCTGCAAGATCGACCCGTGGTTCATCGCCCAGTTCAAGGCGATCGTCGACATGGAAGCCCGCATCCGCGAGCACGGCCTGCCAACTGACGCAACCAACCTGCGCGCGCTCAAGGCGATGGGTTTCTCCGACGCCCGCCTGGCAACGCTGTCCGGCAAGCGCCCGAAGGAAGTGGCTGAGCTGCGCAACAGGCTGAACGTCCGACCGGTCTTCAAGCGCATCGACACCTGCGCCGCCGAATTCGCCTCGCCGACCGCCTACATGTACTCGACCTACGAAACCCCGTTCGTCGGCGTTGCCCGCTCTGAAGCTGACGTTTCCAACCGCAAGAAGGTCGTCATCCTTGGCGGCGGTCCAAACCGTATCGGCCAGGGCATCGAATTCGACTATTGCTGCTGCCACGCCGCCTTCGCCTTGAGGGATGCCGGCTATGAAGCGATCATGATCAACTGCAACCCGGAAACGGTCTCGACTGACTACGATACCTCCGATCGCCTCTATTTCGAGCCGCTGACGGCCGAGGATGTCATCGAGATCCTGCGTGGAGAGCAGGAAAAGGGCGAAGTCGTTGGCGTCATCGTCCAGTTCGGCGGCCAGACCCCGTTGAAGCTTGCCGAAGCCCTCGAAAAGAACGGCATTCCGATCCTCGGTACGGCACCCGACATGATCGACCTCGCCGAAGACCGCGACCGCTTCCAGAAGCTGTTGATGAAGCTCGATCTCAACCAGCCGAACAACGGCATCGCCTACTCCGTCGAGCAGGCCCGCCTCGTCGCCACCGAAATCGGCTTCCCGCTGGTCGTGCGCCCGTCCTACGTTCTCGGCGGCCGCGCCATGCAGATCATCCACTCGGAATCGATGCTGCAGACCTACCTGCTCGACACGGTTCCGGAACTGGTGCCTGAGGACATCAAGCAGCGCTATCCGAACGACAAGACGGGCCAGATCAACACACTTCTCGGCAAGAACCCGCTGCTGTTCGACAGCTACCTCAGCAACGCCATCGAAGTCGACGTCGACTGCCTCTGCGACGGGACAGACGCTTATGTCGCCGGCATCATGGAGCATATTGAGGAAGCCGGCATTCACTCCGGCGACTCGGCCTGCTCGCTGCCGCCGCGCACCCTGTCGAACGAGATGGTCGACGAGCTCGAGCGCCAGGCGAAGGCCATGGCCAAGGCGCTTAACGTCGTCGGCCTGATGAACGTGCAGTTCGCCATCAAGGACGGCACCGTCTACGTTCTCGAAGTGAACCCGCGCGCCTCGCGCACGGTACCCTTCGTCGCCAAGACCATCGGTGCGCCGATCGCCAAGATCGCGGCGCGCGCCATGGCTGGCGAAAAGCTCGATGCGACGTTTGCCGCCTACGGCGAAAAGCCCGATCCGCGCAACCTCAAGCACATTGCCGTCAAGGAGGCCGTATTCCCCTTCGCCCGCTTCCCCGGTGTCGACACCCTGCTCGGTCCGGAAATGCGCTCGACCGGCGAAGTCATTGGCCTCGATACGGATTTCGCGCTGGCCTTCGCCAAGTCGCAGCTCGGCGCCGGCGTCGAACTGCCGCGTGAAGGCACCGTCTTCGTTTCGGTCCGCGACGAGGACAAGCCGCGCGTTCTGCCGGCCATCGGCGTTCTCGTCGGCGAAGGCTTCAAGGTCCTGGCAACCGGCGGCACGCAACGCTTCCTGGCTGAAAACGGCATCGAGTCGACGAAAATCAACAAGGTCCTGGAAGGACGTCCGCACATCGAAGATGCGATCCGCAACCGCCAGGTTCAGCTCGTGATCAACACGACCGACGGCAACAAGGCGATCTCCGACTCGAAATCGCTGCGCCGCGCAACGCTGATGCAGAAGGTACCCTACTACACGACGATGGCCGGCGCCGAGGCAGCCGCCCAGGCGATCAAGGCGCTGCGCGCCGGCAACCTCGAAGTCCGTCCGCTGCAGAGCTATTTCTGAGCCAAACGACCTGAAGTTGCCGTCCGATCGCTCGGATGCTACCGTTGCGGCGGTAGCTCCGGAGTGGTTCATGGCAAAGAACCTCGTCATTCTGTTTGACGGCACGTCGAACGAGATTTCGGCTGACCGGACGAATGTCCTCAGACTATTCGGCACCCTGAAACGCTCGGATGAGCAGATCGTGTATTACGATCCGGGCATCGGCACGTTCGGCGCGACCAATGCCTGGTCGAGACTGCTTCGCAAATCCTACGAGATTTTCGGGCTCGCGACCGGCTGGGGTCTCGATCAGAACGTCAAGGAAGCCTATCGCTTCCTGGTGGAGAACTACGATCGCGGTCCGCCCGATGCCGACGGGCGACATCCCGATCGCGACCGTATCTATATCTTCGGCTTCAGCCGCGGTGCCTATTCGGCCCGCGTCCTGGCAGGCTTCATCCATGCCTTTGGCTTGACAAGCCGATATCATCTCAATCTGCTCGACTATGCCTATAGGACCTACAAGGGGATTCCCGCGCAGGAAGAGCAGCTTGGCGGTGCCCCAGAAGATGGCGGCGAGGATGCGCCGTCGGCCTTCGCTGCCATGCGTCTCTATGAGCGCACGCTCAGAAATGACCGTCCGCCGATCAAGCTGCTCGGCCTCTTCGACACGGTGGCGTCGGTGATCGAGGCCGGCAAATGGCATCCGCAATTCAAGACCCACCCTTTCACCCGCAAAAATCCGAGCGTCGAATGGGTGCGCCACGCCGTCGCGATCGATGAACGGCGAACGATGTTCCGGCCGGTTCTCTGGGAGCCGGATCAGGAATATTGGGGTCGCCCGTTCCGCCCAAAGATGCCGGTCAGGCAGAACGTCAAGGAAGTGTGGTTTGCCGGCGTGCACGGCGATGTCGGCGGCGGCTATCCGGAAGCGCAGAGCGGAGCCGTCAAGATCCCCCTCGCCTGGATGATCGAGGAAACGAACCCCGCCGGGCTCCTCTATCGCACCCGCACTGTCAACGACATCGTGCTTGCAAAGAGCGGGAAGAAATACACGCCGTTGGACCCCATGGCTCCCCTCCACAGTTCCATGACCGCCGGCTGGAAAATCCTGGAATACATCCCCCGGCGCGTGCCGGAAAATTCCTGGCGCAAGCGCGGCAGTCGCAATGGCATTTATGTTCCCTTGAGCGACGGCGCTTCATTGCGGACGATGCGCTGATCCATATTTCGGTCAAGGAGCGGAAGGATGCGTGTTCCTATGATCCACCGAACCTGCCCGCAAACCCTCATTTCGTTCCCTAGCGGCTTGATCCATGTCCTGCGATCAAGCAGTCAAACCCTTGATCCGGCTCTTGCCTTCGTTATGACGGCGGCATGCAAAGACGCATCGCGTCGTAGCCGTGAATACGAATTTTATGGAAATCGCCGGTGCCGATCTGCTATAAGCCGTGTAACTAGGATTGTTGCACGGTTCCGAAGTTCGCCTTCGGGACCTGTTTTCTTTTGTGTCTGCGGCAAAGCAGACGCAGGGAGTGAAGGACAGAGAAATGGTTGATAAGGTACCGATGACACAGGGTGGTTTCGTCAAGCTGCAGGAAGAGCTGCGCTGGCGTCAGCAGGAAGAGCGCCCGCGAATCATCGAAGCGATCGCAGAGGCGCGCGCGCACGGCGACCTTTCCGAAAACGCCGAATACCACGCCGCAAAGGAAGCGCAGAGCCACAACGAAGGCCGCATCAGCGAACTTGAAGACCTCACCGCACGCGCCGAGGTTATTGACCTGTCCAAGATGTCTGGCGACAAGATCAAGTTTGGCGCCAAGGTGAAGCTCGTCGACGAGGACACCGACGAAGAGAAGACCTATCAGATCGTCGGCGACCAGGAAGCCGATGTTAAGGCCGGCCGTATCTCCATCTCCTCTCCGATCGCGCGTGCGCTGATCGGCAAGGAAGTCGGCGACTCCATCGAGGTCAATGCACCCGGCGGCGCCAAGGCTTACGAAGTTCTTTCCATTTCCTGGGGCTGATGAACCCGTGGAAGGTCGCGGCCAACCGGCTATCATCAATGTCAGTGACGTCGAGATTATTGCGCCGAACTTCAAGAAACGGCTCTCAGGCGTCACCTCCACCATCATTCAGTTGATCCCGGTCCAGCGCGCTCTCGGCGAGAAGATTGCGGCTCTGGGACCGGGTCTTCCGGCATCTTTGCCGCACATTCGCTTTCGCGACCTGCCGAAGCTTTGGCGCGCGCCCCGCAGCCGGCCCTTCCGCATATGGCACGCCCGCCGCAACATCGAGATGCTTCCAGCCATCCTGATGCGCGATGTCCTGCGCATGCCCTTGAAGATCGTCTTCACCTCGGCCTCTCAGCGACGCCATACCGGCTGGACGAAATGGCTGATCTCGAAAATGGACGCCGTGATCGCAACCAGCGGCAAGACGGCCGATTATCTGGAGGTGCCGAACACCGTCGTTCTGCATGGAATAGACACGACCCGTTTTTCCCCGAGCGACGACAAGGCAGGAGCCAGGCGAGGCCTTGGTCTCGACGCGACGAAGAAAATCGCCGGCTGCTTCGGCCGCGTTCGCCATCAGAAGGGAACGGACCTTTTCGTCGACAGCATGATCCGCCTGCTGCCGACCCGACCGGACTGGATCGCTATTCTTGCCGGACGTGCAACCACGCAGCACGTCGAGTTCGAGAAGCAACTGAAGGCGCGCGTCGCTGCCGCCGGCTTGACCGATCGCATTCTCTTCGTCGGCGAACACACCAATATCAATGACTGGTATCGGATGCTCGACCTCTTCGTCGCTCCGCAACGCTGGGAAGGTTTTGGTCTGACGCCGCTCGAAGCCATGGCAACCGCTGTCCCCGTGGTCGCCACTGACGTCGGTGCGTTTCCGGAACTGCTGTCAACCGGCGCCAACGAAACCGGCGTCATTGTCCCGCGCGATAATCCGGACGCAATGGCTCAAGCTGCGGGCCTTTTCATGGACGACGACAGCCGCCGGCAACGGGCATCGGCCCGGGCGCGGGTCCATGCGATGAACGCCTTCAGCATCGAAGGGGAAGCCCAGAAAATCGGTGCCGTCTATCGATCGCTTTGAGCGACGCCTCAAGGTTTGCGGGTGAAGAGCTCGAGGTAGGCGTTGGCAACCACGTCTTCAGAGAACTGCTTCATCAGCGTCTCGCGTCCGCCTGCAGCAAGCTTTGCGGCCAGGTTCGGGTCGTTGATCACCCGTTCGATGGCGTGCGAAAAACCATCGGTATCTCCGATTTCGGCAAGAAGCCCATTGTCGCCATCCCGCATGAACCACGACGGTCCTTCGGAACGGCTGGAAACGACGGGCTTGCCCTGCGCCCAAGCCTCCAGAATGACATTGCCAAGCGGTTCGTGGTTTGACGGCATGACAAAGATATCTGCCGCCGCCACGAAAGGTCGCGTATCCTTCTGCCAGCCGAGAAATCGCACGCGGTCCGTCACGTCGAGATCCGCCGCTATCTTCTTGACATTGTCCAGCTCCTCGCCTTCTCCGGCGAGCCACAAATAGACGCCCGGAAGCTTCGCAACCGCCGCCGTCAGCAGCGCAAACTCCTTGCGTGGCACGAAACGGCCCATCGACATCACAACAGGCGCATCCGCTGGTGTGCCGAATGCAGCACGGTCGATCGGGGCAACCTGTTTTGCACTCGTGAAGTTCGAAATCACCTCGACTCCTCGCGTCCATCCCAGCTTGCGCACGTGCTCGGCGATGCCGGGCGTGTTGCAGACAAGAATGTCGGAGTTCTTGAAGTATCTGAGATTGGTCGGGTAATCCCCAAGCCGGGAGATCTTGATGCAACCTTTGTAGTTCGGCATCAACTCGCTCGCGCGAGGTGCCCAGGCCATGATTGCATCCGGCCGAACCCATCGCGCATTGAGAGCAACTCTCAGCGGCAGCAAAACCCGATCCAGGGAGAGATTGCGGAAGTTGCTTTCGGAGATCCTGACCGAGGCCGGCATATCCTTGCGCCAGATCCGACCGGGTCGGATGACGGCGCTCTGCTCGACATTGCGCCGAGCCAGGGCATTGACAAGGTGAACGAAGAACCGCTCGGCCCCCCCATCCTTGCCAAAGTGGAAGTGCATCACCCTCACGGTTCACTCTTCCCGGTTTCAAACAAGCGGATGTAGGCTTGCGTGATGGCCTCCTCGGAAAACCGGTTCGTGAGCGTGTCTTGGCCACCTTCGATCAAGGCAGCACGCAAGGCCGGCTGATCGCGAAGGCGCGCCATTGCATTCGCGAGCCCCTCGACGTCGCCGCAATCGACCATCAACGCATCCTTGCCATCGGTCATCACCCAGCTCGGTCCCTCGGCACGAGAGGAGATGGTGGGTTTCCCCGCCCCCCAGCCCTCGAGGCACACATTGCCGAGTGGCTCGTGAAGCGACGTAACGGTGAAGACATCGGCGGACGCGAGATAGGCATAGGCATTGGTCTGCCAACCGGCAAACCGTACGCGGTCGCGCAGGCCGAGCTCATCGGTGAGTTTTTCAAGGTTCTCGCGTTCGGGCCCATCGCCCAGCAACCACAGGTATGCGCCCTGGGTTCTCGCAATCGCCTTGATCAGGACATCAAAGCCCTTCCGCTTTACGAAGCGTCCCATGCCGATCACAACGAACGCGCCTGCGGGCGTCTGTAGCGCCTCCCTGGCGATTGGCTCGCTCGGGACCGAACGCGTAAAATTGGCGATCACCTCGACGCCACGCGTCCAGCCGAGTTCCCGCACACGCTTGGCGATATCAGGCGTGATACAGACGAGCGTTTCAGAATTGCGGTAATAGTCGAGGTGTTCCGGATAGTCTCCGAGCCGCGAAATGCGTCTGGCGTTCTTGTATCGCGGCATGAAGCGGCTCGCGCGCAATTGCCAGGACATGATCACGTCGGGCTGAAAATCGTTCAAAATGGCGCGCATGCGCGCCGACAAGACAAACCGGGAGAGCGAAATACGCCGGAACGTACCCTCATAGACCTCACCGCACTTTTCTATGTCCTTGCGCCAGCTGCGATCGGGGCGAATGAGCGCACGCTGCTCGATACCGCGGTCGTGGAGGGCATTGACCAAGTTGACAAAGAAGCGCTCTGCTCCGCCCTCCTTGCCGAAATGAATATGCATCACTTTCATTGCGATCGGACCTCAGTGCCTTCCTGCGTCGTCAAAGCTCGGGTGCCGCTCTGCGACCTGCCGTTGGTACAGCTTCGCCTGGGTGAGAAAGGCGTACACGGCGCCGGTCATTGCCTCGATAAAGCCCGACGGCCCGCAGCGCCATAGCCCGTTGTGGAAATACAGACGCAGGAAATAGAGCGGCGGGCTGCAAATCAGTTTGGCGAAGGTTGTCCCCTCGCCCAAGGCAAAGTGCTGATCGGCCTTCAGGGTCGAATACTTATTCTCTTTCAGGATTTGCTCATCGATGATCAGTGGCCGATAGTGAAGGAGACTCCCGGACTTCGCATCCCCGACACGCCCGGTCGGCACGATACCTTCGTGAACGGTTTGCGTGAGATCATACGCACCTCTGCCTTTGCGGATGAGCCGCAGGTTCTTTCGCTCGTGCACATGCTCGGGCGTGTAGCCGTAGCCGATCAGATAGGGGCGACGCGCCACCCGCCAGCCGACAATATCGTCGGGAGCGGCAACCAGCTCCGGTAAAAGCTTCCGCAGCGGCGCATCGAGCCGCTCATCGGAATCAATATTCAAGCGCCAGGGCTGGGTACACTGATCGAGCGCGAATTGCTTCTGCCCCGCATAACCGCGCCACGTCTCGTGAAACAGCCGGATCGGCCAGCCCTTGTCGATATAGGATTGAAGCAGAGCGACCGTGCCGTCCGTCGAACCGGAGTCGACAACCACGATTTCCGCACATTTATCGAGACTTTCGATGCAATTGCCGAGGTACGTCTCTTCGTTCTGGCAAATGATGAACGCGGAAATGGGCAATTTGGTCATAGAATAATCTTCGCATCTTCATCCGCAGCGGACGGCCCGGCAAAACGCCTCTAATAAGGCATAAGCCGTTCCATTCATAGAGCTTCGCTTCCAGCTCTTTGCCGCTCAGACTTCGACCAGGCCCGCGCGCTTGACCTGTCGGATCGTCAGCATCGTGCGCACGGTATCGACGTGCTCGTTGGCCGTCAGCACCTCGATCACGAAGTCCTGGAACCGCGTCAGGTTCTCAGCAACGCAATGCAGCAGGAAGTCGCTGTCGCCGGACACCATCCAGGCCTGTCGCACCAGCGGCCACTGGCCCGTTGCGGCGGCAAAGGCCTTGAGGTTGGCCTCCGACTGATGCTTCAGACCAACCATGCAAAAGGCGACCAGATCGAAGCCCAGCTTCGGACTGTTCAGCATCGCGTGATAGCCTTCGATAACGCCGGTCTCTTCGAGCTTACGCACGCGGCGAAGGCATGGCGGCGCCGAAATGCCGACGCGGTCGGCCAGCTCGACATTGGTCATGCGGCCGTCGGCCTGTAGCTCACGCAGTATCTTTATATCGATGGCATCGAGTTCGGCGCGAAGCACAATCCTGCCCTTCCTTTAATTCATGCTCGCCAGCTTCTATATAAAGCGACGGAATTCGCAAGAAAGTTTCACCTCGGCGATGGATTGTTGCACGCCGCGCCGAGAAAGCCCTGTTGGTAACGCAAGGCTGCCCTTGAATAAAAGCACTGGACGTTCATAAATGGCGGATGGATCGCGAAACGGCCTCATTCGCCTCTTAGCCGCCGCCCTCCCGACAGTCGAAAAGGAAATACCCATGTCCGCCCGCCACACCAAGGTGCTCATTATCGGCTCCGGCCCTGCCGGCTACACGGCTGCCGTCTATGCAGCACGTGCAATGCTGAAGCCCGTGCTGATCGCCGGGATGGAGCAAGGCGGACAGCTGATGATTACGACTGACGTGGAGAATTATCCAGGTTTTGCCGATCCTATCCAAGGACCGTGGCTGATGGACCAGATGCTGCAGCAGGCAAAACATGTCGGCGCAGAGATCGTCAATGACATCGTCACCGAAGTCGAGATGAACCAGCGCCCGTTCGTGGCGCGCACCGATAGCGGCCAGGTCTGGACTGCTGACACGCTGATCATCGCAACCGGTGCCAAAGCGAAGTGGCTGGGTATCGAAAGCGAGCAGCATTTCCAGGGCTTCGGCGTCTCGGCCTGCGCGACCTGCGACGGCTTCTTCTACCGGAACAAGGATGTCATCGTCGTCGGCGGTGGCAACAGCGCCGTCGAGGAAGCGCTCTACCTTTCCAACATCGCGAAGTCGGTGACGGTCGTGCACCGCCGCGACATCTTCCGTTCGGAAAAGATCCTGCAGGAACGTCTGTTCTCGAAGGAAAACATCAAAGTGCTTTGGAACACCGAAGTGGCCGAAATTACCGGCACGCCGGCCAAGCCGCCGATGCCGCCGTCGGTTACCGGCGCCCGCCTGCGTAACACACGCACCGGTGCGATCACCGAGGTTGCCGTCGACGGCGTCTTCGTTGCGATCGGCCACGCGCCGGCCACCGAGCTTTTCAAGGGCAAGCTGAAGCTGAAGGACAATGGCTACCTCTGGACCGCGCCTGACTCGACGGCAACCAGCCTCGAAGGCGTTTATGCCGCTGGTGACGTGACCGACGATACCTTCCGCCAGGCGATTACCGCCGCCGGTCTGGGATGCATGGCAGCTCTCGAAGCCGAACGATATCTGACGGGCCATATGCCCGTCGCGGTTGCCGCGGAGTAGGATCGGCTATGAGGGGTGGGGGAATGCCATTGGATTGGGACAAGCTGCGTATCTTTCACGCAGCTGCCGAAGCGGGTTCGTTCACGCATGCGGCGGATAAACTGCATCTGTCCCAGTCCGCGATCAGCCGCCAGGTCAGCGCGCTCGAGCAGGACGTCGGCACCAAGCTTTTCCACCGCCATGCGCGCGGTCTGATCCTGACGGAACAGGGCGAACTGCTCTATCGCACCGCTCACGATGTGCTGCTGAAGCTCGAAACGGTGAAGATGCAGCTGACCGAGACGACGGAAACGCCGACCGGAAAGCTGCGCGTGACCACGACGGTCGGCCTCGGTCAAGGCTGGCTGACGGACAAGATCCAGGAGTTCATGCAACTCTATCCGGATGTCCAGATTCAGCTGATCCTCGACAACGAGGAAGTGGATGTGAACATGCGTTATGCCGATTGCGCCATCCGCCTGCGCCAGCCGGTGCAATCGGACCTGATCCAGCGCAAGCTGTTCACCGTTCATATGCACGTCTATGCGGCCCCCTCGTACATCAACCGGCACGGCGAGCCGCAGACGGTCGAAGATCTCGACAACCATCGCATCATTACGTTCGGTGAGCCCGCGCCGAGCTACCTGCTCGATGTCAACTGGCTGGAAGTCGCGGGACGATCGTCCGACAACAAGCGCATCCCGCATCTGCAGATCAACAGCCAGACCTCGATCAAGCGCGCGTGCCTGCTCGGGATGGGCATCGCCTGCATGCCCGACTACATCGTCGGCCGCGACCCTGGCCTCATCCAGCTGCCGATCAACGCCGACGTGCCGTCGTTCGATACCTACTTCTGCTATCCCGACGAAATGAAGAATGCCGCGAAGCTGAAGGCTTTCCGCGACTTCATTGTCAGCAAGGCGCGCAACTGGAACTTCTAGTTGCTTCGTTCGGAAATACAAGCCGTGCAATATACGCATGTCTGGCATGCATAAAACGGGGTTGCCGTTTGCTCATTAAAACACCATATCGCACATAGCTGATGCACATGGTGGCTTTTCCTCCCAGTTCCACCGCATTGGCTGTTCCCCTCTGGAGGTTTTGACCTTCACACCTATAAGGGCCCCGATCTTTCGGTGGCCCTTTTTTTGCCCGATTTTTTCGCAGTGCAGCAGAATTGTGCAGCGCATAGCAGGCATGCGCAAACATGCATTGAAATCTGCCTCCCAAAGCATCATATCCCAATCAGTTGATGCATTTCGTGGTTTCTCTCCCAGTGCCACCGCGTCAGCTGTTCCCCTCTGGAGGTTTATTGACCTTCACACCTTTAAAGGGCCCCGATCTTTCGGTGGCCCTCTTTTTTTGCCCAAAATTTAGCCAGGCCGGGAAATGCAACACTTCACGCCGTCGTGACTTGCATATCGAAAACGAGCAATCCATATAACGCCTATAAACGATTTATAATTCGAAGAACGGCGATGGAAAAAGACGAAATCCTGAAGGCGATCGCCCATCCGACACGGATGGAAATCCTGAACTGGCTGAAGAACCCCGAAAAGCACTTTTCCTCGCAGGAGCACCCGCTTGAGATGGGCATATGCGCCAGCCAGTTCGAGCGCTGCGGCCTATCGCAATCGACCGTCTCAGCGCATCTGGGGACCTTGAGCCGGGCCGGCCTCGTGACGACAAGACGCGTCGGCCAATGGATCTTCTACAAGCGCAACGAGGAGACCATCGCGGCTTTCCTCAATCAACTCTCGAAGGATCTGTAGGATGCCGGTCGCCTCTGCGCTGCCCTGCCTGAGCGCCTGCGTTCGGCATGATGAGCGCCAAGCGACTGGCGGACGACTTTCTAACACGGGCTCAGATGCAACGCGCACCGCTTGCGGCTGCCGCCGTTGATCGGCGCATCGCAACAGCCCTCACCCGTCCCTTTGCCGAATGGCAGGCGCGTCCGCCTCGGCCGAGTGATCTTCCCGCAGCAAGAAAGGACTCCCATGAGCAAGCTTTTCGAACCGACAAAGGTTGGCGACATTACCCTCAAGAACCATATCGTGATGGCGCCACTCACTCGCAACCGCTCACCGGGGGCCATTCCGAACGACCTCAACGTCGAATACTACCGCCAGCGCTCAGGGGCTGGGCTGATCGTCACCGAAGCAACGGCCATTACGCATCAGGGCCAGGGCTACGCAGATGTTCCCGGCCTCTACTCCAAGGAAGCGATCGACGGCTGGAAGCGAGTGACCGATGCCGTGCATGCGGCAGGCAGCAAGATTGTTGTTCAGATGTGGCATGTCGGCCGTATCTCGCACACGACGCTGCAGCCGAACGGTGGCAAGCCGGTCTCTTCGACGAATACGGCTGCAAAATCCAAGACCTATCTCGTCAACCCGGACGGTACAGGAAGCTTCGTACCGACGTCTGAGCCGCGCGCCCTTGAAACATCGGAAATCCCGGGCATCGTTGAAGACTATCGCAAGGCAGCGCGCGCCGCGATCGAAGCCGGCTTCGACGGCGTCGAGATCCACGCCGCAAACGGTTATCTGATCGACCAGTTCCTGCGCTCCGGCATCAACGACCGCACGGATCAGTACGGTGGCTCCGCCGAAAACCGCGCACGTTTCCTCTTTGAGGTCGTCGATGCGATCACCGCCGAGATCGGCGCTCGCCGCACCGGCATCCGCATTTCACCTGTGACGCCGGCAAACGACTCCTCCGACCCGCATGCACAGTCCATCTTCACCTACGTGGTCGAAGGCCTGGCAAAGTATGACCTCACCTACATCCACATCGTCGAGGGCGCGACCGGAGGTGATCGCGACTATCAGCAAGGCGACAAGCCCTTCGACTACAAGGCGCTCCGCAACGCCTACGAAAAGGCTGGTGGCAAGGCGAGCTGGATGGTCAACAACGGCTATGACCGCGACATGGCGATCGACGCTGTAGAGAGCGGCCGCGCCGACCTCGTCGCGTTCGGCAAACCGTTCATCTCCAATCCCGACCTCGTCCAGCGCCTCAAGGACAACGTGTCCCTCGCCGGGTTCGACCAGGCAACGCTTTATGGTGGCGGTGCCACGGGATATGTAGACTATCCAACGCAAGTGAAGGCTGCCTGAGCCCGCAAACGCCAACGGACATCCCGCCATCTGGCGGGATTTTCTTTTTCCAGCGCCCTGTTAGCATGACGCCATGTTCTTACCGCACATCAAGCGCTGGCGACTGAGCGTCGACGGCGAACCGATCATCACCCATTCCAGCCACCTGTTGCCCGTTTCCTGGGACGGCAAACCCGCGATGCTGAAAATCTCAAGCGATGCGGCCGAGCGGGCTGGCGGCGCCTTGATGCAATGGTGGGACGGCGTCGGCGCAGCCAGGGTGTACGCGCACGACAGCGAGGCCGTTCTGCTCGAGCGCGCGATGGGCCGCCGCTCGCTTCTGGCAATGGCAATGGACGGCGCCGACGATACGGCAACCCGCATCATTTGCAGCACGGTTGCAAAGCTTCACGCCCCGCGCGAACGCCCCCGGCCCGAGCTCATTCCGCTTGCCCGCTGGTTTCGCGACCTCGCGCCTGCGGCAGACGTTTATGGCGGCATACTGGCTCGGTGCAACCTGATTGCCGCAGCACTGCTTGCCGACAACGGCGATCCCGTCGTCCTGCACGGCGACATCCACCACAACAACATCCTCGATTTCGAACAGCACGGGTGGCTGGCGATCGACCCCAAGGGCCTCATCGGCGAACGCGGTTTTGATTACGCCAACATCTTCGTCAACCAAGACCTTCCGACAACAAGTACTCCCGGCCGCCTGCGAAGGCAGCTTGGCATCGTCGCGACCAAGGCAGGCCTTGAGCCGAAACGCCTGCTGCAATGGATTGCTGCCTATTCGGGCCTGTCAGCTGCCTGGTTTCTCGGCGACGGATCGACGGAACTGGCCGAAAGTCCACTCGCTGCGGCGCGCATTGCGCTTGCCGAACTGCAGCAGGGCTAGCCGCGCCGTCCATCCAGCGCGCCGTGCTCGGATCCTGGCGTCGGACGCCCTGCCGGAGCGAGGCCGGTACAGCGAAGAAACGCCACTATGCTGCAATCCGTCAGAACAACCGTTGGCGTTACGCCTCTTTGGTTTTGCGCGCTTTCGCCTTGGCGGGCGCGTTCTTCTTCAAGTTGTTCTTGTTGTAATCGATAGCGGCCCGGACGAGTTTCTTGAGAGCGGGCTCATTGATGTCATCGCCCTCGAGGAAATCGATGGCGCGCCGCGCGTTGCCTTCGAGGCCCGCATTGAAGAGCTTGGCAGGATCCGGGATGTTCGCCCCATGAGCAAAGGTAAGCTTCACCTTTCCCTTGTGCGCGTTGGCAACGGCGATCATTCCGTCGCGGGACCAGACCGGGCTTCCCATCCATTTCCATTCCTCGATTATCTCCGGGTCGACCTCGAGAATGGTCTTACGGACACTGGCGAACGTCTTGCCGCGCCAGTCTGAGATTCCTTCGATCAATTGATCAATGCGTTCCGATGCATCCATTGTATCCAATTCCTCCAATTCCAACCTTGCGGCAGTCCCTTCACCAACCCTCCAACGATGAGAATGCCTCGTAGCGCTCTCACATTCGTTCACCAGGCAACCGACTTGCCTGTCTCACCCAGTCGGCGAACTGAGCCTCATCGAGCTGGTCGTCTTCACGGATATCGAGGTAACGCACCTCCTTCTGTTTTGACACCCCTGGGGGCACCGGCTCCAGAGAGCTGCCGCGGAAGAAAGCCACCTTGATGTACTTGGTGAAGCAGTGAAAGCTCAGGAACCAGCCCTCACCCTTGATGCCGTAGAACGGCGAGTTCCATTTGACTGCCTTATGGACGTCGAGCACGGTTCGCCCGATGAGCGCATCCAGACGGCGTCCAAGGTCGCTTTTCCAGCCTGGCATGGCGGCGATGTAAGCCTGTACGGGCGCATCGCCTTCGGCTTTGGCAATCTGGGGATTGCCGTCTGAGAGCAGTGTCGGCCTGGTTCCACTCGCTGTCTTGGTCATTGTCCATCCTCTTGAGCCGACCTTGGATATGATCGCTCTTTGAATTGGCGGCCTCGGTCACGCGCGCGCCGTGACGCAGCAACGGCGACACGCTCGACATCAAAGGCTATCCGCAGACGCCTTGGCAATGCAACCCTAAACAGGTGCTAGTGGACTGCCTGCACCAACGCGTGCTCCGGCCCTGCTGGCGGCATGCAGCCGAGCGAGACCAAGGAGGCGCGAACGGCCTCGTCGACTGGCGTATTCGGCTCGCTGCCGAGCGCGCAGACCAATCGTTCATTCGACATCCGCAGCGGTTCTTGCCAGAGATAACGCATCTCCTTCAGCTCACGCATGAACGTGACGAACGGAGCGGCCAGCGGCACGATCCACCAAGGAAAGTCCTGCGTCCTTGTTGCCTTGCCGGCCACCCGCTTGATCGCAGCCACCATCTGGCAGCCATCGGCGTCCCAGAAGCCGTCCATGTGATAGACGGCAAACGATGGCAGGCGCTCAGCGCATTCGACGAGACGGACCATCGTTTCTGCAACATCAGGCAGATAGGCCCATTGATGCCCGACACCGCGCCGCGCCGGATTCTTGACGGCGTTCACCGGCTTTCCCGGTGTGACCATGCCCTGCGAGAACCAGCTGTTGGCGGCTCCCGGTCCGAAGAAATCGCCGGCGCGCACAATGATGACCGGTACGCCGCTGCGCGAGGCCACCTCCAGTCGCCGTTCCATTTCGACGCGGATCGCTCCCTTCACCGTCACAGGGTGTTGCGGGCTGTCTTCTCGAAGGACTGGAAATGCATCCGGTCCGAAATTATAGACGGTACCCGGCAGAACGATGCGCGCGCCGACCGAACGCGCGGCTGCGATGGTGTTGTCGAGCATGGGAAGGACGAGCTTGTCCCAATCGCGATAGCCCGGCGGATTGACTGCGTGGATAATAAGGCTGGCGCCTTGCGCCGCAGTCATGAGATCGTTGGCGTGCATCGCATCGCCTTGCACCCAATCGAAGTCGGGCGCTTTCGCGCGGGCCTTTGCGGCATCCCGGTTCAGCGCCCTCACCCGCCAACCGCGTGCGGCGAACTTCCGAGCGACCTCGCCTCCGATCCCGCCTGTTGCACCGAGCACCAAAGCAACCTGCCCATTGATTTCAGTCATGATGGTCTCCGTCATGTTCGACTGACCCGATCATGCCCGCATTTCTACATAAACAAAATTGACGAAATTCGTAGGGCCGATATACATAAATACATGAGCAGAGAACCCGACTGGCATTTCTACCGAACGCTGTTGGCCGTGCTGGACCACGGATCGCTTTCGGCGGCAGCGCGTGAATTGGGCCTGACGCAGCCGACGGTCGGGCGGCACATCGATGCGCTGGAGGACGCGATAGGCTCGCAGCTCTTCGTCCGCTCACCGAACGGTCTTTTGCCGACCGATGCAGCGCTTGAATTGAAGCCTTATGCCGAAACGCTCGCGTCGACATCCGCCGCCCTCATGCGAACGGCGTCGGGGCATCGCGAGCAAGTTGCCGGCACAGTCAGGATAAGTGCCAGCGAGGTCATCGGTGTCGAGGTTCTACCGCCGATCCTCGCACCGCTGATGGCGGCCCATCCCGAGCTCAATATCGAGCTCTCGGCGTCGGACGCCATCGAGGACCTTCTCAATCGGGAGGCAGATATCGCCGTACGGATGGCAGAGCCGGCGCAGGATCAGCTTCTTTTCCGGCGCATCGGAGAGATACCGCTCGGCTTTCACGCCCATCGACGCTACCTCGCCCAGCACGGCATGCCGCAGGAGATGGCCGACCTCGCAGGACACCGCCTTGTCGGCTTCGACCGACAGACAGCCTACATCCGGACCATGATGGCGCGCTTTCCAATGCCGGACGGCCTCCCCTTCGCTTTCAAGAGTGATAACCCGCTCGCGCAGATTTCGGCGATTCGCGCCGGCTTAGGGATTGGAATCTGCCAGACCGGCCTCGCAGCGCGGGAGCCGGATCTGCTGCCGGTCCTGCCGGAGCTTTTCCGGATACCTCTCGACACTTGGGTCGTCATGCACGAGGGGATCAAAACTGCACGCCGCTACCGCGTCACATTCGACGCACTGGTCGACGGCCTGATGAATTACGTGAAGGCAACGGCGCGCAAGCGCCCGGGCTGATCATCGTTTGGACGATAACCGTATGCTCATGCGCGAGGCGAGGCTTCGCTTGAATGGCTTTTCCAGGTGCCGTCGACCACCTCGGTTTCCGGCCGGTCTCCGCCTTCGGCATACTCCTCATGCCATTTACCCTTATCATCCTGCCAGCTGATCTCCGCGGAATCACCGCCAACCTGCTGTTCGGCCGCAACGATACGGGCTGCTTCGAGCGCTTCGGAGTGTGTCGGGAATGCTTCCGAATAGACATTGCCCAACCGGTAGGCCCAGCCCCCGTCGTGAGGAACGACCTCGTAGACCACCTTGACCATGCATCTCACTCCACTTCTTCTTGTTTCGCGCTCGAATACTGACCGGATTGCATCCAGTTCTGCGCGGGCCGCGTTGCAAGAGACGAGAGGGCGCCGCGATGTGCTTCCGGCTGACCGATGGGGTAGTATTCCATTAAATTCTCAAGACTGCAAACGCGCTCCCTCCCCGTGCTCGCTTGCCATGCAAAATCATCGCTTTAGACTTGCCCGATGATTCAAGATCGGAGCTTTCCGTGGATATCGTGTCGCGACTGAAAGACGAAATGCTCTTGGTATTGGCGATGGTGGTCGCGGCTGTCGCCTATGTGACGGAACATGCGGTTCTTGAGATGGGGCGCGGGATATCGCTCATCGCCGCAGCCCTCCTTGTCGCCACCATCGTCTTTGCCTCGGTTCGCGTCGCCCACCATGCGGAGGTGCTGGCAATCAAGGTCGGCGATCCCTACGGCACGATGATCCTGACGCTGTCGGCCGTTGCCGTGGAGGTGATCATCCTCGCCATCATGATGAGTGGCGAAAGCTCCCCCACGCTCGTTCGCGACACGATCTATGCGGCCCTGATGCTCGACATCAACGGCATCCTTGGCCTTGCCGCCCTACTCGGAGGCTTGAAGCACGGAGAGCAGCCATACAACGACAACTCGGGAAAGACCTATGGCGTTATGATCCTCACTGCGATGGGTATCTCGATGATCGTCCCTGAATTCGTGCCGGCGGATAAGTGGCACTTCTACTCCGCCTTCACCATCCTGGCGATGATCGCTCTTTACGGCCTCTTCCTGCGCATGCAGGTCGGCCAGCACAGCTACTTCTTCAGCTATGCCTACCCTCGCAACGAACGGAAGAAGACCGATCCAAAGGAGCACTCGAGCGAGGATTCCACGGCCGCCTCGATCGCCACGATCCTGATCGGCGTGGTCATCATCGGCCTCCTTGCGGAGTTCATGGCCACCTTCATGACGGAGGGCCTGCGGGACACCGGCGCTCCCGTTGCCCTGACCGCCATCGTCGTCGCAGCGATTTCCGCAGCGCCTGAAATCCTGACGGCGCTGCGTGCGGCGCTGCGCAACCGCATGCAGGCGACCGTCAATATCGCCATGGGCGCGTCGCTGTCGACTGTCATCCTCACGGTTCCGGTGATGGAGGCGATCGCCCTCTATAGCGGCCAGCCCTTGATCATGGCGATGACACCGGTCCAGACCGTGATGGTGGCGATCACCCTGGTTGCGGCGGCCATCAACCTCAACGACGGCGAAACCAATGCCATAGAAGGCATGACGCATTTCATCCTCTTCGCAACGTTCCTGATGCTGTCGGCATTGGGGCTTTGATTGTGTGAAATGTGTCCGATCGTTCTGTCGCTACGGCGAGCAGATCGCACCTTGCAATTCGTATGCGTGCACACCATGTCCATGGTATCGGCGGCATCTCAAACGGACGCTGCCCCCGTGCGGACGATCAGGAGCGTTCCAGCCCCACCAAAGCCAGCCCCAACAAAGGAGGACAGCATGTCTTCCGGCTCCAGCATAGAGTGCATTGTAACGTTCGCCCATCCGTTCGTTCTAAAGGCGCAGATGATTGCGTTGGAAGCCGGGCCTTATCGGCTGATCGTCGACGAGGAAGAGATCGAAGGCCTTCGATTTTCCGCCTTCAGGAGAACCAGGACCCATCTCGAAATACCGGCGATTGCAACGCGCATCGGCACCAGGCAGCGGCTGAGTGTGTCTTCGCAGGAAATCGAAACTGCCCTTCCCAAGGATGCCAGCACCGGTGAGTGATGCTGCCGGCAGACCGCGCGACGGCGATCTTGCCGACAACGCGATCCAACAGAAGAACAAGAGGCGCATTATGGCAATCGCATTTCCCAACCGCGCCAGAAGTTATGACGAAACCGCCAGGCGCATCCGCTTCCTCGGCCATGATGGTATGTTCGAGATTCGTTTCTCGATGGATATTGACGTGCTGACGAAGGGACCTTGCCCGGCAGCCACATCGGAACGCGACTATCTCGCGGGATTTGACGGGCTTCGAACCCGAATTCTAGATGTCGCCAAACGCGTGTACGGTTCTAAACGACAAAATTCGATCATCCTGAAACTGTCGGATTTCAGATAGCAGATTGATCGCTGGTTCGTTTTTCCTGCACCAAAGCCCTTATCGAAAACCAACCCTACAACGAGGACCCGCCGCATGCATGAACCATGGAGCAAAAGCCGCGAACGCGCAGAAGCGGCGTTCGGCTTGACACAGACACAAATGTTGTCCCGCACCAAGGAGGCTTTGAAAATCGACGCCGTCGCTACCGCCAGAAATGAGAAGACTGCGCGACTGAGGGCGATGCGCCTTGAGCAAGAAGCGCACGCGCGGGCCGGGAAATCGTCCCATGCAACGCCGATCACGGAATGACCGAGGGCACCTGCGGCGCATTTGGGCGTTGGTTTGGTTGAAGCGATCCCACCGGATCGGGCGCAAGCGGCGCCTTGCGGTACGAGGTGGGGAACATGGCGCTCCACGCTGGGAATTCGGTCGATCTTTCATCTCAGCCGGTTGGCGACGCCGAGCAACAAAAAACCCGCCATTCGCCGTAATGCAGTTCACTTAGTGAGCTGCGGGCAAGTTTGATGGTTCAGGATGGGGATTCGTTTTCCCATCCTGTTTTTGTTTGTGATGTCACGCACCCTTGGACATTCGGCCGAATTATCGGCTCTTTCGCAGGCGATCGACCCGGACTGGATCGCTCAGGCTCTCGCCACGACAGGCAAGGCGAGCATCCGCAAGCGCAAGCTGCCAGCCGAGCAGGTCGTCTGGCTGGTGATTGCGTTGGCCCTTTATCGTCATCAGTCGATCCCGGAGGTGGTGGCTCATCTTGATCTGGTTTTGCCCGATGAGGTCAACGCGGATATTGCCAAGAGCGCGTTGACACAGGCACGGCAGCGCTTGGGTCAGGCACCGTTGGCGCAGTTGTTTGCAATGAGTGCATCATGCTGGGATGAACGCCACCAATCCGGGCGTGCCTGGCGGGGTCTTTGTCGTTATGCCGTGGACGGCAGCACGCTGCGGACGTCCGACAGCCCGGAGAACCGGGCGCATTTTGGAGCGCAGGCCTACGCGTCTGGCGTTGTCGCAAGCTATCCGCAATTGCGGCTGCTGACGCTGACGGCGCTGGCGACGCATCTGGTGCGTGATGCGGTGTTCGGAGCCTATGGCACAAACGAGATGCTCTATGCCAAAAGCCTGCTCGACCGGGTTCCGGACCATTCGCTGACGGTCTTCGACAAGGGCTTCTTCAGTGCCAGCCTTCTCTTGCAATTGCAGACGAAGGGACATGAGCGTCACTGGCTGATTCCGGCCAAAGCCAACAGCACATGGGAACGACTGGATCCGCACCCCACCGATTATCGGGTGCGCATGAAGGTCTCGCCCCAGGCGCGGCAGGCAGAACCGGACTTGCCGGCCTTCTGGGAGGTCAGGGCCATCGAGACGACCACCAGCCATGGCAAAAAGCGCATATTGTTGACATCGCTGATGGACAGACAAACTTATCCGGCAAGCGAAATCGTCCATCAGTATGAAGAGCGATGGCGCATCGAGACAAGTTATCGCGAACTCAAGCAGGAGCTTCTCGGTAGCGAACTGACCCTGCGAAGCGGCACGCCGGAGACTGTCTATCAGGAGGTCTGGGGCGCGTTGCTGGCCTACAATCTGGTGCGGCTCGAAATGGCAGAGGTCGCGACCGAAGCCCAAGTCGAGCCAACCCGACTAAGCTTTATCACAGCCCTGCATTACCTGCGTCACGAATGGGGATGGATGGCGATCGAAGCACCCGGCAAAATCCCCGCCCACCTCACCAGATTGAGAAACAGATTGGCAGACTTGCTGCTGACAGAAAAACGGGGGCGATCATGCCCCCGTGTCGTCAAAAAACTGCCTGCCAGATACCCGATAAGAGCCGTAAGCAAACCTAAGTGAACTGCATTACGCCATTCGCCGGGCTTTTTGCATTTCGTTCCTGAACTGCTTACTTGCAGGCGCCGCAGAAACGCTGGATGCGCTTGCAGGCTTCCTCAAGCAGCGCTTCCGAGGTCGCATAGGAGATGCGGAAGTTCGGACCAAGGCCGAAAGCCGAGCCATGAACGACGGCGACACCTTCGCTTTCAAGCAACTCGGACACGAAGTCCTCGTCCGTCTCGATAACCTTGCCAGAGGGCGCGGTCTTGCCGATCAGGCCGGCGCAGGACGGATAGACGTAGAACGCGCCTTCCGGCGACGGGCACGTGATGCCCTTGGCCTGGTTCAGCATCGACACGACGAGGTCGCGGCGGCCTTCGAAGATCTTCTTGTTCTGAGGGATAAAGTCCTGCGTGCCGTTCAGCGCTTCGACAGCGGCCCACTGGGCGATCGACGTCGCACCCGAGGTCTGTTGACCCTGGATCATGTCCATCGCTTTGACGAGCTGGATTGGACCTGCCGCATAGCCGATACGCCAGCCGGTCATCGCATAGGCCTTGGAGACGCCGTTCATGGTCAGCGTGCGGTCGTAGAGCTTCGGCTCGACTTCGACAGGCGTGACGAACTTGAAGTCGCCATAGGTCAGATGCTCGTACATGTCGTCGGTCAGCACCCAGACATGCGGATGCTTGAGCAGCACGTCCGTCAGTGCCTTGAGTTCGGCATGCGTATAGGCAGCGCCCGACGGGTTGGACGGCGAGTTGAAGACGAACCACTTCGTCTTCGGCGTGATCGCCTTGTCGAGATCGGCCGCCTGGAGCTTGAAGTTGCTTTCCTGCGTCGCCGAAACGATGACAGGCGTACCGCCGCACAGCGCCACCATCTCCGGATAGGACACCCAGTAAGGGGCTGGAATGACGACTTCATCACCCGGGTTCAGGGTCGCCATGAAGGCGTTGAACAGAATCTGCTTGCCGCCGGTGCCGACGATCGTCTGCTCCCAGGCGTATTCCAGGCCGTTCTCGCGCTTGAACTTCGCGGCAATCGCCTTGCGCAGTTCCGGAATGCCGGATACCGGCGTGTACTTCGTTTCGCCGCGATTGATCGCGTCGATGGCGGCCTGCTTGATATTGTCTGGCGTATCGAAGTCGGGCTCACCGGCACCGAGGCCGATCACATCGCGTCCTTTGGCTTTCAGCTCGCGCGCTTTCTGGGAAACGGCGATGGTGGCTGAAGGCTTCACACGGGAAAGAGCATCGGCAAGAAAGGCCATGATATCGGTCCTATACGGTTGATTTGGGCAGAAAGCCGGGACCGGAGTTCTGCGCTAAGCTCTATGTCCAATGTCAGCAGGCATTTCAAGCGCAAAGGCGTGATGGTGCCAATGATTCTTCGTGATCAGTCGGCTCACGCGATTGTCGATTCGCGACATCGCCCACTCGGCCCGATGCACCATTTTGCGAAGCACTTGAATCGGTTTCTGAAGAGAGCCCGATTTACGCCCTGAAATCAAAAACTTCGCCTTTTTCAGGCTTTGCCACGAATTGGCCGCAACAAATGCCGCGGCATGCCGCAATTCGGTCGCGAGCACGCCGAGATCGAAGCCGCATCTTGGTGCATCCGACATTGGTTATTGAGGGCATACCATGTTTCTGGAAGACGAGTTCGTCATAAGGCGCGTTCGCGCCAGTCGCGTATCCATCTCATTGCTGGTTGCATTCGTGGCTTTCGCCGCGTCGATCCTTATGACGTTCGGGCTCGTCACGACGGTTTACGCCGAACAAAGCCAGCAGACGGTCGAGCAGTTCGCCGGCCTCGTGCGGCCGAACGACGTCAACAGCGGCTCCCTCCTCCTTCCCGCCAGGGAGCCCGGCTTCTTCGTCGAGGCACCGCGCCAAAAGACCGATGTGCAGATGGATGTCTCCGGCCCCATCGCGCGAGTCAAGGTCACACAGCGCTTCCAGAACCCAAGCAAGGGTTGGGTCGAGGGCACTTACGTCTTTCCGCTGCCTGAGAATTCCGCCGTCGACGTGCTGAAGATGCAGATCGGCGAGCGCTTCATCGAGGGCCAGATCAAGCCGCGTCGGGAAGCGCGCGAGATCTACGAACAGGCCAAGGCGGAAGGCAAGAAGGCAGCCCTTCTCGAGCAGCAGCGGCCCAACATCTTCACCAACCAGGTCGCCAACATCGGCCCCGGCGAAACGATTGTCGTGCAGATCGAATACCAGCAGGCGGTCCACCAATCCGGCGGCGAGTTCTCGCTGCGCTTCCCGATGGTCGTCGCCCCCCGCTACAATCCGGCGCCAATCGTCCAGACCGTGGAATTCAACAACGGCGCAGGCTTCGCAATTCCGAACGATCCGGTGGAAAATCGCGAGAAGATCGAGGCTCCGGTTCTCGATCCGCGCGACAACGCCAAGATCAACCCCGTTGCGCTCACCGTCAATCTGAAGGCCGGCTTCGTGCTCGGCGACGTGACATCCTCCTTCCACGACGTCGACATCCAGCAGGACGGCGACCAGAACCGGATGATCTCGTTGAAGGGCGAGAGCGTTGCGGCAGACAAGGACTTCGAACTCACCTGGAGGGCTGCGCCCGGCAAGACGCCAAGTGCCGGGCTTTTCCGTGAAGTCGTCAACGGCAAGGCCTACCTGCTCGCCTTCGTCACACCGCCGGCAACGCCCGATGCATCCTCGCCCGCAGCCAAGCGTGAGGTCGTCTTTGTCATCGACAATTCCGGCTCCATGTCCGGCCCGTCGATCGAGCAGGCCAAGGAAAGCTTGGCGCTTGCCATCTCGAAGCTCAATCTCGACGACCGCTTTAACGTCATCCGCTTCGACGACACGATGACCGACTACTTCAACGGCCTCGTTGCAGCCTCGCCCGACAATCGCGAGAAGGCCATTGCCTACGTTCGCGGATTGACCGCCGATGGCGGCACCGAAATGCTGCCCGCATTGCAGGATGGCCTGCGCAACCAGGGCCCCGTCGCCAACGGCGCGCTTCGCCAGGTCGTGTTCCTGACCGATGGCGCGATCGGCAATGAACAGCAGCTGTTTGCCGAGATCAGCCAGAACCGTGGCGAGGCTCGCGTCTTCACCGTCGGCATCGGTTCGGCGCCGAACGCCTATTTCATGACCAAGGCCGCCGAGATGGGCCGCGGTACGTTCACCCAGATCGGCTCCGCCGACCAGGTCGCTGGCCGCATGGGCGAGCTCTTCGCGAAGCTTCAGAACCCGGCAATGACCGACATCGCGGCAACCTTCCAAGGCGTCAAGGCAAAGGATATCACCCCGGCTCCGATGCCTGACCTCTACACCGGCGAGCCGGTCGTCCTGACCGCCGAACTGCCGGAAGAAAAACCCGCCGGCAAGCTCCAGATCATAGGCAAGACCGGCGTTCAACCCTGGCGCGTCGATATGGATATTGCCAAGGCTGCTGACGGCCAGGGAATTTCGAAGCTTTGGGCCCGTCGCAAGATCGACGACCTCGAAGCCCGCGCCTACGAGCGCGAGGACCGAACCTCCCTCGACAAGGACATCGAGACGGTGGCGCTCGCCCATCACCTCGTCTCGCGGGTGACCAGCCTCGTCGCAGTCGACGTCACGCCGTCGCGTCCCGCCGGTGAGCCGCTTGGCTCGGCAAAGCTGCCGCTCAACCTCCCTGACCGTTGGGATTTCGAGAAGGTCGGCGGCGAGGACGTCCGGCCCGCACCTGCCAGCGCGCCCGATCACGCGATAACAACGCCCCAGCAGGAATTTGCGCAGCTGGCAGCATCGCGTATGGCTGCTGCCCCGACGGCGAAAGCAGCCGGGCTGATTGCCCAGAAGTCCGCGTCGGTAAAGCTGCCGCAAACGGCAACGCGTGCTGACGAAAAGATTGTCCGCGGCATCGTCATGCTTCTCGCCGCACTGATGGCGGCAAGCGGGCTTGCCGTCTGGCGCCGGCGCGTGCGCGGCGTCTTTGCAGGAGCCAAGCCATGACGCCCGCCAGCGCAAGATCAGGAGTTCGAAACCAGGACGTGGACGAGTTCGGCCCGCTTCCGACCTACCTCGAGCTCGCCATGGCGACGGCTGCGGCGACCGCCTACGATGCAGCCACCGAGCGCGAGAACCGCTCGCTCCTGCCCAGTCTCTCCGTCGTCGAGAAGGCAATTGCCGTCAGCATCGCCCTCCTTGCTCTCTACGGAACGGCACTGGTCGCCGATGGACTCTACATCAAGGCCAAGGCGGAATTGTCACAGATCCTCCTGAAGCGAGCCTTTGCCGCCGAACTCCGCGGCGAAGACGCCAGGCCCTGGCCCTGGGCGGATTTCACGACCGAGGCGGAGGTGACTGCGCCGCGCCTCGGCAAGCATGCGATCGTCCTGTCCGGCGCCTCCGGCGAGGCTCTGGCCTTCGGCCCCGCCTGGCTCACCGATACGCCCCAACCCGGCGATGAAGGGACCTCCGTCATCGCGGCCCATCGCGACACGCATTTCCGCTGGCTGAAGGATGTCAAACCGGGCGACGAAATCGAGGTCACACGTCGCGACGGCAAGGTCTTGACCTTCAAGGCGGGCGAAGGCCGCATCGTGCCATGGGATCGAAGCGGGATCGATCCGGCAGCGCAAGGTCGCCATCTCGTGCTTGCGACCTGCTGGCCTTTCGGCGCGACGCAACGCGGCCCGCTGCGCTATATCGTCGAAGCGGAACTCGTCGATCCGCAACCGACCGGCGCGATACCATCGACAAACACAAAGCCGTTATCCCGAGCCGAATGAGGTTGAAGCAGGTGTCGGATGCTCCACGTTGATCAGGACAGGCAATGGGACGGACCATGACGATCTTTGCAAAGCTTCACGTCGGCTTCTTTCTAGCAGCCGCGGTCTTTCCCTCCCCGAGCTTGGCGGCCGATGCGGTCAAGACGAAGACCGTCGAGGTTCAGGTCGATACGATTGCGACCGGGCTTGAGCACCCCTGGGCCGTGGAGGTTCTTCCCGACGGCTCTTATCTCGTCACCGAACGACCGGGGCGGCTGCGCATAATCCGTGACGGCAAGCTCTCCGCTCCCATTGCCGGCGTACCCAAAGTCAGTGCCCGCGGTCAGGGCGGCCTGATGGATGTTGCGCTCGCACCCGATTTCGCAACGAGCCGCAAGATATTCCTCACCGCTGCCATAAGGGCCAAGGGCGGCTCCGGCACCGAGGCCTTCAGCGCCACGCTGTCAAAGGAAGGAACCAGGCTCGATGACGTCAACTCCATCTTTGCGATGAAGCGCTTCACCGGTGGCAATATCCAGTACGGTTCCCGCATCGCCTTCGCCAAGGACGGCTCGCTGTTCATCAGCATCGGGGACCGCGGCGACAGGGATCGCTCCCAGGACTGGAAGGACGACGCCGGCTCCATCATTCACATCAACGCTGACGGCAGCATTCCTGACGACAATCCTTTCAAGGACGGCGCCAAGGCGCTCCCGGAAATCTGGTCGAAAGGCCATCGCAATGCGCAAGGCATCGCCTTCGATGCCGCCGACGGCAAGCTCTATACGGTTGAGCACGGCGCCCGCGGCGGCGATGAGATCAACGACATCGAGCCCGGCAAGAACTACGGCTGGCCGATCATCACCTATGGCCGTGATTATTCCGGCGCCGAGATCGGCGAAGGCACGGCCAAGGAAGGACTTGAGCAACCTCTTTATTATTGGGACCCGTCCATAGCGCCGGGAGCGCTCGTCATTTACCGCGGCAAGATGTTCCCCGAATGGGATGGCAATTTTCTTGTCGCGGCGCTGAAGTTCCAACTGCTTTCGCGTTTGCAGCGCGACGATGGCGGAGCCTTCGTCGCCGAGGAGCGGCTATTCGATGGCTCCTATGGCCGCATGCGTGATGTGGTCGTCGCGCCCGACGGCGCCCTGCTGATCCTTACGGATGAAGACGATGGTGCATTGCTCAGGGTGTCGCGAGCACCGGCGGACAATGGCTGATGCGAAGCCTAGAGACCGGCGCCCAGTTCCTTTCGGATCATGAACTTTAGCCCCGACCACGTCTCGTCTATTGCGCAGACTTTTACGTCAACCAGCCCCAAAGGCAAAAAAATCGATCGCAGCACGTCTTCGGTGATTGTTGTCGGCATTCGCGCGGCTTTCTTGGGCCAGGAAATCCAGAGCATCCCGTCGGGCCTGAGAACGCCGGACAAAGACTGCGCCATATCTTCCAGACGTGGCAGGCGGGTTTCGAACACGTGCACATAGTCGAAGCGACGCTCGATCACTGCCGGGACGGCCGTGTCGACAGAGGAGAAATGGAAGCCTCTAAGCTCAGCAATGTCAGGCACGCCGACCAGCAGTGCCGCTCGCCCTTCCTTGAGGCCAAGCTTTCGCGTGAGTGAACTGCCGGAGTATCCAGCCGGCGCAAGCGGAGCCTTTTCCTCGCGTTCCAGGGGCAATGAACCCGCTTTCGTCGTCATCGGTTTTTGCTCTCATGGGCTGACGCCTCGCGACAGTCTTCACCCTTGCCCCAACGAAAGGCAACTGCTAACGCTCGACGACACCCCCCTCTCCCCGCATCGAGGACGAAATGACGCGCATTCAGGCGAACCTTCTTTTGTTGCTTGCAGCTGCCATCTGGGGTGGCGGCTTTGTCGCGCAGTCGACGGCAATGAAGGCGATCGGTCCGTTCTGGTTCATTGGCCTGCGCTTCATGATCGCTGCGCTGGCGGTTCTGCCGTTCATGCTTTTTGAGGCACGCAAGGGCCCGGTCAAGACCGCGCCTCGCCACCTCAAGCTCTACCTGCTGACCGGTCTTGCGCTGTTTGGCGGCGCCGCCACCCAGCAGATCGGCCTGCAGACGACGACGGTGACGAATTCCAGCTTCATCACCGGCCTCTACGTGGTGATCGTGCCATTGATCGCCGTGGTCTTCCTGCGCCGCTCTCCGCACTGGATCATCTGGCCCGGTGCGATCATGGCCGTATCCGGCATATACTTGCTGTCGGGCGGACAGCTGTCGGCACTGACGACCGGCGACCTGCTGACGGTCGTTTGTGCAATCTTCTGGGCCGGACAGATCACACTGGCTGGCACCACGGTATCTGAAACCGGCCGTCCGCTTGCCCTCTCGGCCGCTCAGTTTGCCGTTACCGGCGCCTGCGCGCTCGCCGTTGCGGTCGTCACGGAGCCGATCAGCTGGGCGGCGATATGGGCTGCGGCCCCGGAAATTCTCTATGTCGGGATCTTCTCCTCGGGTGTCGCCTTCTCGCTTCAGATCATTGGCCAGCGCTACACGACGCCATCGCAGGCAGCCATCTTCCTGTCCTCTGAAGCGCTCTTCGGCGCGTCGCTCGGCGCCCTGCTGCTTGGTGAAACCATGCCGCCGCTCGGCTACGCCGGCTGCGCACTGATGTTCACCGCCATGCTTCTGGTTGAAGTGGTGCCCGAAATAGCGCGCCGTCGCGCTTCGGGCAGACTGAAACCGAGCCCAAATTTGGGTTGAACGTTCGGAAAAGAAAAAAACTTTAGCTTTTACGCAGTCGCGTTAACGTTGCATTTTTGGCAAAATCTGCTCCCAAACTATATTGCCAACAATATAAAGCGTGCCTCCACGGCTGCTGACGAATGAAATTTTGCTCCGCGAGCGCAAAAATGCGGCCCGAAGGCAGCCGCCGGCACAAACGCGTTAAGAAACTTTTGCTTGCCAAAATTTAATAATCGCAGCACTCTCACCGTGTTCGGGCATTTTGCGAGCATGGGAAGTCCTTTAAGAATGTGCGCGCCGGAGACGCTAATATTCCGGTCAGCCAGTTCCGAGAAAGCGGGCGTCAGTCCCGTGGTGAGCTTGGTTGTGCTAGAGGGGACCTTTTTCTCACATTTCAATGATTGCCTGCCAACGTCTCCGCGAGGAGGCATTATCAGTGATGCTGCCCGTGTGGATGGCGGGCGGAGATAAAAGGACCTGACGCATGGCCGAGACTGGCACTGTAAAATTCTTCAACACCGACAAAGGCTTTGGCTTCATCAAACCGGACAAGGGCGGCGCCGACATCTTTGTACACATTTCTGCCGTTCAGGCTTCTGGCTTGGCCGGACTGACGGAGAATCAGAAGGTTAGCTTCGACACGGAGCCGGACCGCCGCGGCAAGGGCCCCAAGGCTGTCAACCTGCAGATCGCAGGCTGAGCCTCCAGCCAACGCTGTCAATTCGAGTTGAGCCCGGCAGCAATGCCGGGTTTTGTCATTCAGCCTGTATTCAGATCGCAGCCCTTACCTTGCCATCATCAAGGTGCAGAACCGGAATCGGTTAAAACAGGGAAAGACAAATGAACAGGCTTGCGAAGACCCTCCTTATGACGGCAACCGCTGCTGCCCTCACGGTATCATCGATCGGCGTTGCTTCGGCTGGTGATTGGCATCGTCATCACCACGGCGATGACGCGCTTGTTGGCGGCGCTGTCGGCCTTGCAACGGGTCTGATCGTCGGCTCTGCCATCGCCAGCGCGCCGCGTTATGATGAGCCGCGCTATATCGATCCGCCGGTCTATGAGCCGGAATACGAAGCAGTGCCGGTCTATCGCGCTCCCCCGCCCCGTTACTATCGTCCGGTCGCTGCCGACGTCGAGCCTTGGACTGCGCAGTGGGAACGCTACTGCTCCTACCGCTACCGGTCGTTCGATCCGCGCAGCGGCACGTTTATCGGCAATGACGGCCGGAGCCACTTCTGCAACGCCGGCTGATGTCTGAACGCATGATCAAACACCAAGCGCCGCCACTCAGCGGCGCTTTTGTTTTGTTGGTGCTCAGATCTGCTGCAGGAAGGGATTGCTGCGTCGCTCGTCACCGATCCGGCTGCCCGGCCCGTGCCCGCAAATAAAACCAACGTCATCGCCCAGCGTCAAAACCTTGTCGCGGATGGAGTCGAGCAGTTGCTGGTGATTGCCACCTGGCAGATCCGTCCGACCGATGGAACCGTTGAAGAGTACGTCGCCCAGATGGGCGAAGCTTTGCGCGCGATTGAAGTAGATGACATGGCCCGGCGCGTGGCCCGGTGTGTGATACACTTCGAACTCGTGCGTGCCGAAAGAAACCTTGTCGCCATCCTTCAGCCAGCGATCCGGAACGACGTTGTGCATGCCCGGTGGCAGGCCGTACTTCTGCGCCTGCGCCTCGATCCGCTGCAACAGCGGAAGATCGTCCTCGTGCGGGCCAACGATATCGATGCCCAAGGCTTGCCTGAGCTCCTTGGCACCACCGGCGTGGTCAAGATGGCCGTGCGTCAGCCAGATCGCCTTGATGTCAAGCGCGTTCGCCGTGATGGCCTCAATGATCGCCGGCACGTCACCACCGGGATCGACCACGACGCCTTCCTTGGTCTCCGGATCGAAGAGGATCGTGCAGTTCTGCTGAAAGGGTGTCACCGGAATAATGCCGGCCTGGAGCATGCCCATGAGTGCCTCGCTTGTCTCTGTCCCGTGTCGCTATAGTCCGAAACTGCGCCGCGCGCAGCCCGCGATTTTGTTCGGCCACCAGCCGCCCTGGAGTTTAACACATCGATACAATCGTTTACCGGCGAAGCCCACCGCAGGGGAACCTCGCCATCAGCCAAACGTTACTTGGCTGTATAAGACAAGGAGAAACGAGATGACCCTGAAGCGAAATCTGTTCCTGGCTGGCGCGATCGTCGTGGGAAGCGCCGGTCTTGCCCAGGCGGACATGGCTGCCACGGCCATCAACGATCTGAACGTTCGTGCCGGCCCTGGTCCGCAGTACCCATCCCTCGGCATAGCGACGCGCGGTTCCCAGGCGATTCTGGACGGCTGCATCCAGGGAAGCCGCTGGTGCCGGGTTGACGTCAACGGCGTCCGTGGCTGGGTCTATGCCGAGTATCTGCAAGTTCAACAGGGTGGCAGCAGCGTCATCGTCGAGCAGCACCAAGTCGATCTCGGCGTTCCTGTTGTGACCTACGAGACGACGGCAAGCGTCGCTCCCGACCCGGCTCCAGGCGACGAGTTGCTGGGACCGGTTGGTTCTGTCGAGGCCATCAGCCCGCCTGAGACGGTCACGACCTATGTTCAAACCAATCCGGCTCAGACCGTCCGCCTCCGCGGTGATGTCGTCGTCGGTGCAGCGCTGCCGGGCGATGTGACATTCCAGGAAATTCCGGACTATCAGTATCGATATGTCCGCATCAACGATCGGCCGGTCCTTGTGGATCCCGCTACCCGTCGCATTGTTTACGTCTACGACTGATTTTGACGCACGACATGGAAAAGGCGCCTTCGGGCGCCTTTTTTCCAAGGGACAGCGTGGAAAACTTTCACGCATGGGTTGCTCTCCATTCCACTCCATATTCAATCATGATAAAATACTGATATTCAGACGATATCCCTGCTCCCGGTCGGACGTCGGATCGCCTGTATGGCTGGCTATCCTTTCGGACCGCGCAGCCGGCAGTGGCGTTTTGAGGAAACGCAAAAGGAGGGAAATCGTGGAAGCCTTATTGCCCATCATCACACAAGTGATAGCAGGGGCCGTCGGCGGCAATGTCGCAAGCGGCGCACTGAAGCAGGTTGCAATCAATGCCGTTGCCCGGACGATCGCCGGCGCAATCGGTGGCATTGGTGGCGGCATGCTTCTCAGCATGGTCGGCGGCGAAGCCGCAATGAGCGGTCTGATTGCCGACGGAATCGGCGGCCTGATCGGCGGCGGCATCCTGTCGACGATCGTCGGCGCAGTAGCCGCTCGCGCAAGGTAGACAGCGCATCGAAAAACGGCCGAGCTCGCGAGGAACTCGGCCGCTCCTGCTCTTAACGATCACTCGGCCGCTGCAGCGGCCGCCGGGCATACCTCTTTTATGTAGTCGTTCATCAAAGTTTCGCTGATCGTTGCCGGCGTGAATTTATGCGGGCCGATTTCCGAGACCGGCGTCACCTCTGCCGCAGAGCCCGTCAGGAAGCACTCGCTGAAATCCGCAAGCTCCTCCGGCATGATGGCGCGCTCGATCACCTCGATACCGCGACGCTTCGCGAGCTCGATCACTGTCTGTCGGGTGATGCCGTTCAGGAAGCAATCGGGCGTCGGCGTATGGATAACGCCATCCTTGACGAAGAAAATATTTGCACCCGTCGCTTCCGCCACCTGGCCTCGATAGTCGAGCATCATGGCATCGGCATACCCCTTGGCTTCGGCCGCATGCTTTGAAATGGTGCAGATCATGTAGAGCCCGGCAGCCTTCGAGGCGCACGGCGCCGTCTTCGGATCGGGCCGGCGATATTCGGCAATGTCGAGCCGGATGCCCTTCAGCTTCTCTGCCGGATTGAAGTAGCTCCCCCATTGCCAAATGGCGATCGCGACGTTGATGCGGTTCGATTGAGCGGACACGCCCATCATCTCGCTACCGCGCCAAGCGATCGGCCGGACATAGGCATCGGAGAAGCCCTGGCGCTTCAGGAGCTCGATCGTCGCCGCATCCAGTTCAGCAACCGAATAAGGCACCTTGAAGCCGAGGATCTGCGCGGACGTGTGCAGGCGCTGGTTATGTTCCGTGAGCTTAAAAACCCTACCGCCGTAGGCGCGCTCCCCCTCGAATACCGCGCTTGCGTAGTGGAGACCATGGGTCAGCACGTGGATCTTTGCGTCTTTCCAGGGCACGAACGCACCGTTGAACCAGATTTCGCCATCCAATTGATCAAAGGGAACTGAAGCCATTTCTCACTCCTCCGGCGCCCGCACGCCATTGCTGTTGATTGTTGTCCCCAATACGTTTTATCCACTCACGCAGGGGAAAATTACGCATTGTAGTGAAGTTTGCGAAGTCAGGCCAAATTTCCAGTGGAAATGGCGTCCTCTTCCGGCTTCGCAACGCTTGGGGAAGCTAGCAACGGCGCAGAGATACGTCAACAATGCTGACATATTTTAACGAGCGCTTCCCGCACGGTGCGCAACAAGAAAGGAAATGCCAAGTTGGCACGCCAGACGAGCCCGAAGGCGGGCAAGCCCGAACCGCTGAAGATGCCGATGGAAAACACGCAAAGCATCGATTTCGAGATCATCGAGCTTCTGTTTTTCTCCTATCGTGACTTCGTTTCCGATCCCGACGCCATTCTTGCGGAGATCGGTTTCGGGCGGGCGCACCACCGTGTCGTTCACTTTGTTAACCGCAACCCCGGTATGACGGTTGCCGATCTGCTGGATACATTGAAGATTACCAAGCAGAGTCTCGCAAGAGTGCTCAAACAACTCATCGATTCGGGGTATATTCGCCAGATTGCAGGGCCTGAAGACAGGCGGCAGCGCAAGCTCTATCCTACCAAGCTGGGGCGCGAGCTGGCCCTTGCTCTGGCAGAGCCGCAATCGCGCCGTATTGAGAGAGCATTCGACGGAGCTTCTCCTGAGGTACGGGAAGGCATAAAGGCCTTCCTGAGGGGTATGCGGAACAGACAAAACGCGAAAGCAGACTGAATGGCGACAAAGACAGTGATTTCGGACGACGCTGCGCACTTGCTTGTTGTGGACGACGACACGCGTATCCGTGCCCTGCTGAACCGCTATTTGACCGAGAACGGGTTCCGGGTGACGGTGGCCGCGGACGGCGCGGAAGCGCAGCGCAAGCTTGCCGGACTGGACTTCGACCTCATCATCATGGACGTCATGATGCCAGGCGATTCCGGGATCGACGTGACCAGGGATCTGCGCACGATCAAGAACGTGCCGATCATCATGCTGACGGCACTGGCAGAGTCGGGCAGTCGCATCGCCGGACTGGAGGCCGGCGCCGACGATTATCTGGCCAAGCCCTTCGACCCGCGCGAACTCGTGCTGCGCGTCAACAACATCCTGCGCCGCAATGTCTCCAACGATGCGCCGAAGATCGAACAGGTGATGTTCGGACCATATACCTTCTCCCTGACGCGCAAGGAGCTGAAGAAGGCCTCCGAAGTGGTCCGGTTGACGGATCGCGAGCAGGAAATCATGCTGCTGTTTGCCAAGCGCGCCGGCGATACCATTCCGCGGCACGAGCTCATCGGCAACGATGTCGATGTCGGCGAGCGCACCATCGATGTGCAGATCAACCGCCTGCGACGCAAGATCGAGGACGATCCCGCAAATCCGGTCTGGCTGCAGACGGTTCGTGGTATAGGATACCGGTTGAGCATCGATTGACAGTCGCAACCCCAGGACCAGCGACCAAATGGTGACATTCGACTCCCTTCGGCGCGAGGACCGCCCGCCCGCCCGCGGCTGGCGGTCGATGATCCGCAGATTACGGCTCTACCTGCCGACCGGCCTTTACGTCCGCTCGCTTCTCATCATCATCATCCCGATGTTGCTGCTCCAGTCCGTCGTCGCGGCCTTGTTCATGGAACGCCACTGGCAGATGGTGACGCAGCGCCTCTCTGCTGCGGTCACACGCGACATCGCAGCGGTCATCCAGATCATCGAGACCTATCCACAGGATACTGATTACAGCGAGGTCACGCGCATAGCACGCGACCAGCTGGGCCTGCAGATCTCGATCGAACCGGACGGCGACCTGCCGCCGCCACGCACCAAGCCGTTTTTCTCAATCCTTGATGGCATCCTGAGCGACGAGATCAGCGACCAGGTCAAACGCCCGTTCTGGATCGACACGCTGGGCGATTCCAACCTCGTCGAGATCCGCATCAAGCTCGAAGACAAGATCCTTCGCGTGCTGGCAAGACGCAACTCCACCTACGCCTCCAACACCCACATCTTCATCGTCTGGATGGTCGGCGCTTCGCTGGTGCTGATCGGCATATCGATCCTCTTCCTGCGGGGACAGATCCGGCCGATCCTTGCGCTCGCAAACGCAGCAGAAAGCTTCGGCAAGGGCCAGAAGGCTGACAACTTCCACCCGCGCGGTGCAGACGAGGTTCGCCGCGCAGGCCTCGCCTTCATTCTGATGCGCGAGCGCATCGAGCGGCAGATGGAGCAGCGCACGGCGATGCTGACCGGTGTGAGCCACGATCTGCGCACGATTCTGACCCGCTTCAAGCTGCAACTGGCGCTGGCCGGCGACAATCCCGACCTGCACGGCCTGAACGACGACATCAATGACATGCAATCGATGCTCGAGGCTTACATGGCCTTCGCGCGAAGCGAGGTCGAAGAAGACGTCGGCGAAATGAAGCTCAGCGACCTCTTTGCAAAGCTTGAGACCGATTTCGAACTTCACGAGGGCAAGACACTCAAATACTCCATAGAAGGCGATGACGGCATTGCGGTGCGTCCAAACGCCTTCGCGCGCCTTGTGACGAACCTCGCCTCGAATGCTCGCCGCTACGCCACCACCCTCGACGTCAACGCCAAACACAGTGCCAAGTGGCTGACGATCACCTTTGACGACGATGGTCCAGGCATTCCCGAGAAGAACCGCGAGGATGTCTTCAAGCCATTCTTCCGGCTCGATGAAGCGCGCAATCTCGACGCCTCGGGCACGGGCCTCGGTCTTGCCATTGCCCGCGACATCGCCCGAAGCCACGGCGGCAACGTGACGCTCGGCGACAGCCCTCTGGGCGGTCTGCGGGCGACCGTGCGCCTACCGGCGTGAAAAAACAGATGATGATCGATACGGCGCGAATGACATGGCTGAACCCGCCGCCTCGCTTTGAAGAGCGCAACGGCGACCTGCATGTCTGGTCTGGACCGAAGACGGACTTCTGGCAAGGAACCTACTACGGCTTTCACCGCGACGACGGGCATTTCCTGCATCAGCGAAGAGGCGGCGACTTTTCGGCCGAAGTATCCTTCTCCGCACGCTATGAGGAACTCTACGACCAGGCCGGCATGATGGTTCGGGCCGACGCGACGCATTGGATGAAATGCGGGATCGAATATACCGATGGAGCAATGCACTTCAGCGTCGTCGTGACCAATGGCAACTCCGACTGGTCAGCCTTTCGGCTCGACCATGCATTCGAGCGCATGGGCGTGCGCGTAACGCGAACCGGCGATGCCCTGTTCATTCAATACAGAACAGACCGGATGGAGGACTGGCGCATGGCGCGGCTTGCTTGGTTCGATCCGGCATTGGTGCAGGTTGCCGTCGGCCCGGCATTCTGCTCGCCGCAACGCGCCGGCTTTGAAGCCGTATTCCATGCGTTCTCGCTGACCGACCCGCTGTCGCGCGATATCCACTGATCACATCAGCTTCTTGCCGTTCGGCACTGGCTTGTCCGGTGCCGCAAGAACAATCGCGCCCGCTTCGTCCTCGAAACCGAGGGTCAGGACTTCTGAGCGAACTGGGCCGATCTGTCGCGGCGGAAAGTTGACCACACCGAGAACCTGCCGACCGATCAGGCTCTCGGGCGTATAGTGAACGGTGATCTGGGCCGATGATTTCTTAAGGCCGATTTCCGCCCCGAAGTCGATCAACAGCTTGAAGGCCGGCTTGCGCGCTTCCGGGAACGGAGTTGCCTCGACAATCGTCCCGACACGGATGTCGACACGCTCGAAGTCGGCATAGGTGATTTCGTCAGCCATGGTCTGGATGTCCTCAGCCGGCAAGCTCTTCGGCACGCTTGCGTGCTGCTGCAAGGGCCTTGTCGAAAAGAGGCTGCATCGCGTCCTCGGCCATAAGGACGGAAAGCGCGGCAGCCGTCGTGCCGCCCGGCGAGGTCACGTTCTGGCGCAACCGCGAGGCGTCGTCGGGGGACTGGTGCAAAAGCTCACCAGCCCCCGCGACAGTTTCCCGTGCAAGACGCATGGCAAGGTCCGCCTGCAAGCCAAGTTTACGGCCTGCCTCTGCCATACACTCGACGAGATAAAACACATACGCCGGTCCGCTTCCCGACAGGGCCGTGACGGCATCGATGTCGGCTTCGGTTGGAACCCACTCGACCGGACCGGATACACGCAACAGAGAATGGACTAGCTCGCGCTGCGCATCTGTGACGCGCGCATTGGCAAACGCACCCGTAATGCCACGACCGACCATGGCCGGCGTATTCGGCATGGCGCGCACCATCGCAGCCTCGCCGAGATGCTTTTTAAGGAACGACAATGTCTTGCCAGCGGCAACGGACACGACGACCGTCTCCGGTCCGACCGTTGCCTTGACCGGCGCCAGCACGCCATCCATTACCTGCGGCTTGACCGCAAGGAAAAGAACGCCTGCCGTCAACCCTGCCGGGGCCGAGATGACGTGCGTCACGCCGGCATCGTTGATCGTCTTCATCATCTGCTCCGACGGGGCGGGATCGATGACGACGACGGAGGAACCGGCCACGCCGCTCTTGAGCCAGCCGGAGAGCATCGCGCCCCCCATGTTGCCGGCACCGACGAGAACGACAGGACCTGAAGATGCGGATGACATTTACGCCTCGCCGACCGTTTCGAAGAGAACCGCTTCCATAGCGCGGTTCGCTTCCATGCCGGACCAGATCACGAACTGGAAGGCCTGATAATACGCCTCGCAAGTGTCGAGTGCACTAGCCAGCAGAACCTCGACCTGTCGATTGGTCGGCTCGGCACCACCGGCAAGCAGCAACGACTGGCGGAAAATGATGACATCTTCCTGGCGCCAGAGGTCGAAGTGTCCCATCAGCACCTGACCATTGATCGCGGCCAGGAGCTTGGTGACTTCGTTGACACGCTGTTCGGGAACCCTGACGTCGAAGGCGCAGCCTAGGTGCAGCGCCTCAAACTCTTCCATCCAGGAAAAGGAAACGTGGTAGTCGGTCCACTTCCCTTCAACCGTCATCGCAATCTCGTCATCGCCCGACCGCTCGAAAGACCAGTCGTTATTGGCGGCGACGTACTCGATCATATCGACCGGGTTCGACTGACGCTCGACTTCCAATTCCATGAGGCTCATGCAGCACCTTCTTGACCGGAGTGAATGCGAACCAACTTCTCAACGAGACACAAGGAGAACACACGCAACAGCCGGAACCACCAACCCTGATGACCGTTGAACCGCTACCAGACTTAACGCAGTCAAACCTGCCTGGAGCTTATCAACTGCTTCGAATCATCATTTAAAATCAGTGTATAACGGGCTAGGCGACGCGCCAGCCCCTCACAGCCGTTTTAGGGAACGGCACTGTGGAAAGCTTTTCGGGTTTCCATTCAGAAGGAGGGTTTAAATGACTCTGCCCATTGATCTTTTTGGCAGTGTCCACAGGTGGATAACGACACCCGGTTTTTAAGTCACAGCCGCGGCGTGTCTCATAAAGGTCACACCACGGCCTGTGTCACAACGGGAATTATTTGCCCTTGGCTGCAAGCTTCGCTTCAAGGGCGGCGATCCGGGCAAGGAGGGCGTCGTTTTCATCGCGCGCCTTGATCGCCATGTCACGCACGACCTCGAATTCCTCGCGCTTGACGACGTCGAGAGTATTGAGCCAGCGCTCCGCCTGCGCATTGAAGGCTGTCTCGATTTCCTTGCGCACACCCTGGGCCGCGCCGGCGGCATCCGTCATCAGCTTGGCGAACTCGTCCATGATGCGGTTTGCTCCAGTCGTCATGGCGGTGTTCTCCCTTTACAACATACAACGTGCGGCCTTTGGGGCCTTTCAAGAATGAGGTAGGGCTTCGCCGCTAAGGATGCAAGCGCTTTGCTCTGGATAAGCCTGCCCGTGCGCCGCGATCGCCAACAATCGACTTGACCGTTTTTGATAGCAGCGCCATCTTCCGCCCACATCGAGCTTGGCGCGCCTTTAGAAAGTCGCAAAGGACGCCTTGAACTGAACTGCGTTCGTCCGACCGGCCACTCCGTAGGGCTCACGCCAGCGAATGGGAAACCCTTGCCGACAGCAGCCAATCTCCTGGCGATCATGCCCTTCCCCGAGATCGACCCGATCGCCTTTTCGCTCGGCCCGCTTTCAATTCACTGGTACGGACTTGCCTATGTCGCCGGCATCATGCTCGGCTGGTACTATGGCCGTCTGATCGCCGCAAACAACAAGCTATGGCCAGGCGATGTTTCCCCGATCACCAAGGTGCAGCTCGACGATTTCATCATCTGGGTCGCTCTCGGCATCGTTCTCGGCGGGCGCATCGGCTACATCCTGTTTTACGACATGCCGGCAGTGATCGAGAGCCCGATCCGAGCCATCCAGATATGGAACGGCGGCATGTCGTTCCACGGCGGACTGACGGGCACCACGATCGCGATGATCATCTTCGCACGTCGCAACGGCATACCGATCTGGAGCCTGTTCGACATCGTCTCGGCGGTCGTCCCGATCGGCTTGTTCTGCGGCCGTATCGCCAACTTCGTCAATGGTGAGCTGTGGGGTCGCCTGACGGATGCGCCGTGGGGCATGGTTTTCTGCAATCAGTACATTGAGAAGACCAACGGCTACTGCCCTGGCGGCGACTTTGTTCGCCATCCCAGCCAGCTCTATGAGGCTGGGCTGGAGGGCATCGTGCTGCTCTTGGTTCTCGCCGTTCTGATCTACGGCTTCCGCGCCCTGAAGGCGCCGGGCTTCGTCACCGGCGTCTTCGTCTGCGGCTACGCACTTTCTCGTATTTTCGTCGAATTCTTCCGCGAACCGGATGCCCAGCTGGGCTACCTGCTGGGCACCAATTGGCTCACCATGGGCATGGTGCTTTCCACGCCGATGGTTCTGCTGGGAATCTGGGCCATGCTTTTGGCCCGCCGTCAGGCTGCCTTGCAGCACTGAACGCAGCCGGACAGGAGGTATCGATGAGCACCGCGCTCGGTGAGAAGATCAAGGCGATCATCCAGGCAAACGGCCCGATCAGCGTCACGGACTTTTTCTCGCTGTGCCTCGCCGATCCCGAACACGGTTACTACAGGACCCGCGAGCCTTTCGGGCGCTCGGGCGACTTCGTCACCGCGCCGGAGGTGAGCCAGCTTTTTGGCGAGATGATCGGCGTCTTCATCGTCCATGCCTGGCAGCGACACGGAACCCCTGGAGGTGTCCGTCTTGTCGAGATCGGCCCCGGTCGCGGCACGATGATGTCGGATATGCTGCGCGTCATTTCCCGCATAGCACCGCCGCTCTTTGAGGACATGACGGTGCACCTCGTCGAAACGAGCGAGCGTCTGCGCGACATCCAGCAGGAAACGCTTGCGTCGTATCGCGACAAGGTCAGCTGGCATCAAGGTTTCGACGACGTGACGCCGGGTTTTTCGCTCGTCGCGGCGAACGAATTGTTCGATGCCATTCCGATCCGTCAGTTCGTGAAGACGACGACAGGGTTCCGCGAGCGCATGGTCGGCGTCGACGCAGGCGGTGAACTGGCCTTCGGCGTCGGGGTGGCAGGGATCGATCCAGGCCTTCTGCCCTCGCCGGAAGAGGATGTGCTCCCGGGAACGCTGTTTGAAATCTCGTCGGCTCGCCAGTCGGTGATGGTAGCGATCTGCGATCGGCTGAAGGAATATGGGGGAACGGCTGTCGCCATCGACTACGGGCACCTCGTAAGTGGCTACGGCGATACGCTGCAGGCGGTGCGCATGCATGAGTATGACCCGCCGCTGGCACATCCGGGCGAAGCCGACCTTACGAGCCACGTCGATTTCCAGGCCCTGGCGCAGGCCGCCACCTCGGCTGGCGTTCACCTGAACGGCATGCTTCACCAGGGCGATTTTCTTGTCGGCCTCGGCATTCTCGATCGCGCAGCGGCGCTTGGCCGAGACCGGGAAGCACATACGCGCCAGATTATCCAAACCGCCGTCGATCGACTTGCCGGCGAAGGCGAAGGGCGCATGGGCGAACTCTTCAAGGTCATGGCGGTCTCTCACCCGGCCGTGGATTTGATGCCCTTCCGTCCAGCGGATTGACAGCGCAAGCGCCGCTCGCCAACATCCGCCGCAACCGACGGGCTTCGCCATCCGAAAATGGCGCATAAGCAGTTCAAGCAATCTTGGAAGTTTTAATGACACAAGCAGCATCTCCGGCACCGATCCAAAGCACGCTGCTGAGCGAGACAACCGGTGACGCGATTCTCCATGGCTATTTTACGCGGGAAGGCGGCGTTTCGGACGGCATCTATCGCGGCCTGAATGTTGGCCTCGGCTCGAACGACGAGCGCGAGAAGGTTCAGGAGAACCGCCGCCGCGTGGCAAACTGGTTTGAATTGCCTGTCGAGCGTCTCGCTACCGTGCACCAGGTCCACTCTCCCGATGTGGTCATCGTCGACAAGGACTATGACGGATCCCGGCCAGCAGCAGATGCGATGGTAACGGCAACCCCCGGCATAGCGCTTGGTGTTCTGGCAGCCGACTGCGGACCCATCCTTTTCGCCGACGCGACGAACGGTGTCATCGGTGCCGCTCATGCCGGTTGGAAAGGCGTCCTAACCGGCGTGTTGGAGAACACGATTGACGCCATGGTCCGACTTGGCGCGAAGCGGGAGGCAATCGTTGCCTGCCTCGGGCCATCGATCAGCCAGGCGAGCTACGAGGTCGGCCCGGAATTCGTGGAGCGCTTTGTCACACTGGATCCATCTTACGAGCGCTACTTCGTGTCCTCAGGAAAGCCGGGGCACGCGATGTTCGACCTGCCGGCGCTGACTGTCGATCGGCTGCGCGTCGCCGGTGTCCGCGCAGAAACCCTGGGGATCTGCACTTATCCCGACACCGAGCGATTCTTCTCTTATCGCCGGACCACACATAACAAGGAGCCGGACTACGGCCGGCAAATTTCTGCAATCGCAATCAGGGAGATTTAAGCGGCATGGCCCTGCACTTCGACAGACCCGAATTCGCCGTCCGTCTCGCACGTCTGACCGATAGAATGCGCGAAGAAAAGCTGGACGCCCTGCTGCTCTTTGCGCAGGAAAGCATGTACTGGCTGACCGGCTACGACACCTTCGGCTACTGCTTCTTCCAGACGCTTGTCGTCAAGGCCGACGGGACAATGGCCTTGATCACGCGCTCCGCCGACCTGCGCCAGGCCAAGCACACCTCTATCTTGGAAAATGTCCAAATCTGGGTCGACCGCGTGAATGCCGACCCGACCGTCGACCTCAGGAACCTGTTGGTCGAGATGGACCTGCTCGGCGCCAGGATCGGCGTCGAGTACGATACACATGGCATGACGGGCCGCGTTGCCCGGATGCTCGATGCGCAGTTGACGTCGTTCGGACAGATCGTCGACGCCTCCTATCTCGTCAGCCGCCTGAGATTGATCAAAAGCCCGGCCGAAGTCGCCTATGTCGAACGCGCGGCCGCCCTGGCCGACGATGCGCTCGATGCGGCGCTAACGCTGACCAAGCCAGGTGCGGACGAAGCCGACATTCTGGCCGCCATGCAGGGCGCCGTCTTTGCCGGTGGCGGCGACTACCCGGCGAACGAATTCATCATTGGCTCCGCCGAGGACGCACTGCTCTGCCGCTACAAGGCCGGCCGCCGCAAGCTCGATGCGAACGATCAGCTGACGCTCGAATGGGCAGGCGCGTACGCGCACTACCATGTGGCAATGATGCGTACCATCGTCATCGGCGAACCGAACTATCGCCACCGGGAACTCTACAATGCCTGCTTCGAGACGATCCAGGCGATCGAGACCGTCCTCAAGCCGGGCCAAAGCTTCGGCGATGTTTTCGATATGCACGCGAAAATCATGGATGAACGAGGCCTTTCCCGCCACCGTCTCAACGCCTGCGGCTACTCTCTGGGCGCCCGTTTCTCGCCGTCCTGGATGGAGCATCAGATGTTCCACGTCGGAAATCCGCAGCCGATCGAGCCGAACATGTCGCTCTTCGTGCACATGATCATCATGGATTCCGACACGGGAACGGCGATGACCCTCGGGCAGACCTATCTGACGACCGACGACGTGCCCCGCGCCCTTTCGCGCCATTTTCTGGACTTCATCAACGTCTGACGCAAACCATTGCTGGCCAAGAATCCGGAATTGACACAGACCGGCGCCGGCCTTCATAAAGTGGATGGGGCCGGCACTGGGAAGGATGAAACGAGGGATGACGCGAGTTGCGACTGCGCCGATGCTCCTTGCCTGCTTTGCCCTATCCGCCTGCAACACAACCGATGCCCTGGTTCCCCTGGTCGACATCGGCGAACCCTCCGGAAGCATCCGTTCATCGCCGGTAACGCAGGGCGACGTAGAGCGCATGGCAGGCGCGGCGCCACGCCAGCAGGCCTTTGCCTCCGAACAGCGGTCGAACGGATATCACCCTGCCTACAACCAGACGGGCTACCGGCAGGGTTCTGGCGCACCACCGACCACGATGGAAGCCCAGGCTATGGCGCTGGAAAACGACCCGCCCTCGCCCGCCGCCGCCGCTCCGATAAAAGCCGAGACGCTGCCTGAGCCTGTGTCCAATGCCCAGGCCGAAGAAGAAGACATGGGGGAAACGCCCCCGCGTGAGCCGTCGCGGCAGCAAACCCAGACTGCCATGCTGAATACCAACTCCCCCTCGGCACGCGGCACGACCGTCCGCTTCCTGCCGATCATCGGCGCGCCGGTCCAGGCCGTCACGCCGCTTTCGCGCCAGCTCGGGGCCGAGGCCCGCTCGCACGGCCTTTCGATCAAGAGCTCGAACGACAGCTCCAGCGCCTACATTCTGAAGGGGTATCTCTCCGCCTTTTCTGATAGCGGTAAGGTCACGGTGGTCTACGTCTGGGACGTTCTCGACGGTGGGGGCGCTCGGTTGCACCGCATTCAGGGAAAGGAAAGCGTGCCCTCGCAAGCGCAAGATCCCTGGGCCGGCGTTCCCGCGTCGGTCATGCAGCAAATCGCCTCGAAAACCATCACCGAATTCTCGACGTGGCGCGACGCTCGTGGCGGTTAAGCCACAAGCTTTTTAGAAATATAGGCGCAGATGACGCCTTAGCCCTTGCATTCAGGAGCAAGCTGGCTAAAAAGCGCGGCTATCAGCAGGTAATAGGCGGACCAAGATGAAGGTTTTCGCAGGCAATTCGAACCGGCATCTCGCCGAAGCGATCTGCAACTATCTCAACGTGCCATTGGGCAAAGCCAGCGTCAGAAGATTTGCCGATCAGGAAATCTTCGTGGAAATCCAGGAAAATGTCCGCGGCGAGGACGTGTTCGTCTTCCAGTCGACGTCTTTCCCGACGAACGATCACCTCATGGAACTGCTCATCATGATCGATGCGATGCGCCGCTCGTCGGCGCGCCGCATCACCGCCGTCCTTCCCTATTTCGGCTATGCCCGTCAGGATCGCCGCGCCTCGGGGCGTACGCCGATCTCGGCCAAGCTCGTCGCGAACCTCATCACGGAAGCCGGCGCCGATCGTGTGCTGACACTCGATTTGCACGCTGGCCAGATTCAAGGCTTCTTCGATATCCCGACGGATAACCTCTACGCTATCCCGGTCCTGACACGCGATATCAAGGCAAATCACGACATCAGCAACGTCATGGTCGTTTCGCCGGACGTCGGCGGCGTCGTTCGTGCCCGCGCGCTCGCCAAGCGCCTCGACTGTCTGCTGGCGATCGTGGACAAGCGCCGCGACCGCCCGGGTGAATCCGAAGTCATGAACATTATCGGCGAAGTTGAAGGCAAGGATTGTCTGCTGATCGACGACATCGTCGATTCCGGCGGCACGCTCTGCAACGCCGCCGACGCGCTGCTTGCGCAGGGGGCTGCAAGCGTTACCGCCTATATCACCCACGGCGTTCTCTCCGGCGGCGCGGTTACCCGCATCACCTCCTCGAAGCTGCGCGAACTGGTGATTACCGACTCCATCCAGCCGACGACGGCTGTTCAATCAGCCCACAACATCCGCGTTGTCAGCACGGCAAGCCTGATCGGCGAAGCCATCAACCGAACCAGCCAGGAAGAGTCGGTTTCCAGCCTATTCGACTGAACCTGTACGAAATTCTCAACTACCGCTGAGGTTCGAACTTCCCCGGAAATGCAACTTACGCTAGGATTTAGAAAGAAATCCAGCCATAGGGGAAGAATAATGACGCTCGCCGGATTCCTGTCGCCGCGAAAGCTCGCTCTGCTGGCGCTCATCCCGCTTCTTTCCGCCTGCACCGTCGACGTCGGGCCAAGTTATTCGCGTCCGCCGCCTCGCCCGCCCGGGCCGGCGATGTGCAGCATGGAGTATGCTCCGGTCTGCGGCCAGCGCAGTGGACGTGTCGAGACCTTCACCAATGCATGTCAGGCCCGCGCAGCTGGCTTCGCGATCATCAACCGCGGCCAGTGCCGGCGCCCGACCCCGATAACATCGCGTCCGCCGCCGCCTCCTCGCGCGGCCAGGCCGCAGATGTGTACCATGGAATATGCTCCGGTCTGCGGCCAGCGTGGGGCACGTGTCCAGACCTTCGCCAATGCATGCCAGGCGCGCGCCGCCAACTTCGCGGTCATCAGCCGCGGCCAGTGCGCCCGACAGCCCGGCATAACGGTGCGCCCGCAGCGTCCGGCACCGCGACCGCAGCCGGGCGGCATCTGCACACGCGAGTACCGGCCGGTCTGCGGCCAGCGCGGCTCGCAGATCAGGACGTTCCCGAACGCTTGCGAAGCAAGCAACAGCGGTTTCCGCATCGTAAGCCAGGGCGCGTGCCGGCGGTGAAACAGCAACCCTCATAGGCGGCTTCCGCTTCCGCGTGCGGGAGCCTAAGCGCGTCTGTCGAAGTGGACTGGGGCGTGACGAGCGGACCTGAAAGCCCGCGACGCGTGTTAGGCGGCGATGTGCGATGCCGCCGACATGACTTCTTCGGGGGCCGGCACGCCGAACATGTGTCGACCGTCGTCGGCGACTTCAGTAAAACACCATCTGATGACGCCATCGCGGTCGAGCAGGAATTCGCCGACCAACTGGCCCTCTCCCGTTGCGATCATGCGCTTATCGTCGTCGGTGAATTCGTAGCCATCGGCATTGTCGAGGAATTCGACAGCCGCCATCGGCGCCATCGGCTGAGGCAGATCGGGCATATCGACCCGCATCGAGGTCAGCGTGTCGAGACTAACCTTATAAGGCCAGACTGTCTCCGACTGCGTGAACTCGAGATTGGGAAGTCCGAAGGCGCGATGCGATATCCGGTCGGGATCGGATGCGGCCACCAGATTGGGCAAGGGGTGGTAACGGAAATAGAGGCGCGCTCGGTCGATGGGCGTGTTGACGATCGTCAGGCTCTCGACGCCCTTTTGCTGGAGATCACCCGCGAGGCTCGCCATCGAGGCGATTTGCCGCCGGCAGAATGGACAGTGGAGCCCGCGAAACAGGCCGACCAGCACAGGCTTCTGCCCCCGGAAGTCATCGATCGATATCTTGCCCTGGCGGGTGATCGCATCGAGAATGACGTTCGGCGCGCGGTCGCCGGGCTGCAGCGGTCTTTCGCTTTGATTTTCGGGCATGATAGCCTCCCTCACAGACGCGTCGGCGAGACGCCGAACAGAAGAACAAAAACAGCGAAAATTCAGCACCTTACCTGTCGGCGCTGAATCAATCCAGGAAGGGCAACACGACCAGTGCGTCGGGATCCAGCCCATGCCTGACGCAAACGTCCTGGGCGAGCGAAAAGTATCGCTCCGCCTCGGCCATATCGTCTTTTTCCAGGTTCAACGTCGCAAGCCCATCATAGCATGGAAAGAGCAGCTGTGGTTCGCCGATTTCACGCGCGAGCTGAAGCGCTTCCTCATAATAATTCCAGGCCAGGTCCGGTTTGCCGTGACATTGATGGATCTGTCCGAGGACGATGAGCGGCACCGCCAGGTGATCGCGCTGATCCAGCGCCCGGTCGATCTCGATCGCCCGCTCCGCCGCCGGCACTCCCTCCTTGGCGCAGTTGTCCGTGAAGGTGCAGCAGGCAACGGCGAGATTGGCGAAAAGCCGTGCTTGAAAGCCGAGGTCGGAAATGCGCTTAGCAACCTCGAGGCCTTGGCGACACACATCGATGGCGCGCCTTGGATCGACGATCGTGTAGAGCACGCCGAGATTGGAATAGGCACGGCAGGCGGCGCCAAGAAGTCCCGCCGTTTCGGCAACCTCCAGGCTTCGCTCGACTTCGCGCACGGCCTCGCGATGCTGTCCGAGCCGCGCCAGTGCCACGCCTTTCGTATTCAGCGCCTCGGCGCGCACCTGTGCTGCTTCCACGGCGACGGGACCACCGTCATCAAAGGCTGCCGTGCTGAGGCAGGATAGCGCATCGTCGGCCCAGCGTGCTGCTGCGCTTTGATCACCCATGCGGAAGGCAAGATGTCCGCGCTCCTGCAGCAGATGCGCAAGCTCGATGGGCGCAGCGCTCTCGCTCAGCAGCGAGGCGGCCTGCGCATAGTCGGCGTCCGCAAGATCGCTTCTGCCGGCTGCGAGATTGAGGCGACCGAGCTTGCGCAGGATCCGTGCCGCCCCGGGCTGGTCACCAGCTTTCCTCAAGGTCGTCAATACGCGCCCATAGTGTTCACGTGCCGTATCCCGTTCTCCCGCCGGCCCGCAGAGATCGGCGACGCGCTCATAAAGGGCAAGCAATTCCGCACCGGCCTGTGGCTTATCCGAAATCGCCGCAAGCGCCTCGCGGTAGAGGCGCATTGCATCGTCATTGGCATAGGTCTTGCGGGCAAGATCGCCCGCAGCCATGAGATATTGGGCGCCCTTACCCGTCTCCTCGGCCCGGCAGTAGTGACGGCCGAGTTGTGCGATGTCCTCAAGCCGAGCGGGTATGCCATGATGCATCCGCTCGATGGCCGCGCCGATGCGCGCGTGCAGCTGCTTGCGGCGCTGCAGCAAGAGATTGCCATAGATGGCATCGTGCAATAGCTGTTGCGGAAAGCGATAGGAGATCGCCTTTGTCGAAGCAACACCGGGCGCTTCCTCGACGATCTCCGCCTGGCAGAGATAGTCCAGCCCATGCTCGATACGCGCTGCATCAAAAGCGACGGCGTGAAGCAGCGCCAGATCGAAGCGCGGACCGATGACGGCGGCTTCCTGCGCCAAACGCTTGACGTCGGGCGGCAGACGGTCGACGCGTGCAAGCAGCATCGCCTGCAGGCTCATCGGTATCTCGCTGCCTATTTCAGCATTGGCGACATGCCAACATCCGCCCTCGGAATGCAGCACGCCCGTCTCGATCAGGGCCCGAACGATCTCCTCCATGAACAGCGGGTTGCCGCCCGCTCGCGCGAGAATTCGTGAGCGCGTTTTCGCTGGCACGGAACTGTCCGCGCCAAAGAACTGATCCAGCAGCGCCTCGCCATCCTGAACCGAAAGCGGCGCGAGCCGCATGAGCGTACGGCTGATCCGGCTTGACTCCAAGCCCTCGCCTTCAGCAACCGACCGCCCTGTTGTCAGCATCATCAGGCGCGTTCGCTCCAACCTGTCCAGCACAAAGCGAAGCGCCTCGATCGAAGCCGCATCCGCCCAGTGAAGATCCTCCACCACCAGCAGCAGCGGACTGAGCGAAAGCCGCCGCTCAAAAATGGTGCGCGTGGCATAAAAAATCTGCCTGCGCAGTTGCTCCGGCTCCACGTGGCGCAGCGCTCCATCGGGATCGCCGAGGCCAAAGACGTAAGACAAAAGCGGCGTCAGACCGGCAACCTCGCTCTCGGAAAAGCCTAGGTCGATCAATCCTGATGCCAGCAGTTCCGCCGTCCGGGCTGCAGTTTCGCGCTCGGCTATTGCGTAGGCGCTTCGTAGAACGGCCGCGAGCATACCGTAAGACTGTTCGCCAAGCGGCGAGCAGACGGCGCGGCGCACAACAACATGACGAAATCGCTCTTTCTCAGCGACGGTCTCCAGGAACTCCCTGACCAGCCTTGACTTGCCGATGCCGGCCTCGCCGATGAGCTGGACGAGTTGCGCATTGCCGCCACAGGCAAAATCCAGGCAATCGGACATCCGCGACAGTTCTGCGTCACGCCCGATGAGTGCGGCGTGTAGTCCAAGGCTTTCCAATCCGCGCGCCGTGTGGGGCGTCTCCATCCGCCCGAGGAGACGATGCACCTGTACATTGCCCGTCTTCCCGCGAAGGGCCAGCGAACCGAGATTTTCGAAGGCGAACGCATGCAGCGTCAGGCGGTATGTCACTGGCCCGACCAGTATCTCGCCCGGACCGGCTAGGCTTTGCAGCCGTTGCGCTGTATTTACTGTATCGCCAGTCACGGAGTAGGATCGCGCCGCCGCCGCCCCGAAACCACCGCTAACCACCGGTCCGGTGTTGATACCGACATGCAACTGCAGCGGATCACCACCGACCAGATCCAGCCATTTGGCGCCGAGGCGGTCGGCCCCCGCAATCATGTCGAGCGCTGCGCAAAGCGCGCGATCGGGATCATCCTCATGCGCCGTCGGCGCACCGAATAGCGCAAGCAGCGCATCCCCCACAAACTTGTCGACGAAGCCGCCGTAAGCCTCCACCGCCCGCGTCAGTTCCTCGAACAGCTCGTTCTGCAGCGCGCGCATCAGCTCGGGATCTGTTCTCTCGCTGAGAGCAGTAAAACCACAGAGATCCGCAAACAGAACCGTCAGCGGACGCCGATCAGCGGCATCGTCAGGCGTCGATGTATGCGCGACGGTAAGCGGCAGCGGTTCGGCAGGAGCTGCACGAACGTCGGCTCGGCCGAGGGCTGCCCCACATTTCGGGCAAAACGCGAAATCGGGCTGGCAGGCCTCGCCACAGGAGGCGCAGACTATAGGTTGTCTTGCGCCGCACTTCGGGCAGAACGCAAAACTGCTTTCGATCGCAAAACCACAGGCGGCACAATTCATCGGCCTGCCCCCAGGACGCGCACTGGCCCCCGCCCGGGAGCCTACGCTAGCGAGACAGAATGAACCTGCCGCGAATGCGCCGCAAGGGGTGCCCGTGGCGCTTGGAGCTGTTACGGCAAACTCAGTCCGCGCCCTTGATGACCTGGCCATTGATCGTGACGGATCCGTTTCGCGCAACGCTGATATCCCAGCGCTGGCGCCCGTCAGGATCAGTCTTCGCAAAGCCCTTGGCCATCATCAGGCCGAACGAGACCTGATTGAGATCGGCATTGGTCTTTGCAAGCTCCTGAACGGCGGCAATGGTCTTGTCGAGATCACGCGCCAGAACGGTCGCATCCATGGAATAATCCTTGGAGGTATCGACGCGACCGCGGATCTTTCCGGAAATCTCGGCATCATAGACGCCCGACACCGCACTGATCTTCGGGAAATCCATCACCAGTTCGCCGCCCTTGAAGAGGCGCTCGACAGCCTTCTTGCCGCTCTCTTCCGAGGAAGCGCCGCCGGTGAAATCGACCTTGAGGAACTCATCGCCGAAGGCAGTGAAATCCATGTCCTCAATTGCGAACTGCAGCTGCAATTCCCGTGGCACGAAGGCGGAATAGGCCGCAGGGACGATCGCGCTCGCAAAACTGATCTGCTGCGCCGTCAAGCCGACGCCGAAACGCGTAGCATCGGTCGGGCCGTCGAGCGTGACGTCGTAGTTGACGTTCTTCGCACCACCGTTGCCCGCAGCACTCGACACGGTGAGATTGTTGAAGTCGATCGTTTCGTTGAAGCTCGTGAGCAAAGGGAAGGCATCGCGAAGCATCGCCTTCAGCTTGTCGCTGTCTGCCCCGGCAAGCTGCTTTTCGTCGGCATGATCGACCGCAAACAGGATGATATCGCGAACCTTGTTTGCCGGCAGGCCGTTGACAGCGGCTGCGAAATCGATCGCGTCGGCGCGAATTTCGACCGGTGGCACCTCGCGACTGCTGATCTTCTCGAGGAATCCTGCAGCGGAGCCGCTGGTGGCGAAATTCGTCGTGCCAGCCGCTGCGCCATCCGCTGACGTCAGCTTGTACGTCATGCCATCAAAGCTGGCGCTGACCTCGTCGGCCTCGCTCTTCGACGAAAAATTTATGGCCTTCGTGGAAAAGTCGCCCGAGCGAAGATAGCTGATCGCCGGGTCGAAAATGCCGCTGAAGATGAAGGCATCGATGGCATAGGTAAAATCGGTTCTCGGCTGTCCGGGCGCCGTGAAATTCCCGGAAACATTGAGGGAATTGTTCCCTTCGACGCTCCAAAGGCCGGTATCGAGTGGTGTAGCGAACATCGACCAAGGCGTCAGGCCGGTGATTGCAAAGCTGCCCGGCTCGACCTTCTTCAAGAGCTTCACGAAATCATAGATGATCTCGTAGCGTGTCCCTGCTGGGTTCACGGTCACGAAGCCGTCTTTTGCCACACTCTTCGGCAGCAGCTTCGTCAGGCTTTCCTCGACCTGCTTTGCCCCGGCCTGGTTGATGTCGGCGGCATAGGCTGCAGATGCCAAGGCGAGCGCAATCGTGCTCGTTGCCGCAATGAGATTGACCCGCATACCTGAATTCCTCCGCCGCTTGCGTTTTGCGAGCATGTGAGGTTTCCGCACGACAGATGTCAAGGCGTGTTGCAGCGCCGCAGTCAGGCCGCCGCGTCGGTCTTCACGGCAACTGTCGAGCCATCGACTACGCCTGCACCGTCAGCATTGACGAAGGCCTCGATGTCAAGACGCGGCATCGGCCTTCCGAACAGAAAGCCCTGCACCTGCATGCAACCTTCGCGGCGAAGGAAATCGACATGCTCCTCCCGTTCCACGCCCTCGGCGAGAACCGGAATATCAAGGCTCTGCGCCAGAATAAGCGTCGAGCGGACAATCGCAGCCGACTGTTTGTTGGTGACGACGCCGTCGACGAAGGCACGATCGATCTTGATCTTGTCGAACGGGAAACTCTGCAACGTCGACAGCGAGGAATAGCCCGTGCCGTAGTCGTCCATTGCCACCTTGACGCCAAGCGCCTTCAGCCGCCGGATGGCATTCAGCGCATGCCCGTGGTCGGCAATGATGCCGGATTCCGTGATCTCGAGCTCGAGCCGCGGAGCCGCCAGACCCGTTTCCACCAGGATCTGATGGACGATCTGCGGCAGGCGGCTATCGGCGAGCTGCTGGGCCGCCACGTTGACGGCTATGTTCAACGGGTTCCTCCAGCTGGCCGCTTCGACGCAGGCGCTGCGCAGCACCCATTCGCCGAGTTCCATGATGAACCCCGTCTTCTCGGCGATCGGGATGAATTCCGCTGGCGAGATATGGCCGCGCGTCGGATGCTTCCAGCGCAGCAGCACTTCGAAGCCCAGCACCTCGCGCGTCACGGTATCGTTCTGCTGCTGATAGAACAGTTCGAATTCGCCCTTCTTCAGCCCTTCACGCATCTCGATCGCCAGCGCGTTTCGTTCCCGCGCCGCCTCGTCCATCGAGGGGTCGTAGAAGCAGATGCTGCTTCCCGCCGTCGTCTTGGCGCGGTACATGGCGACATCGGCCTGCGAAAGCAGGTCGTCGATGGTGCGCGCCCTGTCAGGGAAACTGGAAATGCCGATGCTGGATCCGACGCTGAGCGATTGGCCGTTCCAATCGACAGGCCGCTCGATCTCGTCGAGCAGGCGTTGTGCTACGCTCCTGGCCTCCGAACGGCCGGCATGATCGCGCATCACGACCACGAATTCATCACCGCCGACGCGGGCTGCAAACTGTCCCTTCTGCATGACCTTCGCCAGCCGCTCGCCGATCGCCCGGAGCACGGCGTCACCAGCGGCATGACCGTGGACGTCGTTGATTTCCTTGAACCGATCAAGGTCGAAGCAGAGGACGGCGACGTTCCAGCCGATTTCATGGGTGTTTTTGGTGGCAGTCGCCAGATGTTCGTTCAGCGCCGAGCGGTTTGCAAGGTTCGTCAGCGGATCGTGTAGCGACAGATGGCGATAGCGGGCGACGGCCGCTTCGGTCGACTGCATGTCGATGATGTAGGTGGAGGCGCCGAGAAGCAGGATGATGATCATGACTGCGCCGACAAGGCTGGTCATCACGCCGACGGAGAGAATTTCGCGGGGGACGGACACGGTTGCGTCGGGAACAATCGTCATGCCCGCCATGCCGAGGAAGTGCGTCGAAACGATTGCAAGGATCAGCGGCAGGGCGGCGGCGACCGGGCTGAAACGTGTCGTCGGGCGGGCAACCCGGCTCGTCACGAAGGCGCCGAACCCGGCCGCTGCAATCAGCGAGCAGATGACATAGGCGCTGTTCCACTGGATATCGCCGGCCACCCTGTAGCCTTCGATGCCGACATAGTGCATGGCTGCCACGCCAAGTCCGACGATGGCGCCGCCGGCCTCGACAAGCGCGTCCCGGCTTCGCATCGAGGCCACGGTAAAGCCGATCATCGTGGAGGCGATTCCAATGAAAAGCGACAGCAGCGTCAAATCGGGCTCATAGCCGCTGAGCGCCGGCGCCCGGAAACCGAGCATGGCAATAAAATGCGTCGTCCAGATCGTCGCGCCGCCAACGAACCCTGACAGGAACAACCAATTGAATTTTTGGAGCCCTTGGGTGCGCCGAACCCGCGAGAAAAGCCGTACCGTCAGCAAAGAGCCGAGAAGGCAGATGACCGTTGCAAAGATCAGGTGCGGCCAGCTATGGTCGACGGCAATGCAGGAGACGAGACGGAGCATGAGAAGGACCAGGTTGTGATTGGTCCCTGATAGCCGCCGTGACATTCTGTATTCGTTAATCTCGCGGGAAATCCGGCTTTATGGTTAAGCCTTCGCGATCGCCTTCAATTCTGAAATCGTTCCCTCGCCGACAGCGTGTCCGGGTTCCTGGCCGTTGCCGATGGCAAGGGAGCAGCTTGCGTTTCCGGTGCATCTATACTATAGCGCACGCGTCCGCGCAGACACCCTTGGAGGCAACGCGGATGAGGATGGGGTAACCCGCCTCCAGTTCCGCGGCAAGCATTGGCCTGCGCGGGGCTCTCCAAATAACCTCGGAAGGAAAAGTCATGAGCCACGAAAGCTACGAGCTCAAGGCCGAGGCGCGCGAACGGGTTGGTAAGGGGTCCGCCCGTGAACTTCGCCGCAACGGTTTGATTCCCGCTGTCATCTATGGTGACAAGCAGGCCCCCATTTCTATCGCTCTCAGCACCAATGAGGTGACGAAGCGCATTCACGCAGGTGGCTTCATGACCACCATCGCGACCATCGAAGTCGACGGCAAGACGTACAAGGTTCTGCCGAAGGACTATCAGCTCGATCCGGTCCGCGACTTCACGATGCACGTGGACTTCCTGCGCGTTTCCGGCAACACCCAGGTTACCGTTGAAATCCCGGTTCACTTCATCAACGAAGAAAAGTCCCAGGGTCTCAAGGCTGGCGGCGTCCTGAACATCGTTCGTCACGAAATCGAAGTGCAGTGCCCGGCCGATGCGATCCCGGAATTCTTCAACGTTGACCTGAGCGGCAAGAAGATCGGCGACAGCATCCACATCTCCGACCTCACCCTGCCGAAGGGTGTGGCGACGGTTATCGCGGACCGTGACTTCACGATCGCAACGATCATCGCCCCGGCTGGCGGCGTTGACGAAACGGTCGAAGAAGAAGGCGAAGCCGAAGCCTGATCGCTTCCATAATTTGTAAAGCATAAGGCCCGCTTTCTGACGAAAGCGGGCCTTTTCATTTGCGCGCGAGGAGCCCGTTTCAGCAACATTTAATACATTTCATGGAAGCATGCCGGTAGGTTTTTGAAGACCGGCGGGCGTAGAAAACCGTGAACGCAAAGTGCGGCTGGGGGCAAACGGAACAATGAACAATTCCGTTGAAAATCGTTTTTTGGCAATCATTTGCGGAGCTTTGCTCCTCTTCGTTGCTCCACTGTTCGTGCTTTTCCTTTTTCTTTCTTCCGAGCGCGCAGACAAGGAAATACGCGACCACATCTCGGTTCTTCTTGTCGCCATTCTCAGGCGCTCGCAAAGCCGCTCTGGGACCTCGATGATGACAGCGTAACCCAGATCAGCGCGACGACCGTTTCGCAGGGCGCCATCGTCAAGGTTCAGGTCCGGGATCAATCCGGCCAGCTCGACGTGACGCAATCGACAATACCGAAATCGTTCAACGGCAATCTCGTCCAGGTGTCGCGCGCGATCATATACAATACCATCGACGGCCCGAAGAATCTGGGCACCATCTCCGTCTTCTATCCGGCACTTGGCCTCTTCTCCGGCCTCAAGCACGAAGAGGTCGTCTTCATGTCGATCTTCATCTTCGCAGTGCTTGCCGTCTTCAGTGCGGCATTGATCGGCAATCGCATCTTTATCATCCGGCCGCTGATGCGCCTGACGGCAGCCGTCGAGGCCACCCGTCAACTCGGCTCGCGGCATCACGTCAACTGGCAATCGAACGACGAGATGGGCCGTCTGGCCCGCGGCTTCAACGAAATGCAATCGAAGCTCGAAAGCGAGGAATGCGAATTGAAGCTCGCGCATCGCCGTGCTGTCGACATCTACGACCTGACGCCGGCCATGCTGTTTTCGCTCGATGAGGATGATCGCATAACCGCCGTCAGCGACTACTGGCTCGTCGCGACCGGCTACGACCGGCCGCGCGTGATCGGCTGCAGGTTCGCAGATCTCGTGACATCCGATACGCGCGAAGCCTTCCTCAAGCGAAAGAACGACCTCGACGGCGGCGCCGCAGTCGACGTGACGGTAAAGTTCATATGCGCCGATGGCAGCCTCATGGATGTGCTCATCCTGGAATCGACAGCAGCCACTGCGGGTCATGACCGGCTCTCGCTATCGGTCATGACCGATGTCACGGAGCTGAAAGCCTCCGAAGCACGCAACCACCAGCAAGCCATCCGGGATCATCTGACCGGCCTGCTGAACCGCCAGGGCTTCGAAACGGTGCTCGACGCCAAGATCCTCGAAGTAGACGCCGCCGGCCAGGAACTCGCCTGCCTGTTCGTCGATCTCGACCGCTTCAAATGGATCAACGACAATCTCGGCCATGCCGAGGGCGACAGGGCGCTGCGTGAGTTTGTCGACCGGCTGAAGAGGCATCTGGCGCCATCGGATCAGGCGGCCCGCCTCGGTGGTGACGAATTCGCGATCCTTCTGCCGGCAAAGGACGCGGCCCGGCGGGCAAGCGCAATGGCCGAGCAGATCGCCTCCATCTTCATCGAGCCGTTCGGTCCGGATCTGCATCTGAGCGCCAGCGTCGGCATCGCCATCTACCCGCGCCATGCCTCGAACGCCGCCGAGTTGTTGCAGAAGTCGGATATGGCCATGTACGCGAAGAAGCGCGACGGCAAGAATGGCGCGCAACTCTTCGACACCAGCATGATGGACCACACGCGCGCTCGCGCCGAAATCGAGAACTATATTGAAGCCGGTCTCGCGGAGGACTGGTTCGACGCCTACCTGCAACCGATCGTCAGCCTGAACGGCCGCGGCGTTGCCGGTTTCGAGGCACTCATGCGCCTCAATCATCCGCAAAAGGGTTTGATGGCACCGGCGCAAATCATCAATGTCGCGGAGGAAACGGCCAAGATCGTTCGCGTCGGCAACGTCATCATGGAAAAGGCGATCGCCCATCTTGCGGCCATTTCCCGCCTCCCCGGCATGCAGGACAGCTATCTCGCCATCAACTTCTCGCCGCTGCAATTCGAAGCTGCCCTGCCCGCGCGGCTTGCCGCACTGCTCGGCCGCCACGGTATCCGCCCCCAGCGCATCGTCGTGGAAATCACAGAGGCGGTGCTGATGCACAACAATCCGCAAATCCGCACGATTGTCGCCGAGATGCGCCGCTTCGGCTGCCGGATTGCCCTCGACGACTTCGGCACGGGTTATTCGTCGCTGAGTTATCTCAACCGCTTCCCAGTCGATATCATCAAGATCGACCAGTCGTTCACGCAGTCGATCAACGACGCCAACGACGACGTTCGCGACAAGAGCCGTACGCTGGTGGAGAGCATCACAACGCTGTCTCACAAGATGGGGTGCATCGTCATTGCCGAGGGCATCGAGAGAGAGGACGAATGCCAGACCTTGCACAAAATGGGCCTCGACTTCGGCCAGGGATACCTATTCCATCGCCCGCAGCAAGCTGCGGCTCTGATCGAGCGTCTGTCTGCGACTGAACAGCGCATTGCGCGGGCCTCTTGAACCCAGAAAGGCAACACCATGAAGAAACTGCTGCTTTTCACTCTTTTGAGCATCTGCGCCTCCAGCCAAGCCATTGCAGCCGGCGTAATGCTCGCCACCGAGGAATACCCTCCCTTCAGCTACCGTGATGGAAAGACAATCAAGGGCGCTTCGGTCGAGCAAGTCGAAAAGGTCATGAAAGACGCCGGCATCGACTACAAGATCGAGATGATGCCTTGGGCCAGGGCCTACAATCTCGCCCAGACCACGCCTATGAGCTGCGTTTTCACGACCGCTCACAGCGCGAAACGCGACCCTATGTTCAGGTGGGTCGAGCCGTTGCTGGTCGATCGCAACATCCTCATCACCAGGTCCGGGTCAGGTGTGACAGCGAAGAACCTTGAGGAAGCGAGGCAATATACCGTCGGAACACAGCGCGACGATTATACAGAGGTGACGCTGAAGGAGAACGGCTTCACCAAGCTCGACGTCGCCACCGACTTCAACGCCACACTGCGCAAGCTGCTCAATGGTCGCATCGACATGATGCCGATCTCCGAGATCTACTTCGGCAAGCTCAAGGCGGAACAGCCGTTGGAGAAGCTCACGCTGCTCTCCTCACAGCCGATGGGGATCGCCTGCGAGAAGGACTTCCCAAGCGATCTGCTGGCCAAGATGCAGGCCGCGTTGGACAAGCTGATCGGCGATGGCACACAGCAAACCATCTTCACCAAGTATGGTCTAAGCTCGGCAGACTGATTTTTCTGCGCTTGCGGCCTCCGCGCCTTGACTTTGACGCCGTTTCGCGGTGGTGAACGATAACGCACATTTCAAGGAATGAACGAGCCATGCTGATCATCGCGGGTCTCGGCAATGCCGGCGGCAAGTACGCCGGAAACCGCCACAATATCGGCTTCATGGCTGCTGATGCCATCCACCGCCGCCATAATTTTTCGCCTTGGTCGAAGAAGTTCAAGGCTGAGATCGCCGAGGGCGAGATCGCCGGCGAGAAGGTGCTGCTCATCAAGCCGCAGACCTACATGAACCTCTCTGGTGAGGCCGTCGGCGAGGCCATGCGCTTCTATAAGCTGCAGCCCACCGACCTCGTCGCGATCTATGACGAACTCGACCTGCCGCCGGGCAAGGCGCGCCTGAAGACGGGCGGTGGCCATGGCGGCCACAACGGCATCAAGTCGTTGGACGCCCATTGCGGCAAGGACTATCGCCGCCTGCGCCTTGGCATCGGCCACCCCGGCGTCAAGGAACTGGTGCAGCATCACGTTCTCGGCGACTTCGCCAAGGCCGATCAGGCGTGGCTTGAGCCGCTGCTGCATGCCCTTGCCGACAACGCCGACATGCTGGTTCGCAAGGAAGACTCTCAGCTGATGAACAAGCTGGCGCTGGCGCTTGGCGGAAAAGCCGAAGAAGAAAAGCCGAAGCCGGAGAAGAAACCAACGGCGAAGTCTCATATCCACCAGGCTCGCAATCACAATCAGCCGAAGATGCCTGCAACCGGCCCGATGGCCGAAATGCTGAAGAAGATGTTCGGCAACAAGGGCGATTGAACCATGTCTGCCGGCGCGCTCATCATTCGCGCTGCTAAGGCACGCGACCTGCCCGGCCTGCTTGCCCTCTATCGTGAGCTGAACCCTGCCGATCCGACCATGGACCGCGCGCACGCCGAAGAGCGGTTTGGAGCTATCCGCGCGCAACCCGGCATGACGGTCTTCATCGGCGTCGCGGGCAAAACCGTCGCGGCGTCGGTGACGCTGGTCGTCGTCCCCAACGTGACCAGGAATGGCGCGTCCTATGCGCTGATCGACAACGTCGTCACCGCGGCCGATTACAGGCAGCGGGGGTATGGACGAGCCCTGATCCGGTACGCCAGCGCCGCAGCCTTTAAGGCCGGCTGCTATAAGGTGATGTTTCTGACCGGCTCGAAGGATCCGGCAACACTGCGCTTCGATGAGAATTGCGGCTTCGTCCAGGACAAGACCGGCTATCAGATCAGGCGACCGGCAGCCGGCTCATAGCAGCCCGATCGTGTGGAGCCTGAAAAGCAAGAGGTTCCAGACCCACGAAAGACCCCTTTCGATCAGCCAGGCCATGGCAATGGAAACACCCGGCGAAAACAGCATAGCCAGCAGACCGCCGACGACGCTCAGCATGCAGGAAATGCGGAAATTCTTGAGGCTGTCGAGACGATAATAGCCGCTGTCGTCATATTCGGTCCCGAAGAGCAGATCCGGAAGATTGTAACCACTCGACAGTGGCAAATCCATCAGAGGCCTGTCGGTTACGCGGTCAGGCAGAACGTTGAAGACCGCCCGGCAGAGATGACCGATCGCGCCAAGAAGGGCAAAAAGCCCCGCCGCCACAAAGTAGTGCCATGTTGCTGCCTCGCCCTGCATGAACGCCTCCGCTGCTGCGGACATTCTGCCTGAAAACAGCGGATGTCAGATTAAGGAGCCTGGTTAAGAGATCGCCAAGCTATTCCTCGGGCTCCGCCGTCAACATCAGCGGAAACCCGGCCTGCTTGGCATAGTCCATCGCCTCCTTGACCTTGGTCTCGGCGATATCCTTCGTGCAGACCACGACGACGCTCGATCCCAGCTTGTGCGCCGTCATCATCACGCGGTAGCCGACCTCCTCGCTCATGCGGAACACAGCCTTGAGGATCATCACCACGAATTCGCGCGGCGTATAGTCGTCGTTGAAGAGAATGACCTTGTAGAGCTTCGGCCGATCCAGCTTCGGTTTCGACTTTGTCTTCGGTTTAAGGGCAATACCGTTGTCACTCATCGGAAACCCACCCGTTGATGACATGGAGAGGCGAGAACAGTGCATCGATATCTATATTGCGCTGCAAAGGCGGGCGTTCAACCCCTCAGAATGCAAGAGACTTGCGCGAAAAGCTTGACCGCAAGGCGCGTTTTATCCCATAGCCAGCACCAACGAATTCAAGAACAGCAGGTTTCAGGCCATGGGCTTCAAATGCGGTATCGTCGGTTTGCCGAACGTCGGCAAATCGACCCTCTTCAACGCGCTGACCAAGACGGCGCAGGCGCAGGCGGCGAACTATCCCTTCTGCACGATCGAGCCGAACACCGGCGAAGTCGCGGTGCCGGACCCGCGCATGCAGAAGCTCGCAGCGATCGCCGGCTCCAAGGAAATCATCCCGACCCGGATCTCCTTCGTCGACATCGCCGGCCTCGTGCGCGGTGCATCGAAGGGTGAAGGCCTTGGCAACAAGTTCCTCGCCAACATCCGCGAAGTCGATGCCGTCGTGCATGTGCTGCGCTGCTTCGAGGACGACGACATCACCCACGTCGAGGGCCGCATCAACCCGGTCGGCGATGCCGACACGATCGAGACCGAGCTGATGCTCGCCGACCTCGAAAGCCTTGAGCGCCGCGTCGAGCAGACGCGCAAGCGCGCCGCCAGCAAAGACAAGGAATCGCTGGCGCAACTGCCTGTCATGGAAGCCGTGATCAAGCTCTTGAACGAGGGCAAGCCTGCACGCCTGCTTCTCAAGACGCTGGCGCCTGAGGAGATCGAGATCCTCAAGGGTCTCAACCTCCTGACCTCGCATCCGGTGCTCTACGTCTGCAACGTCGCCGAAGCCGATGCCTCGACCGGCAACGAGCACACCAAGGCCGTGGCCGCCATGGCGATGGAACAGGGCGCCGAATGCGTCATCATATCGGCTGCGATCGAATCCGAAGTGGCACAACTGCCGGAAGAAGAAGCCGTGGAGTTCCTGTCGGCGCTCGGCCTTGAGGAAGCCGGTCTTGATCGGTTGATCCGCGCCGGCTACCACCTGCTCGACCTGATCACCTATTTCACCGTAGGCCCCAAGGAAACCCGCGCCTGGACGATCGTCCGCGGCACCAAGGCGCCTGCCGCCGCCGGCGTGATCCACACCGATTTTGAACGCGGCTTCATCCGCGCCTTCACGATCGCCTATGACGACTACATCAACTTCAAGGGTGAAGTCGGCGCCAAGGAAGCAGGCAAAGGCCGGGACGAAGGCAAGGAATATGTCGTCCAGGACGGCGACGTGATCCACTTCCGCTTCAATACCTGACGCGAACTGAGAAACTGCCGCCTATGCCGGTGGCAGTTTCTCCTGCATGGCAGCCGGCAGCGTCCGTATGACGAGCCGCCGGAGCGGCATCCATCCGGTGCCGATGACGAGCACGATCGCGCCGACGGTCAGAAGCGTGATGTAGATGTAGGTATCGACAGAGGCGTCCCCCTGGCGGAAGATGCCGTAGAGCGCAAAGCCCAGCGACAGTAGTCCTGACGTCACGAATGCGCGCCGGTCGATGATGAGGCCGATCAGCATGAGCGCGACGACCGTCGCAACCACCACGGGCGTACGAAACGATACTGTCTGCAGCGCAGCAAGCGTACCGCCGCTCAGACCGGCAAGCGAAATGACGCTGTAGAGCAAAGCCGGTGCTGCGCCGAGATGGAGCCAGAAGGCAATATCGGAATTGACTGTACGACGAAGCGGGTCGCGCAGATCGAATTTCATGGCCAGTGCGAAAAGACCGACCGCGCATATGATCGCGATGATCGACAACACGACGGGATGATTGACCTCGAAGAGGGGATCGCCGCTGAGCCAGCCGAGGGTGCGCAAAACCAGCTGCAGAACAACCACCGCCGCCCCTATGATCGTGAGCGCAAGGGCGAGCGGGATGCGATACAGCAAATAGAAGAGACCGAACACAACCGGAAAGGCGAGCGTGTACTGCAGTGCCACGTTGCCGCCTATGGCAATGACAGCAGGGGAGCCTTCCAGCCAGCGCGCAGCCACCACTGCGGTCCAGAGCGCAAGCGTGACGGTCAAGGCGACAGCAGGCAATGCCAGCCTCTGGCGTCGAACAAGGATCTCCGCAAGAACGACGATTGCCGGCAACACCGCGAAGACCGAAGCGATGCCCCACAGCCCTGCCAGCGCCACGATGATGCCGATCGTAATCAGCACATCGTGAAAGCCGCGCACGAAACTCGGCGTCTCGGTGTCTGAGAAAGCTGTCGGCTCCGCGCGCTGCTCCACCGGCTGGCCATCCGCCTTGACGCCGCGCTCGATCAGAAACGGCAGAAGCCGCTCAGCAGCCCGGACTGGAATGATACCCTCACGTGTGGCTTCATCGAGGATCAATTTCAATTCGGGCATGGTCAAAATCTCGCGGGGTTCGTTGAGTCGCGTCGAATGCTATTGTAGTCGTTCTGAAACGCCAAAGCGGGGAAGAGAAATTTGTCCGATCAGAAACTTGCCTTCGAAGATTTCCAGCCGGGGCGACGTTTTGCACTCGGCCCGAGGCCGGTCACGGCAGCGGAGATCATCGCGTTCGCCCGCGAATTCGACCCGCAGCCGATGCATCTCGACGAGGCGGCCGGCCGCGCCAGCATCCTCGGTGGGTTGGCAGCATCCGGGTGGCATACGTCCGCACTGTTCATGCGCATGATGGCGGAGAGCTTCCTCATCAACTCGTTCTCTCAAGGCGCGCCCGGCGTCGATGTCATGGAATGGCGAAAGCCTGTTCTTGCCGGAGACACGCTTTCGGGCCATTCGACAGTCATGGAGACCCGTGCGCTGCGCTCCAGGCCCGGCATCGGCATGGTGAAGTTCCGCCATGAGGTTGAGAACCAGAAAGGCAAACTCGTCTGCGTGGCCGAGAATTCGATCATGTTCGTCCTGCGTGAAGCGCTGGAGAAGACCGCATGATCATGGCAGAACGCTACGCCAGCGGCGAGAAGACCGAAATCGGCAGCTACCTATTCACGGCCGAACGGATCGTTCGCTTTGCCGAGCGCTTCGACCCTCAACTGTTCCACATGGACGCGGAAGCCGCAAAGGCTACGCTCTTTGGCGGTCTCTGCGCTTCGGGATGGCACACTTGCGCGGCATGGATGAAGACCTTCGTCGCCTACTGGAGCGCAGAATGCGCTCGACTGACCGGCGAGGGCATCAAGCCGCCCAAGCTTGGCCCCTCCCCTGGCTTTCAGAAGCTTCAGTGGCTGCGGCCCGTCTTCGCCGGCGAGGAAGTGACTTATTCCGTCACGTTTCTTTCCAGCCGCCCCCTGGCGTCGCATCCGGGGCGTCGGTTGAACACTATCGTCTGCGAGGGCGCGATCGCTGACGGCGCGCCGGTCATCCGGTTCGAGAGCACCGTCATCGAATTCGAGTGATCGCGGGGCTCAGTGGCCTGAGAATTCCACCAGGGTTCGAACGTCGACGCCGAGATCCTCCAGCTTCCTGCGGCCGCCGAGATCCGGCAGGTCGATGACGAAGCAGGCTGAAACGACCTGCGCCCCCATTTGCCGCAGGAGCTGTGTGGCGGCCACCGCCGTTCCTCCAGTGGCGATCAGATCATCGACGAGGATGACCTTCTCGCCTGGCTGCACCGCATCCAGGTGCATCTCCATTTCGTCGACACCATATTCCAGGCTATAAGCGACACGCACGGTATCGCGTGGCAGCTTGCCTTTCTTGCGGATCGGTACGAACCCCGCCGAAAGCTGATGCGCCACCGCACCGCCCAGAATGAAGCCCCGCGCTTCGGTTCCGGCAATCTTGTCGATCTTCAGGCCTGCATAGGGCTGCACCAGTTCATCGACGGCGCGGCGGAAGGCGCGCGGATTGCCGAGAAGCGTGGTGATGTCACGGAAAATAATGCCGGGCTTTGGGTAGTCCGGGATGGAGCGGATGCTGGCTGCAAGCTCCGAAATCGTATCACTCATGGAGTATCCATATTCTGCAGGGCTTCATTCGGCGCACCCTATCAATTGCCACTGTCGGAACCAACAAAAAAGGCGGCACGAAGGCCGCCTTTCCCTAGATCCTGGAGCAAAGCTCTCAGTGTTCCTTGTTCGCATAGACCGAACGCTTGGTCAGATAGATCAGTCCCGTGAAGATCACCAGGAAGACCATGACCATGAAGCCGGTGCGCTTGCGATCTTCGAGATGCGGCTCGGCAGCCCACATCAAGAAGGACGAGACGTCCTTGGCGTACTGGTCGACCGTCGCCGGCGCACCGTCGTCATAGCTCACCTGGCCGTCGGACAGCGGCTTCGGCATCGCCAGAGCAGCGGCATTGGCGAAGTACGGGTTATAGTGCGTCCCATCGGCCACCTGAACGCCGGCCGGCGGCTGCTGGTCGTAGCCGGTCAGCAGCGAGTAGATGTAGTCAGGGCCACCTTCCTGATAACCGCCGACGAACGGGATCATGTCGATCAGGAATTGCGGGAAACCACGTTCGATGCCGCGCGCCTTGGCAATCAGCGAGAAATCCGGGGGCGCCGCGCCATTGTTGGCCGCTGCCGCCGCTTCGTGGTTCGGGAACGGCGATGGGAAGTAATCCGACGGGATGGCCTTGCGGGTGAACATGTCACCGCTGGCGTTCGGACCGTCCTGAACCTCGTAGTTGGCGGCAAAGGCCTTCACCTGAGCGTCCGAGTAGCCAAGATCCCCAAGCGTTCGGAAGGGCACAAGGCTCATCGAATGACAGGCCGCACAGACTTCCGTGTAGACCTTCAGACCGCGCTGCAACTGGCCCTTATCGTAGTGGCCGACAGGGCCGGCAAAGGTCCAGTGTTCATGCTTGGGATGAAGCAGCGGATAGTGCGGCGTCTCGCCTTCGGCATGATGCGCCGGCTCGGCGCCGTTCGAGGCGGCTTCCTGGGCGAATGCTGCGCCGCTCAAACCGGCGACGACAGCAAGCGACAGGAGGCTTGTAACAAGCTTTTTCATGTTTCTCTTCCCTTCCTGTCGCACGCTCAGGCCTTGACCGGCTCAGCGGCGGCAGCCTTGTTGCGCTTTTCCAGAACCGCTTCCGTAATTGAATTTGGCAAGCGGCGCGGCGTCTCGACGAGGCCGAGAACCGGCATGGCGACCAGGAAGAAGGCGAAGTATAGCAGCGTGCAGATCTGCGAGATGGTGGTGAACAGGCCCTCGGCAGGCTGGGAACCGAGCCAACCGAGAACGATGGCATTGGCGACGAACAGCCAGTAGAACACCCTGTACCACGGGCGATAGACAGCCGAGCGAACCTTCGACGTATCGAGCCAGGGCAGGAAGAACAGCACGATGATGGCGCCGAACATGACCAGGACGCCGGCGAGCTTGGAGTCGATCGGTCCGATGTTGAAGGTGATCGAGCGCAGCATCGCGTAGAACGGCAGGAAGTACCATTCCGGAACGATGTGGGCAGGCGTCTTCAACGGATCAGCCGGAATGTAGTTGTCCGGGTGGCCAAGGAAGTTCGGCATGTAGAAGACGAAGTAGGCGTAGACCAGCAGGAAGATCGACACACCAAGCGCATCCTTGAGGGTCGCGTAAGGTGTGAAGCGAACGGTATCCGTCTTGGTCTTGACCTCGACGCCGGTCGGATTCGTCTGACCGACAACGTGCAGCGCCCAGATATGCAGGACGACGACGCCGGCAATGACGAAGGGCAGCAGGTAGTGCAGCGAGAAGAAGCGGTTCAGCGTCGGGTTCTCGACGGCGAAACCACCGAGCAGGAACTGCTGGATCCACTCGCCGACCAGCGGGAATGCGGAGAAGAAGCCGGTGATAACGGTCGCGCCCCAGAAGGACATCTGACCCCAGGGCAGAACGTAGCCCATGAAGCCGGTCGCCATCATCAGGAGGTAGATGAGGACGCCGAGGATCCAGAGGATCTCACGCGGCGCCTTGTAGGAGCCGTAGTAGAGACCACGGGCGATGTGCAGATAGACGGCAACGAAGAAGAAGGAGGCGCCGTTGGCGTGCATATAGCGCAGCAGCCAGCCATGGTTGACGTCACGCATGATCTTCTCGACGGAGTTGAACGCAACCGTCGTTTCCGCGGCATAGTGCATGGCAAGCACGACGCCGGTTAAGATCTGCACGATGAGCATGACGGCAAGCATGGCGCCGAAGGTATAGGCATAGTTCAGGTTCCGCGGAACCGGATATGCGACGAAACTGTCGTAGACCATGCGCGGCAAAGGCAGGCGCGAATCGATCCACTTCTCTAGGCCGGTTGATGGCTCGTAGCTGGAATGGCCACTCATAAATCAGTCCCCCTCAACCGATCTTGATTACTTTATCGGAAATGAACGAATAGGTCGGGATCGCCAGGTTCTGCGGCGCCGGACCTTTGCGGATGCGGCCGGCCGTATCGTAGACCGAGCCATGGCAGGGACAGAACCAACCATTGTATTCGCCGGCCTGGCCGAGCGGGATGCAGCCGAGATGGGTGCACGAACCGATCATGACGATCCAGTTTTCCTTGTCCTTGCCGGCGGAACGGTCAACGCCAGTCGCCTGGGCGTCTGAAGGCAGGTTGGCGTTGCGCGCGACCGGATCCTTCAGATCGGACAGCGCAACCTCATCGGCAGCCTTCACTTCCTCAGGGGTACGGTTGCGGATGAAGATCGGCTTGCCGCGCCACTTGGCGGTCAGCGACATTCCGGGCTCGAGGCTGGAAACGTCGACTTCGATGGAAGCCAGAGCCAGCGTGGAGGCATCCGGACGCATCTGATCGATAAACGGCCAAGCGACCGAAACGGCGCCGACAGCGCCCGCCATACCAGTGGTGAGATAAAGGAAATCACGGCGAGTGGGCTCGCCCGTGATCTCGCTTGTCGTTTCGTGTTCGCTCACGGCTTAAACCATCCTCTACGCAATTTTTGCGGAACTCCGCCTTCCCCTCGCGGCGGCGAATCTGTCGCGACACAATTCGACCTTAGATTCCCCACCAATCCGGCGCGTTCTAAGCTTGATCGCAAATTATGTCCAGCCTTGGCAAGGCCATGTGGGCACAATGTCGCGGGAATTTTCAGATGATTTTCGAAGACAATCACATGCTTGCCACAGTTGTGCATTGCACCAATTCGAACCTCGTGCTAGGCGACCGCCACAAACCTCTCCCCATCCCAGCGCCCGCCGATGAAAGACACTTTATACTGCATAGGGAGTGTTCTCCTCTCGCTGTTACTGGCGCTGGTGTCTTTGCGCTATATCACACATGTGTGGCTTCTGGCCTTCGTCTATAGCTTTCAGATCCACTTTGCTCTGGTTGCGATCGCAGGCTGCCTGGTCCTTCTCATCCTCAGGCGGCACTGGTATGCCTACGTGCTGCTTTCCATCGCCGCGATGTTGCTTGGACATGGCGTGATCATGCTGCGGGAGTTTGAGGCACCCCCGGCACGTGCCGAGACGCCACCGCTTTTCAGGCTGATGTCCTTCAATATCGAGCACGAGAACGTCTCCAATGCAGCCCGCATTGCGGATTTCATCATCGCCTCGAATGCGGATGTCGTGAACATCCTGGAGGCTGCACCCCTTCGCCCGCACATCGCGCGCCTGTCTGGCACATATCCCTATCACATAGGCTGCGGTGCGGAGACCAACGAATGCGACACGCTTGTCCTCTCGAAGCGGCCGTTTGTCGACAAGAAGGTCAGCAGCCTAGGTGAGCTTTGGCGCAACCGGCTGACGCGCTCTGCCATCGACTTCGACGGAACCAAGGTCAATTTCCTGGCAGCCCACCTCGCCAAACCCTATTTCGATGACTTCCAGACAGACGAACTCGTCGATCTCAGATCGGCGGCAGGTGCGATCGACGGCCCGCTCGTTCTTGCCGGAGACTTCAATTCCGCAATCGCCGACCCACACATCCAGCGTTTGATGCGCAGGGCCGGCTTTCACTCCGTCTTTCCGGAACCGGCGACCTGGCCGATCAGGGCGGGCCGCCTCGGCATCGGCATCGACCACGTCCTCGCCCGCCCTCCGCTGCGGCTGAAGTCGGTCGAACGGATCGAAGACAATATGGGGTCAAACCACTTTGGCCTCATGGCCGAGTTTGCGGTCGACGGTTGACAGAGGCGTCGACGCCTCGAAATCGGTGGCGAGGAACCCGCCTGATTGCCGTGCCCAGAGTTCGGCATAGAGACCGCCACGCTTCAGCAGGGTCTCGTGTGTTCCCTCTTCGATGATCTCGCCCTCGTCGACGACGATCAATCGGTCGAGGGCGGCAATGGTCGAGAGCCGATGCGCGATGGCCAGCACCGTCTTGCCTTGCATCAGGCCGATCAGGTTGGATTGGATTGCCTCTTCCACCTCGGAATCCAGCGCCGAGGTGGCTTCGTCGAGCACGAGGATCGGCGCATCCTTCAGCATGATGCGTGCAATCGCGATGCGCTGGCGCTGACCGCCGGAGAGCTTCACGCCACGTTCCCCGACATGTGCATCGAAGCCGTTGCGGCCATTCTGGTCCTGCAGGCGCTCGATGAAGCCAAGCGCTTCTGCGCGCCGCGCCGCCTCCATCAGCCGCGCCTCGCCCGCATCAGGGCGCCCAAACAGGATATTGTCCCGGACCGAGCGATGCAGCAGCGACGTATCCTGGCTGACGACGCCGATCTGCATGCGCAGGGTTTCCTGCCTGACGGCTGCAATGTCCTGGCCATCGACCAATATCTGTCCGCCTTCGAGGTCGTAGAGGCGCAACAGCAGGTTCACCAGTGTGGACTTGCCAGCACCGGAGCGCCCGACGATACCGACCTTCTCCCCCGGTTCGATCGTCAGCGAGAAGTTGTCGATGACACCGCTTTCCCTGCCGTAGTGGAAGGAGACGTTCTCGAAGCGGATGCCGGGCTGTCGGATGACAAGGTCGGGCGCGTCGGGGCGATCGACCAGTCCGAGCGGCTGCGAAATCAGCTCGGCAGCATTCTGGATCGTGCCGAGGTTGCGCATGATGCCGTTGAACTGGGTCATCAGCCGACCCAGAAGGAAGTTGAGGCGCAAGACAAGCGCAAGCGAGAACGCCACAGCACCGGAACTGACAAGGCCGGCCAGCCACAAATGAACGCAGAGCGCCGCCATCGTGACGATCATGATGCCCGAGAGCAGCGCCATCGAGGCGCGTACGCCGGTGATGAAGCGCGTGAACCGCAGCACCGTCTCCTGATAGAAGTCGAAGCCTTGCCGCATGTAGCGGTCGCTCTCCTCATCGCGCGCAAACAGCTTCAAGGTCTGGATATTGCTGTACGCGTCCACCATGCGCCCGTTGATCATCGAGGCGGCTTCAGCTGTTTGGCGGGAATGAAACCGGATGCGCGGCACGAAATAGCGCGCCAGAACGGCGAAGGCGCACAGCCAGCAGAGCACGACCACGGCAAGCGAGAAATCGAGGCCTGCGACGAGCACCAGCGTCGTCGCCGCATAAATGCCGACGAACCAGACACTCTCCATCAGCGACGTGACCAAGTCGCCCGTGGCCTGCCCGGCCGACCAGACCTTGGTGACGATGCGACCCGAGAAATCGCTTTGGAAGAAGGACAGCGATTGTTTCGAAACATGCAGATAGGATTGCCAGCGCGCCAGGTTGTAGAAGCCGGGCGTGATCACCTGCTGATCGACGAGCGCGATCAACAGCGCGACGACAAAGCGGACAATGCCGATAAGAACGAGCATGCTGAACAACTCGGCGCCGTGCGCGGCAAGGAGACCGCTCCAGCCTGCCGCCGGCGTGATCGTCGAAAGAATATCCACGAGCCGCCCGACGAACCAGAACAGTGCCGCCTCGATCGCCGCCGACATCCCGCCGAGCAGGAGCATCGCCACGAACGGCGCCTTCGCTTGACCGATATAGAACCAGACGAATCCAAACGTAGAGCGCGGTGGTTGAATGTTTTCCCGCGGCGCAAAGGGATTAATCCAATTTTCGAAAGCACGGAGGAGTCGTTTTATCAGCATATTTGCGATATAGGCTTAATAGCCGGAGCGGGAAAGCGACGGCCCCAGGGCGCAACCCTATATTTTCGTAACAATCGGTAACAACAACGGCATCGTCGTTGAATGAGACTGACCTCGTCACAATCTCGGGGTACAATGGATTCTTACGGGAGACGGCCGCGATGCAAGCAAGAAAGGCAATCATGTCGAGTATTCCGCTGCCGCTTGCGGCACGACTTGATGCACTCGTTGAACAGTTGGACATATCCTACGACCAAGCTATTGCCGAGGCGATCTCTGCGTGGATCGATCGTGAGGAAGAGCGGCGTCTGTTCGCATTGCGTACGCTTGCGTCGACCAATAGCATGCTTGTCGAAGGAAACCGGGTGAAAGATTGGGCAGACAGCCTCTGACCCCACATCCATAGACTTAAAAAGAGAAGCCCTCTCCGCATCTGCAGGGAGGGCTTCTGGTTTATTCGGCCGCCTCTTCCGCCTCTTCCGAATGATCGGCCAGGAAGCCGCCCGATTGCCGGCTCCACAGGTCCGCATAGATGCCGCCTTGTTCGACAAGCTCGACATGGGCGCCGGCCTGGATGATCCTGCCCTTGTCGAGCACGATCAGACGGTCCATCTCGGTCAGGGTCGACAGGCGATGTGCGATTGCAATCACCGTCTTGCCTTCCATCAGCGCGAACAGGTTCTCCTGGATCGCCGCTTCGACCTCGGAGTCGAGCGCCGATGTCGCCTCGTCGAGGACCAAAATCGGCGCGTCCTTCAAGAAGACGCGGGCGATCGCGATGCGCTGGCGCTGACCGCCGGAGAGCTTGACACCACGCTCGCCAACCTGCGCGTCGAGCCCCTTGCGGCCCTGCATGTCGACAAGCCCGTCGATGAATTCCCAGGCGTTGGCCCGCTTGGCGGCTTCGATCACCTGGGCATCTGTCGCCTCGGGGCGGCCATAGGCGATGTTGTCGCGGATCGAACGGTGCAGCAGGGAGGTATCCTGCGTCACGACGCCGATCAGTTCGCGTAGGCTCTCCTGAGAAACGGTCGAGACGTCCTGCCCATCGATGGTGATGCGGCCAGCCTCCAGATCGTAGAAGCGCAGCAGCAGGTTCATCAGTGTGGTCTTGCCGGCGCCGGAACGACCGACCAGACCGACCTTCTCGCCCGCCTTGATGTCGAGAGAGAGACTGTCGATGACGCCCTTGCCCTTGCCGTAATGGAAGCGGATGCGGTCGTAGTGGATTGCACCCTTCTTGGCAGACAGTTGCGGCGCGCCCGGCTCGTCGACGATGTCGTGTTTCTTCGTCATCATTTCCATGCCGTCATAGACCGTGCCGATGTTCTCGAACAGCGCCGAGACCTCCCACATAATCCACTGCGACATGCCGTTGACGCGCATGGCAAGACCGATCGCGATGGCAATGGCGCCGACGGAGATCTGTCCGTTCAGCCAGAACCAGATGGACAGGCCCGACACCACGAACAACGCCACGCAGTTGTTCATGTAGACGGCGATGTGAAACAACGTGACGCGGCGCATCTGCGCATGAACGGTTCCAAGGAACTCCTCCATACCGCTACGCGCATAGGTCTCCTCGCGGCCGGCATGCGAAAACAGCTTGACCGTCGCGATGTTCGTGTAGCTGTCGACCACCCGACCCGTCATGATCGAGCGCGCATCCGCCTGCTGCGCCGCGATCCTGCGCAGCCGTGGCACGAAGTAGGACACGATGGCGACGTAGACGGCGAGCCAGACGAGGATCGGGATCATCAGCCGCCAGTCGGCAGCAGCGATGACGATGATCATCGACAGGAAATACGTCACGACATAGACGAAGACATCAAGGATCTTCATCGTCGTTTCACGCACCGCAAGCGAGGTCTGCATCACCTTCGTCGCAACGCGTCCGGCAAACTCGTTGGCAAAGAACGTCATGCTGTGACGCAGCAGGAAGCGGTGCATCTGCCAGCGCGCGATCATCGGGTAGTTGCCGAGAAGCACCTGATGCATGATGAGCGAATCTATGCCCGCCGCCAGCGGCAGGCCGATGAGGATCAACGCTCCCATCCATGCCAGCCTCGGCCACTCCGTTTGCAGGAACGTTGCCTTGTCGGCATTCGTCAGCCAGTCCACGATGTCGCCGAGGAACTGGAAGAGAGCCACCTCACCGACGGCGATCAGCGCCGTCAGGACCGCCATGATGGCAAGCCACGGTGCTGCCGGCTTCGTATAGTGCCAGCAAAAAGCAAAAAGGCCCTTCGGAGGAGCAACCGGCTCCTCGCTCGGGAAGGGGTTAAGTCGCTGTTCGAACCAGCCAAACATGAAAATGCTCCGAAACTTCGCAGTTCCGGCCTCCCGGCTCGGCCAAAAAGGGGGCGCTTGAGCTCATATGGGAACCGGATGTTCACGAGGCGAGGCCACGACAGCCGCGCAATGGATTACAAATGGGAATTCAGGAAAGAAATGGCACTAGGCGTGCCAGATCGCCACTCGTGGGTTCACGCGTCGAGAGCGCATACGCGGCAATATTTCCATCTGGCGCTCCCTGCTGGCGATTAAAAGATATGCACCGATAACGCGAATTCGATGAAATTTCCAGCCCCGATCTGCCGGAAATTGAACATTTCAGGGTCAAAATGCGTCCTATTGCACCGAAATCACAGTTGCAATAGGTCTCGTTCGACGAAAACCGAAGAAGACGACCGCACCATGGCAGACCTCAGACTAGCCCTCTATCAGCCTGACATCCCCGGCAATACCGGTACCATCCTGCGTCTTGCCGCCTGCCTCGGCTTTGGTGTCGATATCATCGAGCCGGCGGGCTTTGATATATCGGACCGAAACCTCAAGCGGGCCGGCATGGATTACATCGCCGCAGCCGCCCTCACCCGCCACGTCAATTGGGATCGCTTCGAAGATTGGCGAAAGAACACCGGCCGACGCCTGGTGCTGGCATCCACCAAGTCGTCCGGCCGTTACACCGACTTCGCGTTTCACGCCGACGACATCCTGCTTTTCGGCCGCGAAAGCGCCGGCGTCCCGGACCACGTGCATACGGCAGCCGACGCCCGGATCCTTGTTCCGATGGTTGAAGGTCAACGCTCGATCAATGTTGCCGTCTCGGCCGCGATGATCGTCGGAGAAGCCATGCGGCAGACTGTCTGGGGTTGATTTCCGGCCCGGTGACATGAAATGCCGATAGAGCCCCAGAATATGTCGCGAACGGCGTTGTGAATTTTCCTGAGCGGCGTATAGTTTTTAGCCGGACAATTAAAAAAGTGTGCGGAAGGCCATGTTTTCAATCACTTGGCAAAGAGAGATTCGAACAGGAAGGCGCCTGTTCGCATAAGAGACAAAAGAAACGGTAGAATGGAATCGACGATCGTCATGATCAACCTGTTCGGCGCGGTAGCCCTGCTACTGTTTGGCCTGGCACAGGTAAAGGACGGCGTTTCCCGAGCGTTTGGAGCGCGACTGCGCAGCGGCCTTGCGACCGGCACCCGCAGTGGCTTGCGCTCGTTCGCGTCCGGCTTCGTCGCCACGGTCGCGCTGCAGAGCTCGACCGCGACGGCCCTGATGGTCGCCTCCTTCGTCGAGCGCGAACTGGTGAAGCAGCGCATGGCGCAAGTCGTCCTGCTCGGCGCCAATGTCGGAACCGCGGTGACCGCCTGGATCGTCGCCACCGGCATCGCGTGGCTGTCTCCTCTGGTGATCCTTGCCGGAATGATCCTTCATCGCAGCGGCTCGTCGGCACGACAGGGCGGCGGCGCGGCCCTGATCGGCATCGGCCTGATGCTGCTGTCGCTGCATCTCCTGAGCAGCGCCACCGAGCCGATGCGGCAGTCGCCCGCCCTTAGTGCCTTCATCGCCCTGCTCGACAATGCCTGGCCGGTCGCACTTGCCTTTGCCACCGGCATCGCCTTCATCTCGTCGTCGAGCCTTGCCGCCGTCGTTCTCATTCTATCGCTTGCCTCGACGGGCATCCTGTCGGCCGGACTGGTCATCGTGCTGGTGCTCGGCGCCAACCTCGGCGGCGCCGTTCCCCCGGTCATTGCCTCGCTCGGCGGGCCGGCAGCCGCCAAGCGCGTCACACTGGGCAATCTGATCGTGCGGGCAACCGGCTGCCTGATCGCGTTGCCGCTCGCAGGCTACGGCGCGGAACTGCTGGCAACGCTGCCGCTGGCGCCGGCAAAACTGCCCGTCGACGCCCATCTCGGCTTCAACCTGATCCTCGCGGCGCTTGCCTGGCCCTTCTCGCGCCCACTCTCGCGGCTGATGCTGAGACTGGTGCCTGACGACACGCAGCCAGACAGCGCACCGAGATACCTCGACCAGCATGAACTTTCGACGCCTGTTGTCGCCCTCGCCAGCGCGACGCGGGAAGTGCTCGGCGTCGGCGATCTGATCGAACGCATGTTGTTGCGCGCCTCGAACGCTTTTGAAAACAACGAGCTGGCGAAGCTCAAGGAAATCCCGTCGCTGGAAAAGCGGGTCGACAGCCTGCAGCAGGAGGTGAAAATCTACCTGTCCAAGCTCGGCCACGCCGGTCTGAGCGAAGAGGATGGTCGCCGCTCCATCGTCATCATCGACTACGCGATCAACCTCGAACATATCGGTGACATCATCGAGAAGGGCCTGACGCCGCAGGTTTCGAAGAAGGTTTCGCTGGGCCTGAAATTTTCCGAGGAGGGCTACGAGGAACTGCGCAAGCTCTTCCACCTGACGATCGACAATCTGCGCATCGCCCAGACGATCCTCGTCACCCGCGACTTCAACCTTGCCAAGCAGCTGATGGAGGTGAAGGTCGAGGTTCGCCGGATGGAGAAGCAGTCCTCGGAACGACATCTGGAGCGCCTGCGCCACGGTCGCGCTGACAGCCTGCAGACAAGCTCATTGCACCTGGACATGCTGCGCGACCTGAAGCGCATCAACGCCCACATTGTTTCGGTCGCACACCCGATCCTCGACGAAAGCGGACTGCTCATCGAAAGCAGGCTGAAAGGCGCCGCCGAGTAACGCCGCTCAGTCGGCCGACGGCAGCCGGCGCATCGTGAATTCGATCTGGTCGCCTTCCAGCTGGCGCCAGCTCTCGACTTCCGTCCAATATGCAGCCTTGGGATATTCGTCGAACCATTCGCGCGCCTTGGCGCGGGCCTCGAGGAGATTGAGGCAATAGGTTTGTCGGACGAAACGGTCGTTCTTGCGGGGCGTGCCTTCCGCCCGGTGGGCAGCAATCCGTCGCTTGAGACCGTCGAACGACGGAGGTCCAGGAATTTTCGTCATGTGCCTACCTCTGTCGGAAAAAGGTAATATCGAAAATCGCGTTTTGCGAGTCGAATCTGAGGAAGCCTCAATCACCTGCTCTGCTGGCAGGACCCTGCCCCAGCTGCTATCAGAGCAGCAAAGACGAAAGCGCGAGTCGACTGGCGACCCGCTCGGAGAGAGACAGAATGGAAAGACCGGAACTTCCGATCGGCCTGCCGGATGATATCGAAGAGAAGAAGTCGACTGCCCGGGCATGGTTCGAAAGTCTTCGCGACACGATCTGCTCCTCGTTCGAAGCGCTGGAAGACGAACTCTCCGGCCCGCTCTGCGATAGAGAGCCGGGCCGCTTTGTGGCGAAGGACTGGTCGCGCGAAAATGGTGCCGGTGGCGGCGGCCGCATGTCGATGATGCACGGCCGCGTCTTCGAGAAGGTTGGGGTGCACACCTCCACCGTCTACGGAGAGTTCGCGCCGGACCTGCGCGCCCAGATGCCCGGCGCCAAGGAGGACCCTCGCTTCTGGGCCTCGGGCATTTCGCTGATCGCCCATCCTGTCAATCCCAACGTGCCGGCCGTTCACATGAACACGCGCATGGTGGTCACCTCGAGCCGCTGGTTTGGGGGCGGCGCCGACCTGACGCCGGTGCTTGATCGCCGCCGCACGCAGGAAGACGAGGACAGCCAGCTCTTCCACAAGGCCATGGAGATTGCCTGCCGAAGCCACTCCGGTGTCGCCGACTACGCCGCCTACAAGACGTGGTGCGACGAGTATTTCTTCCTCAAGCACCGCAACGAGCCGCGCGGCATCGGCGGCATCTTCTATGATTGGCTGCACTCCCGTGAGGAGGCCGGCGGCTGGGACGCCGATTTCGCCTTCACCCGCGACGTCGGAAGGGCGTTTGCCATGGTTTATCCACGGATCGTTCGCTCCAACCTCAATAAACCGTGGACAGACGCGGATCGTGACGAACAATTGATTCGCCGTGGACGCTATGTTGAGTTCAATTTGCTCTATGATCGAGGTACAATCTTTGGCCTCAAGACAGGAGGAAACGTAGAGTCCATTCTCTCATCCTTACCCCCGCTCGTCCGCTGGCCGTGACCTGACAAAAAAACGCGCCGGGAGGGCTTAAATTCGGAGACTGGACTACTAAGTTTATGCATGTACGCGTAACAATCGCAGGAGGATTGTCATGACGATACAAAGCAGCTCTGCAGCACCGGCGGGTGCTCCGGAGCCTCGCCCGCCCATCGATACGCCGGAGTTTTTGAGCCGGATTGCCGAAGGGTTTCGGGCGAAGAGTGGGTCCGATCTGCCACTTTCGTGCTTTATCGAGCAAGTGAAGCTTCAGCTGGCCGGTGGTAAGACGCCGGAAGAACTTGATCGTCTGGCAAAGATTCAGGACAGCAAAGCAGCAATCGATTGCTTCAGAGCCTGGGCGATGCCCGATTAACAAGAAAATGAAAAACCGGCCGGTCCTTCGCGCCGGCCGGAACCTTCCTACCGCTTCGAACATTCAGGCATTACGCAGCGCGTGACGTCGTTGAAATCCGAAAGAAGGAGGAAAGAATGAGACTCTTCGAATGTGGCACGCTCGTCCCCGGATGCGACTGGCATACCAGGGCGAATGATGATGCCGAAATCGTCCGCCGCGCTGTCGAGCATATGCGCAACGCCCACGGCGAAACCGTCATCCGCGAAAACATGATCGAGAACATCAAGGCTCGGATCCGCAACGAGGCGACGGCGGCCTGAGCTATTTTGTCAGATCATTCAGCCGGGCGAGCAGCGCCGCCCGGTCCGGCGTGAAGTTTTCCTCGACCCAGATGTCTTCCAATGCCGACAGCGTCTCACCGACCGGCTTCCCGGCCGGCACGCCCGCGCCCATGACGTCGCCGCCATTGATCGGGAACTTTGGTTTTTTCCAGTTTTCAGCCAGTTCGAGCAGCTTGCCGAGCCTTGCGCAGCGAGCCATCTCCTGCATGTCGGCTTCCGCCTTGCCCCGCGCCGTTGCCAGTGCAAGTTTCAAGCGGGTTGCAATCCCGTCCGCGCCGTGCCGATAGAGCAGCCGCGCAAAGGCGGCCGAAGACAATTCATCGTTGATAACGGGCGCCCTGGTCCACGCTTTGAAATAGGCGGCTTCCGCATTGGCGAGCTTGAGGCGCCTTGCCATCTTCTCCAGGCGATCGGCATCGCAAGGAACGATGGCGGCGAGGCGCAGAAGCGGGTCCGGCTTCCAGCCAAGCGCCCTCTCCGTGTTGATCAGCGTCGGAATGGTGTCGATCCCCCACTTCTCCGTCTCCGGCAGGATTTCGCTGAGCACGCCGACCTGTCGCATCCACAAGAGCGCCCGCCCGGGATCCTCCACGCTGAACAGCTTACGGAGTTCCGACCAGACCCGTTCGGCAGAAAGCGTCTTCAGCTTGGCGCGAGCCGATGCGCACGCCCTCAGCCCCTCGGCATCCGGACGGCCCGAACCATAATAGGCGAAAAACCGGAAAAATCGCAGGATACGCAGATAGTCCTCGGCAACACGCGTCGCGGCGTCCCCGATGAAGCGGATGTTGCGCTTCTCGATATCGGCAAGTCCACCGACCAGGTCGATCACATCGCCCTTGGAGTCGACATAAAGCGCATTGATCGTCAGGTCGCGGCGCTCCGCGTCAGTCTGCCAATCCGAGCTGAAGGCAACCTTGGCCCGGCGTCCGTCGGTCTCGACATCGGCCCTCAGCGTCGTGATTTCGAAGGGCTTGCCGTCGATGACAAGGGTCACCGTACCATGTGCAACGCCTGTCGGAACGGCTTTGATGGCAGCGGCGGCGGCGCGTTTGATGACCTGTTCCGGCGTGAGTGTCGTGGCCACGTCGATATCGCTGACGGGCAGACCCATCAGGCTGTTGCGGACCGCCCCGCCGACGACGCGCCCCTCTGCGCCGTCGGCGTTGAGAAGCGACAACACGCGTGTCAGAGCCGGATCCTTAAACCAAGCCTCGTGGCCAAGGTTGGTCATGCATAGAGCCTTTCATAGAGGGTGCGGACGATGCCCGCGGTAATGCCCCAGATCATCCGGCTTTCATAGGGCATCCGGTAGAAATGTCGTTCGAGACCGTCGAGCACACGCCTGTCGCGGCTGTGATTGGCCGGGTTCATGAGAAAGGACAGCGGCACTTCGAAGACGTCATCCACCTCGGTGGGGTTAAGCTTCAATTCGAAGCCGCGCCGGACGACCGCGAGCACCGGCGTAATACGGAAGCCAGTCGACGCGAGGTAGTTCGGAAGCCGCGCCACGGTCTCGACAAACGACCCGTCGATACCGATTTCCTCCTCGGTTTCCCGGATTGCAGCTCTTTCTGCGGATCCGTCGATGGCATCGATCTTGCCGCCCGGAAACGCGATCTGTCCGGAATGTTTGCGCAGTGTCGCTGTGCGCTGCGTGAAGATGACATGCGCCTCGTCCCCGTCGTCGATCACCGGCACCAGGACCGCAGCATCACGAAGCTTGAAGGACTCCACCTGCGCGACGATATCAGGATTGAGGATGTGATCGCCGTGGTCGCGCCATGACATATCCACCGGTCCGCCGCTCTGATGAAGCGCGCGACGACGAAATTCGGCCGCGGAATAGAGCGCGTGGCGGTCAGTCAAAACGTTGTTCATCGGGAAAGCTTATCCAGTTCGTCCGCCGGCATGACGGCAAACGTCACGCCACCGGAGCGCAGGCAGAACATCGTCTTGCCATCGACCTCAAGGCGTTCGCCGCATTCGACGAGTTCGTACATGATCGGGCGGGAAACCAGCGCCTCCAGTTGCCCGCGCACATGAAGATAGGGCTTCAACTGGCTGTTTTCGCCGTGAATTACAAAGCGGAGAGGATGCTCCACTCCGGCCTCTATCACGTCGCCAACATTGGTCCGGAACGTCAGCAACGGCTCGCCATCTCTTTCGCCGGCATTCATTTCAACCGCCACAAAGGGTGCGTCGACGACCCGGATGCCGACCTTTTCCACAGGCGTTACAAGATACGTCTTCCCGTCCTCATCCTTTCGGAGGACCGTTGAAAACAGTCTGACGAGCGGCGCCCGGCCGATCGGCGTTCCCATGTAGAACCATGTGCCGTCGGCGCGGATTTCCATGTCGATATCGCCACAGAAGGGCGGGTTCCATTTATCGACGGGAGGAAGCCCGCGCGTTTTGCTGCCCGCATCGCCGGCGGCGCGTGAAATCAGCGCTGCAAGACCGGCCGCGTCCGTCGTTGCTTTGATCTCTTCGGCTGCCATTCTTCTGTCCCGGTTTGTGTTTAACTCCAGAAGGTCACGAGATAGTCATTCGGAACCAACTTGTCAGCCCGCAACATCTCCATAACTCTATCTGGTATGAGGCTTGCGAGTAAGTCTGCCGATTCGCGACGAATGATATCAGCCGCTGGAGATGCCTAATGGGTATGATGAAGACCGAAGCCCCGCTTGATGAAAAGGCGATCGTCGCCGCGGCCGAGAAGGCACTTGCAGATATCGCCGCCATCCGGGGCGAAGTCTCCAAGGTGATCTTCGGCCAGGAAAGCGTCGTCGAGAACACCCTGCTTGCGGTTCTCTCGGGCGGCCATGCCCTGCTGGTGGGTGTGCCGGGTCTCGCCAAGACCAAACTCGTCACCACGCTCGGCGAAGTGCTTGGCCTCGCCTCCAACCGCATCCAGTTCACGCCGGATCTGATGCCGTCCGACATTCTTGGCTCGGAGGTGATGGACCAGGACGAGAGCGGCCGCCGCTCCTTCCGTTTCGTCAAGGGACCCGTGTTCGCCCAGCTCCTCATGGCCGACGAAATCAACCGCGCGTCGCCGCGCACGCAGTCGGCTTTGCTGCAGTCGATGCAGGAGTACCACATCACCGTCGCCGGTCATCGCTACGACCTGCCGGCCCCATTCCACGTCCTCGCCACTCAAAATCCACTGGAGCAGGAAGGCACCTACCCCTTGCCCGAGGCACAGCTCGACCGCTTCCTTCTCCAGGTCGACGTCCACTATCCGGAGCTCGCTGCCGAGCGACAGATCCTGCTCGAGACGACTGGCATCGGCGAAACGGCGCCGCAAGCAATCCTGAGTGCCGAGCGCCTCGTCGAAATCCAGACGCTCATCCGCCAGATGCCGGTGAGCGACAAAGTGGTCGACGCCATCCTCGCGCTTGTCCGTTCCGCCCGTCCGGGTCAGGGAAACGCCTCGACCGACAAGAACGTCGCCTGGGGTCCCGGCCCACGTGCCGGCCAGGCCATGATGCTCTGCGCCCGCGCCCGTGCCCTCTACGAAGGCCGCCTCGCACCGTCTGTCGACGACGTCCACGCGCTCGCCGAACCCGTCCTGCAGCACCGCATGGCGCTGACATTCGCGGCGCGCGCAGAAGGCATGTCGGTTCGTGATGTCATTGCCGCGCTGGTCAAGCAGGCCAAGGGATAAGGAAGCGTCTGCGTGGCACCCATCGGACAGATCGTCAATGCGACTTCGGGCAACGACGCCCTTGCTCGCGCAAGGCAGCGGGCAAGCCTGGTGCCGGATTGTCTGGTCGAGGCCAAGCGCATCGCCAACACGGTGATCGCCGGTTGGCATGGCCGCCGCAAACGCGGTATCGGCGAGAATTTCTGGCAGTTCCGTCCCTATACCGAGGGCGAGAGCCTGTCGCGCATCGATTGGCGCCGGTCCGCGCGCGACGATCACACCTACATCCGCGACCGCGAGTGGGAGGCTGCCCATACGATCTGGCTCTGGGCCGACATGTCTCCCTCGATGATGTACAAATCGACTTTCGGAAACGCCTCGAAGGAAGGCCGGGCACTCGTCATCATGCTGGCGCTTGCAGAGATTCTCGCGCGCTCCGGCGAGCGCATCGGATGCCCAGGCGTCATGGAACCGATCGCCGCGCGCAACGCTGCAGAGCGACTTGCAACGGCATTGATGCATACTCCGCTGAGCGGAGGCCTCCCGGAAACGGCCATGATTCGCGGCTGGAGCGAACTTGTGCTGATCGGTGATTTCCTCGACGACGCGCGTGCGGTCATGGCGCGCATCGGTCCCTTGGCGCGGCGCGGTCTGCGCGGCCACGTGATCGAGATCGCCGACCCGGCCGAAGAGCTCTTCCCCTATGATGGCCGCACCGAATTCACCGATCCCGAGACCGGTTCGAAACTGACAACCGGCCGCGCCGAGCATATCCGCGAAGCCTATACCCGCGCCTATCTCGGCCGCAGGGACGATCTCGGCCAGGCGCTGCGCCACATGGGCTGGACCTTTGTCAGCCATCGCACCGACCATCTCGCCTCCGAAGCACTGGTCGCCGTTCACATGTATCTGTCGGGTATGCCGGCCAGCGCGACGCATGGAGGGCAACGATGAACGCCCTTCCCTTCGCTTTCGCCTATCCTGCAATCCTCGGCGCGCTCGTCGCCCTGCCGATCATATGGTGGCTGCTGCGATTGACGCCGCCGCGCCCGAAGACCGAAGTCTTCCCGCCGCTGAAGATTCTCGCGACGGTTCTGAAGCGAGAGGAAACCCCGGCCCAGAGCCCCTGGTGGCTGACGCTGCTGCGCATGCTGCTTGCCGCGGCCGTCATCCTGGCGATCGCCGACCCTGTCTTCAATCCACGCGCGAATTCAATCGCTGCCGGCGGTCCGCTCGTGCTCTTTGTTGACAATGGCTGGGCTACGTCGCCGGATTGGGATCAGCGCGTCAAGACCGCCGACGCGCTGATTGACGACGCGGAAGCGGCCGGGACCCCTGTTGCCATCGCCTTCACCGCCGATCCGACCAACGACGCGGTTCCAGGAACGGCGTCCGTTGCCCGCGACAAGCTGCGCGCCGCGCAGCCGAAGCCGCTCGTGCCCGACCGCCAGCGCGCGTTTGAGGCGCTGCGTGCCGCCTTGAACGGCGTCCATCCCGGCACCCTCGCCTTCCTCACCGATGGCGCCGCCGCAAGCGACAGCGACGCAACGATCCGCCAACTTTCCGACCTCTCGCCTGCCCAGTTGCGCTTGGTGTCCGGCGACGCGGCCGAGACGATCGCCATCACGTCAGCCAACAATGCCGCGGATGCGATGACGGTGACCGCCACGCGCCTCGACAGCGCGGGTGCCGCATCGCTGCCCATGACCGCGCAGGATACACAAGGTCGCGCAATCGCCGCCGGTTCGATCGACTTCCAACAGGGGCAGAGCGTTGCCACTGGATCGATCACCGCACCGTTTGAAATGCGCAACGACTTCGCGCGCGTCAGCATTGACAGCCACGCCACGGCAGGCGCCGTGCATCTGCTCGATGATGGCTTCAAGCGCCGCCGCGTCGTCCTATTGTCCGGCGAAGTCGGCGATACGTTCCAGCCGCTGCTTTCGCCGCTCTATTACATTCAGCGCGCCCTGCAGCCCTATGCCGATCTGATAGAGCCGAACACGCCCGATCTCGCGTCCTCGATCCCGGATCTCCTGACGCAGAATCCGTCCGTGATCATCATGGCTGACATCGGCCGCCTGCCCCAGGAAACCTACGCGCCGTTGCAGCGCTGGATCGCGAATGGCGGAACCTTGATCCGCTTTGCCGGGCCGCGCCTTGCCGCCGCTCCGGCCGACGACCCGCTGGTTCCGGTCACGCTGCGCCAGGGCGAGCGTGCGCTTGGCGGCGCGCTGTCCTGGGCCGAACCGCAGCCGCTGGCCGAGTTTCCGGGATTCGGCCCGTTCGCTGGAATGGCGAAGCCGACGGACGTCACCATCAAGCGTCAGGTTCTCGCTGAGCCGACGCCTGATCTCGCCGAGCGCACCTGGGCAAGCCTTGCCGATGGGACACCGCTCGTGACCACGAAGCCGATCAATGCCGGCCGGATCGTCCTCTTCCACGTCAGCGCCGAGGCCACGTGGTCCAACCTGCCGATTTCGGGCAATTTCGTCGAAATGCTGCGCCGCCTCGTCCAGTTGTCGCGCTCGGGTGGTGTCAACGCCGAAGCGAATGGCGCTTCGAGCGCCGAGGCGTTGCCACCCTTCCGCCTGTTGACGGCCAGGGGCGCGCTGACGACCGAGACCGGCACAGCGCGTCCGCTGATCCCCAACGCGAAGGTCACGCCGCTTGCCAGCTTTGACAACCCGCCTGGCCTGTATGGGTCCGAGGAAGGATTTACCGCTCTGAACGTGCTGCCGAAGAACGCCGAACTGAGGCCACTCGACACGTCGGGGATCACCATCGTTCGCGAGGGACTGATCGGCGGTGAAACCTGGTCTGCAAAGCCTGCCCTGTTCCTGATCGCCTTCCTGCTGCTGCTGGCCGACAGCCTGATCGTGATGTTCATGAGCGGCGCCTTCTCGCGGCTGCGCCCAGCGGCCCGCACGGCAGCGCTTGTCGCCGTTGCTCTGAGTGCAGCAATCTTGCTGCAGCCCGGACAATCGCATGCAGATGACGCCAAGCCAGGCGACGAGCAGATCTTCCAGCGGCTCGACAATACGCACCTCGCCTTCGTCGTTACCGGCGAACAGGACGTCGATCGTATCTCCGAACGGGGGCTCGAGGGCCTGACGGACTTCCTGACCTATCGCACCACACTGGAGCCGTCGCCACCTGTTGGTCTGGATCTCACGAAGGATGAGCTCGCCTTCTACCCGATCATCTATTGGCCCGTCTCGGCGACCGCGCCGATGCCTTCGGCAGCGGCGATCAACAAGATTGACGCCTACATGCGCTCCGGCGGAACTGTGCTCTTCGACACACGCGACCAGTTCAGCGCACTCGACAACAATGGCGGCTCGGTCAGCGCCAATGGCGAGCGGCTGCAGCAGATCCTTGCCAATCTCGATATTCCGCCGTTGGAACCAGTGCCATCGGACCACGTGCTGACGAAATCCTTCTACCTGCTGTCGAGCTTCCCCGGCCGCTACACCGGAAGCCCCCTCTGGATCGAAGCGCGACAGGAAAACCGTGCCGCGGATGCCAAGTCGACCGGCACGGCAGACGGCGTTTCGCCGATCCTCATCACGGGCAACGACTTTGCCGGCGCCTGGGCCGTCGACGACAACGGGGTGCCGATGTTGCCGACGGTTCCGCCGGACGAGACGCAGCGCGAATACGCCTACCGCAGCGGCGTCAACATCATGATGTATATGCTGACCGGCAACTACAAGACCGATCAGGTCCACGTTCCCGCTCTCCTGGAACGGTTGGGACAGTGACATGACGGTTGATTTTTCGCCTTTCATTCCTTGGCCGGTCCTGGCGGGTCTGGCAGTCATTGTCGTCGCAACCGCCGCCTTTGCCATCTGGCGCCGGGTGCGCGGTGCCTGGATCCGCTCGATTGCTGCGCTTGCTTTGCTGACCGCCCTCGCCAACCCGCTGTTGCTGCAGGAAGATCGCGAGCAACTGTCGACCGTCGTGCCCGTCATCGTCGACCGCAGCCAGAGCCAAGAGACGCCTGAACGCATCAAGATGACCGACGATGCCCTGGCGCAGTTGAAGGAGCGTCTTGCTCGCTTCCCCAATATCGAACCGCGCTACGTCGACGCGACGGAACCGGACGATTCCGACGCACCCTCGACCCGGCTGTTCAACGCGCTTTCCGCGGCTGTCGCGGATGTGCCGCCCGCGCGCATTGGCGGCGCGATCATGCTGACGGACGGCGAGGTCCATGACGTTCCCGCCGTCAACCAGGCACTTGGCTTCGATGCACCGATCCACGGCCTGATCACGGGTAAAGCCAACGAATTCGACCGCCGTATCGAAGTCGTCAAGGCACCACGCTTCGGCATCGTCAACGAGGAGCAGCAATTGCTGCTGCGCGTCTTCGACGACGGCCCAAGCCCAGGCGGCACGGCCAATGTCACGGTCAAGCTCAACGGCAACGAGATCGCCACGCTCCAGGCCACGCCCGGTCGCGACACGCCGTTTTCGTTCAAGGTCGAACGCGGCGGCAGCAACGTTCTCGAATTTTCGGTCAGCGGCCTTCCAGGCGAGGTTACCGAGGCAAACAACCGCGCCGTCCATGTGATTGACGGCATTCGCGAGAACCTGCGCGTTCTGCTTGTCTCCGGCGAGCCGCATGCCGGCGAACGCGCCTGGCGCAACCTCCTGAAATCGGATGCGTCGGTGGATCTCGTCCATTTCACCATCCTGCGCCCGCCCGAAAAGCAGGACGGCACGCCGATCAACGAGCTGTCGCTGATCGCCTTCCCGACCCGCGAGCTGTTCGTCGACAAGATCAAGGACTTCGACCTGATCATCTTCGACCGCTACCAGCACCGTGGCGTGCTGCCGATCCTCTACTACGACTACATCGCCCAGTATGTGGAAAATGGCGGCGCCCTTTTGATCGCAGCTGGCCCTGAACACGCCGGCCAGGATTCGATTGCGCTGACGCCGCTGTCATCCGTGCTGCCGGCCGCCCCGACCGGCCAGATGATCGAGAAGGCGTTCTATCCCAGGCTTTCGGAAGAGGGCCGCAAGCATCCGGTCACCCGTGGCCTCGACGGATCCGCTGACGAGCCGCCTCATTGGGGCCGGTGGTTCCGCAGTGTCGATGTCGAGCCGCCGCAGGGCCAGACGGTAATGGTCGGAGCCGACAACCATCCGCTCCTCGTTCTCAATCGCGCCGGACAGGGTCGCGTCGCCATGCTGCTCTCCGACCAGGGCTGGCTGTGGGCCCGTGGCTTCGAGGGCGGTGGTCCGCATGTGTCGCTCTATCGCCGCGTCGCCCACTGGCTGATGAAAGAGCCGGCCCTTGAGGAAGAGGCGCTGACCGCTCGGGCATCCGGTCGCACGCTGGAGATCACGCGCCAGACGATCGGCGCCAACCCCGGCAACGCGACGGTGCGCTATCCCTCCGGCAAGACGGAGACGCTGACGCTGACGCAAGCCGAGCCCGGCCTCTTCAAAGCCGAGAAGAAGATGGACGAGATCGGCCTCTTCGAAATCAGGAACGGCGAGATGACGACGCTCGTTCATGTCGGCGCGGTCGATGCGCCGGAATTCAAGGCGATGATCTCGACGAGCGAGGCGTTGAAGCCCATTGCCGACAAGTCGAAGGGCCTCGTCACCCGCGTTTCCGATGCCAGCGGCGGGATCAGCATTCCGCCGATCCTGCCGGTTCGTGGCCAGGTCCGCGTTGCCGACAACGATCGCATGCAGATCCACCTTACCAACGAAACGGTGCTGAAAGGCATCAACACGCTGCCGCTGTTTGCCGGCTTCGCCGGTGTCGGTATCCTGTTGCTTGCATTCGGCGCCATGTGGTGGCGCGAAGGGCGTTAGCGGCATGGCTGAGTTTGAGGTCACAGGCTCGCCCGCTGCCGATGATCTCACGACGATCGGCGACGCGCTCTCGGCGTTCAATCTCGATGATGTTGGCCCTTCCGAACGCCGGCCGCTCGCGGTTCTCATTCGTGATACCGATGGAAACGTCAGCGGAGGCCTTTCCGGCTATACCGCCTGGGGCTGGCTGTTCACGCAGTTGCTGTACATTCCCGACAAGGAACGGGGCAAGGGCATGGCTGGCCAGATCCTTGCGTTGGCCGAAGAGGAAGCGGCCGCACGCGGCTGCCGCGGTGCCTGGATCGATACATTCAATCCGCAGGCGCTGCGGGCATACCAGCGCCAAGGCTACGAGATCTTCGGCGAATTGCCTGAATTCCCGAAAGGCCGCACCCGCACATTTCTGCGCAAGTGTCTCGATTAGACGCCGCAACAAGGTGCGCGATTTCGCCAGACATCGATGCTCCACCGTCCGGCCGAACGGTGGAGCACTGGTCGCTTTCAGCTGTCAGACGGCAATCTTTCCACCGCCGACCTTGGTGATCGCAACGACAGCCGGTCGGACCGGCATGTCCTCCTTGAAGTCCGGCCAGCGGGTGGAGAGATCCTCATAGTAGGACGGACGACCGTGGCCCGACCAGTCGTCGCCGCCGTCGCCGGGATGTTGCACGGCTACGAATGCCGTCTGGTCGTCCGGCAAAAAGAGCGGGCCGCAGAGCTCGGCACCCACCGGAACACGGTAGAAGAGCTTGGAGGTTGCGCGCGCGTCGCCTTCGGTGTCGACGGCCCAGAGACCGTCGGTGCGGCCTGTCGCCTTGTTGTTATTGCCGTCGGTCGCGACCCAGAGGCGGCCGGCAGCATCGATGGAACAGTTATCCGGCATGCCGAACCAGCCGTTCTTCGTCGTTTCGGTCGAGAAGGAAGCGCCGACGGCTGCGACGGCAGGGTCTCCACACTTCAGCAGGACTTCCCACTTGCCCGAGGTTGCCCCGAAGGCACCGCCATCCTCGGTGATCTCGATGATATGGCCGAAGGCGTTGTCGGCACGCGGATTGGCCGCGTCCACTTGCTCGGGCTTGCGCTTCGTGTTGTTGGTAAGCATCACATAGACCTTGCCGGTGACGGCATTGGGTTCGATGTCTTCCGGCCGGTCCATCTTCGTCGCCCCGAGCAGGTCCGCCGCGCGGCGGGTCTCGATCAGCACCTCGGCCTGGCTGGCAAAGCCGTTTTCCGCTGTCAACGGCCCCTGGCCGTGGACAACAGGCAACCACTGCAGCGTCCCGTCCTCGGTGAACTTGGCGACATAAAGCGTCCCTTCGTCGAGCAGCTTCATGTTGGCAGTGCGGTCGTTGGCCATGTAGGTGCCCGACGTCACGAACTTGTAGACGTAGTCGAAACGTTCGTCGTCGCCGAGGTAGAAGACGACGCGGCCATCCTTGTCGACGATCGATGCAGCGCCTTCGTGCTTCGTGCGTCCAAGCGCGCTGCGCTTCTTCGGGGTCGACGTCGGATCGAGGACATCGACCTCGACGATCCAGCCGAAGCGATTGGGTTCGTTTGGCTCCTTTGCAACATTGAAGCGGTCATAGAAGTGTGCCCACTCATAGGCGCCTTCCGGCACGCCGTAGCGCTTATGGTTCGCCGCCTCCTTGTGATCGGCAGGCAGTTCGCCGGAGAAATAGCCATGGAAATTTTCCTCGGCCATAATGTAGGTGCCCCAGGGCGTGACGCCGCCGGCGCAGTTGTTGAACGTGCCGATTACCTTGGTGCCGGTCGTATCGGCGGATGTCTTGACGCGCTCATGGCCCGCCACCGGACCGGTCAGTTCCGTCTCGGTCACCGAGGTTATGCGGCGATTGTACTTGCCGTCCGGCACGACCTGCCACTTGCCGTCGGCTTTTCGGATCTCGACGATCGTGCCGCCGTGAGCAGCCATCTCGATATCGACCTGCTCCTTGGTAAGCTTCGCTTGCTTGATCTTGCCGTCGGCGATCGTCACCAGGCCGGGGAACATCAAGTGCGGGTTTGTGTATTCGTGATTGACGACGAGGATACCGTGCTTTGACGAGCCATCGATCGGAATATAGCCGACATAATCGTTGTTGTAGCCGAACTGTCGGCTCTGCGCCGCAGCCGACTGTTGCTTCGGGTCGAAGACCGGCGAATCGGAGAAAAGGGCATCGCCCCAGCGCAAGAGAATATCGGCATTGTAGCCCTCGGCGACATGGTGGTCCGCATCGACGCCGGCCTCGACTTCAGTGAAGGAGAAGGCGGAGCCGCCTGCAGCGCGAGCCTTTTGCGCGCTCAACAGCGCGATTGGGCTGACAGTCGCGGCAATAGCCGAAACGGCAAGCGATCCTTGAAGGAAACCGCGACGCGAGAAGCGCCGGCCAATGATCTCCCCCATGGTGGGATTGTCGCAGCGGTTATGGCCGTCGCCGTCGGCATCCTCAAGCTGGCTGGTCGGAAAGATTTGTTTCTGTGAAATATGTTCGGTCATCGAACTACCCCCATCATATTGACACCACAGGTCCGCTTTGGAGCGCTTCCAAAGTCTAGGGAGCGCGCATGACAGTCGTGTGATCAACTGAATTTGACGTGGGGATGGCGATGCCTGGATCGGCCGCCCGCACACGTTTTTGCACACATTGCCGGTGCCGGAATCAGCTGAGCGCTGCCTGGCGCGTTTCTGCGTCGATCGCCATCGCGGCAAAGGCCGCCACGACCAGCAGGCCCGCAAACAGGCCGATGGCCAGGCCCAATCCACCTGATACGACGAATGCCATCAGGGACGGAGCAAGCAGCCCGCCGAGGCGCGCCATCGCGCCTGCCGATCCCATGCCCGTCGCCCGCGATGCGGTGGGGTAGAGCTCCGGCGTAAAGGCATAGAGCGCGCCCCACGTCCCGAGCAGCGCGAAGCTCATGACCAGCAGCGACGCGCCAACCAGCATGTCGCTCGGAGAAACCACGAAGAGCAGGCACCCCAGCGCAGAAAGCAGGCAGAAACAGATCAGCGTCGGCCTGCGCCCCCAAGCCTCGACGCCATAGGCGGCAAGCGCGTAGCCAGGTACCTGGGCAAGTGCGACGAACACCAGAAAGCCGTATCCGCGGACGAAGCCGAACCCGTCGCCGGCCAGCTTCGCCGGCATCCAGGTGAAGACGCCGTAGTAGGAAACGGAAACCAGGAACCAGATCGCCAGGATCAGTGCGCTTCGGCGACGAAGCTCTTCTGAGAAGATCCCTTCCGCCACCTGCGGCGTCGCGACGATCTCGTCGTCGGACCGCAGGGGCGCTTTTTGGTGCAGCGCCAGCATCCTGTTGACGATCATCTTGGCCTCGCCTGTCCGTCCGGTCCGAATGAGGTAGAGGGGAGATTCAGGAACGAAGAAGCGCAGCGTCAGGCCCAGCAGTGCCGGCAGTGCGGTGACCGCGAAAATATAGCGCCAGGGATCGCTCACCCCGGCAACGCTCGCAGCCCAGGCAGCCAATGCGACGATCAGCGTTCCGATCGCCCAGAAGCCTTCCAGCGCGACCAGCCAGCGGCCACGGCTCTTGGTGGGCAGGAACTCGGCCATCATCGCGTAGTCGACCGGCAACGTTCCGCCGACCGCCATGCCGGTGAGGAAGCGCAGCACGAGCAGGCTGGTAAAATCGGCAGCGAAGATCGAAAGCGTGCCGAAAAGCGCGTCGCAGGCAACCGTTGCGATCAACACCTGGCGCCGTCCGACCTTGTCGGCCAGGCGGCCGAAGGCGACGGCGCCGATGAGCATGCCGAGAAAGAACAGCGTGCCGGTCTGCAGAGCTTGCGGAACTGTCAATCCAAAGGTGGCTGCAATCGAGGCTGCGGTGAAGCCGACGGCGAGCACCTGCATTGCGTCCGCCGTCCAGACAAGTCCGAAGATGCCGATCAAGCGCCGCTGGAAAGAACCGGTCCCGGCGCGATCCAGCGCCTCGTCCATGGAAATGCGGCTCATGCTCAAAGCCCTTCAAGCTACTGAAAGATCACGCGAAGCGCGCGCCGAGGCGTAAGGCTCAATACCGCACGCGATCTATTTCCGCCAGCCGATAGTTCCCTTGAGCCTTACATGCGCATCCTCGGCGAGCGGCACCACCAGCACGCGCGCCGGATCGACTGGGCCCGGAAACGTCAGCGCATTGTGGGCAACCTTCTCGAAGCCGAGCGGGCAGTAGTAAGGCGGGTCGCCGATGAGAATGACCGCCTCCGACCCCTTGCGCCGCGCTGCGTCGACGGCAATCCGGACCAGTTCCCGGCCGATACCGCGACCCTTGTGGGACGGCCGAACGGCCAGCGGCCCAAGCAGGTGTCCATTGACCGAACCGGCTTGGACGGGCGTCATTCGCACCGATGCGATCGTTTCCCCGTCATCGGTGCAAATGAAGGAAAGCAAAAGGTCGTGTGGCCCCTGCTCGCGGATTCGGGCTGCGGCCCGCGTATGCCGGCCGGGACCGAAAGCTTCTTCGTTGATGTGTTCGATAGCAGCGTCGTGCGACGCATCCTCAGTGAGGTAGACCAGATCGTGCTTGTGCATGATGAGACGGAAACCGGATAGACAGAATTGATGGATCTCGAGCACGCCCTTTGGCGTTCGGGAGCATCAGCGTCGTCGCAGGTTTCTCGGGGCAAACATCAAATCGGGTTCCAGAAGTGTGAAATGGCCGATAGCAGGAAAAATTTCGGTCGTCCAACGGAAATTTAGCGGGAGACCACGCGACGTGACGCAGTGTTCAATCTTTGCCGCCTGCAAAGAAGCAAGAGCTGCGATATGTTCTGCCCCAGGATAATCTGAAGGATTACAACATGGGCATGCTGGTTGACGGCGTCTGGCATGACGTCTGGTACGATACAAAAGAAACCAAGGGGCACTTCAAGCGCGCCGCTTCGCAGTTTCGAAACTGGATTACGGCGGATGGAGCCCCTGGCCCTTCCGGTGCAGGCGGTTTCAAGGCCGAAGCCGACCGCTACCACCTTTACGTTTCGCTGGCGTGCCCTTGGGCGCACCGCACGCTGATCTTTCGCAAACTCAAGAAACTCGATGATCTCATCACCGTTTCCATCGTTGATCCCCTCATGCTGTCGCATGGCTGGGAGTTCAAGATCGGTGACGGCGCCACCGGCGACCATCTCTTCGGCGCCAAGACGCTATCGGAAATCTACGTGAAGGCCGATCCGCACTATTCCGGCCGCGTGACGGTGCCGGTCCTGTGGGACAAGAAGGCCAACACAATCGTCAACAACGAGTCTTCCGAGATCATCAGGATGTTCAACAGCGCCTTTGATCATCTGACCGGCTCAACTGTTGATTTTTATCCGCAGGATCTGCGCGCCGACATCGATGACGTCAATACCGTCGTCTACGATACCGTCAACAACGGCGTCTACAAGGCGGGCTTCGCCACGACGCAGGACGCCTACGGGGAGAATGTCGTCAGGCTTTTCGAAACGCTTGATATGCTCGAAGACCGTCTTTCCAAGGGTCGTTATCTCTTCGGCGATCGGCTGACCGAGGCCGATTGGCGGCTGTTCACGACATTGGTTCGCTTCGATGCCGTCTATGTCGGTCACTTCAAGTGCAACATCCGCCGCATCGACGACTACCCCAATCTGTCGGCCTACCTGCGCGACCTCTATCAGACGGCGGGCGTCAAGGAGACGGTGAATTTCCGCCATATCAAGGACCACTACTATCGCAGCCACAAGACGATCAATCCGACCGGCATTGTGCCTATCGGCCCGGCGCTCGATCTCGATCGCCCGCATGGCCGTGCCCGACTGGCAGCGGCCTAGCCCTGGGCTCTACCAGACGTGGGCGGGCTCCCGCTCGCCCGCCAGTTCAGCCAGGCGACGACGCGTCGCGTCAGTGGTGCCAGACGGCAGATCATCGATCGCGAAGAAGCCGCACTCGACGATTTCCCTGTCCGCTGGGCGCGGTGCGGTCTGCTCCACCTGTGTCTTATAGAAGAGAACATGGTCGCGTCGGCTGGCGGCCGTGTTGAAATAGATGTGAAACAGCTGCGGGCGACCGAGAATACGCAGGTTCCCCTCCTCACGAAGTTCCTTGATCAGCGCCTCCTCGGCAGTCTCATTGCGCTCAAGCCCGCCGCCGGGCATATGCCAGCCGGGCACGTAGCTGTGCCGCACGAGAAAGATGCGGCCCGCCGAATCGAAGCAGGCCGCCCGCACGCCCATCGTCATTCCGCGCGCGATCGCGAAATAGACATGCACGATACGCATCAGGAATCGCGACTGCCAGGGGCGGATGGTACCGATCACGCTTTTTCCAATTCCATTAATCCGTTCAAGCAGATGTGTTTGAATTGCAGAGTTACTGGGCTATGTGTCGTCGCATGTTCAAGCTCGCGCACATCTCCGATATCCATCTCGGCCCCCTCCCTCGCCTTTCCGTCCGCGAGCTCTTCTCCAAACGCATTACCGGCTTTGTGAACTGGCATCGCAACAGGCGCAAGCACCTTTTCGGCAGCACGCTGGATCTGTTGCTCGATGACATACGCGCGAAGCAAGCCGATCATCTGGCGGTCACCGGCGACCTGGTGAACCTCGCGAGCGGCTTGGAGATCCGCGCCGCCGCCGCATGGCTGAAAGAACTCGGCGACCCCGCAGACAATTCCGTCGTACCCGGAAACCATGATGCCTACGTCCCCGGTGCCTACGAAAAGTCGGTGCGTGCCTGGTATGACAATGTGCGCGGTGATCTTGCACCGGCTGAGTGGCAGGAAGACCGCCACGTTTTTCCCTACCTCCGCGTTCGCGGCAAGGTCGCCATCGTCGGCTGCTCGACTGCGGTCGCAACGCCCCCTTTCGCCGCCAGCGGCTTCTTCGGTGAACGCCAGGCCCGTGATACCGTGAACATGCTGCGTGCCGCTGGCGAGGCCGGCCTGTTTCGGGTCGTGATGATCCATCATCCGCCCATTCGTGGCGCAACGTCCTTCTACAAGCGGATGATCGGCATCCGCCGCTTCGGTGCCGTGATCTCCACCGGCGGCGCAGAACTGGTGCTCCACGGCCATACTCATTTGAACACGCTCCACTGGCTGCGCGGCCAGACTGGTCCCGTCCCCGTGGTCGGCATCGCCTCGGCATCGCAAGGGCCTGGAGGGCTGAAACCTCGCGCCGCCTACAATCTCTTCACGATCGATGGCTCTCCCGGCGCGTGGGAACTGACCGGCGAGCGCTTCAGCATCAACTCCATGGGCGACAGCATGGGCAGCGAAAGTGCAGATATTTTCAAGGCTTAGCGCCATTTTTGGAATCATCTTGTCGCCGAGCTCACTCGGAAACTCAAAATGACGATATCTTGAATTCGGAAGGCATCCGCGGCCTTGGCAATTGGCGATCGCCACGTACACTCGTTATCTCTGGACCCATCCATTCACGGAGCGTTGCATGCACGTGGCATCCTTTAGCCTTCGCGGCCTGGCGTTGGCCGGTTCCCTTGCCGTCGCCGTCTCTTCCGCAGCCTTTGCCATTGGCGACGAGAGCGACGAAACGAAGCCGCCGCCAAAGACCGAGACGACGACGAAATGCACCGACGGCAAGATCTGGGACGCAAAGCGCAAGGAGTGCGTGGTTGCGAAGAAGAGCTCGTTCAACGACGACGACCTCTACAAGGCAGCCCGCGAATTCGCCTATGCCGGCCAATTCGACAACGCCCTGACCGTGCTTCTCCTTGCCAGGAACCAGAACGATGCGCGCATCCTGAACTACCTCGGCTACGCCAACCGCAAGGCGGGCAGAATGGAACTGGGGATGTCGTATTACCGCAAGGCGCTGCAGGCCGACGAGAACTATGTTCTGGCACGGTCATACATGGGACAAGCTTTGGTGGAACAGGGTGATGTGCAGGGAGCGCGCGTCCAGCTCGTCGAGATGGGATCGGGGCGGCGAGCAGACATGGGCCTACCGCTCGCTACTGAAAACATTAAACGGCTACCGCACGTATTGAGGTTTGCCGCACTGGTGCCAGCGAAGAAAAGCTTTGAGAACCCGTGGGATACGCCGCCGGATGCTTGCGAAGTATCAGGTACTTGTTTCATAAAGGACACAGAAGCGATATAAATCGATTTCCTGCTGGGCGTTCTGCCCGAACGCCCATGCACTACTTGGAAAGACCATGCGTCAACCCGTGACGACCATCGATATCAGACGCGATCTGGTGGGCCTTCTGCCCCGGCTGCGGCGTTTCGCGATGACCCTTGCAGGTGACGCAGCGAGCGCCGACGAGCTCGTGCAGGCGGCTTGTCAGCGCGCCATCGCCAAAAGCAACCAGTGGAACGGCGAAGGCCGTCTGGAAAGCTGGGTTTACACCCTCGCCCGCCAGCAATGGAGCGATGACCATCGTCGTCGCAAGGCTCATACCTCTACTAAGACCAATGTGACCGATATCCGTGAGGCGAGCCGCGACCGCGCCTCGCTCATCGATCCCGATGTCATCCACCGCATGGTTTCCGAGATGCCAGAAGGCACCTCCAGCGCGTTTCTGCTGGTCGTCGTCGAGGGGCGCAGCTATCAACAGACGGCCGACATTATGGGTGTTGCCGTCAACATCGTCGTCTCACAACTCGCGGCGGCGAAACTGCACTTCGCCAGCGTCGCGGACAATGATCCTCACAGGTACTGAATTGCTCGATTTCAAGAAACTGCCGCTCGATGCTCAGCTGACCGCCCTGCTGGACGGTGAGGCGACGCCAGAACAGAAGCAGGAGCTCGAGCAGCGCTTGGCAACCGACGAAGGCGCCAAGCGGCTCTACGACAAGCTGCGGCACGGTGCGGACTTCGGGAAGCACCGTTTCGACGATATTCTCAAGGAGCCCGTTCCCCTTGCGCTCGTTCGGTCGATCAAGAGCGTACAGCCGCCGAAGGCTCCGGTTGCTGCACGCCTTTCGCGGCCTTCGCTGAAGCTTGCGCCGACCGGTCCGCAGGCTCTTGCCGCGGCAATCATCCTGTTCGTTGCCGGGTGCGGCATCGGTTATTTCGCCGCCGGCAGCACCAGCACCGTGCAGTCGGCGCAGCCGACAACGATCGAAGCCGCCTCGGATTCGAGCGAGTGGTTGACAGACGTCATCGCCAACCAACGTCTGATCGCCCGCCAGCCGCGTCATATTTTCGAAGTGCCGTCGACACAGGCGGAGGAAATTTCCACCTGGCTGACCTCAACGGTCGGCGTTGCGTTCCGCGTGCCAGACCTGTCAGATCAGGGCTGGACCTTCCAGGGCGCACGGATCTTCATCGGCGCCGGCCGGCCGGTCGGTCAGCTCGTCTACACGAGCTCCGATGGCGACCTTGCTTCCATCTGCTTCCGCAAGGACAACTTGCCCTCCGAGGCCGACGATTTCAAGGAAACGATCAAGGACGAGATCGGTGTGGTCGCCTGGCACAATGCCGGTACGTCCTATGTGCTCGTCGGCCCATCGTCGGAAGCCTCGCTCGGCCAGCTCGCGATGCAGGTCGCCACGTCGATCTGAGACGGTTTAGGCAACCGGCCACACGTGGCGCTAGGTAGCGACCGGTGCGCCCTATTCTCAGCAAGTTCCCGGAAAGAGGCGCAGCGGAGGAGACCGCTGCGCAGATCTTGTCAGGCCTTTCCGACCTTGACCTCGAGCACGCGGTTCGCCGCCGACACGATCGCTTCCAGCGACGCGCCGACGATGTTGGTGCTGATGCCAGCGCCGAAAAGCTTGCCGCCCGGATAGGAGGTCTCGACGTAGGAGATGGCGGCAGCATTAGAGCCGTGCTGCAACGAATGCTCCGAATAGTCCTCGACCGACATTTCGATGCCGAGATAGTGCGAGAGTGCATTGATGAAGCCGTCGACCGGGCCGTTGCCCCTGCCTTCGATGCGCTTCGTCTCACCATTGTCGGTAATCTCGGCAGCGACGATGCGCTGCCCCTTGTGCTCCGGATCGGCATAGGTGTGGTGGTCGACGAACTTGATGCGGCCCTTGGGCTGGGTCACGTAGCGCTCGATAAAGCGGTCATAAATCTTCCGTGACGGCAGCTCCTTGCCCTCTTCGTCGGTGATCCGCTGGATGTCCTCGCGGAATTCCACCTGCAGGTTGCGCGGCAGGTTGAGCCCGTAGTCCTGCTGCAGGATATAGGCGATGCCGCCCTTGCCGGACTGCGAGTTGATGCGGATGATCGCCTCGTAGGAACGGCCGACATCCTGCGGATCGATCGGCAGGTAGGGCACTTCCCAGACCGGGTGATTGGCGACCTTGATCGCCTTCATACCCTTGTTGATCGCATCCTGGTGGGAGCCGGAGAAGGCGGTATAGACCAGTTCGCCGACATAAGGGTGGCGCTCGCCGATCGGCATCTGGTTCGAATACTCGAACACTTCCTTCATGCGAACGATATTGGAGCAGTCGATCTGCGGGTCGACGCCCTGCGTGAACATGTTCAGCGCCATGGTGACGACATCGACGTTGCCGGTGCGCTCGCCATTGCCGAACAGCGTGCCCTCGACACGGTCTGCACCCGCCAGCAGTGCCAACTCGGCAGCGGCGATACCGGTGCCGCGGTCGTTGTGCGGATGCAACGAAATGATCAGGTTCTCGCGATTGTCGAGATTGCGGCACATCCACTCGATCTGGTCGGCATAGACGTTTGGAGTCGCCATTTCGACGGTGGACGGCAGGTTGATGATCAGCTTGTTGTCAGGCGTCGGCTTCATCACCTCGATGACGGCGTTGCAGATGTCTAAAGCCACGTCGAGTTCGGTGCCGGTGAAGCTCTCAGGCGAATATTCGAAACGATAGCCGCCGCCGGCCTTCGCCGCCATGTCGGAGATCATCTTCGCAGCATCGACTGCGATCTGCTTGATGCCCTGGACGTCCTTGGCGAACACGACACGACGCTGCAATTCGCTGGTCGAATTGTAGAAGTGAACGATCGGACGGTTCGCGCCTTCCAGCGCCTCAAAGGTGCGGGTGATCAGCTCCGGACGGCACTGCACCAGCACCTGCAGCGATACGTCGTCCGGCACGTTGCCCTGCTCCACGCACCAGCGCGCGAAGTCGAAATCGGTCTGCGACGCCGACGGGAAACCGATCTCGATTTCCTTGAAACCCATGTCGAGCAGCAGTTGAAACATCCGGGCCTTGCGGTCGTGGCCCATCGGGTCGACCAGCGCCTGGTTGCCGTCGCGCAAGTCAACCGAACACCAGATCGGCGCCTTGGTCAGCGTCTTGGACGGCCATGTGCGGTCCGGGATGTTCACCTGCGGATAAGGGCGGTACTTGATCGCCGCGTCGGGCATGCCTTTGGTCTGGGAGCCGGTGTTCGTGTCCATGTCTTTTCTTCCTCTTCCCGTCATCTGGCCAGCCGCGTCATAACGTATCGGGTCTGGCTTGGCGATGACGAATCCGGTGCGAATGCAATCCGGTTGATCAGCTTTCGGGATTGGTCACGAGGAGCGATGGCCTGGGCGGGCTTTCGGCCGCCGGGCGCTCCTCAATGGACCCGGCAACCGCGCGTAAGGCCGAGGAGAAGAAGCGAGGTAAGGGCGCGCGTATTGTCGCGGAGCGCGATGCGCCCGCGTGCAATCTGCTCAGAAATCATGATGCCCGTGCTCTTCATGGTCGCGCTTATAGCCGGGCTACAAAAAACTGGCAATCCCTCCGCCTATTTTTTCGCCGCTTGCACAAGACGTGACAATGCCAGCATCAGCCCTCCGCCGAGCAATCCCCAGAATGCGCCGGAGATACCGGCGAAGGAGACACCGGATGCGGTCACCAGAAACGTGATGGCTGCCGCCTCCCGCGATTCCGGCGCCTGGAAGGCGGCCATGGCCGAACCCGAGAAGGCGCCGACCAGCGCCAGCCCGGCCACGGCCTGGATCAGGATCGGCGGCGCGAGCGCCACGAAGGTCGTCACTGCGCCGGCAAGCAGCCCGAGAATGACATAGGAGATGCCTGAGACCAGGACCGCCCAGTAGCGCCGCGCCGGATCGGGATGCGCGTCCTGGCCAGCGCACATCGCCGCGGTAATCGCAGCAAGGTTCACCGCATGGCCTCCAAACGGCGCCGACAGTATCGAGAACAGGCCGGTCACGGAAAAGAGTGGCCCGGGCTTTGGCGCATAGCCATTCACCTTCAAGACCGCAATGCCGGGAATGTTCTGCGACGCCATAGTCACGATGAAGAGCGGCAGGGCGATGGAAATGAAAGCCGGCAGATTGAAGACAGGAGCCACGAACGCGACAGGGGGCCGCAGCGCCTGTTCGATCGAACCGAGCGCCCCTTGGGGAATGTCCACGCCGAAGGCTACCACCAGGACGAAAGCCGCTAGAGCCGCCGGCACCGCCCAGAGCCGCTTGAACGCGCCGACGACGATCCACGCCAGTACGATCGGCAAGCCAAGTAGCGGGTTGAAGCCGATCGCCCTGACCGGCGCAAAGCACAACCCGATCAGCACACCAGCGAGCATCGCATTGGCAAGAGGCGCGGGAATAGCCGCGACTGCCCGGCCGAGCGGCTTGAACAGGCCGGCAATAACGATCAGCAACGCGCAGATAAGAAACGCTCCGACCGCCGCATTGAACCCACCTTCGACCACACCGGTACTTGCAAGGAGCGCCCCACCCGGAGTGGACCATGCGATACTGATGGGCACACGCGTCACGGTGCTGAGCACGATCGCGCAAAGCCCCAGCGAGATCGACAGCGCCATAAGGCCCGACGCGGCCTGCGCATCCGTCGCGCCGACACTCTGCAGGCCATGCAGCACGACCGCGAAGGAGCTGGCAAATCCCACGAAAGTGGTGAGAACGCCCATGAACAGGGTTTGCACGGAGAAGTCTTTAAGCATGGCGGGACTCGAACTGAATGCAACTGCCGCATGGAGCATTAGACGTGGAAAGAACACAAGCCCGCGACGGCCAAGTTCCGTTCCCCTGCACCATCGAGCCGTCTTGCAAAAGAGACGCTCCCAATATTCGAAATACTGTTGACCTGTCCCCTGGGGCTGCCCCGATAAGCAGGGCGACAAACAAGCAACGAGGTGAGTCGTGGATCATTCCGCACACTTTTTGAGCCCGTCCGAGGCGGCAGCGCGGCTAGGTATCTCCATCAAGGCGCTGCGGATCTATGAGCAACGCGGCCTCGTCGACCCCCTGCGCACATCTTCCGGCTGGCGCGCATACGGGCCGGATGAGATGGCCCGCGCTGGCGAGATTGTGGGATTTCGTGCACTCGGCCTCAGCCTCACACAGATTGCGCAGGTTCTGAAGGGTGATCGCGGCGGCCTCGAACACGGACTCGCCTTGCACCAGGCATCGCTCGAAAACGGTGTGCAACGGCTCATCGAAACGATCGGCCGCGTCGCGACGTTCCGCAGGGCCATCGCCGCGGGCCACGCCCCGTCCCCTGCCCAACTGGCCTCGATCATGCCAACGTCTCCGGTTCTTGCAGTCTTTGAACTGCCTTGGCCATGGGGCGGTGAACGTTTTGAACTGCGAGACGTCAAGGCTCTGAACTACATCATCGGTCCGCTTGGAAGCGGCAAGACGCGGCTCGCCCATGCCATTGCTGACGCGTTGCCGGATGCCCGCTTCCTGGGGCTCGATCGCGCCGCCGCGACGAGCGCCGATATCGATGCGCGATTGGATATCGATCCGGCATCGAAGGCGCGCTTCCTGCAAGCCCTCGACTGGCTTATCGATGAGGGCGCCACCGCCTCACTCGCCTTGATCGCGCTTCTCGCCGAGTTGGAGGGGCAGCACCAGGGAATGCTCATCATCGACATGATCGAGCAGGGATTGGATCAGGCCACGCAGGAAGCCTTGATTTCTTACCTACGCAATCGTCCCGCAACCGCGCGCACTCTTTTCATGCTGACGCGTTCGAAGATGATCCTGGATCTCAGCGCGGTGACACCGAATGAAGCAATCATCTTTTGTCCGGCCAACCATAACCCACCGATGACCGTGCATCCCTATCCGGGGGCGCCGGGTTATGAGGCGGTCGCAACCTGCCTGGCGTCGCCGGATGTCCGCGCACGCACGGAAGGCGTCATCGCCTGGCGGCCCGCGGTCGCTTGACAGTGGACCTTGCCTCCTGAGTTACGACGCGCGCCGGACGACGAAGATCATCTCCTCGGCGTTTCGCTCGTCGAAAGGCTGGCGGTCCCAATCGCCGTAAACGGCGTCGGCGCGCAGCCCGGACGCCTGCAGGTGCCGCTCGATATCGTTGCGCGACAGAAACAGCAGCTCGCTTTTTGAGACAAGCGTCTCTTCGGGGAAATGATAGCGGGTTTCGAAATGGGCCCGCCCTTCCCCGTAAGAGACCACGTCGCGCGTCTTGCGAACGACAAGCCCGTCGTGAATGACCTCGAACACACCGCCGTCCCAACGTGCTTTCCAGTCTATTGCGGGATTGCGAGTCTCAAAGACGATCCGGCCGCCATCCGCCAGATGCTCGCGCATGACGGCAAGGGTTGCGAGGATGGCGTTCTCATCGAGCAATACCTGAAAGGCATGGCCGGTCATGATGATCAGATCGAAGCGTTTTTCAGATCGAAAGTCCTGCGAGTAACACTCTACCCATTCGATGCCGCAGCCATTCGGTTTGCGTCTAGCGATTTCGAGCATCCGTGCTGAAGGATCGGCGCCGGTCACGTCATGGCCACCTGCCGCGTAGGCATCGCAGATCAGCCCGGTGCCGCAGCCAAGATCGAGAATTGATTCGGCCCGCCGTCCGCCAGCGAGAGATAGAAATCGCGATCCTCCGACCAACCGCAGGCAAGATCATAAAGGGCTGCCAGACGCGGATGCTCATAGTGTAGATCGGGCATGTGGAAACCCCGCTCACCTCGGCTCGGGAAACAAAAAAACGCCCTCACCCGCCATCCAGCAAGCAAGGGCGCTTCTCATAGCACGAAATCAGATCTCGGACTGCGACGTTACAATGCGAGAAACGAGGCCGTAAGCCTTGGCTTCTTCCGCAGACAGCCAGTAGTCGCGGTCGGTATCGGCAGCGATCTTCTCGTAAGGCTGGCCGGTGGCCTCGGACATGATCTTGTTCAGACGCTCGTTCATCTTGATGATCTCGCGAGCCTGGATTTCAATGTCGGATGCCATGCCGCGCGTGCCGCCGGAGGGTTGGTGCAACAGGAAGCGCGTGTTCGGCAGGCAAATGCGCTGTTCCTTCGGCGCCGCGACAAAGATCAGCGCGCCCGCCGATGCGACCCAGCCCGTTCCGATCATCCAGACCTTCGGCTTGATGAACTTGATCATGTCATGGATCGAATCGCCGGATTCGACATGACCGCCAGGCGAGTTGACATAGATGCGAATGTCCTCGTCATTGGCCGCGGAAAGCGCCACAAGCTGCGTGCAGACCTTCTGCGCGAGTTCCTGCGTGATCGGCCCGTAGATGAAGATCGAACGCGACTTGAAAAGGTTCGCCTCCGTTTCCTTGCCGAGCGGCAGTTCCTTCGTCTTGTCGTCCTGTTCTTCTTCTTCGTACATTCGAACCTCTCTTACGTCGAATTCGGGTTCCCCGCACATAGTGCGACTCCATGCGTAAAACAATGCGGGAAAAAGACAAGCCACGGAACGGATGAAGATATGGTTAGGCAGCCCGGCGGCTTACCGAAATGTAACTTGGCGCGGCTTTGAAAAGTCGAAATCCGTTCCTACGTCATCCCTAGCGCAAATCGCCAGCAACAGAGGAGACCGGCCATGTCACCTGAAGAACGCCAATTGTTGACCGCCCTTTTCGAGCGCGTCCGCACCGCATCGGCAACGCCGCGTGACCATGACGCCGAAGCGCTGATCGATCAGGGAACGCGCGAGCAACCGTATGCCACCTATTATCTGGCGCAGGCTGTGATCGTGCAGGAAAAGGGCCTCGAAGCGGCGGCCAATCACATCAAGCAGTTGGAAGAGCGCATTCGTCTGCTCGAAGCCGACCAGAGCGAATATCACAAGGCTGAACAGGGCGGCGGCTTCTTGAGCTCGATCTTCGGCAGCAGCCAGAGCCCGCAGCAGCCGGCGTCCCCCCCGCCTTCCTCAGGAGGCCCATGGGGAAGCGCCCCGCGCCAGCAGATCCAGCAGGATCGCGGCTTCGACACTGCCCCGCGCGCCATGCCACAGCAACCGACCGGGCCCTGGAGCCCGCAGGCGGCGGCGCCCTCCGCAGGCGGCAGCTTCCTGCAGGGAGCGCTCGGCACCGCGGCAGGCGTCGCAGGTGGCATGCTGCTTGCCAACTCGCTGAGCGGGATCTTCGGGAGCCACATGTCGTCGCTTGGCTGGGGTTCACCGCTTGCCGGCAACAATCCCTTCGGCAACGCGCCGACCGAAGAGACCGTCATCAACAACTACTTCAGCAACGACGGGGACAAGCAGCAGGCAGCTGACAACACCACAAGTAACGATAAAAGCGACGACAACGACGCTGCCGGTCTGCAACAGGCAGACTACGACACCAACGATGACGCCTCTGCCGACAACGATCAATCCGACGTCGGCAATGACGACAGCTTCAACGTCTGAGGCGGTCTGGTTGCCTTCGCTTGGTGCCAGTCTGTCGGTCGCGGCGCACGACGATGCTCCCATCCGTTCTCGGACGTATATCAGCAACCGACAGATCAACCTTGACGAGAGAGGCGGAGTTCTCGATAAGGTCGGAAGCGTTATGACGGTGCAGCAGGCAAGAGCGTAGTGAATATCCTTATTATCAGTCGCAGGTCAGAGCACGAGAGAAGGCATTTTCAGTCTCAACAGATGGCGAGACTTGGATTGGAGTATCGTTTTCTTGATGCGTTTGAAGCAAGCGACCTATCGCCTGAAGACTGCCAGGGAGCCGCGAACAACTGGCCAAGTCCGACGCTTCGCCAGGACATAGCCTGCTTCACCTCGCATAGAATGGCATGGAACGCCGTCGTAGAGCGAAACGAAAAGACAATCATACTGGAAGACGATGCCGTCCTTTCGAGTGATATTGGCGACGTGATAACGACGATCCGCGACCGAGATGACGATTGGAATTGCGTCTACGATCTGGAGTTCGTCCCTCAGCCCCATATCGTGGCAAAGTCGCCGCTTTGGATAGATGATCGCACGGGCCACAAGGCCACGCGCGTCTTTCAAAATCGGCTCGGCCTGGCTGGCTATGTCATCGGCCCGCGAGCAGCCACCAGAATGCTTGAGGATACGAGGACGTATGCGCTGGTCGACGCGCATTTCTGGCATCGATCGTGGGTGACGGCCCTTCAGATCGAACCCGCTCCGGTCGTCCAGCTGCGTTTTATCGGCGACAGCACGGTCAGGGCGGCGCCCTTCCTTCGGACATCCGAAGACGATGCATTCAGGCCAAAGAGCAAGCTGCGCAAGCATTTCATGCGCTTGCGTCTCGAGCTCGTGAAGGCGCGCAATCTTATGCGAGCCGCCCATTTTCGAAGCGAGAAGCGCCAAATCCATATGGATCGCGCCAAGTTCACACTCGCGCCCGACCACGACAAGGTTTGAATTCCGGGACTCCCAGTCAAATCAACCCAGCCGCCGTCCGTTGGCGGCGGGATAACGGTGCTGTGTTGGTCAAACGAACGCCTCAGCCGCGACCGCGATAGGTCGCGACGCCCTGGTCGGGCAGCCACACGTTCTCCGGCGGCTTGCCGGTCTGCCAGAACACGTCGATCGGAATGCCACCGCGCGGATACCAGTAGGCGCCGATCCTGAGCCACTTCGGATCGAGCAGCTCGACCAGCCGCTTGGCGATATAGATCGAGCAATCCTCGTGGAAAGCGCCGTGGTTGCGGAAGGCATGCAGGAACAGCTTCAGCGACTTCGATTCCACCAGCCAGTCGTTCGGAATGTAGTCGATCACGATGTGGGCGAAATCGGGCTGCCCCGTCATCGGGCAAAGCGACGTGAACTCCGGCGCAGTGAAGCGGACGACATAGTCGGTGCCGGCGTGGCTCGACGGCACCCTCTCCAGCACCGCTTCCTCGGGTGATTTCGGAGATTCTGTCTGGCTGCCCAGCATGGACAGGTTGGACACGTCTGTGGTGGGCATTCAAGCCTCCTTGATGACTTTGACGCGGATGCCATGGGCTTTTTCACCCTCAGGCTCAACGTGAATGGCGATGCTGGAGCCCGGATGCGCTGCACGGATGGCATCTTCAAGGCGGTCGCAGATATCGTGCGCCTGCCTTACAGACAGGGCGGCCGGCACGACAAGGTGAAAATCGACGAAGGTGACAGTGCCGGCGCGGCGCGTCTTCAGGTCGTGCACGCCGATGGAGCCCGTGGCGTGCGTGGCGATCGCCTGCATAATCGCCTCTTCCTCATCGGGTGTGACCGCCTGATCCATCAGGCCGCCGATCGAATGCCAGATCACCTTGAAGCCCTGGTAGAGAATGTTGATGGCGACCAGAATGGCGAGCACTGGGTCGAAGATCGCATAACCGGTGGCCAGCGCCAGCAGCAGGCCGGCGAGAACGCCGACGGAGGTGACGACGTCGGACATGATGTGCTGACCATCCGCCGTCAGCGCCGCCGATCGGTACTTGCGTCCGGTCTTGATCAGGAGTTGCGCCCAGACGGCATTGATCACGCCGGCGACAAAGTTGATCGCCAGGCCGAGGGCCGGCGCATCCAGCATCCGCGGATCGGAGAGATGCCCGATCGCCTCATTGACGATCAGCAACGCCGCCACGACGATCAGTGCGCCCTCGGTCACCGCCGAAAAATATTCCGCCTTGTGATGGCCGAAGGGATGATCGTGGTCGGCCGGTTTCTGCGCATAGCGGATGACGAAGAAGGCGACGAAGGCGGCAACGACGTTCACCGTCGATTCCAGCCCGTCCGACAGCAACGCCACCGAGCCTGTCACCCACCATGCGACCATCTTCAAGCCCATGACGCCGAGCGACATCGGGATACCCCAGAGCGCCAGCCGCCGAACCGTAAGACTGCCCTTTTCGTTCATCTTCATCCCCTGCGCAGACATCGGTGCGGATGCGAATGAATTGCAGAAACCAGCCCATTCAAACGCAAAACCGCCCGCGCGAAAATCGCACAGGCGGCCCATGCGGCTCATATGTGTGATGATACCCATTTTGTCAAACAGGATCCGCAAGAAAGATCTCGACGGGTCGCCGTCGCAAACGGCGATCCTGACCGGTCGACGCGAATGCCGGGCGCGACCTCGGTCGCTAAGTACTCTCGGCCGGGCTTGAGGACGTCGATACTGCCGCACTTTCGGCTGTGAAACTGATTGATTGCGGCCAACGGAGGAGTGCCGCTTCGCCGGCTGGCGTCAGGGCATAGACACCCTTCTCCCGCCGTTCGAACCAGCCATACACATTGCCGAGCAGGATCTTCCCCGCATCCGGTGCCAGCGCCTTCATGTCGCGCGGCCGCACGAGCCCTTGATTGAGTACTGCGGCGCAGATGAGCGCCCGCTGGCGATAGGCCGTCATGATCGGCGCACGCGAGCCGCCGCCGACGGCCGGATCGCCGCGTCGGTGCTGATGTTCCTTGACGAGCCGCGACCGGCGCTTCGGATTGGTGCGCGGCATCGGCGAGACGGAACTGACGATGACGCTGACTTGTCCGGTATCGGAAACGCCGAGCATGCCGATCCCCAGCCGACGGCAAAGATCGCGATAGCGCTTGTCCGCCTCGCGGCCTCGTCCCTTGGCCGAAACGCGAGCCGCAATCCACACTTCATCACTCATCACAGCCCGATCGACCGCCTGTAGGACAAGCTCCAGATTGAAGCTGAGCTTCAGCTCACACACCACGACGACGGGCGGCTCACCCTCGCTCAAGCCGACGAGATCGCATCCGCCGATCTCGCCTTTGACGACATAGCCCGCAGCCTCCAGAAAGCTTTTCACCGGCAGGTAGAGCGAGGTTTCCATCATGGGTCGAGGTTATCAGGGGTTGATATCGGCGATGTCACCGTGCCGGACAATGAGCCGCGGCGACGACATATCGCCGGTCTCTTCATCGACCATCACGGCATAGGCCGCGACGCCGACGAAACGCGAGGCCATGGAGGTGGCAATCTTCTCCGCGCTGATGGCATTCGATGCCTGGCGCATCTCGCCCGGCACCAGATTGCCCCGGTTCTTACGGTACGGGAGCACGATAAATTTCTCAGCATTGGCCACGACGTTATTCCTCATTCATCGTTCCCGAAATGTTCTGATTTGTTGCAGGATGTCAATCAGAACCTGCCGGCTCTCGTCGCTGGTGTCCGAACTGCACACTGTCAAGCCGATGCGAGGCGAGGAGCGTGGGCGGCACAAAATCGTCCGCGCCGCCAAGGCGGCAGCCGCGCAAGATCGCAGTTCACGGCAGATTGTCGGAGACGGCTTCATGAGCAAATGCGGCCTGATCATTGTGGAGCCACAGGGAAGCTCTGAGCATCCATGGCAGCGCCGTCCACCACCCGGAAACGAGACCGGCCTGACGCAACGCCGTGGCAGTCCAGGTGTTGCACCCCAGGAAGGCATTGAAATAGCCCTCGGCTTCAAAGAAGGCATCGTTCTCGCCATAGGAGAATCCCGCCAGCGGCATCGGCTTGTCGACCTGCTTCGCGAAACTGCCGAGAACCAACCCGAGCAGGCGCCGGTATCCCTCCGCGCCGACATCGACTGCCACGACGCTCGGGTGATCGAGCGGAATGTCGCCGGCCAGCGAAACATGCATCACGGAATTGTCGGGGCTGAAGCACTTGAAGACCGGCATCGCCTTCAGGTCTGCCCAGGTCGGCGTTTCCGAATAGAACGACCGGCCTGCCCATCCGAGGATGATGTAGCCAAGGTTCGGGTCGTCCAGATCAAGCGCGCCGTCACGAAGGAAGCCGAACCGCGCAAGAGTGTCGGCGTCAACCGGCACGGCGATGTCGCTGTGGATCGGATTGCTGAGGACGAGGATGCGATGACGGACATCTCCCGGGGTCGGATCGTCGCGCCAGATCGGCCTTGGCAATCCGATGCCGGCCGCAGTTGCCGCAGCGATCAGCGCGATGATTTCAGGATCTTCAGGAGCACGCGGCCATCCATAGCCCCGGCGGCATGGCCACCACATTGGCCATGCCGCCGATTATCTCCAAGGAGGCCGAGACGGCCTCGCCTGAAGCGTCGTCTCAGGCCGCCTTTGTCTTTGCCTTGCGCGACAGATGGGCGACGACGTTCTCGATCATCCGCATGCCGGCATCGCCGCCAAGCGTCATGATCGATTCCGGGTGGAACTGCACGGCCGCAATCGGTTCCTTGTCGTGCTCGATGCCCATGATCGTGCCGTCTTCGCTTTCCGCCGTGATGATAAAATCACGCGGCAAGGTCGAGGGATCGGCGAAGATCGAGTGATAGCGGCCGACCGTCACCTCCTTGCCGAGGCCGGAGAAGACGATGCCCGGTTCCAGCACACGGATGCGCGACGGCTTGCCGTGCATCGGCAGCGCCAGATGGCGGAGTTCGCCGCCATAGGCCTCGGCCAGCGCCTGCAGTCCGAGGCAGACGCCGAAGATCGGCAGGTTGCGCGCCCGCGCCTTCTTGATCGTCGCCTTGCAATCGAAATCCTTCGGATTGCCGGGACCCGGCGACAGCACGACCAGATCCGGATCCAGCCGGTCGAAGATCTCGTCCGGCACCGGCGTGCGAACCGTCGAAACGGTCGCGCCGGTCTGGCGGAAGTAGTTGGCCAGCGTATGTACGAAGCTGTCCTCGTGATCAACAAGCAGGATATTGACGCCCTTGCCGACGGCAGCGACGTCGCGGCTGACCTTGCCGGAGTTGCCGGCCCTGGCATCGCGGATGGCGGAAAGCATGGCGGAGGCCTTCAGTTCGGTTTCGGCTTCTTCTTCGTGCGGATCGGAATCGTTGAGCAAGGTCGCCCCTGCCCTGACCTCCGCGATCCCGTCCTTGATCCGAACCGTGCGCAGCGTCAGGCCAGTGTTCATGTCGCCGTTGAAGCCGACCATGCCGATCGCCCCGCCGTACCAGGCGCGCGGGCTCTTCTCATGGCTTTCAATGAAGCGCATCGCCCAGAGCTTCGGCGCGCCGGTTACCGTCACGGCCCAGGCGTGGCTGAGGAAGCCGTCAAAAGCGTCCATGTCGTCGCGCAGCCGGCCCTCGATGTGGTCGACGGTGTGGATCAAGCGCGAATACATCTCGATCTGGCGGCGGCCGATGACCTTCACCGAGCCGGGTTCGCAAACGCGGCTCTTGTCATTGCGGTCGACGTCCGAGCACATCGTCAGCTCGGATTCGTCCTTCTTGGAATTCAGAAGCTTCAGGATCTGCTCGCTATCGGCGATCGGGTCCTCGCCACGCTTGATCGTGCCCGAGATCGGGCAGGTCTCGATGCGTCGGCCGGACACACGCACGAACATTTCAGGCGAGGCGCCGACCAGATACTCCTGGTTTCCAAGATTGATGAAGAAGGAATAGGGCGACGGGTTGATCGCCTTCAGGCGCTTGGAAATGTCGGACGGCTTGCTGTCGCAGCGCTCCATGAATTTCTGGCCGGGCACCACCTCGAAGAGATCACCTTTGCGGAAGCTTTCCTTGGCCTTCACCACCAACTCGGCATACTCGCCGGGGCGATGGTCGCTCTTCGGCGGAATGACGTTGGTGCGCTGGAACGGCTCGGCCGGAATGTCGCCCGCCTTGTCCTCGGTCGAAAGCCCGCTCTTTTCGAAATCGTAACGGTCGATCCAGGCCTTGGCAGAGTAGTTGTCGACGACGAGGATTTCATCCGGCAGATAGAGAACCATGTCGCGCTGGTCGGACGGGCGCGTCAGCTTCAGGTCGATTGCATCGAACTGGAAGGCAAGGTCGTAGCCGAAGGCGCCATAAAAGCCGAGGTTCGCATCCGCCTGCGAATGGAAGAGATCGGTGATAGCGCGCAGCACCGTGAAGATCGTCGGGATCTTCGAGCGTTCTTCCTCGGTAAAGGCGCGCTCCGGCGTCTTCACCGTCAAATCGAGGCGCCGCGCCGTGGAGGCGCCGAGCACCAGATCGGAGACCGTCTTCAAGCGCTCGGTAATGAAGGAGAGGATCACCTCACCGCGCTCGTTGTAGGCCTCGATCCAAACGTCGCGGCCATGGCAAGAAATCCCGAGTGGCGGATCGACGACGGCAGTGTCCCAGCGGGTATAACGGCCCGGATATTCGTAGTTCGACGAAAACACGGCGCCGCGGCGCTCGTCGAGCTTGTCGATATAAGAGGAGACCGCATCGGCATAGGGGATCGCCCGCCGCTGCCGGGTGACGGTAATCCCGCCCCGCGTCTCGTAGATTTCCGCTCCGTCATCCCGAAGGATCGTTACCATTGTTCCACTCCGTTATCGGGGCCCGGATGACAGGCAGCCTTAAAAACAAAAAAGCCGCCTGGCGTTTTCCGGGCGGCTCACTCGTCGTCTTTGGACACGATTGGTCGAGGCCGCCTCAGCGAGCCCACCACCAAACTGCAATGTTCAAGGACGTGTTCATGGGCGAAATTGTTAGCGTGAGATCGGATCGAGCGCAAGAGCCGAATCCGGGAATGAAAAAGGGCGGCCCAATGGCCGCCCTCCACATCTTAATGCCACTGGTTCAGAATCTGGCCTTGGCTGTCACCATGAAGGTACGACCGCGACCGGTGTCGATCGCCGTGCTCTGGATCGTGCTGGAAGCCGGCGTGTAGGTCTTGTCGAAGACGTTCGTCACGCTCGCCGTCAATTCCAGACCATTTTCCCACTTGTAGTTGGCAAAGAGGTCGACAACGCCATAGCCACTCATGAATCGTGGGCGCCCGGCATTCGTTGCATTGATTTGCCCGATGTCAGCCTTTCCGGCAGCGTAGAGGCGCGTGCCGAGTGTCAGGCGTTGATCTTCAAGGAAGCGCCCACCGAGGGTACCGCTGAAGATGTTTTCCGGAAGATAGCTCTGCACACCGAAGCCGTTGACCTGCGACGGAAGATTGGTATCGGTATGGGTATAGGCAAGATCGCCGAAGACGAAGCCCGCGTCGTACGCCGCCTGGATTTCAATGCCGCGAACGTTTGACGTACCGGGGTTGTTGACGAAGAAGGTCTGCCTGCCGCCTCCGGCAAACGCACCGGTGATGTAGTTGTCGATGTTGTCGTTGAAGTAGTTGGCTTTGAAGCGGAAGCTGTCGCCTGCATCCAGAATGCCATCCAGCTTGATGTTGGCGCCGACTTCCCAGCCCTTGGAGGTTTCCGGCTCCAGGAAAGGATTCGGGAAAAAGGTCTGGCCGGTAGAACCGGGGTGTGAGCCGCCAGCGAAGGTTTCATTGAGGGTCGGCGCGCGCTGGGTCTCAGCATACGTCACATAAGGCTGGAACCACTCGGTCGGATTCAGCGCAAAGGTGACACTGGGGTCCAGGCGCCCGTCGGACTTATCGACGCTATAAGGACCGGCCGGCATGCCCAGCGGATTGCCTGCGACGACAGAACCCGAACCGTCAAGATTGAAATGATTGTAGCGCAGGCCAAGCGTCAGATCCGCCATGCCGTAGGTCAACGTGGTTGTGTCGAAGACGCCGAGGATGCCGCTCTTGCCGCTACCGTTGACGCCACCCAAGGGCTGCGTCCGGCTGTTGATCACGTCGTAATCGTCGCGGAAATACTCGACACCATAGTTCGTGGAGACGGCGACGTCGCCAATGTCGAATTTGGAGGTGTTGGAAACGTCGAAGCCAATCCCGGTATCGGTAATCCGGCGACCGGCGGCCGCACCGCCGCCCGTGGCGTTCGTGTCATATTTCATCTCAAGGTGGTTGTAGTAAAAGTCCGTCTTGAAATCGATCAGCTCGTTGTCGCTGGGCGTATAGGCGTAGCTCGCGGCAAACGTCTTGTTCTTCACGTTCTGGAAATAGGAATTCGCGAAGAAGTCGTTGTCGTAGGTGATGCCGCCGAATTTGATCGTGTTTTCCGCATTCGGCGTAATCTCAGCCTTCAGCATGCCGGAAAGCAGATCCTGCTCGGTGAAAGGCACGGTAACGCCGTCGCCGTTCTCGTAGTTGCCCGGATCGCTCTTGCTGATACCGCCAAGGACGGCAAAGACATCATTGAACCGATAGGCGCCAATGGCCGATTCGGACCAACCAAGTTCGTTGGTTCCGACCGTCGCTGAGACGATACCACCGTAGTTCTTGTCGCCCTGGATCAGATCATCGATCTCGTAGGTTCGGAAATTGACTGTCCCGGCCAGTGCACCGCCGCCGATACCGGTGACTGCACCGCGGGTCACGTCGATGCCTGCCAGGAAGGCTGGATCCACATAGGTAAATCCTTGCGCCTCGTGGCCGGTGAAGCGGAAATTCTGGCGAACGCCATCGATCGACATGTTGACGCGGCCGGAGCCTTCGAAGCCGCGAATGTTCACGGCCACCCCCGGGTTCTGAGGATTGTTGGCCGTCGACGTTCCGGGAACACTGCGCAGCAGATCATCAGTGCCCTGACCGGACTGGAGGTTGATCTGGTCCGCGGTGACCGTGCTGAAAGGACCCGCCTTGTTGTAGGGATCGTTGGCCGCCTGCCGGCTGCCCTTCACGATGATTGGCGAGAGGAAGGTATCGCCCTCGTTCTTGGCCTTCTGCTCTTCGGCCGTCTGGGCAGTCGAAGGCGCGCTTTGCGCAAAAGCGATGGCGCAAGGCAAAACAATGGCGAGTGTTGTGCAGGCGAGTAGAACCGAGCGCGAGTGCCGGACGATCATGAAATCAACCCCTTGAGAAAAATATCCACCGGGCTGGCTGGTCGTGACGCGGTTGCGTTCTCGATGGGCTGGCTAGGCTTTCTGGCGACGTTTTTCGCCTTCTTTTTGCCGCATAAAAAACATGAGTTTAATTGTCAATATATCGGGAGCCAGTTATCTTGATTTAATAAATCATATTTTCATCGTAGCGATCAACGTTGCGATATTGCAACGAAAACCGCATCCGCACGTTCCCCTCCCGGGTCAACATACAACGGGTGGATGCGTGAAGAATATCATCGTGATTCTATCGGCACTGGGCTGCATCGGGCTTTTGACCGACGCACGTCTGCCGGACGAGGGCCCTTTTCCGGCGGTCCGTCCAGGTCAATCCAATACTGCAGCGCCCACCCCGCAACTTCCCCCGATACCTGAACCGAAACCGGAGCGAAGCGATGCTGACACGCCGCCCGCCAAACAGGGGCCTCCCGATTTTTCCAACCAGCCGGAAAAGCAGGGGCCGAAACTTCCCTCGCAGCAGACGCTGGAAGAGCAGCATCTGACGATCGCCGCAGAGAGCGATGCCGAGCATTCGGAATGTGAGAGGGAGCTTCAGGTCCTCGGCGTTGTCTTCAAGGATATCGCGCGCATCGACGATGGCAACGGCTGCGGAATCGACAAACCGATCAAGGTTTCCGAGGCTTTGCCGGGAATCAAATTGAAGCCCGAGGCGGTGTTTCGCTGTCCTGTCGCTCTCGCCTTGGCCCGCTGGATGAAGGAAAGCGTCATCCCGGCGGCAAGCGTCGCCGCAAAAGACCAGGGCCACATCGTCGCCGTCAATCAGGCGTCCTCCTATATCTGCCGCCTGCGCAATGGCGCGGAAATCGGCAAGGTTTCCGAGCACGCGCGCGGCAATGCGGTCGACATTGCAAGCTTCAGCTTCGAAAAAGGCAAGGACGTCGCCGTTCAGCCGCGCCGGGAGGATCCAACGCTGATCGGCGCCTTCCAGCGGACGATCAGCGCCGCCGGCTGCCTCTACTTCACGACGGTGCTGGACCCTGAAAGTGACGCAGCCCACGAAACGCACTTCCACCTCGACGTGTTGGAGCGGAACGGAGGATATCGCTACTGTCATTAGCGCGCCGTGCGTTCGAATGGGCGCACAAAGGACGCTCTAACTCTTTGAGCCCCCGCATCGTGCTTTCCGAAAATCGATTCCGATTTTTTCGCCGATGCTGTAGCTGGCGTCGCCACCTTAAAGGCGGATGTACCGGTTCAATGACCTGCGCGCCGCGTGCAGACATAGGGTTTCTTGATGCAGGCGATCGTCGGCGTCGAACAAGCGGCTTTGCCATCGACCACGGCGCAGGTCGAACACTGATCGCTAAATTCCATGCAATCGGGATGACCCTTCATGAAATCGGCCATGCTTTCGGCAACCGCCTGCTCGTCGGCCATAGCGCTGTTGGCGAGCAGCAAAAGGACCGCGGCCGCTGCGAAAGCACAGCGTCGAGTATAGCCACAGAGCGACATCGTCGTTTCCAATCCAAGCCGGGCGAACCGCACTAACGCCTTGCGTTGCTGAAAGGTTCAGAACAACCCCTCGATATAGCCCTGATCATTGAGGTAGATCCGCTCCGCCGAGGGCGATCTCGGCAGGCCGGGCATGGTCATGATTTCGCCGGTGATTGCGACCACGAAGCCGGCCCCCGCCGAGAGGCGGACTTCGCGCACCGGCACGATATGTCCTTCTGGCGCGCCGCGCAGGTTCGGATCGGTCGAAAAGGAGTATTGTGTCTTGGCCATGCAGACCGGCAGGTGCCCGTAACCCTGCTCCTCCCAGGCCAGCAGCTGGTCTCTCACAGCCTTGTCCGCCGTCACCTCGCCCGCGTGATAGATCTTCGAGGCCACGATCTCGATCTTCTCGAACAGGGAGACATCGTCGGGATAGAGCGGCTCGAATCTCGACTGTCCCGATTCCGCAAGTTCGACCACCTTGTAGGCAAGCTCCTCGATGCCGGCAGAACCCTCGGCCCAGTGCCGGCACAGGATCGCCTCCGCCCCCAGGCGGGAGACATACTCCCTCACCGCTGCGACTTCCGCATCCGTATCCGAGACAAAATGATTGATGGCGACGACGACGGGAACGCCGAACTTGCGAACATTGGCGATATGGCGGCCGAGGTTGGAGCAGCCCTTCTTCAGCGCGGCGACATTCTCCGTTCCGAGATCGTCCTTCCTCACCCCGCCATTCATCTTGAGCGCGCGCACCGTCGCAACGATGACGGCGGCATCGGGCTTCAATCCGGCTTTGCGGCATTTGATATCGAAGAATTTCTCGGCACCGAGATCCGCACCGAAACCCGCTTCGGTCACGACGTAGTCGCCGAGCTTCAACGCCGTCTTGGTGGCGATCACCGAGTTGCAGCCATGCGCGATATTGGCAAAGGGGCCTCCATGCACGAAGGCCGGATTGTTTTCCAATGTCTGGACGAGGTTGGGCTGCATGGCATCCTTCAGGAGAACCGCCATCGCGCCGTCCGCCTTCAAGTCGCGGGCATAGACGGCCGTTTTGTCGCGGCGGTAGCCGACGATGATATTGCCGAGACGCTCCTCCAGATCGTTGAGATCCCTGGCGAGGCAGAGAATGGCCATCACCTCGGAAGCCACCGTGATGTCGAAGCCGTTCTGCCTGGGAAAGCCGTTGGCGACGCCGCCCAGCGAGGAGACCATCTCGCGCAGCGCACGGTCGTTCATGTCCATCACGCGCCGCCACGTGACGCGCCTGAGATCGATATCCTGTTCGTTGCCCCAATAGATGTGATTGTCGATCATCGCGGCAAGCAGGTTATGGGCGGAGGTGATGGCGTGGAAATCGCCGGTGAAATGCAGGTTGATGTCCTCCATCGGAATGACCTGCGCATAGCCGCCGCCCGCAGCGCCGCCCTTCACCCCGAAGCATGGTCCGAGCGAAGCCTCGCGGATGCAGACGATGGCCTTCTTGCCGATCCGGTTCAGCCCATCGCCGAGGCCGACGGTCGTCGTCGTCTTGCCCTCGCCTGCCGGTGTCGGATTGATTGCCGTGACGAGGATCAGCTTGCCATCGGGCTTCTCTGCCTGCGCGGCAATGAATTGGGCGCTGAGCTTGGCCTTGTCATGCCCGTATGGCGCCAGTTGCTCGGCCGGAATGCCGAGCTTTGCACCGATTTCGAAGATCGGCTTCTTATCCGCCGCGCGCGCGATCTCGATGTCGGATTTGTATGGTGCCATCCCCGTTTCCCCACTCTTGTCTGCGCGCGATCGGCGCCACATATGTTTCAACGGGATAGCGAAATATGCCGCGACTGTGAATAGTGCACTGGTTGCCCAACGCTCGTCCAAGCCGCTATCAGTCAGACATCGAACCTATCCATTGCGAGGACAAGACATGAAATCACTCGAACTCATTGTCGAGCGCATCATCCTTTCGAGCTGACCAAAAAGCGAAGATAACGGACAAGATCTGATCCCGAAATGATTCGAAAGTCCTTGGCGCCTGGCCGCGGGCGCCCCCGGAATTCCGGCCCGCACGGGCGCTCAGTCGCCTTCGCACAGATGGAATGGTCCATTCCGTCTCCTTGGGTTGCGTTTCCAGCGGGCATGAAAACAACCATAGGCCGATCGCTGTGGTTAAAGTAATACAATTGAAATTAATCACTGCGCGCCGCGCTGTTTGGCACTAGCAAATATATCAGTTTGCATATTCTATTGCGCTGATATGAAGGTAAGCAGGGACGCATTCATGTCTTACATGACGACCTCGGAACGGCAGCTGTCTCTCGTCACGGAGATTTCAGCGGCCAACACCAGGGCCGAATTCGCACAAGCTCTCGTTGGGGCAGCACGCGCTTACGGTTTCCGGCATGTAACCTTGATGCATGCCCCCGCTCCCGAAAGCACTCTTCTCAAAACCCTTCTCATCGAAACCTCGCTTCCATCCGCATACTTCAACCAGTTTGACCGCGCCCGCATCATGCGCTTTCCGACGCTGCCGACGGGAATGGGCGACTCGGCCCTGCCGCGTTCCTGGAACCTTTCCGACAATGCCTGCGACAGTATTTTCCCGGATGAGTTGAGCAAGCTTCTGCGCGCCTTCGGCATACCGACGGGCGTCGCGGTGCCCGCCTATACACGCGACAGTGAGCGAATCCTGTTCTGGCTGGCGGGCGACCGCCAAGCGGTCGGGCAGACGGAGCTCAACGAACTCACCATGGTGACCCTCCATTTGCTCGACGCGTATCACCGCACGAAGCAATCGAAGCTCATGGAACACCCGCCCCTTTCTGCCCGCGAACGGGAGGTCGTCCGCTGGACGGCACAGGGAAAAACGTCGATCGAGATCGGCCAGATCCTTTCGCTATCCGATCACACCGTGAACGCCTATATGACAAGCGCCATCAAAAAGCTCGACTGCGTGAACCGGACGCAGCTTGTCGCCAAGGCGATCCGGATGAAACTGATCAACTGAACAAGGTGCTCAGCGATCGAGTACGGAGCGAATCTCGACGAGATTCGACCGGACGCGAAGAATGTAGAAGCCCATCGTCGCCAGATGGCTCGGCATGATCCAGCCGTCTTCCCGACCGTTGGAAATAATTGCCGGCTGGATCTGCAACGCCGCCTGGAACTGCCTCGTCGTTGCGCTAAAGATTGCGCCCAGATTGCGCTCCGCGACGACTTGGGAAAAGTCGGATTGTGCGGCCGCAAGGATCGCGTAGTAGGCATAAAGCTGACCGTAGGCGAACCAGAAGCGGTCGTCGGCGCGTGTATCGAACCAGCCGCGATGATGGTTCTGCGAGCGGTCGGCGAGCACATCAGAGGTGCTGCCGAGATCGTTGGCGATGCGGTCGACGAACTGGATCAGGTTGTCCGCGCGTCCATCGAAGATCGCGTTGCAGGCGGCTAGGTCGGCATTGAATTTGCGCAGGCTTTCGAGAGCGGAGCGATAATAGCTTGGTGTCGGCGTCTTCGGCCCGAACGGATCAAGTCCGAAATACCAGCTGTACTCGTCGAACTGCAAATTTCCGCGCGCCCTTTGCAGATCGTTGTTGATCCCCGACGTGCCCCGCACGCGGCCAAGCGTATCGACGAGTTCGACCGAGGTGCGACGGACCGCCTGGTTCACGCCACGCTGAAACGACGCCTTGTTGTCGAGGAACGGCGTGTGATCCCAGTCGATGCCGAAGAAGCCGAGACGATAGAGGAGCATGGAGGAGATCCACGCATTCTGATTGACGTTGAAGTCCGTCAGATCGGCGGCGACATCGACGATGGCCGAGCGCTGGCAGGTCTTCGTCGCCGACCCGTCTGTTGTCGGCAGTTCCTGACCGGCGGGAACCTTGCGCTCCGAAAGTCGATACTCGTTCACGAAAGAAGGGTTGAACCCGGACCAGACCTGCGTCTGCCAGATGAAATAGCAATAGAGAACAGCAAGCAGCCCGAGAAAGCCAAGGATCGGCAACCGGACCATCCATGTGCGCTGTACATACCAGCCACGGGCGGCGATAAATGGCCAGAAAGCCCAGGCGAAGAAGATCCGCGCAAAGCGTGCGATGGTCCGGCCGATCAGCCTGAAAAACCCGGCGATCCGGTCGAGCATCGTCTTCTCCTTGCCGTGATCGGCGAACGTTGTTTGCGCACTGACATATGCGCTCGCTCCGGCAAGGACAATATCATGCTGATATTATTGTTTCTTCGGCGAGAGGCTAAGAGCGCAGAAAGCGGAAGCGCAGACGCTTGGAGATTTTCGTCGTATCGATGATCGGCCCGCCGGAGCTTTCCTCCGGCGCCTGCTGGAAGGCCCCGAACTTGCTCGCGAAGACGGCGTCTGCCATCCGCTTGCGATGCTCCAATTCCTGCGGCACCAGCATGTTACGCTCAAACAGTTCAATCGGACCGGCAATGGCGGGAAAGAGTTCGGCTGAAATCTGGACCTTCGAACCCGGAATGTCCGTGTCGACCTGTGCCTGATAGATCAGCAGTCGCTCTTCGGTGTCGATCACCATCTTGCGGCTGAGGGCGTTGCACTGGCCGACCTGGCTATTCAGGGCATCGACGAAAACCTGGAAGAGATTGATGAAGCGTTCGCGGCGCTGGCTATCCTCGCGCATTGCGCGTTCTTCATCGGCAACGCGGCCAGCGTCCGCCTTCAGGGCGCGCCGCTCTTCTTCCATGCGCTCCCATTCGGCCTTGCTTCCGTAAAGGCCAATCCTGCCCTGCGTCGTCAGCGCCCTGGCATTCAATTCCCGGATGCGGAGGCGCGCGATATCGATCTTGTCGACAAGCCGACGGCGCTGCTCGACGACACCGATCAGCCCATGCTCCCCCAACTTATGAAAGTCGATGCCAATCGTGCGGTAGCTCGCGATGACACCCGTGGTGGCATCCGACTTCACCAGCAGGTCGCGCAGCCGCTCCACAACAGGAGCAGCGCGCACCCGCGCGCTATGGCGACGCCACATCCGCTGGCGCGAAAAGCGACCGATGAATCTTTCGCCCGCCGTCAGGCCACGGAAGCTGTCGAGATCCGACGAAACCTTGATCGTCAGCGTATCGAGGACGGAAACGAGTTCCGCGAGGAGATTGGTCAGGCTCGCGCCGTTTGCGACAAACGCCTGGAAGCGGCCGTTCTCGACAAGGAAGCGCTCATCGTCGACCGCGGCCCCATGGCGTGCAAACTCGCTGATGAACTCGACGCAGACCCTGGCTTCAAGACGCAACTGTTCCACGAGCGCTCGCGCGGCTTCCAGCTGCGTGTCGAAGGAAAAAGGCTTGCGCACGGGGACGCCTCCATCAATCGGTTATGGCGAAATGGCTCGGTTATGGCGAAACTAGCGCATAAGCCGCCGAACCGGAATCGATTTGAGGAACGGTCATACCGCTTCGGCGAGCCATTCCCCGTTCATGGCGTCATCCCAATGGCGCCGGCACAGAGACACGTACTTTTCGTTGCCGCCGACATCGATCTGCGCGCCTTCGCGCAGCACCTTTCCTTCTGCGTCGAGGCGTACCACCATCGTCGCCTTGCGCCCGCAATGGCAGATCGTCCGGACCTCGCGCATCTCGTCGGCGATCGCAAGAAGCTCCTCAGACGCGGGAAACAGTTTCCCTTGAAAATCGGTCCTGAGCCCATAGACCATGACCGGAATGTTCATGCGGTCGACGATCCGGGCGAGCTGCCAGACATGTTCGCGCGTCATGAAATGAGCTTCGTCGACGAAGACGCAAGCGATTGGCTCCCCCTCCTTGCTGAGGTCGCCGATCAAGGCCTGCAAGTCCGCTTCCGGTTCGAAGCCGACGGCGCTCGCCTTGAGCCCGATCCGGGAGCCGATAATCCCCTTTCCGACGCGCTCGTCGAAGGCCGCAATCAGCAAAACGACACGCATGCCGCGCTCCTCGTAATTATAGGAGGCCTGCAGCAGCATCGTCGACTTGCCGGCATTCATGGTCGAGTAGTTAAAATAGAGTTTTGCCATCGTTTTCTCCGTCTTTCGCTTTTTGGAAGCTCGAAACTGCGAAGAAAAGTCCCTCATTTTGATAATCACAGGAAAATCGAGGCCAGAAACCGTCAAAACCCTTGAAAACCCGGCATTCCGCGAAAAATGCCCTACGTCGCAATCGGGTACTGCAATGCGGCGCAAACGCGCTCGGGTCGCTTGTAAAACTCGGCTATTGGTGATTGGCTTGGGAACGCAAGACTGGGAGTCAAAAATGAAAACGACAAGCGCATTCAAACTGACCACCGCCACCGCAGTTGCCGCTCTCTCTGTTGCAACAGCAGCATTCGCCGCAGATCCCGATAGCTGCTTGGCCGTGCGTCTTTCAGACGTCGGCTGGACGGACATCACCGCCACCACCGCCACCGCCGCAGTCATTCTGAAGAACCTCGGCTACGAGCCGGATGTTAAGGTTCTCTCGGTTCCGGTCACCTATCAGTCGATGAAAAACAAGGACATCGACGTGTTCCTCGGCAACTGGATGCCGGCCCAGAAGAAGGACGTCCAGCCCTACCTCGATGAAAAGACTGTCGATTCCCTCGGCGTCAACCTCGAGGGCGCCAAGTACACGCTCGCGACCAATGCCAAGGGCGTTGAACTCGGCATCAAGGATTTCGGCGACATCGGCAAGCACAAGGACGAGCTCGACGGCAAGATCTACGGGATCGAGCCGGGCAACGACGGCAACCGCCTCGTCATGACCCTGATCGAAAAGAACGAGATGGGAATGGGCGGCCTTGAACTCGTGGAGTCCTCCGAACAAGGCATGCTGGCGCAGGTCGCCCGCGCCGAAAAGGAAGGCAAGCCGGTCGTATTCCTCGGTTGGGCGCCCCATCCGATGAACGAAAACTTCAAGATGACCTATCTGACGGGCGGCGACAGCACCTTCGGTCCGAACTTCGGTGGCGCGACGGTCTACACCAACACCCGTGCCGGCTACACCACCGAATGCCCCAACGTCGGCAAGTTCATCTCGAACCTGAAGTTCAATCTGGAAATGGAAAACCAGATCATGGGCAAGATCCTCAACGATGGTGAGGATCCGCAGGTCGCCGCGACCGAGTGGCTGAAGGCAAATCCGAACGCAGTCGATCCCTGGCTCGCAGGCATCACGACGAAGGATGGCAAGGACGCCCTTGCCGCCGTGAAGTCGGGCCTTGGCCTTTGAAACTGATGAACGGGGCGGCCCTCGCCGCCCCTTCTTGTTTCACCTCGATCTTTGCTCTTTCGGATAGGCGCGCTCCTTGAATTGGATCACCGACTATAAAATTCCTATTGGCCCGCTCGCCAAATCGACCGTCGATTGGCTGACATCGAGCGGCGAGTGGTTTTTCGACCGGCTTGCATTCTTTTTATCGCACGTTATCAATGCGTTGCTCTTCATTCTGCAAGCCCCGCATCCGCTCATCGTGCTGGCTGCGATCGTTGGGATCGCCTATTGGCTGCGCCGCTCGATCGGCGTCGCGGTCTTCACCCTGCTCGGCTTGCTGCTGATCATGAACCAGGGCTACTGGAAGGAGACGACGGAAACGCTGGCGCTCGTCCTGGCGTCGACGTTCGTCAGCATGGCGATCGGCATTCCGCTCGGTATCGCCGGGGCTCGACGCGCCTGGGTGTTTTCCATCATGCGGCCGGTCCTCGACCTGATGCAGACGATTCCGACCTTCGTGTACCTCATCCCAGCGCTCATTCTCTTCGGCCTCGGCATGGTTCCGGGCCTGATCGCAACCGTCATTTTCGCGATCCCCGCCCCAATCCGTCTGACGCGCCTCGGCATCATCTCGACCCCCTCCTCGCTCGTGGAGGCCGCGGAATCGTTCGGCGCGACGCCAATGCAGGTGCTGCGCAAGGTCGAGCTTCCCTTCGCCATGCCGCAGATCATGGCCGGCCTCACGCAGACGATCATGCTTTCTCTCTCGATGGTGGTTATCGCCGCGCTCGTCGGCGCCGATGGTCTCGGAAAGCCGGTGGTGCGCGCGCTCAATACGGTCAACGTCGCCATGGGCTTCCAAGCGGGTCTCTGTATCGTCATTCTTGCGATTATTCTCGACCGCATGTTCCGTGCGACAGGTGAAGGAGAAGGCGTATGACCGCGGTCCGCTTCGACAACGTCAGCATCGTCTTCGGCGACAAGCCGGAAAACGCCCTCGCCTTGGCCGATCAGGGCAAGAACCGCGACGAGATCGGTGCTGCGACTGGCCTCGTTCTCGGCGTGGCGGATGCCTCGCTCTCGGTTCAGGAAGGCGAGATTTTGGTCCTCATGGGACTTTCGGGCTCCGGCAAGTCGACCCTGCTGCGTGCGGTGAACGGGCTGGCGCCCGTCGTGCGCGGCGAGGTGTCGGTTGCAACGTCGAATGGGCCTTGCAATCCCTACAAGACCACTGCCAAGGGCTTGCGCGACTTGCGCATGCATACCGTTTCGATGGTCTTCCAGCAGTTCGCGCTGCTGCCGTGGCGCACCGTGGCGGAGAATGTCGGCTTCGGCCTTGAGCTTGCAGGTATGGCGGAAGCCGAGCGCAAGAAGCGCGTGGGCGAACAACTCGAACTCGTCAACCTGACGAAATGGGCCGACCGCAAGGTCAACGAGCTGTCCGGCGGCATGCAGCAGCGTGTCGGCCTGGCGCGTGCCTTTGCGACTGGTGCGCCGATCCTTTTGATGGACGAGCCGTTCTCGGCGCTCGATCCGCTGATCCGCACGCGCCTGCAGGATGAGCTTCTCGAGTTCCAGCGGCGGCTGAAGAAGACCATCCTGTTTGTCAGTCACGATCTCGACGAGGCGTTCCGCATCGGCAACCGCATCGCCATCATGGAGGGCGGGCGCATCATCCAGTGCGGCACGCCGCAGGAAATCGTCAAGAACCCGGCCGACCAGTACGTCGCCGATTTCGTCCAGCACATGAACCCGATCAGCATGCTGACTGCGCAGGACGTGATGCAGCCCGGGCTCGGTCATGCAGCGGCGGGCGCCAGCGTCAGCGGCACGGCGCGTGTCGAGACGCCACTGATCGACATTCTCGATGCGCTGTCGCGCCAGCCCGGAAGCATCGGCGTCGTGGAAAACGGCGCCATCGTTGGCACCATCTCGGCGCAGGATATCGTCGAAGGCTTGACCCAGCACCGGCGCAAAGAACAGGCTTGATCCCGCCGTCCGCTTCCGCCAGAAAGTGGACATGAAAGATCAAGCTTCCGTTCTCAGGGAAACGGACGGAGAAGCCCGCAAGCTCGCTCGCACGCTTCTCCGCTCCGCCCGCTACGCCGCAATTGCCGTTCTCGATCCCGCGACCGGCTTCCCCTTTGCGAGCCGCGTCCTGCTCGGCACCGACATCGATGGCGTTCCCGTCATTCTCGTCTCGGGTCTGTCGACGCATACGCGCGCGCTCGACGCCGATCGTCGGGCCTCGCTCCTGACGGGTGAGCCCGGCAAGGGCGATCCGCTTGCCCATGCCCGCCTGACAACCCAATGCCTTGCCGAACCGGTCGAGCGCGACAGCGAGGTCCATGCGCGAATTCGTAGCCGCTTCCTCAACCGCCATGCCAAGGCAAAGCTCTACATCGATTTCCCGGACTTCCGCTTCTTCCGGCTTGTGCCGCAGTCGGCAAGCCTCAATGGCGGATTTGGTCGCGCCTATCTTCTGCAAGGCGACGACCTGACGATTCGATCCTCCGGCAGCGAGGCCGTGGCGGCGCAAGCCGACGCGATAGTGCAAGAATTGCTAGGTAAGCGCCCCGATTTCGCCGCGACGATCGCAGCGGGCCTGAAGGCAGGCAACGGTGATTGGCGCATTTGTGGAGTCGATTGCGCCGGTTTCGATCTGATTTCGGGAGATTTTCTCTTGCGTTTCGAGTTTGACGCCGTCGCGCAAGGGGTTGAGGACGTTTATTCACATATATCTAACATAAAATACGCAATACCTGAAATTTAGCTATATACAATCTTGACGCGGTATTGATAGTTTTCGCCGTCCGGCATTGAGCGGGAACATGCGTTTTTGAAATTAGTTTCACATCGGGAAGAAGATATGGACACAATCGATTTAACCGCCAACGCAAACGTTGCAGCTGCCTTGTTGTCGGCCATGGCAAATCCGAAGAGACTCCTCATTCTGTGCAACCTCGTTAAGGGGGAAATTCCGGTCGGCGCGCTCGCGCAGCAGGTCGGCTTGAGCCAGTCCGCTCTCTCGCAGCACCTGTCCAAGCTGCGCGCGCAGAAGCTGGTAAAGACGCGCCGTGACGCCCAGACCATTTACTATTCCAGCAATTCCGAGCCGGTTCTCAGGATCCTTGAAGCCCTCACCGACATTTATGCCGTTCAGAGCCGCGCAAAGTCTGCGGCGTAAGGACGCGCTGACATAATGTCAGCCTATAAGTCGCGCTGCCGAGGGGATGTATCCCGGAATAGTGCGGCATTTCATTTCAGCACCTGAGTATTGGTTTTAGACCGGCAGGAATGCCGGTCTATTTTTTTGAAATGGTGCTCACCGATGCGGCGGCAGGGAAAGCCAGGTCGGCGATATTTGATCGTGGGCGACGCCCAGGCGGCAATGTCCGCGGCTTGACGCCCCGACAGGCGCTGATAATTTGACCGGGCAGTCAAAAACTGCCTCAGCAATACCGGGAACGGCCTCCGAAACGGCCATGGAGAACAGCATGTCCAACCGCCTCAATACCACGCCAAACGACCTTCGGGCCTTTTGGATGCCCTTCACTGCGAACCGTCAGTTCAAGAAGGAGCCGCGTCTGTTCGTCGGCGCCAAGGACATGTACTACACGACCCATGATGGCCGTCAGGTGCTCGACGGCACTGCCGGCCTCTGGTGCGTGAATGCCGGCCATTGCCGGCCGAAGATCACCGAGGCGATCCGCGAACAGGCCGGCGAGCTCGACTATGCACCGGCCTTCCAGCTCGGCCATCCCAAGGCCTTCGAGCTGGCCAACCGCCTTGTCGACATCGCACCCGAAGGCATGGACCACGTCCTCTATACAAATTCGGGATCGGAATCGGTCGAGACCGCCCTCAAGGTCGCCCTCGCCTATCATCGCGTGAAGGGCGATGGCTCCCGGTTCCGCCTGATCGGCCGCGAGCGCGGCTATCACGGCGTCAACTTCGGCGGCATCTCAGTCGGTGGCATCGTCTCCAACCGCAAGATGTTCGGCACGCTGCTGACGGGCGTCGATCACATGCCGCACACCCACCAGCCGGGCAAAAACGCCTTCACGCGCGGCCAGCCGGAGCATGGCGGCGATCTCGCGACCGAGCTCGAGCGTATCGTCACGCTGCATGACGCCTCCACCATCGCCGCCGTCATCGTCGAGCCGATCGCCGGCTCGACCGGGGTCCTGATCCCGCCGAAGGGCTACCTGCAGAAACTCCGCGAGATCTGCACCAAGCACGGTATCCTCTTGATCTTCGACGAAGTCATTACCGGCTTCGGCCGCCTGGGCGCGCCGTTCGCTGCCCAGTATTACGACGTCAAGCCTGATATGATCACCACCGCAAAAGGCCTGACCAACGGGGTCATTCCGATGGGCGCCGTCTTCGTGACCGCAGAGATCCATGACGCGTTCATGAACGGCCCGGAGCACATGATCGAGTTCATGCACGGCTACACCTACTCCGGCAATCCGATCGCTTCGGCGGCAGCGCTTGCGACGCTCGATACCTACAAGGAGGAAGGTCTGCTGACCCGCGCTGCGGAACTCTCCGACTACTGGGCCGACGCGCTGCACTCCTTGAAGGATTGCCCGAATGTCATCGACATCAGGAACACCGGTCTGATCGGCGCCATCGAACTGGACCCGATTGCCGGCGAGCCGACCAAGCGCGCCTTCACGGCCTTCCTGAAAGCCTACGAGAAGGGCCTGCTGATCCGCACCACCGGCGACATCATCGCGCTCTCGCCGCCGCTGATCATCGAGAAACACCACATCGACGAACTCTTCGCAAAACTGCGCGAAATTCTGCAAAACAACATCTGATATCGGCGGCGGTAGAGTGCCGCATTCAATCCTCTCCCCTGAGGGGGAGAGGCATCAAACGCGATTTGCACAAAACACGCGATGACCGGCCACCGCCTTGGTCGTCATGCACCGAATGACATCTCTATCAAGCCAAGACCTGAATCGCGTTACGGGTCTCCGCCACCGCATTTTTCCGCCAGAAAGGCCACGTTCCTTTCGATCGGAGATCATTGCCATGTTCACAAGACTGCTTGCGCTTTTCTGTCTGTTGCTCGTCGTCACATCCTCTGCCTATCCAGCCTCTGCTGCGTCGGGCTTTCGCGAAATGACCATCCCGGGCACTGCGAGCGATCATCCTTTGCATCTCAGCCTCTGGTATCCCACGGGTGCCGACACTGAACCGACCCGGCTTGGCGAGACGCCTGCCTTCGTCGGCCTTCCCGTCATCCGGGATGCCGACCCCGCGCCCGGCCCACACCCTCTGGTTATTCTCTCGCATGGCTACGGCGGAAGCTGGCGCAACCTCGCCTGGCTCGCCAGCGAACTCGTCGACCGAGGGTATGTCGTGGCCGCCCCAGATCACCCCGGCACGACCACCTTGGACATGGGGCCGGCGGACACCGTGACGCTCTGGAAGCGCCCCACCGACATCAGCCGGGCAATCGATGCCGTCCTTGGCGACACAACGCTCACCGGCGGCATTGCAGCCAACCGCATCGCCGCCATCGGCCATTCACTTGGCGGATGGACCGTCGTCGAACTCGCCGGCGGCCGCTTCGACGCCGAGGGTGTGATGACGGACTGCTTGGCGCAGTTCGGCGCCCTCTATTGCAAGATCTTTTCCGCACTCGGCGTTGGCCGCGATCCGGCAGCCACCGCAGCACTCGGCGCGGATCTCAGCGACAGCAGGCTCGGCGCGATCGTCACCCTCGACCTCGGCCCTGGGCGCGGTTTCACCCCACAGAGCCTCGCTGCAGTGCAGATACCCCTGCTTGTCCTTAGCGCCGGCGAGAACATTGATCCGCAGACGGCGCAAAGAGCTGGCATCGCAGCGACCAACAAGGACTCGTTCTATCTGGCCGGGCATCTGCCTTCGGCAACGACGCAATTTACTCTGGTTGCCGGCGCACTGCATTTCAGCTTCATGCAACTCTGCAAGCCGGGCGCAGCCGCACTGATCGAGGAAGAGGCGCCTGGTGAAAGCATCGTCTGCCGGGATGCGGCCGGCGCCAATCGACAATCGATCCACAGGCAGGTCAGCGACATGACTCTTGCCTTTCTAGCCAGAGCGCTTGCCACGAAATAGATGGCGCAGCGGAACAGACGGAACCGCGGATTTTCGTGTGAAAGTCGTGATTGCGGCGCAGCTCATTACAGAATTCGTCAAAAGTGGCGATCGATTTGCTATCTTCTTGCTTAATTGCCGTGAAATTCCTAAGAAACTTGCTGCGCACTCGCCGAAGCCAAACATGGAAGGCGGGTGTCTCGGCCGCGCAGCTGCTCATCGTCTCTTGGCGCATCCCGCAAGGGTTGTTGTACGATCTGGGTTCGCCGCTGCGGTACTCAAATCGCGGGTTTGAAACCCACCCAAGGAGAAAGAAAATGAGTCTGAAGACGTTGTCGGGCGCGACCCTCGTCGCCTCCCTTGCCTTTGCGCCGCTCGCCCATGCAGACATCACCATCGGCCTTATCGCGCCGCTGACCGGTCCGGTCGCTGCCTATGGCGATCAAGTGAAGAATGGCGCGCAGGCCGCTGTTGACGAGATCAACAAGAAGGGCGGCATCCTCGGCGAAAAAGTCATCCTCAAATATGCCGACGATGCCGGCGAGCCCAAGCAGGGCGTTTCCGCTGCAAACCAGATCGTCGGCGACGGCATCCGCTTCGTCGTCGGCCCGGTCACCTCAGGCGTCGCGATCCCGGCATCCGACGTTCTCGCCGAGAACGGCGTGCTGATGGTCACCCCGACTGCAACCGCCCCGGACCTGACCAAGCGCGGCCTCGCCAACGTCCTGCGCACCTGCGGTCGTGACGACCAGCAGGCCGAAGTCTCTGCCAACTACGTCCTGAAGAACTTCAAGGACAAGCGCGTCGCGATCATCAACGACAAGGGCGCTTACGGCAAGGGTCTGGCAGACGCCTTCAAGGCCACGCTGAACGCCGGCGGCATCAAGGAAGTTTTCGACGACTCGCTGACGCCAGGCGACAAGGACTTCAGCGCGCTGACCACTCGCCTGAAGGCCGAGAAGGTCGATGTCGTCTATTTCGGCGGCTATCACCCGGAAGGCGGCCTGCTGGCCCGCCAGCTGCATGACCTCTCGGTCAACGCCGTCATCATCGGCGGCGACGGCCTCTCAAACAGCGAGTTCTGGAACATCGGCACCGATGCGGCCGGCGGCACGATCTTCACCAACGCGGTGGACGCAACCAAGAGCCCGGACTCCAAGGCAGCGTCCGACGCGCTTGCCGCCAAGAGCATTCCGGCTGAAGCCTTCACGCTCAACGCCTACGCCGCAGTCGAAGTCCTGAAGGCAGGCATCGAGAAGGCCGGCAGCGCCGAAGATTCCGAAGCAGTCGCCAAGGCGCTGAAGGGCGGCGAGCCGATCTCGACGGCAATCGGCAAGCTGACCTACGGCGAAACCGGCGACCTGACCTCGCAGAGCTTCGCGCTCTACAAGTGGGAAGGCGGCAAGATCGTGCCGGCTGAGTAAGTCTTTCGATCTCTTCGATTTTTTGCCGGGCGCCCGTTTGGGGCGCCCGATTTCATTTGTGGAACGGGCATCTCACTGCAGCAAGCCAATCTCGCTTTGTCGCGCACATCGGCTATAACTGGACAAAAGCCAGCACGAGGATGCCCATGACCGCCAAGCTCGAACGCCTCATCGACCAGGGAACGGGACGCCTGCCTGCCGATATCGTGCTGAAAGGCGGACGCTTCTTCGATCTCGTGACCGGCGAACTTGTGGCATCGGATATCGCCATCGCCCAGGATCGCATCGTCGGCACATGCTCCAACTACGATGGCGAAACCGAAATCGATATTTCAGGCAAGATCGTCGTGCCTGGTTTCATCGACACGCATCTCCATATCGAGTCCTCGCTGGTGACGCCGCATGAGTTCGACCGCTGCGTCCTGCCCTATGGCATTACCACCGCCATCTGCGATCCGCATGAGATCGCCAATGTCCTTGGCACCGAAGGCATCCAGTACTTCCTGGATTCCTCCCTCGAGACGATCATGGACATCCGCGTCCAGCTTTCCTCCTGCGTCCCCGCCACGCATCTGGAAACATCGGGCGCCGATCTGCCGATCGAGCGGCTCCTTCCATTTCGCAGTCACCCGAAGGTCATCGGCCTTGCCGAGTTCATGAACTTCCCCGGCGTGATCCACAAGGATCCCATCTGCATGGCCAAGCTCGACGCCTTCCAGGGCGAGCATATCGACGGCCACGCGCCCCTGCTAACGGGCAACGACCTGAACGGTTATCTCGCTGCCGGCATCCGCACGGAACACGAATGCACGAGCGCTGCCGAAGCGCTGGAAAAGATCCGCAAGGGCATGCACATCCTCGTGCGTGAGGGCTCCGTGTCGAAAGACCTCGTGGCGCTGATGCCGATCATCACCGAGCGCCTGTCGCCGTATCTCGCGCTCTGCACCGACGACCGCAATCCGCTCGACATCGCCGAGCACGGCCATCTCGACTACATGATCCGCACCGCCATCAAGAACGGCGTCGAGCCGCTGGCCATCTACCGCGCCGCATCGATCTCTGCGGCGCGTGCCTTCGGGCTGAGAGATCGCGGCCTCGTCGCACCCGGCTGGCGCGCCGACCTCGTGGTCATCGACAGCCTGGCAAACTGCCGCGCCGACATCGTCTTTGCAGCCGGACGCCAGGTGACAGCGGAGCTTTTTGCAGCGCGCAAGCCGGTGGAGCCGGTCGGCCTCGACAGCGTCAAAGCCCGGCCCGTCAACGCCGCCCACTTCGGCGTCCCGGTAGCCGATGGTGAAACGCCTGTCATCGGCGTCACCCCCGGCAAGATCATCACCGAGCATCGCCGCTACCGGCTTCCGGTGAAGGGCAACCAGAGCGATGTCGATCTTAGCAACGACATCATCAAGGTCGCCGTCATCGAGCGGCACGGCAAGAACGGCAACCATGCCAACGGCTTCGTCCAGGGCTTCGGTCTCAACAAGGGCGCGATCGCTTCAACCGTCGGCCATGACAGCCACAACATCTGCGTCGTCGGCGTCGGCGAGGATGACATGGCGCTCGCTGCCAACCGTCTCAGCGAAATCAAGGGCGGCTTCGTGGTCGTCGAGGACGGCAAGATCACCGGCGAGATCGCCCTGCCCGTTGCCGGGCTGATGAGCCTCGAGCCCTACGAGACGGTGCGCGACACGCTCCACCATCTACGCCAAGCCGCCTATGCGCTCGGCACGACGCTGGAAGAACCCTTCCTGCAGGTCGCCTTCCTGCCGCTGCCGGTCATCCCGCACCTGAAGATCTCAGACCGCGGAATGGTGGATGTCGACACGTTCGCGTTGATCGGGTGAGTGCCTAGCCCGCTACCCGCGCGCAGAACGCATCCAGCGCTGCCAGCTTGATCGGCCCGGTTCCGATCACCGCCTCGAAACCCGGCATCGCCAGGCGTTCTCCGATCACCATTCTCGCCGGTGGCTCGAACTGTGCCGGCTTGCGCGTCAGGTTGAAGACGAAGAGCAGCTTCTCGCTTCCCTTCTGTCGCGTGAAGGCCAGAAGGTCCTGATTGGTCCCGATGAATTCCATCGTCCCGTCGAGCAACGCTGGATGGCTTTTGCGGAATTCGAGCGTCTGCCTGTAGTGATGCAGCACCGATTGCGGGTCGTTTTCCTGCGTATCGACCGAAAGAGCTGCCTGCTCGTAAGGCACAGGCAGCCACGACCTCTGCGCACCCGTGAAGCCGGCATGCGCCTTGGCAGCCTCCCAGGGCATCGGCGTGCGGCACCCGTCGCGTCCCTTGAAGGCCGGCCAGAAGCGGATGCCGTAGGGGTCACGCAGATCCTCGAAAGCAAGCTCGGCCTCCGGAAGTCCCAGTTCCTCGCCTTGATAGAGGCAGATCGAGCCGCGCAATGTTGCCAGCACCGACATGGCGAGCTTGGCGACGACAGGCCGCTCCGCTTCGGTCTTGGCAAAGCGGCTGACATGGCGGTTGACGTCGTGGTTCGAGAAGGCCCAGCAGACCCATCCATCCGCAACCGATGTCTGGAAGGCGTCGACGCAGCTGCGGATATGCGTGGCGGTGAAATCCGGCCCGAGCAGGTCGAAGGTGTAGCACATATGCAGTTTGTCGCCGCCGCCCGTATAGGCGGCCACTGTCTTCAATGAGCGGGCGCCGTCGCCAACCTCGCCGACCGCCGTGCGCGCCTCGTATCGGTTAAGCAAGGCCCGGAACCGCTGGAGGAAGCCGATATTCTCCGGCTGCGTCTTGTCATAGAGGTGGTTCTGCATGCCGTAGGGGTTCGTATCGGGTGCATCAAGGCCGGCATCGCTCTCGTCGGGCGCGTGCGCAGGGTTGTCGCGAAGCAGCTTGTCGCAGAAGTAATAATTGACCGTGTCGAGGCGAAAGCCGTCGACGCCGCGGTCGAGCCAGAACTTCACCGTGGCAAGCACGGCGTCCTGAACCTGCGCGCTGTGGAAGTTGAGATCCGGCTGCGAGGTCAGGAAGTTGTGCTGGTAATACTGCCGGCGCACGCCATCCCATTCCCATCCCGGCCCGCCAAAGATCGACAGCCAGTTGTTGGGCGCCGTGCCGTCGGGCTTCGGATTGGCCCAGACATACCAGTCCGCCTTGGGATTGGTCCGGCTCGAGCGGCTCTCGACGAACCAGGGATGAACGTCCGACGTATGGGAGATCACCTGGTCAATGACGACCTTGATGCCGAACCCGTGAGCCGTCGTCATCATCTCGTCGAAATCGGCAAGCGTGCCGAAAATCGGATCGACATCGCAATAGTCCGCAACATCGTAGCCCATATCGGCCATGGGCGACTTGAAGAACGGCGACAACCAGATGGCATCGACACCGAGGCTGGCGATATAGGGCAATCGCCGGGTAATGCCCTTCAGGTCGCCTAAACCATCTCCGTTCGTATCCTGAAAGGAACGCGGATAAACCTGATAAATCACAGCACCCCGCCACCAGTCCGCAGTCTTGTCCGCAACCGACATCAGCCGTTCCTCTCCTGCATCATCCGATGGTGCCCACACTAAAGCGGGAGAGACAAAATACAACCTTCAGCCGGGATCTGCCGCGCAGCCATGCTTCTTCATCTTGCGCCTGATCTTTTCGCGCTTCTTGATGTCTTTGCTCGGCAGCTTTCCGCCCGTCACATTGCGCTCCATGACGGCAAGCGTCGCGCAGTCCATCTTGCGCCCCTTTCCGCCACCGCCGTGCCCATAAACCAACGTCGCCGACACGATTGCTGCAGCTCCAATCGACAAAGCCAGGGGAAATCTTGTAACAGCGCGCATCGGTTCGCTCCGGGAGAACCTGCCTGTCGGCAATATGCGCTTCCTGTTCGGTTCAGGCAATTTCCCCGAAGGATGCAGCCGCCGCCAGTTCATAGCTTGTCAGGAAGGTGCTCTGCGCGTATCAGCGAAACGGGAAATTCAGGGAGGCTTTCTGTGAGCGGGCGTTTTTTATCGATCGGTGAATGCATGGTGGAGCTTTCGCAGGCCGGCGCCGGTCTGTTGCGCAAGGGCTTTGCCGGCGATACGCTGAACACCGCCTGGTATGCCCGCGCCTGCCTGCCGGCCGATTGGTCGGTGGAGTATTTTACCGCGCTCGGCGACGACGCCATGTCCGATGAGATGATCGCCTTCTTCAAGGAAGCCGACATCGGTACCGGGTTTATAGGCCGCATAAAGGGCAAGGCGCCCGGCCTCTACATGATCAGCCTGAAGGATGGCGAACGCTCCTTCAGCTATTGGCGAGACAACTCCGCGGCCCGCCAACTCGCGGCCGACGCGGAACTCCTGCGTGAGGCGATCGAGGCCTGCGACGTCATCTATTTCTCCGGCATCACGCTTGCAATCCTGTCACGCAATGACGCCGACACGTTGCTGGCCGAGGTCCGCCGCGCCAAGGCGGCCGGCAAGCTTGTCGCCTTCGACCCGAACATCCGTCCACGTCTCTGGTCGAGCTACGACGTGATGCATGCGACGATCAGCGAAGGCGCGCGCGCCGCCTCCCTCGTATTGCCGAGCTTCGATGACGAGGCGGTTCACTTCGGCGACGTCTCGATATCGGCAACGATAAAGCGATATCGGACGCTCGGGGCGAGCGACGTCGTCGTCAAGAATGGTGCCGAGGGTGCCACGCTGAGTTTCGATGGCGTGGAGAGCTTTGTTGCCGCCGAAAAGGTCGAGCAGGTCGTCGACACGACAAGTGCCGGCGACAGTTTCAATGGCGCATTTCTCGCGCGCTATCTCGAGACCAAGGACGCGCCGGGGGCTGCGGCATTTGCGGCAAAGGTCGCCGCTCGCGTGGTCAGCGAACACGGCGCCCTCGTCGCACGCGAAAAGCTCGGCTTGAAGACGACCTGATCAGCAACGAGCCCCGCAAAAGATCGCAGTCTGTCGGCGCAATGCGACTGTCATATTTCCATCATCGACGACCGCCAGAATGAGAGGCGCGGGAACGAGTCTCCGGGCCTGCCCGGAATTGAGCCGACGCCACTGCGGGCGCGGCATGGATGGAATTGGGGCGTGCTGCAAGGGATGTCGGATGTTGGAAGCGACGAAAGCCGGGCCGTGTCTCGGTTGGGCGTGGCGGAACGGCTCGTTATTGTCAGCGATGCCTGGCATCCGCAGGTCAATGGCGTCGTTCGCTCGATCGAGAACACCAATCGCGAACTGGCGACGATGGGGATCGAAGTGGCGATGGTGACGCCGCAGGGCTTTCACAGCATCCCCTGCCCCACCTATCCCGAAATTCGTCTTTCGATCGCCAATTATCGCCGCGTCGCGCGCGAGATCGAAAAGCACATGCCGTCCTACGTCCACATCGCGACGGAAGGCCCTCTGGGTCTCACGGCGCGGCGCTGGTGCCTGAGGAACCGCATGCCGTTTTCCACCAGCTATCACACCCGCTTTCCGGAATATGTCTCGGCGCGACTGCCCGTGCCGAAGAGCTGGCTTTATGCTTTCGTGCGCTGGTTCCACAATTCCGGCGCCGGCTGCATGGTCGCAACCCCCAGTCTTGCGCGTGAACTCTCCGAGAAAGGCATCCGAAACCTGATGCCATGGAGCCGAGGCATCGACGCGAACCAGTTCCGCCCGATGCCACTGGAGGAGGCGCCGTTCGGCCTGCCCCGCCCAATCTTCATGACGGTTGGCCGGGTGGCGTTGGAAAAGAACCTTCCGGCCTTTCTGGATCTCAATCTGCCCGGAACGAAGGTCGTCGTGGGTGACGGACCCGCCCGCGCCGAACTCGAGAAGCGCTACCCGAATGTACGTTTCACCGGTCTGAAGGTCGGCGAGGAACTGGCAGGGGCTTATGCCCAGGCGGACGTCTTCGTGTTCCCATCGCTGACCGATACGTTCGGCAATACGATCTTGGAGGCGCTCGCCTCCGGCGTTCCCGTCGCTGCCTATCCCGTGACCGGCCCGCTCGACATCATCGGCGAGGACAACGAGGTCGGCGCACTCGACAACGAGCTGAGGACAGCCTGCTTGGCAGCTCTGTCTGCCTCGCGCGAAAAGGCCCGCGATCTGGCCCTGCAATATTCGTGGGAAGCTGCGACCACGCAGTTCATCAACAACATTCGCGCCGCCAATGGCGTCATCACGCCAAAATGGAAAAAGGCTTGGCAATTTGCCGCCAAGTCGCTGCCAAGAACGAAAAAGCCCGGCGAAACCGCCGGGCCTATCTCGTCTGGAACCTGATCCACTTATTTCCTGAGCGCGTCGCGCAGCGTCTGGGTGGCGACGGAAATCGCGCTGCGTACCGCCGGTGTCTCGGCAATGGCGTTGAGAAGCACAAAGTCGTGGATCGTCCCGTTATAGCGGATCGAGGTCACCTTGACGCCGGCCTGGCTCAGCTTCCGGCCATAGGCCTCACCTTCGTCGCGCAGCACGTCGTTCTCATCGGTGATGATCAGTGCCGGCGGCAGGCCGTTCAGCTGATCGAGCGATGCCTGCAGCGGTGAAGCAGTCGGTTGCTTGCGCTTGGCTTCATCGGGCAGATAGGCGTTCCAGAACCACTTCATCGCCTCCTTCGTCAGCCACGGACCGTTGGCGAACTGGTTGTAGGAGCCGGTCTCGAAGTTGGCGTCCGTCACCGGATAGAAAAGAACCTGTTGGTCGATCGCCGGGCCGCCGCGCTCCTTGGCAAGCAAGGTGACTGCCGCCGCCATGTTGCCGCCCACGCTATCGCCGGCCACCGCCAGGCGGCTTGCGTCGACATTGAATTCCTTCTCATGCTCGGCGACATATTTCGTGGCGGCGTAGGCCTGCTCGATCGCGATCGGATAGCGCGCCTCCGGCGAGCGCTCGTAGTCAACGAAGACGACGGCGGCCTTGGCGCCATTGGCGATTTCGCGCACGAGGCGGTCATGCGTGTCGGCATCGCCGAGAACCCAACCGCCGCCGTGGAAATACATCACGACAGGAAGCTTGCCCTTCGCACTTTCCGGACGAACGATGCGCAACTTGATGCTGCCGGTCGGACCGGCCTTGATCGTCCCGTTTTCTTCCTTTGCCGCAAGCTTCTTGACGTCGCCCTTCTGCGCGCCAGCAAGCACGCCACGGGCGTCGGCGGGAGACAGCGTATAAATCGGCTTGGCGCCGGCCAGCGCGTCGATGAACTTTTGGGTCGTCGGTTCCAGTACCGGATCGGCCGCGGCGCCGAAGGTGGTGGCTGCCAGGATAGTTGCTGCGGAGACTGCGGTCTTTACGGTCGACATTGTTTTGTCCTTCCGGTTGCGGTTCGTCGTGAACACGCATTTTATTTATCGTGCGATTATTTATTGTACGATATAAAACTCGGCATGGCTCCCATGCGAAAAACTTCATTGCGATTATTTATCGCGCGATATATTGTTGCGCAATTTTGGAGATCACAGATATGAGCGACGATCTGAACCTCGACGATTTCGTCTGCTTCGCGCTTTACACCGCGAACCACGCTATGAACCGCGTCTACAAGCCGCTGCTTGACGCCCTGGACCTCACATACCCGCAATATCTGGTGATGGTCACCCTCTGGAACGAAGACGGTCAGACCGTCGGCGGCATTGGTGAGAAGCTGCTCCTCGAGTCGAGCACCCTCACCCCGCTTCTTAAGCGCCTGGAAGCGATAGGCTACGTCAAGCGCGAGCGTGGCAAGAACGATGAGCGCGTCGTCATCATCCGCTTGACCGGGGAAGGCCGGGAACTCAGACAACGCGCGGCTGCCATCCCCCGCTGCATCGCCGAGGCGTCAGGCAGGGAATTCGCAGAACTGAAGCGGCTAGGGGCCGACGTCATCGCACTGCGCGACGCGCTGCAACGCAAAACGGCCTAAACTCCGCTGCCGACTAGGTCCGTCGCTTCTTCGACTCGTACGGATTGTCAGGCGAGCGGTAGTGGATGCGGATCGGCACGCTCGGCATGTCGAAATCAGCACGCAGGCCATTGATCAGATAACGCGTATAGGATTCCGGCAACGCGTCCGAACGCGTGCAGGAAATCATGAAGGCCGGCGGGCGCGCCTTCACCTGCGTCATGTACTTGAGCTTGATGCGGCGGCCGGAGACTGCCGGCGGCGGGTGCTGCACCTGCTGCTGTTCCAGCCAGCGATTGAGGCGCGCCGTCGAAATGCGCTTGTTCCAGACCTCGTCCGTATCGATGATCGACTGCATCAGCTTGTCGAGACCACGCCCCGTCTGGCCGGAGATCGGTACAGCGCGGATGCCGCGCGCCTGCGGCAGCAGCCGGTCGGTCTTTTCGCGCAGATCGGCCAAAACCGCCTGCGGATCCTCGATCATGTCCCACTTGTTGAAGGCGAGCACAGCAGCACGGCCCTCACGCAGCACCAGATCGACGATGTGCAGATCCTGTTTCTCGAACGGGATCGTCGCGTCGAAGACGACGACGACGAGTTCGGCAAAGCGGATGGCGCGCAGCGCATCGGCGACCGAAAGCTTTTCCAGCTTCTCGATCACCTTTGCCTTGCGGCGCATGCCTGCCGTGTCGAACATCTTGATCGTGCGGCCGCGCCAGTCCCACTCGACGGAGATGGAATCGCGCGTAATACCGGCTTCCGGCCCGGTCAGCAGCCGGTCTTCGCCGAGGAAGCGATTGATCAGCGTCGACTTGCCGGCATTCGGGCGGCCGACGATCGCCACGCGCAGCGGCTTGCTGTCGTCGTAAGCCGGCTCTTCCTCGCCGTCGGCGCCGGTCGACTGCGGGATATCGACATCAGTGACGGCGACATCTTCCTTCGGTGGAAACGCACGCTCCTCGCCAAGCGCCGCAACGATCGCGTCGCGCAGGTCGAGCATACCCTGTCCGTGTTCGGCCGAAATCGGCGTGGGCTCCCCGAGGCCCAGCGAGTAGGCATCATAGAAACCAGCGTCGGAGCCGCGCGCTTCGGACTTGTTGGCGACCAGTATCACCGGTTTGCCGCGACGGCGCAGCATCTCGGCGAGCGCCGTATCGACAGGCGTCAGACCGGTCTTGGCGTCGACGACGAACAGAGAGAGATCGGCTTCGTCGATCGCCGCCTCGGTCTGCGCGCGCATCCGCCCCTGCAGGCTCTCTTCGTGGGCCTCCTCAAGGCCAGCGGTGTCGACGATGGTAAAGCGCAGGTCGACCAGCCGCGCGTCGCCGGGGCGGCGGTCGCGGGTGACACCCGGCGTGTCATCGACGAGCGCCAGCTTCTTTCCAACCAAGCGGTTGAAAAGCGTCGACTTGCCAACATTCGGGCGACCGACGATGGCGACCGTAAAGCTCATTGAAATTCCTTACATTCAGCCCTGTGCGGCGGGCGCCTTGCCGGATGCGGTGATGTTATCAAGCATCATCTGGGCACGATTGGCAACATTGCGCGGGCTCTGCGCATCATCGGCGATCGCCTGGAACCATTGGCGCGCCTGCGTCATGTTGCCGGCCTTATAGGCGGCAAGGCCGAGTGCCTCGCGGGCGGAGTGACGGAAGGCGTTGCCGGGAACAGCCATTTCCTCGACATGCGCGGAAACCTGATCGTAGGTGCCACCTTCGATCAGCAGCCAGCCAGCCCGCATCTTGGCGGCATCGCGAACGGCCTGTGGTGCTGCGTTGTCCTTGCCGATCACGTCGAAGGCGGAAACGGCACCTGGTGTATCGCCCTTCTGCGCCAGCACGGTGGCTGCACGCATCCGCGCCAGGATCGGGTAAGCTCCGTGACCTTCCTTTTCCAGCTTATTGAGCGCGGCCAGCGCCTCGTCGTTCTTGTTCTCGTCAGCGAGCTTCATGGCAGCAATGAACTGGTCGCCCGTGCCGGAGGACTGGTTGTCGTCCCAATACTCATAGACCTTGTAGCCGACGGTACCGAGGACGATCAGGACGGCAAGCGCAATCAGGTAGCGGCCGAACCGGCGCCATGCGCCCTTCACTTGGTCGGAACGCAGTTCTTCATTGACTTCACGAATGAAGCTGTCGTCGTTGAATGCCATTCTCGTCTCCGGCCGCGGATATGCTTCGTCATGCGGGTTGCACGCACATTGTGGGCCTTCTACCCCATTTTTCAGCAGTTGTAAGGGGGATTGGAAAGATTCGTCACATAACGATCGGCGCCACGCCAATCAACAGCTCGTGCAGCTTGAACGTGATGAGTGCCCAGGCAACGACGCCGATGATCACGGCATAGAGATCATACTTTCCCGAGACGAAAGGACGCAGGGTGAGCTCGCCGGCGCGCTCGCGGCGCTTCAGCGCAATGCGCAGGATCACGCCCCATGCGAGGAAGGCACCGAACAGCAGCACCGAGGAAGTCTCGCCGTTGGCCAAGAGGTGTGAGAAAGCCCAGATCTTCACCGACAGCACCATAGGATGCTTTGTCTTGACCGCGATATGCCCCGCCGGTAGCAGCGAGGCGACGAGACAGATGATGGCGAGCAGCATCAGCGTCAGGGTGACGTGCGCCATCCATACCGGCGGGGTGTAGAGCATGCCAGTCACCTGGCGGGCCTGACCAAAGCCGTAGATCAGCAGGATCAGCGAGAGGATGCTGACAATGGAGTAAGCGATCTTCCAGCCGTGCTCGCCGAGGCTGTCGATCATGGACTGTCGAAGGCCGGGCGCAATGACGCGGATCAGATGAAGCCCGAGGAAAATGATGATCCCGACGATTAGCAATGTCATGGCGATCTCCTGTGCGTTTTCCGAGACTTAGCCGCAGCCGGCGAAAAACGCCAGCGTCACCGCAGCTTCGCCGCATTTCTGTAACAGGAAAGCCGCAAACAAATTGTCGCGGTGTCCATGTTTCATTCGTTTTTCAAAGCCTCCCTCGCTCTTTCTTTGTTCATTCCCGGCGCAGCGGGCGCCAACGACCAGCCGAAGCAGCTGGTGATGATCTCGTTCGACGGTGCGCACGACAATGCGCTCTGGCAGAAAAGCCGTGAGATGGCGGCGAAGAACGGCGCGCATTTCACCTACTTCCTCTCCTGCACCTTCCTGATGAACCAGGCCGCCAAAAAGGCCTATCAGGCACCGCACCAGAAACAGGGCAAGTCGAATGTCGGCTTCGCCCAGAGCGACGACGAAATCCGCGAGCGGCTCGGCAATATCTGGCACGCCCACCTCGAGGGCCACGACATCTCGAGCCATGCCTGCGGCCATTTCGACGGGCGGCAGTGGAGCGAGGCCGACTGGTCGAAAGAATTCGCGACCTTCCATGCCACGCTGAAGAACGCCTGGAAGAGCGTCGATCTCGAAGAGCCGAACGGCTGGCAGGAGTTGGTCGACCACGGCATCCGTGGCTTTCGTGCACCCTACCTCTCGGCAACGCCGGGCGCAGACATGATCGCTGCGGAGAAGACGGCTGGCTTCGCCTATGACGCAAGCCTGGTGACCAAGGGACCGGCCATTCCGGTCGAGGAAGCCGGCATCGTGCGCTTCGGCTTGCCGCTGATCCCTGAAGGCCCGCGCGAGAAGCCGATTATCGGCATGGACTACAACCTGTTCGTTCGACACTCCAATGGCACTGAGGACAAGGCCGATTCGAAGGCATTCGAAGACCGCTCCTATGCGGCCTTCAAGGAGGCATTCGACAAGCAGTATTCAGGCAACCGCATCCCGCTGCAGCTCGGCTTCCATTTCGTGGAGATGAACGGCGGCGCTTATTGGCGCGCGCTCGACCGGCTTGTCAGCGATGTCTGTCGCCGCGCCGATGTCGCCTGCGTCAGCTATTCCGAGGCGATCCCGATGATCGAGGCGCGCGGCAAGTTGCTGGCGCAGACGCAGACCTCGGGGCTTTAAGCGAGCATTGCGGCGCCTTACATCCTTCCCTGTGCTTGCAGCGAATGAAAAACGCCGCGCGTCAGCCTGACGCGCGGCGTTTGTTTTCACCGAACGATAGCGTTAGCCGTCGGCGTGGATGATGCCTGCTTCGCGCTCCAGGTAGCGCTGGTCGATATCAGGCAGCGGCTCGCCCTCGATCGCGGATTCGAAGGTGCGCAGGCGCTTGTAGATCGACAAGAGTTCAACGATCGTCGTCCAGGAGTTGACGAGATACTGGAACGAGCCGCGCACCTGATCGAAGACATTGTTGATCTGCGTCAGCAGGCCGAGCGTCAGCTTGCCGGCCACGATCGACGGCACGAGCACGATCAGGCTGAACAGGTTGTCGGCCTGCAGATAGAAAATGCGGGCGACGTTGAAATACATGTAGTGGAAATAGAGCCGGAAATAGTTGCGGCGCACGTTGGCGAAGAGTTCGGCGACCGTCGGCGGCGTTGCCCGGTCGGCATGGTCTTCGCCGTAGACGAGTTCCTTGCGGTAGGATGCTTCGACGCGCTGGTTGCGGAACTCCAACCCCGGCAGCTTGATGCCGACGAGCCCGAGGAAGACAGTGCCGAAGATCGACCAGAAGAGCGCTGCCCAGACGAGCGCATGCGGCACCTCGCCGATCAGCGGCAGCTCGGTGATGTTGGAGCCGATCTTGAACAGCACGGGCAGGAAGGCGATCAGCGTCATGACCGAGCTGACGAGGCTGACGCCGAGGCTTTCAACCGTCGAGGAGAAGCGCATCGTGTCTTCCTGAACACGCTGCGAGGCACCCTCGATGTGTCGAAGCTTCGGCCAGTGCGCCATGTAGTATTCGTTCATCGCCGTGCGCCAGCGGAAAATCCAGTGGCTGACGAAGAAGAGATTGAGGACACCGACGGTGATCGCCACGAAGGCGATGCCGGCAAAGCCGAGCATGCCGAGGTAGAGCTGCGCTGCAGTGACCGGTGCCGTTTTCGCGAGAGCCTGCTGAATGAGATCATAGAACGGTCCGTACCAGGCATTGATGGCGACGCTCACCTGAACCGAGAAATAGGTATTGAAGATGATCAGCGCGGAGCCCAGCACCGACCACATCTGCCAGCGGTGCGGGCTATAGGTGAACCAGAAACTGGCAAAGAGCGCGACCGCCAACACATAGTAGATGTAGAACCACAGGAACGGGGCCGACCAGAAGACAGACACACCAATCGGCGCCTCCTGACCTGACGCCAGGGGCGGCAGGCCGACCACCGCACCGAGGCCGGAACCCACGAAATACCAAATGAGAACGGCAAGAAGCGCCCAAGCAACAGCTGAGATGAAGAAGAGGCTAGGCTTGGGGAAGTAGGATACGAACACGGGAGAGCTTGCTTTCCTGAACTGGAGTCTTCGGAGTCTCTAAACAGACCAATTGCGGCGAAAACTACGGCAGTTCGCAAAGAGCGGCAATGGGCTGACCCCATTGTTACGCACTTGTAACGCGCTATGACAACGTCCTGGTGACCGGTGTCACCAGCGCCGCGCACACCAGCAGCGCCGCGGCCGCGGCATAGGTCGGCGTCGTGAAGCTGCCCGTTTGCTCGGCCATCCACCCCGCGACAATGGGGCCGATGATCTGCCCGGATCCGAATGCTGCCGTCATCGTCGCGAGTATCCGGCGCGGGCTGGCGGGGGACAGTTTGCGACCGATCTGCAGGCCATAAGCGGTAATCGCGAGGAAGGTTGCCCCAAACAGCGCGCCACCGATGAGCGGCGCTACCGAATGCGGCAGGAGAACGGTTGCCAGCACGCCGACCGCCTCGATCAGCAGTGCGGCCACGTACACCTTCCCCAGTCCGAGCGGGCGGACGAACGGCTTCCAGGCAAAGAGCGCCACCGAAGCGGTCAGACCGGCGATGAACCAGCAAAGAAACTCAACGATCGGCCCGGCAGCATCCATGCGCGCGATCGTGACCAGAAACGTGCCGGTGATCACATAGCCGAAGCCGAATAGGCCATAAGATGCGGTCACAAGCAGCATCGGTGGGCTCCAGACGATCCGCGGTTCCCTGCCGGTCTGTGCCGCGACAGCCGGGCCTGCCGGCAGCAACCACCAGACCGCTATCAGGCTGACTGCCGAATAGACCGCACCACCGATCCAGGACGCTCGCCACGCCTCAGCGCTGCCGTGATAAAACAGCCCGATCAGTAGCACCATGACGGACGAGAGCGCGATACCGGCGCCTGGACCACCGAAATGCGCCGCCTGCACATGGTCGTTGCCAGCGATCGCGCCGTGGCTGAGCACGATCTGCGAACTGAAAACGAGAGCGAAGGCGCTGGCAACGCCGGCGAGGAAACGGATGACGGCAAAGGCCGGAACGGATGTCGTCATGGCCATGGCGGCAAGGAGGACCGCGGTTGCCGCAAGAGCAAGGAGCGCGACCTTGCGCTCGCGTCCTTCTGCCCAGCCATAGGCGGCCAGAACGGCACCGACGAGATAACCGACGAAATTCGCTGAGGCGATAAAGCCCGCATCTGCGGCCGAAAGCGGCACGCCGCTGATCATGCTCGGCAGGATCGGCGTGTAGGAAAAACGGCCGAACCCCATGGCGGCGGCCATGGCGATTGCGCCTGCCAGCCCGGTTCGGAACAGGTTTTCGGAGGAGGTGTCATTGCGTGCCAACATGGTCTGCTTATCGCGCTGCAGCATGACGCCGACAATCAAGATTTTCTGATCGATCGATCAATTGCACGAAATCATCCCTTCGCTCCTTGAAAGCGATTATCTTAAGATATATGTTTTAAGACATAGTGAAAGATACATCGAAGGAGTGACCTATGAGAGGTTTCAGAGGCGGAATGATGGGCGGCGGCGGTTTTCGCATGGGGCGGAAATTCGCGTCGGGCGACTTGCAGCTGGTGATTCTGGCGCTGCTGGTGGAACAGCCCCGCCACGGCTACGAGCTGATCAAGCTTTTGGAAGAGCGCTCAGGCGGCTTCTATGTTCCAAGCCCCGGCGTCATCTATCCGGCGCTGACTTACCTGGAAGAAACCGGTCTTGCCGATGTCGAGAGCGAGGGCGCCAAGAAGCTCTATAGCATCACCGAGAGCGGCCGCAGGCTCGTCGAGGAGAACCGCACGATGATCGACGTGACGCTCTCCAAGTTGGAGGGGATTGCTTCGAAGATGGCGCATGTCCGCAAGATCTTCGACCCCGAAAGCCGCGTTGGCGAACGAGACGATGACGGCTTTCCGGACGACAAAACCGAAGTTGCGGCGGCGCGCATGTTGCTGAAATCCGCGCTTAGGCTGCGCTATCCCTGGTCGAAGGATGAAGCCAAGCGCATCGCCGGCATTCTCGAGCGCGCGGCCGGCGAAATTCTTGCCGGCGGCCGTTCGGGCGCCTAACGCCTCAGGCGCCGCCTTCCGGCAGCGTCAGGATGACAGGACCATTTCGCGTGGCGACGATCGTGTGCTCGTATTGCACGGTCGGTGCCTCCGGGTCCGCGTAGAGCGTCCAGGCATCGTCGCCTCCCTCCGCCCATGTTGCGCCGAGCGAGAGGAAAGGCTCGACCGTGAAGACAAGGCCTTCCGTTATCATCCGCTTCTCGGATGGATCCGGCCAGGTCGAGAGCTCGGCCGGCTCTTCGTGTAGCGAACGGCCGATCCCGTGGCTCGCCAGATTGGCGACAAGGGTATAGCGGTTCTTCACGGCAAAGGCGCCGACAGCCTGGCCGATCCTGGCGAGAGGCTCGCCTGATTTCACCTGGTTGAGGCCGACCCACAGCGCCCGCTTGCCGTCGCGGCAGAGCTTCTCGATCTTCGACTTGTGCGGCGCAAGGCTGAAGGACGCACCGGTATCGGAAAAGAAACCGTCCTTTTCCGCCGATACGTCGATATTGACGAGGTCCCCCGGACGAATGACGCGCTGGCCCGGAATGCCATGGGCGATTTCCTCGTTGACGCTGATGCAGGTCGCACCGGGAAACTGGTAGCAAAGTTCGGGCGCGGAGCGCGCACCGGCTTCCTCCAGCACTTTACGGCCAATCTGATCGAGTTCCAGCGTCGTGATACCGGGTTCAAGCGATGCGCTCATCACCTGCAAGGCATTGGCGCAGATGCGGCCGATTTCCTTCAGCTTGAGGAGTTCGTCTTCGCTTTCAATGATCATGGATCTCTACCCGGCCTTCTTCGGCCGGTCGGCCGGCTCTCGATCAGGATGAGAGCACGACTGCGTTCGGAATCCAATTCATCCTTTACGGCATCATGCTCCAGCTTCAGGCGGTGGCTTTCGCCTCTTCGTCGCTTTCAGTCAATGCCTTTCTGACGATCGGCGCGACTTTCGTGCCGTACAACTCGATGCCGCGCATGATCTGGTCGTGCGGCATCAGGCCGATGGCCATCTGCAGCAGAAAGCGGTCATTCTTGAACAGTCGGTGATGCGCGATGATCTTCTCCGCCACCAGTTCCGGCTCTCCCACGAAGAGCGCGCCGTTGGGTCCGCGCGACATGTCGAAATGCGCCCGGTTCGTCGGTCCCCAGCCGCGTTCGCGGCCAATCCGGTTCATGACCTCAGCCTGCGGACCGTAGAACTGGTCGGCGGCAGCCTCCGTCGTATCCGCAATGAAGCCGTGCACGTTGATGCTGGTCTTGAGCTTCGACGCCTCCTGCCCGGCCCGGCGCGCCGCCTCGCGGTAGAGATCGAACAACGGCGCGAAGCGCCGCGGCTCACCGCCGATGATAGCCAGTGCTACCGGCAAGCCCATCGCGCCTGCACGCGCCAGCGATTGCGGCGTGCCGCCGACGGCGATCCACAAAGGCAAGGGCTCCTGCAGCGGCCGCGGATAAACCCCGCGCCCATTGATCGGCGCACGCAGTTCGCCCGACCAACTGACCGTCTCGTTGTCGCAAAGGGCCACCAGCAGGTCGAGCTTTTCCGCAAACAGCTGGTCGTAGTCTTCCAGATTATAGCCGAAGAGCGGGAAGGACTCGATGAACGAGCCTCGCCCCGCCATGATCTCGGCACGCCCATTGGAAAGCAGGTCGAGTGTCGCGAACTGCTGGAAGACCCGCACCGGATCATCCGAACTGAGCACGGTCACGGCGCTGGTCAGTCTGATATTCTTGGTTTTCACGGCAGCGGCGGCCAAGGCGACGGCGGGAGCGGAAGCGGCATAGTCCGGCCGGTGGTGCTCGCCCAGTCCGAACACATCGAGCCCGACCTGGTCGGCGAGTTCGATTTCCTCGATCAGATGCTTCAGGCGCTCAGCCCCTTCCTCACCCTTGCTTCGGCTCGGAACCGGGTTCACGTCGGCAAAAGTGTAGAGGCCTAGTTCCATGGTTCGCATCCCGTTGAATTCACTGATGGAGATAAGGATGACGCAGCCCTAGCGCAAATACAAATTCTGGAACCGATCGTTCGAGAATATCGATAGGCAGCATCGCCGCGACTCCGGCCGCGGCGGAATTTCCGTTCTGAAATCAACGACTTCAGACCTTGAATGGAATCATTTTCCGAAGGACTTCGTATCTGAGATAAAGGCCACCCCAGGCAATCAGCCCGAGATAGACCCCGAACAGCAGGTGCGAAAAGATCGGGCTTCCCACCCGCAGATGCGTCGCGATCGCGCCGCCGAGCAAACCCGTAAGAAGGATTGCCCCGAGCACCGACGTCCGCGGGATTGCATAAAGAAGTGCGCACAACAGCGTCACGATACCGAGACCCCGGGCAAGCATCGGATCACCCGAATAGCCGAGCGCAGTCATCGTCTCGGTGACCGGCGCGATCGGCACCAGCTTGATCGCCCCGTCGAAAACGAGGAAGGCAACGATCAACCCGCTCATCAGCGTGCCGGTCACGGTTTGCCAACGCGGAAGCCCCGCATGTGATTCAATGATTGCAGACATGCCTGTATCCCCCTGTTTCGATTCCCGTTTCAGATCCTGGCAAGCAACTCGGCGAGTTGGTCGGCGCATTTGCCCCAGCCTTCGTGGAAGCCCATCTGCTCGTGCTGTTCCTTGTCGGCCGCCGTCCAGTGTCGGGCCTTGGCGGTGTATTTCGTCCGCCCGTTGCCGAGGTCTTCGAGCAGGATGATGCCGACGAAGAACGGCTTTTCGGATGGCACCCAGGCACTGGTGAATGCATCGGTGAAAACGATCTTCTCGTTTTCGACGATCTCCAGATAGACCCCGCGGTTCGGAAACTCCTGACCATCGGGGTTGCGCATGACGATGAGGTTCGAGCCGCCGGGACGCACGTCGAGCTTGGCGTCTGCGATGCTCCATGGACGCGGAACGAACCATTCCTTCATCAGCACAGGATCGGTCCAGGCCTTGAAGATCTTCTCGCGCGGGGCATCGAATTCCCGGACGAGAACCAGTTCGTGTTGGGCTTCTGCGATCATTTCAGCATTCCTCCTGTTGAGCGAAACCTGTTTTCGATCAGGTTGTTACAAGGACGTAGGAGGTTTTCCGGTTCCGACAACCGGATATGACGTTTGAGAATTATTTCGCGATCGGTTGCGCCGCCCCGTGGACGAGGCTGTCGATCTGCTGGCGGATGTGGGCAGCTTCCGCTGCGGAATGAGCAAGCGCAATGGCGCGATCGAAGGCCTCGTGCGCCTCACGGGTGCGACCGAGTTGCTTCAGCAGGCCGCCGCGCAGACCGTGGTAGTAGAAATAGCCGTCGAGCTTGTCGCCGAGTGTTTCGACAAGTGCCAGCGCCTCTTGCGGGCCGCTGAGCTTGGAGACCGCGACGGCGCGGTTGAGCGTGATCACCGGCGACGGCTGGACACGCTCCAGCGCAAGATAAAGCAGCTCGATCTCTTCCCAATCGGTATCTTCGGCGCGCTTGGCACGAGAATGCAGCGCCGCGATCGCGGCCTGCAGCTGGTAGGGTCCGGGCTGGCGATGACGGATGGCCTTGTCGAGCAGCGCCAGCGCCTCGTTGATCAGCTCGCGATTCCAGAGCGAGCGGTCCTGATCCTCGAGCAATACGATATCGTTTTCGCGGTTAAAGCGGGCCCGACGCCGCGAAATCTGCAGCAGCATCAGCGCAAGCAGGCCCATCAGCTCTGGCTCGCCGGGAAAGATGCGCAGCAAAAGACGCGCGAGCCGGATCGCCTCGTCGCTGAAAGCGCATGCCTCGTGCTTCGGATCGGCTTGGCTGTAGCCCTCGTTGAAGATCAGATAGATCATCGTGCTGACGATTGAGAGCCGTTCGGCACGTTCCTGCGCATCCGGCGTCTCGAAGGGCACGCCGGCCTTGGCAACGCGCGCCTTGGCTCGCGTGATCCGCTGCTCCATGGCGCTTTCGCCGACGAGGAAGGCACGCGCGATCTGCTGCACGGTAAGCCCCGAGACGATGCGCAGCGCCAAAGCGATCTGCTGCGTGGCCGGCAGATCCGGGTGGCAGCAGATGAAGAGCAGCCGCAGGATATCGTCGCGATAGTTGGAATCGTCCAACCGTTCGGCAATGTCGCTTTCGGCGTCGCCGGTATCGGAAATCAGTTCCTCATCGGGAAGCGCCTGTGTCTTCGAGCGCTTGCGCACAGCGTCGATGCCGCTGTTGCGGCCGACGAAGATCAGCCATGCCGTCGGATCGCGCGGCGGTCCCTTGTCCGGCCAGGTGCGGATGGCGCGCAGGCAGGCCTCCTGAAAGGCCTCCTCCGCGATATCGAGATCGCGGAAGTATCTGAGCAGGGCGCCAAGCGCCTTCGGCCGGGCCGAAGCAAGCGTCACATCGATCCAGGCAATGTCTGTCATGTCGAAGAAGCTCCCGGCCGGAACACGTAGAACGGCCGAATTTCATAAGAGGTGGAACCCGGATTGACCGCAGACAGCTCCTTCGAGAAGGCGACCGCCTCCTCCAGAGTATCGAAATCAACCACGTAAAAACCGAGGAGCGCTTCCTTCGTCTCCGCAAACGGACCGTCGAGGACAAGCGGCTCTTCCTTGCCCTTGCGCACGGTGGTGGCCGCGGTCGTCGGCATCAGCCGGCCCACAGGACCAAGCTTGCCACGCTCGGCCAATGGCGCCTGGACGGCATAAAGCTTCGCCATCACGGCCTCCTCCTCCTCCTTGGTCCAGGAGAACACCGTCTCTTCATTCGCATAACAAAGGATTGCATAAAGCATGTCTTACTCCTCTTCCTGAATGACGAAGGAGTAGCGCGACATCCGACAGGACGCAGCAAAAAATTACAGCGCACAGAAGGAGATGCTAAGTGTTCGCCGGCAGCGCCAGGCGTGGCGAATGCGGCGTAAGGCAAAACAGACGGCCGTCCGCGACGCAGCCGTCCTGGCTGAACACTGCCGGGACTGGAGAGCGCTACGCTACCTCAGCCCCATCTGTTCGGCCTGACCCGACGGCAACGGCCTCCTGCACTGCCAACTCCGCCATGGCCAACGCGGCCTGGCGGGTCTTGGCGGCGGCGACGAAGCGGCCGTTATGGCAGAACGTTGCGCCCGCCACGCCGCAAGCGGCCTCAAGATCGCCATTGGTCAGGCCGGCCCAGGCTGCGGGCAGATCTGCCCGCAGCTCGAACCCCTCTTCCGCGCGTCGAATGCCGGTCACGCACCAATCCTTTTCCCGCGGATGAACGACAAACAGCAGGTGGTCGGCGCCTGCCTTCACGATGGCGGGACGGAAAGGCATTCCTGTTGGAAGTTCCAGAACGCGCGCTTGACCGGCACGCTCGATTGCCTGAAAGACCAGCGCTTCGGCCCGCAATTTGGCAGCGCCTTTGGCAATCTTCGCCTCGACGAAACTGCGGGCAATGGCGACGGCGTTTTGGAATCCGCGATCTTCGGCCTCCGGATCCGTCTCGTCGAAAGCCGGCTTCAAGGTTTCCAGCAGGGCCGGCAGCGTCAGCCCGGCCAGTGGGCCCGACGGGCTGAGCACACCGTTGTCCGTGAGATCGACCGGCAGCACGAAGCTTAGATCGAAGGCGGCATGCACCGCCTCGATGTTTGCCTCCGGAACGCCGGCGGCGACGAGGTAGTCGCGGCCGTAGTGCTTCCAGATCAGACCGAACGAGCTGTAGGGCTGCCCACCCTCGCGCAGGGGCGCGCCACGCTGATGGTGATCGAAAATGCGCGCGGAGGCGTCATATCCGCCACCGACGTCATAGATGATGCGGTCCGCGCCCGGCGTGATCCACTCCGACGCCCTGCTGCGGATCAGGCGGGCTTGCGGGAAAAGCCGGGTCAGGATGACGCTGGACAGCACTTCGTCGGCATGGAAGCCACCGGAATGGGTGACGAGGAAATCGGGGATCATGCCAGGATGCGCCTTGTGTTTGCTGGGGGCCGCTTGCGGTTGGCACCACATAACCATTGCTGGCCGCCATCTCAACCGGTCATTTGCCGAACAGAGGGTCGCGATCGAAGCACGGTGGGTGTCGCCCGCCAACTGTGGCTTGCATTCGGTCCGCGCCATCAAGCCGCCACCTTTGGTCGGAATTGCTCGGCAATCTCAAACGTCATACTTCCGAGACAATCGTGAAACCCGCTTTCCGCCTGCTTGCCGCCTTTGCGCTCCTCGCTTGCCTCGACGACGGCGTTCTTGCCGCGTCCGCGCCGGAGAACTTCATCTATACGAGCTCTGGCGATCTGGATGCGGCACGCCCGCTTCTCAGCCGGCCCGACATTGGTGGCGCGCAGATCGTCTACAACTGGCGCCAACTCGAGACGGCGAAGGATCAATATGATTTCTCTGCGATCAAGGCCGATCTTGCCGTCATCAAAGGCCTGAACAAGAAGCTTTTCATCCAGATCCAGGACCGTTTCTTCGAACCGAAGGCAGCAAACGTTCCCGACTATCTGATGACGGGCAAGGAGTATGGTGGCGGCATCACGGCGCAGTTCGACAACCCCGGCGAGAGCAAGCCAGTCGGCTCCGGCTGGGTGGCGCAGCAGTGGAACCCGGCGCTACGCCAACGCTACCAGGCGCTGCTCGCAGCCCTTGCCGAAAAATTCGACGGCGACGTCTATGGCGTCAATCTACCGGAGACCGCCATCGATCTCGATCCGAAACACGAGCCGGAAGGCTACAGCTGCGACGCCTACTTCCAGGGCGAGATGGAAAATCTTGCCTTCGCCCGCAAGGCCTTCAACAAGAGCAAGGTCGTTCAGTACGTCAATTTCTGGCCCTGCGAATGGGAGAACGACCACAATTACATGGGGCGGCTTTTCGAGTTCGCGGCGAAAAATGGCGTCGGCCTCGGCGGACCTGATATCGTCCCCTACCGCAAGGCCCAGATGAAGAATTCCTATCCTTTCTTCAACAAATACAAGGGCAAGCTCGCCTTCGTCGGCCTCGCGGTTCAGGAGCCAACCTTGACCTACAGAAATCCGAAGACGAAGAAGCCGTTCACCAAGGACGAGTTCGTTGCCTTTGCCGGTGACTATCTCGGCGCCGACATCATCTTCTGGAGCACCGCGACGCCGTGGTTGCATCGCTGACGCAGCGATTTGGCGGCATCTGGCTCTCCGCGAATGCACGCTCGCGGTGCAAATTTCGCCGCACCCCTCGTTTTTGACGTATTTGGCCTATCTATTTCGCTGCACTGCACAAATCGGAGGGCGGTCATTGCAGCAGAAAACCCGCATCGATTGGCTGGATATCGCCAAGGGTATGTCCATCATTCTTGTGGTGATCTACCACACCCTCCTCTACCACGACGTCCACGACATGGCCCCTGACCTCTATGCGCGCCTTAGCAGCATCATGACGCCGATCCGGATGCCATTGTTCTTTACGGTTTCCGGCTTCCTGGCTGCCTCGGCGATGCGTGCCTCGTGGGGCGACTTCCTGCGCCGTAAGATCTGGCAGCTCGTCTATCTCTTCGCGATCTGGAACACCGCGCGCTGGCTGTTCTTCCGTTACGTGCAGACGAACGTTCTGGTGCCGACCGAAGGAAGCGACCCCTATCAATTGCTCGAAATGTGGTGGGCGCCAAACACCGGCATCTGGTTCATCTGGGCGCTCGCCATCTTCATGGTCGCGACGAAGCTTCTCTCCCCCATCCGCCGCCCGACCACAATCGCAATTGCCGCAATGATCTCGATCCTGACCTTCGGCGAGCACCTGTCGATCGATCTCTTCACCCACCGCAACGTGCTGCAGTATTTCGTCTTTTTCCTATTCGGCTGCTGGTACGGGAAGCCGGTGGTCAACGCGATCACGGAGCGGCCGCTGCTGACGGCTTGTGCGGGCTTGCTCATCTTCGCCGCGCTCTACGTGCTGCGCTGGAGACTGCAGGCGATCGAGAAAGGTAGCTGGGCGCTGGTCTCCTCGATCGCCGGTCTTGCGTGGCTATGCGGGACGGCCGTACTGATGTCGCGTTTGCAATCGGTGCGCCATGCCTTCGCCTATTTCGGGCGCAACACGCTGCCGGTCTACGTGACCCATGTGATGATCGTGTCACTGGTGGTCGCCCTGGCTGCCACGATCGTTGGAAGCAATGCGGCAAGCGGCTACATCACCGCGCCGCTGGTGGTCGTCTTTGCGATCGGCCTATCGCTTGCGATCAGGGCAATCGCCGATCGCAGCTGTGCCGGCTGGCTCTACACGCCGCCGACGCGGCGGCAACGGCAGGCCGTGCCCGCCTGAATGGCCGCAATCTCAGGAGCTAGGCGGCGGGCTCGATGGAAACTGCCACGCCGCGGCGCAGCGAATTGCTGACCATACAGATCGCCTTCGCCCGCTCGACCACCTGCTCGGCGCTGGTGCCGTCTTGCCCATGGCAAGCGACTTTCATCACCGCCGATTTCGCAATGATCGGCTTGCCCTCGAGCTCCAGGATGACCGAGATTGCGATCTTCCCAAGTGAGACGCCCATCTCGTCAGCGGCGTAGCGCAGGTCGTTGCAGAAGCAACCGCCGAGCGCCAATGCCAGAAGCTGCGCGCCATTGAACCCGAGCCCCTGCCCGCCGGCCTTACCCTCGGGACGATCGACAACGACGGTGTGCGAACCTGCCCATCCCATCGCCGCCTGCGTGCCCTCGACATTCCGCAACTCCACCGTGACTGTAACCATGCCAACTCCTCCGCGGCTGAACAGGCAAGTCTTAGAGCGCCGCAGTTTGGCGCGATGCGACCGGAAACTCGGTGCATATTATCCGCATCGATCCGACGGGAGACAAGGACATGACGCCCTCACCGTATTTGAATGACCCCAAGGTCTACATCGACACCGACACCTTCATCGATCTCATCAACAAAAAGACACGGTGCCTAATTTGTTGCGAAGCCCTCGAGAGCAAGGTGGTCAACCGGGAACACGTCCTGCCCAAATGGATTCTGCGGAAGTACGACCTTTACGACAAGGAGATCACTGTGCCCCACGAATACCATGGTCGGCGATACGATCGCCACACCTTCCCCTGCTGCAAGGACTGCAATTCGCTGCTTGGAAGGAAGCTGGAGCAGCCGGTGCGACGATTGACGGAAGGCGGATACGCGAAACGTCTACGACACCTTGACGATGACGGGCACCGTCTGCTGTTTCCTGGCTTTCCTGGATGTTCCTGAAATTCCTGATAAAGGACGGCGCCATCGCGATCAACCCGGATCACCGCGTGGACGCCGTCGTGCAAGACAAGAGCACGGATTGGGCGACACTCCATCACATCCATTGCCTCGCCAGATCCCCCTATACCGGCGCACGCATTGCAGGAGACGTTCACCATCCTGCAGGCACTGGAAATCTGCGCGGATATGGCGGCAACGACAACGCGGATCAACAGCAAGCCCATCTACTTCACGCGCATAGATCAAGCCACGGGCCGTCCCTCGATCCATGCGGACCTACCCGTCCACGAAGAAAATCCTGTCGATCCGCGCACGCGCGCCGCAATATTCGAACTCGTCTACAGGGAGCATCTGCCGCACCTGAAGATAGCGGGCAGCGACGTGTCCGCCCTGCAGGCCATCAGGGAGAACCGTTTGACCTTCCTCGATCATCGGATAAGCCGGGCGGCCACCGAAATACTGGAATAGACAATTGCTTCCGGTATTTGCGGACGTTTGCTGAGATCGACGGCGCCGTCAGGCATCCGCAAGCGTGCGCTTGACGGCGCTGCGCCAGCCCTTGAGCTTCGCCGCACGCGTCTTCTCGTCCATGGCGGGTTCAAAGCGATGGTTGCGCTTCCAGCTCTTGGCGAAGCTTTCACGATCCGGCCAGACACCGGCCCTGCTGCCGGCAAGCCATGCCGCTCCGAGCGCCGTGGTTTCGAGAATGACCGGCCGGTCGACGGGCGCGTCGAGAATGTCTGCCAGCCGCTGCATCGTCCAGTCGGAGGCGACCATGCCACCATCGACGCGAAGAACGGTGCTCTCCACGCCGCCCTTCCAGTCCTTGTGCATGGCGTCAAGCAGATCGCGGGACTGGTAGCAGACCGCCTCGAGGGCAGCGCGGGCGAATTCCTTCGGGCCGCTGTTGCGCGTCAGGCCGAAGATCGCCCCGCGCGCATTCGCATCCCAATGCGGCGCGCCAAGACCGGTGAAGGCGGGAACCAGATAGACTTCCTGCGTCGGATCGGCAGCATCGGCAAGCTCGCCGGTGCGAGATGCCGTATCGATGATGCCGAGCCCGTCGCGAAGCCATTGCACGGCAGCGCCCGCGATGAAGATCGAGCCTTCCAGCGCATAGGTCGTTTCGCCGTTCAGCCGATAGGCGATCGTCGTCAGCAGCCGGTTCTTCGAACCCACGATGTCGCTGCCCGTGTTGAGCAGCGCGAAGCAGCCGGTGCCGTAGGTCGATTTCATCATGCCGGGCTCGAAGCAGGCCTGTCCGATGGTCGCCGCATGCTGATCGCCGGCGACGCCGAAGATGGGAATCTCCGCGCCAAGAATGGCTTTCTCGGTAATGCCGAAATCGTCGGCGCAGTCCTTCACCTCAGGCAGCATCGCCGCCGGAACACGCAGGATATCGAGCAGAGCCTTGTCCCAGCAATTGTCGGAAATGTTATACATCAACGTGCGGGAGGCGTTCGTCGCATCGGTCGCGAACACCTTGCCACCGGTCAGCCGCCAGATCAGGAAGGCATCGACGGTGCCGAAGCACAATTCGCCCTTGGCGGCGCGGGCCCGCGCACCTTTGACGTTGGCGAGCAGCCACGAGAGCTTGGTGCCAGAGAAATACGGATCAAGAAGAAGGCCGGTCTTCTTGGTGAATGTCTTTTCGAGATCCTGTCTTTTCAACTTGTCGCAATAACTTGCCGTGCGGCGGTCCTGCCAGACGATTGCGTTGTGGATCGGTTTGCCGCTTTCGCGTTCCCAGACGACGACGGTCTCGCGCTGATTGGTAATGCCGAGCGCCGCGATGTCCTTTGCCTGGATCCTGGCTTCACGGATCGCCATTTTGATGGTCGAGACGACGGAATCCCAGATTTCCTCCGGATCGTGCTCCACCCAACCGGATCGAGGGTAGATCTGGCGGAACTCCTTCTGGCCCGCACCGGCGATCTGCATTTGGCCATCGAAGACGATCGCCCGCGTCGATGTCGTCCCCTGATCGATTGCCAGAACATATCCGCTCATGCCAGTCCTCCCGCTGATCGTGATTATCGGGAGAAATCAATAAGACAGGAGGGCGGGCGATGAAAGAACCTAGCCACCTCTTCGACACAAGAGATTTGCCGTCAGCGCGATTGCCAGCAGTGATGCTTTGCGCATAACCTCAACTCTATTGCGTCGCAAAACGGCTTGAGGAGAAGAGAATGGCCAGAACAATCGTCGTCACCGGATCCACCAGCGGCATCGGCCTTGCGATCGCGACAGCCTTTGCCGGCAAGGGCGACAACGTCGTCATCAACGGTTTCGGAAAGCCCGAGGAAATCAAGGCGATAGTCGAGAAGCTTGAATCGGCCTCGAAGGCGAAGGTGATCCATCATCCGGCCGACATGACGAAACCAGCTGAAATCGCGGACCTGATCGAAACTGCCGCGAGGACCTGCGGTTCCGTCGATGTGCTGGTCAACAATGCCGGCATCCAGCATGTCGAGAAGATCGAGGATTTCCCGATCGAAAAGTGGGACCAGATCATCGCGATCAATCTGTCCAGCTCGTTTCACACCATGCGTGCCGCGATCCCGCTGATGAAGGCGAGGAAAAAGGGACGCATCATCAACATCGCCTCCGCGCACGGCTTGGTCGCCTCTCCGTTCAAATCCGCCTATGTCGCGGCAAAGCATGGTATATTGGGCCTGACGAAGACGGCGGCACTGGAACTTGCCGAATTTGGCGTGACCGTGAACGCCATCTGCCCGGGCTATGTGCTGACGCCTCTCGTCGAGAAACAGATACCGGATACGGCCAAGGCACGCGGCATGACCGAGGAGCAGGTCAAGACCGAAGTGATCCTCAAGGCCCAGCCGACGCATGAATTCGTCAAGGCGGAAGAGATTGGGGCGCTGGCTCTCTACCTCGCAAGCGACGAAGCCCGGCAGGTGACCGGCACCCACATCTCGATTGACGGTGGCTGGACCGCGGCATAACCATTCAAAATAAAGATAAAAACCAAGGAACGATATGAACGACAGCATCCGCTTCATCCTGAATGGCGAGGACGTCACGCTTGGCGATGTCCGGCCGACCGAGACGCTTCTCGATTATCTCCGGTTGAAGCGCCGGCTGACCGGCACGAAGGAAGGATGCGCGGAGGGCGATTGCGGCGCCTGCACCGTCCTTGTGGGACGGCTGATCGACGGCAAGCTGCATTATGAACCCGTCAACGCCTGCATTCGCTTCATGGGGTCTTTGAATGCCACCCATGTCGTCACCGTCGAGCATCTGGCCGCCAGGGACGGTTCGCTGCATCCGGTACAGCAGGCAATGGTCGATTGCCACGGCTCGCAATGCGGCTTCTGTACGCCGGGTTTCGTCATGTCGATGTATGGCCTCTGGCTTTCCAACGACAAGCCGGTTCGCGCCGACATCGAAAAAGCCCTGCAAGGCAATCTCTGTCGTTGCACCGGTTACGAGCCGATCGTGAAAGCCGCCGAGCAGGTGAGCCGCACCCGCCCGAGCGCACTCTTCGACCCGCTCGAAAAGACCCGCTCGGATATCATCTCGCGCCTCTGGGCGATGCGGAACAGCGAGACGATCTCGATCACGACGGTGGAGGGCCGGCTGGTCCTGCCGGGATCGCTGGACGCGCTGGCGCGTGTGCTGTGCGAAGAGCCGACCGCCACCATCGTCGCGGGATCGACCGATGTGGGCCTCTGGGTGACCAAGCAGATGCGCGCCTTGAACCCGGTCGTCTTTATAAACCATCTGACCGATCTGCAGTCGATCACCGCTGGCGACGGCGGCTTCACGATCGGCGCCGGCGTGACCTACAGCCGCGCCTTCGAAACCATCGCCAGCAAGGTGCCGACCCTCGGCCGCCTCATCGACCGCATCGGCGGAGATCAGGTGCGCAACATGGGCACGATCGGCGGCAACATCGCCAACGGTTCGCCGATCGGCGATATGCCACCGCCACTGATTGCCCTCGGCGCCACGGTGAAGCTGCGTTCTCTGGCCGGAACGCGCATGCTGCGTCTGGAAGATTTCTTCATCGATTATGGCAAGCAGGATCGCCGACCGGGCGAGTTCGTCGAGAGCATCTTCGTGCCCTATCCCGCCGAGGCGACCCAGTTTGCCGTCTACAAGATCACCAAGCGCCGCGATGAGGACATCACGGCGGTTCTCGGCGCCTTCTACCTGACACTGGATACGGAGGGAGACGTCAACGACATCCGCATCGCCTTCGGGGGCATGGCCGCAACACCGAAGCGTGCCCGCAGCGTCGAGAATGCGCTCATGGGCAAGCCTTGGAGCGAGACGACGATCGAAACCGTCCGGGCCGAGTTCGACGCCGACTTCCAGCCGCTGACCGACTGGCGCGCGACGGCCGAATACCGTCAGTTGACCGCCAAGAACCTTCTGACCCGTTTCTATCTGGAAACGTCAGGCACATCGGCGGAATTGAGGCGTTTCGAGGAGGTGGCATAAATGGACAAGTCAACTCTCCCCGACCCAAAGTTTATCATATCAGGCGCGATGCATGGCTCGCTGCGCCACGATTCAGCGCACAAGCACGTTACCGGCACCGCCGACTATATCGACGACCTGCCCGAGCCTGCCGACCTGCTGCATGGCGCACTCGGCCTGTCCGACCGGGCGCACGCCGAGATCATCAGCATGGACCTTTCCGAGGTCAAGGCGACACCGGGTGTCATCTGGGTTTTCACCGGCAAGGACGTGCCCGGCGTCAATGACGTCAGTTCGAACGGCAGCCACGACGAGCCGCTGCTGGCCGAACACAAGGTCGAATTTCACAACCAGCCGATCTTCGCCGTCATTGCCGAAACGCGCGAGATCGCCCGCCGCGCCGCCCGCAAGGCAAAGATCGAATATCGCGACCTGCCGCACTGGAGCGATATCGACGGCGCGCTTGAAAATGGCAGCCCGCTCGTCATCACGCCGATGACCTTGCAGCGCGGCGATGCCAAGGGCGAGATGGAGAACGCCCCGCGCCGATTGAAGGGCCTGATGCGGATCGGCGGCCAGGAGCACTTCTATCTCGAAAGCCACATTGCCGTGGCCATCCCCGGCGAGGACGACGAGGTCGCCATCTGGTCATCCACCCAGCATCCGAGCGAGATCCAGCATATTGTGGGCCACGTCCTCGATATCGCGTCGAACGCGGTGACGGTGAACGTGCGCCGCATGGGCGGCGGTTTCGGCGGCAAGGAGACGCAGGGCAACCAGTTTGCCGCCCTGGCGGCGATTGCCGCCAAGACACTGAAGCGCGCCATCAAGTTTCGTCCTGATCGCGACGAGGACATGGCCGCAACCGGCAAGCGCCACGACTTCCTTGTCGACTACGAGATCGGCTTCGATGACGAAGGCCGCATCCACGCAGTCGACGCCACCTATGCCGCGCGCTGCGGCTTCTCCTCGGATCTTTCCGGCCCTGTAACGGACCGGGCGCTGTTCCACGCAGATTCCAGCTATTTCTATCCGCATGTCCATCTGACATCGAAGCCGCTGAAGACCCACACCGTGTCCAACACCGCCTTCCGCGGTTTTGGCGGGCCACAGGGCATGCTCGGGGCTGAACGCTTCATCGAAGAGATCGCCTATGCGCTCGGCAAGGACCCGCTCGACGTCCGCAAGCTGAACTTCTACGGCCAGCCGGGCTCCGGCCGCACGTTGACCCCCTACCATCAAGAGGTCGAAGACAGCATCCTCGAACGCATCGTCAGCGAACTGGAAGAAAGCGCCGAGTACCAAGCGCGCCGCAACGCCATCATCGCGTTCAACCGCGACAGCCGCTACATTCGCAAAGGCATTGCGCTGACGCCAGTCAAGTTCGGCATCTCCTTCACCATGACAGCGTTCAACCAGGCCGGCGCCCTCGTCCACGTCTATCAGGATGGTTCAATCCACCTGAACCACGGCGGCACCGAAATGGGCCAGGGGCTATACACCAAGGTCGCGCAGGTGCTCGCCGACAGCTTTCAGGTCGATATCGAGCATGTGAAGATCACGGCAACGACGACCGGCAAGGTGCCCAACACGTCGGCCACCGCGGCATCCTCCGGATCGGACCTGAACGGCATGGCGGCCTACGATGCCGCCCGCCAGATCAAGGAACGGCTGGTTGCCTTTGCCGCCGAAAAATGGGGCGTACCTCCGACGGACGTTGTCTTCCTGCCCAATCGCGTCAGGGTTGGCGACAAGGAGTTCCCCTTCCCTGATTTCATCAAGCAGGCCTATTTGGCCCGCGTCCAGCTTTCCGCCGCCGGATTCTATAAAACCCCGAAGATCCATTGGGATCGTGCAGCCGGCCGCGGCACGCCGTTCTACTACTATTCCTATGGCGCAGCCTGCTCGGAGGTCTCGATTGATACACTCACCGGCGAATACCTCGTCGAACGCACCGATATCCTGCACGATGTCGGCCGCTCGCTGAACCCGGCGATCGATATCGGCCAGGTGGAGGGCGCATTCATTCAGGGCATGGGCTGGCTGACAACGGAGGAACTGTGGTGGGACGACAAGGGCCGGCTGCGCACGCACGCGCCTTCGACCTACAAGATCCCCCTCGCCTCCGATCGCCCGAAGATTTTCAACGTGCGTCTTGCCGAATGGTCGGAGAATACTGAACACACGATCGGCCGCTCCAAGGCCGTCGGCGAACCGCCGCTCATGCTGGCGATCTCAGTGCTGGAGGCGCTTTCCATGGCCGTTGCCAGTGTTGCCAACTACAAGGTCTGCCCGCAGCTCGATTCACCGGCAACGCCCGAGCGGGTGTTGATGGCCGTGGAGAGAATGAAGAAGGCATAGGCTGAAGTGGCAGCATCTCGGGGCACTGCCACTCCAATCTCACGGCTTACCGCCGGAACTCGCTGTTGTAGCGCGGCTCGCGCCCGTCCATGAAACCGAGGTCGCGCTTGATGCGATCCGGCATACCCTCGAATTCCAGCCTATCCCATCCCGAAAGCCGACGCAGCAGTCTCCGGCCAAGGTCGGACAGCCAACTGGAAGTCCCGGCAGCCCTTGCCTGCCTGTCCTGTACGATAGCGGCGCAATCCATAACATCACCTCAACAATCTGATCCGTTGGGTTGCAGATTGCGCCAATAAATGCTGAAATTCCAATCGAACGCTCGTCTGGATGCATAAAGAGAACTTATCCATGAAGCTGTCGAAGCAGTTTCCCCTGAACGCGCTGCGCGTATTTGAGGCCGTCGCGCGGCTTGGCAGTTTCACCAAGGCCGGCGACGAACTCGGCATGACGCAGACGGCCGTCAGCTACCAGGTGAAGCTGCTGGAGGAGAATATCGGCGAGCCCCTCTTTATGCGGCGCCCGCGCCATATCAGACTGACCGACGCCGGCGAACGGCTGGCGCCCAAAGTGACGGAGGCCTTCGCCATATTGCACGAAGCGATGGCCTCGGTTCGCGGAGCAGCCGAGGAAACGCTGCTCATTCACTCCGCGCCGACCTTCGCCTCGCAATGGCTGGCGCGTCATCTCGGCTCGTTTCACCTCAAATATCCCGCCACCGCCGTACGTCTGATCACATCGGACTCGCTGATCGATTTTGCCAGGGAGCCCGCCGACATCGCGATCCGCAGCGGCAAGGGCGAGTGGCCGGGCCTCGTGTCCCACCGGCTGCTGGCGATCGATTTCACTCCGATGCTGAGCCCCGAACTTGCGGCCAGTGCCGGCGGCATCCACCAGCCGAGCGATCTCCTCAAGTTGCGACTGATCGATGCCGGCGACTCGTGGTGGACGTCATGGTTCGAGGCGGCCGGTGTCGCCGATCCCGACCTTGCGGGCAGACCGCGCAGCCGGCTCGGCGCGCAATCCTTCGAGGCGAGTGCTGCCCTGGCGGGGCAGGGCGTGGCGATCCTGACGCCGGCATTCTATCGCGATGACCTTGCCGCCGGTCGGCTGCTCCAGCCCTTTCCAATCCTCTGCAGCGACAACGATTGGGACTACTGGCTGGCCTACCCGGAAAGCCGCCGCAATGTTCCTAAAATCAAAGCATTTCGAAACTGGATTCTCGAGGAAATGGACGTCGCCGCGACCAACGGAAGCTAATAGCCCATCTGCGGCGCGTAGAAGCAGCGCGGCGTATCCTCGTTCGGGAACAGGCAGAGATGGTAGTCGCCGTCACCGGAGCGCATTGCCTTGCCCATGGGAAGGAGGAAGACATGCGCATGCGTGACAAGCCTGTGATCGCCTGGCAACAACGTCACCCGATAGCCATGCGGCGTAATTGCCACGCTTTTTGGCGGGATCATCTGGCAGTCTCCAGTTTCGCTGTCGCCGTTGCAACAGAAGGGCTCGTAGCTCCAGCCTGAAGGCGCATCATGGGCCTGAACACAGGACGCGAATGCAATCATCACACACACAAGAATGCTGCGCATTGGCATCTTCTCCGTTGATGAATGCGCCGCCGGAATGAAGCGGTTTTCACCTCATCCCGACGGCCTCAAAAATGAAATTGTAATCGAACCGTGACATTTCAAGCCACTTTTCATGCTGCAAAGCGGCCTCGACAGACCGCCCATTCAAGGACGCCTAACCATTCCGCGTGGTTTGCGGACAGCAGTCCGCAAACGGGCTCCATGATCGCGAGATCACCGCCATGAGGGAGCATCCAATGCAAAAGCGTCGACATCTTGGCTTGGCATACATTCTTTTGGTTCGCGCGCGTTGAATGTACAGGAACGCATCCCGCAGGAGGACGATCCTGACACGCGCGCGGTCGGTGAGCTTCGCCGTCCTGGCAGCCCGCCCAACATCATTGATATGGTTTGCATATTGCAGCCCCTATCAGGACAGGCTGTCGTTTCCGTCTAAGGGCGAGATAAGGGCGGAATGCATATCTGAAGCCGCCGGCGACGGGAGCTGGAGCGTTGTTTCGATCTTCAAAAAAAGCAGGTAGGCCTGCGGAGAATACGCGCTCGACCTGATTGCCGAACATGAAATCATGGCCTCAGGCGCTGAAAGCGTCGCATGTGCAGTCCACTCGCATGAAGCATTTTCAAAAATTCGTTACCGTGGGCGACGCTGCGGTGTACACGTTAGAGCCCCGGCTGGCGCCTTATCCCCTTTCCTCCGCGCGCGACTTTCTGCAATGTGGCGAGACTGAAGAACAGGGGAACTCCATGTATGAATACGCCATAGCGTGGGAATGGCTGGCCTTTGCGGCCCGCTGGTTCCACGTCATCACCGCGATTGCCTGGATCGGCTCGTCCTTTTATTTCATTGCACTCGATCTCGGTTTGGTGAAACGGCCGCATCTTCCGCCGGGCGCCTATGGCGAGGAATGGCAGGTTCACGGCGGCGGCTTCTATCATATCCAAAAGTATCTCGTGGCCCCGGCGCAGATGCCGGAGCACCTGACCTGGTTCAAGTACGAAAGCTACTTTACCTGGCTATCGGGCTTTCTGATGCTCTGCATCGTCTATTACGGCGGCGCCGACCTCTTCCTCATCGACCGCCATGTGCTCGACATCAACGCCCCGGTGGCGATCCTGATCTCGCTCGCCTCGTTGGCCGTCGGCTGGATCGTTTACGACCTGCTGTGCAAGTCGCCGCTCGGCAAGAACACCTGGGGCCTGATGGTCGTGCTTTACGCCGTGATCGTCTTCATGGGCTGGGGCTACACGCAGCTCTTCACCGGCCGCGCCGCCTTCCTGCATCTCGGCGCCTTCACGGCAACGATCATGTCGGCCAACGTCTTCATGATCATCATCCCGAACCAGAAGATCGTCGTCGCCGACCTGATCGCCGGGCGCACGCCCGATGCGAAGTACGGCGCGATCGCCAAGCAGCGCTCGCTCCACAACAACTACCTGACGCTGCCCGTCATCTTCTTCATGCTGTCGAACCACTATCCGCTGGCGTTTGGCACCGCCTACAACTGGGTGATCGCCGCCCTCGTCTTCCTGATGGGCGTCACCATCCGCCACTGGTTCAACACGACGCATGCCCGCAAGGGACGCCCGACCTGGACCTGGATCGTCACCCTCATCCTCTTCATCCTGATCATGTGGCTGTCGACGGCGCCGAAGGTGCTGACCGGCGAGAAGGAGGCGCAGGCTGTCGCGCCCGCCTTCCAGCAATTCGCCGGTGACCCGCATTTTCCCGCGGTCAAGCAGCTTGTCGGCACACGCTGTTCCATGTGCCATGCCGCCGAGCCGGTCTATGAAGGACTGGCGCGGCCGCCGAACAACGTGATCCTGGAAACCGATGCGGAAATTGCCGCTCACGCCCGCGAGATCTATATACAGGCGGGTCGCAGCCACGCCATGCCGCCCGGCAACGTCACCGACATCACCCCGGACGAGCGCAAACTGCTCGTCGCCTGGTTCGAAAGCGCAGTCGAAGGCAAACAGGAATGACCTCAGCCGCCCTTCGTGCCCTGCTTCTCGCTTCCACGCTGACCGCCTGCGGCCAGAGCGGCGTGGATGCCGCGGCGCCGGAGGGTCGCTTGGCGGCACCCGCGGGCGATTTTTCCGGCGATCTGAACGCCCTCGGCACCGAACCCTTCTGGGCGATCAGGATCCGCTCCGACAGCATCACCTTCAGCCGCCCCGGCGCTGAAGACGTGAAAAGCGTCAACCCAGGCCCGGTGGCCAAGAAGGAAAGAGCCAGCTGGACGGTCCCCGGTGGACCGGCTCCCTTCAAGCTGACGCTGACCAAGGGGGATTGCTCCGACGGCATGTCCGATCGCCACTACCCGCTCAACGCGGTTCTGGCGTTCGGGGACAAGACGATGTACGGCTGCGCCGCCACGCCGGCGGCAATCGCGGCCCAGCCGGCACCGTGACGCGAAAACCGCCGCGTTCGGACAATCGACAGAGGGGCAGAACGCCATGACACACACACTTCTCCGCGGCCGGCTGCTCACCTTTCTGCGTGCGCCGCAAGAGCTTGGCGACACCGGAAGCTACCTCTACGAGAGTGATGGCGGGCTGTTGATCAAGGATGGCCTCATCGTTGCCTGTGGCGCTTACGACAAGGTGAGCGCAAAAGCCCCCGCCGACGTCGTGGCCGTCGATCATCGGCCGCATCTGATCATGCCGGGTTTCATCGACACGCATGTTCATTTCCCGCAGATGCAGGTGATTGCCTCCTATGCGGCAAACCTGCTGGAATGGCTAAACACCTATACCTTCCCGGAGGAATGCCGCTTCGTCGAAAGCGCCCATGCCGCGCGCATCGCCACGCATTTCTACGACGAGCTCGTCCGCCACGGAACGACGACGGCGGTCGCCTACTGCTCCGTCCACAAGGCCTCCGCCGATGCGTTCTTCGCCGAGGCGTTGAGACGCAAGATGCGCATGGTCGGCGGCAAGGTGATGATGGACCGCAACGCCCCGCAAGGACTGCTGGACACGCCTCAGATGGGCTACGACGAGACCCGCCAGATCATCGCCGAATGGCATGGCAAGGGCCGCTGCCACGTCGCCATCACACCGCGCTTCGCGATCACCTCGACCCCGGCGCAGATGGAAGCCACCCAGGCACTCGCCCGCGAGTTTCCCGACCTGCACATCCAGACGCACCTCTCGGAAAATCACGACGAAATCAAGTTCACCTGCGAGCTTTATCCCGAGGCGATCGATTATACCGATGTCTATGCGCGCTACGGCCTGCTTGGTGACAGGACGCTCTTCGGCCACTGCATTCATCTCTCGGATCGCGAGGCCGATGCGATGAGCGAGACAGGCTCGGTCGCCGTGCACTGCCCGACCTCGAACCTCTTCCTCGGCTCCGGCCTCTTCCCGCTGAAGGCGCTTGCGCGCCGTGAGAAGTCGGTGCGCATCGGTGTCGCGACCGATATCGGCGGCGGTTCCAGCTATTCCATGCTGCGCACGATGGACGAGGCTTACAAGATCCAGCAATTGCTTGGCGAACGCCTGAATCCGCTCGAAAGCTATTACCACATGACGCTCGGCAACGCCCGATCGCTGTCGCTCGACGACCGGATCGGCACGCTCGATGTCGGCTCGGACGCCGATATCGTCGTCCTCAATGCTGCCGCCACCCCGGCCATGGCACTGAAGATGGAAGTGGTGAAGACGCTGCCGGAAGAGCTGTTCCTGCTGCAGACGATGGGGGACGACCGCGCGATCGTCGAGACATACGTTTCCGGGGTCGCGGCGAAGAGCACCATTTAAGTTTCTGCGCTGCTTGTAAGAACCCGCACCGAACCGATGGGTGGCTCCTATCGCTCACGCGCGATAACGAAGCGCGTTGACGAGCAGCGAAAACGCCGGCGAGGCCTGCCGGCGGCTCGGATAATACAGATGGTAGCCGTGGAACGGCGCACACCAATCCTCAAGCACCCGGACGAGCCCGCCTGCCGAGAGATGTTGCTGCACCAGCATTTCCGGCATGTAGGCCAGGCCGAGCCCCGAAAGCGCCGCGTTCAACCGGAGCTGGATATTGTTGAACACCAGCTGCCCCTCGACGCGCACCTTCAATTCACGGCCGTCCTTCTCGAATTCCCAGGAATAGACGCCGCCATAGGTCGGAAGGCGCAGGTTGATGCAGTTATGGTCGGTCAGATCGGCAGGTATCTCCGGTTTGGGTCGCTGTTCGAAATAGGCTGGCGCCCCCACCACCGCCATCCGCATATCCGGTCCGATGCGCACCGCAATCATGTCCTTCGCCACCTGCTCGCCCAACCGCACGCCGGCATCGTAGCGCTCGGCGACGATGTCGGTCAGCCCGTAGTCGACGATGATCTCGACGTTGATGTCAGGATAGTGCGGAAGCAGCTTTTCGAGCGCCGGCCATAGAATGGCATCGGCCGCATGCTCGCCGGCATTGATGCGGATTGTGCCCGCCGGCTTCTCGCGAAACTCGCTGAGTGCTGCCAATTCGCTCTCGATCTCGTCGAAGCGCGGCCCGATCGAGGTCAGCAACCGCTCGCCCGCCTCCGTTGGCGACACGCTGCGCGTCGTACGCGTCAGCAGCCGAAGCCCGAGCCGGGTTTCAAGCCCGCGGATCGTGTGGCTGAGGGCGGATTGCGACACGCCGAGCTTGGCCGCTGCCTTGGTGAAGCTCTTTTCCCGCGCCACGGCCAGAAAGGCCACAAGATCGTTGATCGATTGGCGCGTCATTCATGAATCTCCCTCATAAGCGTTTGCGATTTATACCATCTAATCGCAAGAAACCGAACGCCCTAAATCTCTTCTCCGACACAGCCAGCCTAGCACCGGGCTGCGAAGTCACGAAAGGACGAGAGATGAAAATCAAGCGAAACGGCTCCGATCCATCCGCCAAGGGACCGGTGGATTATTTCACCGGAACGGTCCGGATCGACGCGCCGTTCCAGGCGACAGCGCCGGCGCGCGTCGGCGGCGCAACCGTGACCTTCGAGCCGGGCGCACGCACGGCCTGGCACACCCATCCGCTCGGCCAGACGTTGATCGTCATTTCAGGCAGCGGTCGGGCGCAGCGCGAAGGCGGCCCGGTCGAGGAGATCCGCGTCGGCGACATTGTCTGGTTCGAACCGGGCGAGAAGCACTGGCACGGTGCCTCCGCTACCACCGCCATGACCCACATTGCGATCGCCGAAGCCCGCGACGGCAAGGTGGTCGACTGGATGGAAAAGGTCACCGACGAGCAATACCAGAACTAAACGAGGAGCTGGCATGAAAGAGGCCGCGGCCGCTGAGAGAACGGATCACCGAGATGCAGTTGATGATCGAGGGACAGTCACACTTCCAGCCTTTCGGCTTATCCTATTGGGGTTTTGCAAATCTCAACAAGGGAGTTGGAAGCACGACTGCCTCTTATGATTACCATATCGGCGTCGACTACCACAAATCCTATAGCCACCTGGTGGTTCAGGACAGCAATGGCAAGACGCTGAGATCCGGCCGGGTGAAGAACGAGCGACAGTCGCTGGGCGGGTTTCTGGAGCGCTACCGCGAGAACTCGCATGCGGTTGTCGAAGCGACGCGCGACTGGATGGTGATGTACGACTGGCTCGACGACATTTGTGATGATGTCGTCCTCGCCCATCCCTGGAAGGTCAAGGCGATCGCCGACGCCAAGATCAAGACCGACAAGATCGATGCGACGGTGCTGGCGCATCTGCTCAGAGCCGACCTGGTGCCCGAAGCCTGGGCGCCAAGCGAGAGATCGCGAGACCTTCGCGTCGCGCTGCGCGAGCGGATGTTTTACGTCCGGCTGCGCACGATGACGAAGAATCGCATCGTCACGGTGTTCGACCGTTATCCGGAGCAGACGACACAGTTGAAGAAGCTCGGTGATCTGTTTGGCAAGGCCGGACGCGTTCAGCTGGCGCAGGTCAACGTCTCGCCGATCGACCGCATCCAGATCGATCGTGGCCTCGACTTCATCGGCGACATCGATGTGCGGATCAAGCAATCGGAAGCAACGATCCGGGCGATGACCAAGGCCAATACCAACGTCAAGCTGTTGAAGACGATCCCCGGCATCGGCGAGTTCTTCGCCCGACTGATCGACGCAGAAATCGACGATATCGGCCGCTTCCGCAACCCGAAGAAGCTCGCCGCCTATGCCGGACTGGTGCCGTCGACCTATTCCTCCGGCGGCAAGACCTTCCACGGCAAGATCATCAAGCAGGGCAACAAGTGGCTGCGCTGGGCCTTTGTTGAAGCCGTCACCCCTGCCATCGCCAGCGATCCGCAGCTTCGAGCCCAGTATGAACACCTGAGGTTCAGAGGAGTGAACAAGGCGCGGGTTGCCATCGCGCGCAAGCTTTTGACGATCGCCTTCCAGATCCTGCGGGACCAGCGCGCTTACGAGCTGCGCGGCGAAAGCCCCACGGAAGGCGCGTCGAGATATCCCGGTTGTCCTGATGTTTACTTAGCGAGCCCGGCAGGACTGGGCTGCGCTCATCGAGGAGAATGGGAAACCGGGAGCCGAACGCCACCCTGTGACCGAAGCCAGAAGCGGCATTAGGGCACGCATTGGAGAATGGTTCGAGAGCCGCAGGACGGAAACATTCTGTCCCGCGGAACGGAAGACTTGGCCGATCGGCGAGAACGCCGGTCAAAACGAAACCGAACCCAAGGAAAGCCGCCAATTGAAGGCGTTTTGCCCCTTGTGTTCTTTCATTGGAGATACCAGTGCAGAAGCGTACACTTGGAACGAGCGGCCTCGAAGTATCCGCCATCGGCCTCGGATGCATGGGCCTTAGCTATGGCTACGGTCCGGCGACGGACGCGCAGGACGCCATCAAGCTGATCCGCGCCGCCTTCGAACGCGGCGTCACCTTCTTCGACACCGCGGAGGCCTACGGTCCGTACCAGAACGAAACACTGCTCGGCGAGGCGCTGGCGCCCTTCCGTGACAAGGTCATTATCGCGACCAAATTCGGCTTCAACTTCGGCCCGGACGGCGCTCAGAGCGGTATGAATAGCCGACCCGCCCATATCCGGGAGGTCGCCGATGCGGCGTTGAAGCGTCTCAACACCGACGTCATCGATCTTTTCTACCAGCACCGCGTCGATCCCGACGTGCCGATCGAGGACGTCGCTGGCACCGTCAGGGAGCTGATCCGCGAAGGCAAGGTCAAGCATTTCGGCCTGTCTTGCTCGAAGGCGGCGGCGGCATCAACGGCAGCTTTCTGTCCGCCGGGCTCATCGACGAGATCAGTCTCCTCATCCTGCCTGTCGCCGACGGCAGCCTAAACGTGCCGACCACGTTCGATCGCCCCACAGGGCCGGCAACGCGTTTGTCGCTCATATCCGTCGAGCAACTGGAAGGCGATGTCGTCTACCTGCGCTATCGCCCTTGGTAATGCGGGACGAACGGGCTGATGGATAGCTGCGGCGTATCAGCCCGACCACGAAATCGACTTCAACGCGTCCATAACAACCCGCACGATTGGCACGCTGCGGATGTCGGCATGGACGACGAGCCACAGTTCTCGCGTCAGCGGGCGCGGTTGAGGGATCGCTTCGACAAGATCATCCAGGCCGGCCAGCATGAAATTCGGCAGCATGCCGATGCCGCCGCCGGCACGCGCTGCGGCGAGCTGAAACTCCAGCGTCGTTGCCCGGAGCGCCACCTTGCGGCCCTCCGCTGCCTCGCCAAGCAGCATCGATTGCGGCGCGCTCGCCATCGTTTCGTCATAGGCGATGAAGGTCCTTTGCTCCTCCGGCGTCGCCGCAAGATAAGCAGCCGTGGCATAAAAGCCGAAAGCGACATCTCCGAGCTTGCTGATGACGAAGTTGCCCTGCTCGGGCTTCGTCATGCGAACGGCAATATCCGCCTCCCGCCGGTCGAGTGAGGCGTAGCGTGTCTCGCCGACGATCGTGATGCCGATATCGGGATGCCGACCGCGCAACGCGACCAGTGCGGCCGGCAGCAATGCCGCAGCGAGCGTTGGCGGCGCGCTGATCCTGACCTCCCCGGCAAGCGTCGCACCGGCAGCAAGCCCCAGCCTCTCGATCGCAACGGCCTCCTCGCCCATGCGCTCGGCCATCGCCGCCACCCGCTCGCCTTCCGGCGTCAGCAGAATGCGGCGCCCGCGCCGGTCGACCAGCTTCACGCCCGTCTGCTCCTCGAGTCCGGCAACCCGCCGGGAAACCGTCGCATGCTCGACTCCGAGAGCACGCGCAGCCCCGAGCAATGTGCCGGCCCGCGCCAAGGCAGCAAAGTAGCGAAGGCTTTCCCAATCGATCATTGTTCATTTTTTCCCATTGAATGACAATCAATAGGGAATTTTCGATCAAGACGCCACGCGCAATGATGGCTGCAACAGCAATCGGAGTGCGCTTTCATGGACAGGGTCGTTACACTTCTCGCGCCGGGCGGCATCGAGCAATTACAGGTTTCGGAACAGACGCCGCAGGATCCGGGCGCAACTGAAATCCGGATACGCCATGATGCGGTCGGCATGAACTTCCTCGACATCTACCACCGGCGCGGGCTCTACCCGTTGCCTGCCTACCCCGCCGTGCTCGGTGTCGAAGGTTCCGGCGTCGTGGAAGCAGTCGGAAGGGAGGTCACCGACCTGAAGGCCGGCGACCGCGTTGTCTACGCTGGCGCGCCTGTCGGCGCCTATGCCGCGACACGACTGCTTCCGGCGGCGCGCGCCATCCGCCTGCCTGATAGCGTGCCCTCACAGGTTGCCGCTGCCTCCATGCTGAAGGGGCTGACGGCCTATATGCTGCTGACCAAGACCTACCGCATCGAGCCCGGAACCACCGTCCTCGTCCATGCAGCCGCCGGAGGTCTCGGAAGCATCCTCGTGCCGTGGGCCAAGCATCTTGGCGCCACCGTCATCGGAACCGTCAGCTCGGAGGAAAAGGCAGAGCTTGCCCACGCATATGGCGCCGATCACCTGATCGTCGGCCGCGATGCCGATGTCGTTGGCGCCGTGAAGACGGTGACCGATAACAGAGGCGTTGACGTTGCCTATGACGGCATCGGCGGCGGGATGCTCGCAAAGTCCATTCGGGCCGTCCGTCCGCTCGGCGTCGTGGCAACCATCGGACAGGCCGGCGGACCGATCCCGCCCGTCTCAGTCGACGAGCTCCGTCCGGGCAAATGGCTGACGCATCCGAGCATCATGGCCTACATCACGGATACCGCCAGCTACCTGGCGGCAGCCGAGGCGGTGGTCGCAATGCTGGCATCCGGCATCGCTGCAACGATCGCCCGCGAATACGCTTTGGAGGAGGCTGCGCTAGCCCAGCAATTCCTCGAAGAGGGCCGTGCCGCAGGCAGTCTGATTCTTGTTCCATAGGCAACGAAAGAGATACACAAAGCCTCGGAAATCATGTTAAGGGCCATGGCGTTATTCCGATGTGAAAGTCTTATCCATGGCCACTCCTCTCACGATCGCCGACCTGAAAAGTCTCGCCCAGCGCCGCGTCCCGAAGATGTTTTTCGACTATGCGGATTCCGGTGCCTGGACAGAGTCGACCTACCAGGCGAACGAGAGCGATTTCTCCAAGATCAAGCTGCGCCAGCGCGTGCTCGTCGACATGACGAACCGCACGCTGGAGACGACGATGATCGGCCAGAAGGTGGCAATGCCGGTGGCCCTTGCCCCGACCGGCATGACCGGCATGCAGCATGCCGACGGCGAAATGCTGGCCGCCCGCGCCGCCGAGGAATTCGGCGTTCCCTTCACGCTGTCGACGATGAGCATCTGCTCGATCGAAGATGTCGCCTCGGTCACCACGAAGCCCTTCTGGTTCCAGCTCTACGTGATGCGCGATAAGGACTTCGTGCTCAACCTGATCAACCGCGCCAAGGCGGCGAAGTGTTCTGCCCTCGTCCTGACCGCCGATCTGCAGATTCTCGGCCAGCGCCATAAGGACCTGCGCAACGGCCTTTCGGCACCGCCGAAGTTCACGCCGAAGCACATCTGGCAGATGGCGACGCGCCCCTTCTGGTGCCTGGACATGCTACAGACGAAGCGCCGCACCTTCGGCAACATCGTCGGGCACGCCAAGAACGTTTCGGACCTCTCCTCGCTGTCGTCCTGGACGGCAGAGCAGTTCGACCCGCAGCTTTCCTGGGCCAACGTTGCCTGGATCAAGGAACAATGGGGCGGTCCGCTGATCATCAAGGGCATCTGCGACGTCGAGGATGCGAAGGCGGCAGCTGAAACCGGCGCCGATGCCATCATCGTCTCCAACCATGGCGGCCGTCAGCTCGATGGCGCTCCCTCTTCGATCAGCATGCTGCCTGATATCGTCGACGCCGTCGGCCACAAGATCGAGGTGCATCTGGACGGCGGCATTCGCTCCGGCCAGGACGTGCTGAAGGCGATCGCCCTTGGCGCCAAGGGCACCTATATCGGCCGCCCCTTCCTCTACGGCCTCGGCGCCATGGGTAAGGATGGCGTTACACTCGCCCTCAACATCCTGCGCAAGGAAATGGATGTCACCATGGCTCTTTGCGGCAAGCGCGACATCAACGACGTCAACTCGTCAATCATCGCTGGCCGGCAGTAGATTACGGCATCCAGCCTGTCGCAAGCGCGCCTGCCCAATCCGGGCGGGCGTTTTCTTTGGCGAGGCAGGACATGGCCATATGGTCGTAGGCAACGGCTCGGAAGTCCGGCAGCCAGCCAGCCTCGCCCTTCTCTAGGATGCAATAGGACGCCAGGGGGTGGCCGGTCTCGACCTTGTGGTAGTGTGGCGCGTCATCGTCATAGGCGGGGCAGCCGACGCTACCGGGATTGACGATGAGCCTGTTGTCGCTGAGGCGGACCATTCGCGGGATATGGCTGTGGCCGCAGAGGATCAGCGGGAAATCCGTGCCTTTCGCCAGCGCCTCGATCTCCGCGAGCGGCTTCAGGAATACGTGACCTTCGACGGACACGGACTCCAGCCAGTAGATGTTGTCGTTCGCCGGCGTCGCGTGGCAAAGATAGATTTCGTCACGGTAGACCGCACTTGTCGGCAGGCGGCGCAGCCATTGCAGGTCCTCCTCGTTCAGCTGGCCGAAAGCAGCGGCGTCGGAGGCATGCATGGCTTTTGGCGCCTGTTCAATCAGATAGCGATCGTGATTGCCGCGCACGGTCAACATGTCGAGCGCCCGCAGGCGCTCGGCGGTTCGCGCCGCCGTCAGCGGCCCGCTGAAGCAATCGCCGAGATTGACGATATCGCCAATCCCCAGCGCTGCGATGTCGGCAAGCACCGCTTCCAGCGCGAGATGATTGCCATGGATGTCTGCAATGGCGGCAAAACGCATGGTCTAGCTGCCGCGATAGGTCGAATAGCCATAGGGCGAGATCAACAGCGGCACGTGATAATGCGCGGTCACGTCGGCGATGCCGAAACGGATGGGCACGAGATCCAGAAAGGCCGGATGCGGCAGGGCGATACCCGCCGCGCGCAGGTAGTCGCCAGCGTGGAAGAGCAGTTCGTAGGTTCCCGCCTTAAAGCTGTCGCCGATCAAGATAGGTCCGCCATCGACGCGGCCATCGGAATTTGTACTGACCGTCTTGATGTGGCGACGGAAGTCCCCATCCAGATGGAAGAGATCGATCCGCAGCCCTACGGCCGGTTTGCCGGCGGCGGTATCGAGAACGTGTGTGGTCAGTCCGGTCATAGGATCGGCTCGCTGATGATGAACGGGGTTTCGAAGAAGTATTCTTCCAGATTGTTACCGGGCCCCTCACGGTCTACGACGAGGAAGTCGCTGGCGGCGCCGAGAGACATCAGCGGATGATGCCAGACATTGCGGCGATAGTTCACGCCCTGATCGCCTCGGGCCAGGAACACCCGAGGGCGACCGGGCCTGCCTTCGTCCTCGGACACGACAACGAGGTAGGGGCGGCCGGAGATCGGCGAAAAGCTCTGGCTGCCGAACGGATGCCGCTCCATCATGCCGACTTCGTAGGGAAAGGCACGCGGCTGACCGCGGAAGAGATTGATGATGACGCGCGCGCCCTCGCCCGCTGCTTCGGCGGCGGCCAGTGCATGGAAGCGCTCCGTCGTGCCATTGTTGATATAGCGCAGCGTTGCCGGATCGGCTTCGATCACGTCGCCGAAGGGCGCGAAGGCAGATTTGGTGAGGGGAAGAATGTCGAGACGTTGGTTCACAGGATTATTCGCCTTGGATGCGCCAATGGCGTATCGATTGAAGCTGCGAGATCAGGTCGGTCAAATCACTTCGCACGGTGCCCCAAATGGCCGAAAGGTCCGCGCGGTAGTAGTCGTGCACGATCAGATTGCGCATTCCCTTTATCTTTGCCCAGGGAAGTTCAGCGTGATCGCGGATGAAATCAGGATGGCTAACGCCGATCCGAGCTGCGGCCTCGCCTAAGAGGACGAGTGACATGGTCACGGCGAGTTGGGTTCTAAGATCGGCCTGGAAAGCGTTCTCGGTCATGCCCTCCGTCAGCGCGCGTGCCTGCTCGGCAGCTTGCTGCATACGATCGACATATTCCACGAGCCGTTCTGTGCTCATACGACGATCGCTTCTAAGAGAACGCGTTCCCGTATCTTGTCTGGAAGACCCCCGGGCGTTACCAGATCCACCTTCACGCCAAGTGTCTCCGTCAATTCCTCCAGCAACCCGCCAAGATCGAACAATGTCGTGCCTGGCAAGGTGTCGACCAAGATATCTAGATCGCTATCGGGCCGATCCTCGCCGCGCGCCACGGAGCCGAAGACACGCGGGTTCGTCGCGTTGAAGCGCTTCGTCGCTTCGCGGATCGCCTGCCTGTTCTTCTCCAGCACTTCTGAGGGCTTCATGGCGCAACTATAAGTCACGGAGGCGAAAGAGAAAAGCCGTACGACTGGGCAGTCTCAACGCCCCGGCAACATCGTTTCGAGGCGCAGCAGCGCAATGCGCTCGACCTCAGCCATGGCGGTGGTGAACTCCTCGTCGCGGCTGTTGTCGATGCGCTTTTCGAAGGCCGCGAGAATATCGTCCTTGTTCAGCCCCTTTACGGCGATGATGAACGGAAAGCCGAATTTTTCGACATAGGCGGCGTTGAGTTCGGTGAACCGTGCGTGCTCCTCGGCGCTCAGGCGATCGAGCCCGGCGCCGGCCTGTTCCTTTTTGCTGTCTTCCGTCAGCTCGCCTGCTATCGCAAGGCGCCCGGCAAGATCGGGATGAGCGCGCAGCACGCCGAGCCTCTCTTCCGGGCTTGCTGCACGAAAGATGGCGACGAGCGCCGTGTGCACACGATCCACGGTCAGTTCATCACCGATGAAACCGTCGTCATAGGTGCGCTCGGCAACGAACGGCGAATGCTCAAAGACGCCGCCATAACGTGATACGAACTCGTCCCGCGAAAGCATCAGATCGTCTCCGGCTTGTGGTGGGCATGCCAGTGCTGTGCGATCTCGATGCGCCGCGGGATCCACACCTTGTCATGCTTCAGCACGTATTCCATGAACCGCTTCAGCGCCGCCGCGCGGCCCGGGCGACCGACAAGTCGGCAGTGCAGGCCGACCGACATCATCTTGGGGCTGCCTGCCTTGCCTTCGTCATACAGCGTATCAAAGGCATCCTTGAGGTAGGTGAAAAACTGGTCGCCCGAATTGAAGCCCTGTGGCGTGGCAAACCGCATGTCGTTGGTTTCGAGCGTATAGGGAATGATGAGGAACGGATTGTCATCGATGCCCTTCACCCAAAACGGCAGGTCGTCGGCATAGGAGTCAGAAGAATAGAGGAACCCTCCCTCTTCCATAACGAGACGCAGCGTGTTGTCCGAGGGCTTGCCCTGATACATGCCGTAGGGACGCTCGCCGGTCAGCGCCGTGTGCAGGCGCACGGCTTCCTGAATATGCTTGCGCTCGACGTCTTCCTGGAAGTCCTTGTATTCCAGCCAGCGGTAGCCATGGCTGGCGATTTCCCAGCCGGCTTCCTTCATGGCCGCGACGGCCTCGGGGTTGCGCGCCATGGCGAGCGTCACGCCATAAACGGTCGCCTGTACCTTGAGTTCCGTGAACAGGCGCCACAACCGCCAGAAACCGGCGCGCGAGCCATATTCATAGATCGACTCCATGTTGAGGTTGCGTTGGCTCTGCCAGGGTGCAGCGCCGACGATTTCCGACAGAAGGTTTTCGGAGGCCGGATCGCCGTCTAGAATGCAGCTCTCGCCGCCCTCTTCGTAATTGATGACGAACTGGACGGCCACGCGGGCATCGCCCGGCCACTTCGGATCGGGCGTATTGCGTCCATAGCCGATGAGATTGCGCGGATAGGTCTCGGATACCATGAAATCACCTTCCTGAAAGTCGGCGAAACGGTAACATCCGCAGACGGAATGTCGAGACGGAAAGTACGCAACAGAGTTTCGCCTTTGCGGCACAAACCCTTAGGCTAACGCAGGAACACGATCCCGCCGAGCGCTGACCTTGCCCATCGGATGCAGCGAATGCACGCGAAACGGCCCGCCATTCCCTTCCTCGATCATCAACGCAACGTTGGCGACCTTCACGCGATCGGCAAGTACCGGCTCGAAGACGGCCCGAAGCGCCTGCTCGACCCGTGGCATGTCGCAGTGGCTGACGGGGCCGGTCAGCGGCATGTGAAAACGAAATTCGTCCATCACATAGGGGCTTCCCCAGCGGTGCAGATTGGCGAACTGCGCCGCAGATAGACCACCCGGATCGGTCCGCTCGATTTCCGCCTCGCTCAACGGCGCGCGGAATCGATCGAACTCCTGAACAACGGCACTGGCAAGGTAGTGGGCGTGTTCGCAGGGCAGCGACGGAACGAGACTGTAGAACGCACCGAGCCGGGCCACCTCCAGACGATTGATGTGAAACGGCGTCAGTGTGCCGCAGAAGCGCATAAGATCGCGCAAAAGTTGCGCCTCCGTCACATCGGCGGCAAGGCGAAAGGGTGCCTTCAGGACACCGTGAAAACCATAGCGGCGCGGCATCGCCGTATGGAAAGCGATCTCGTGAATGCTCAGGCCGCGTATTGCGGTCGGCTCGACCGTCTCGCCGGAAAACACGTTCCGACCCAACCAATTTGCGGCCACATATGAGAGCGGGTCGCTCGCAGCGGGCGTGAAGCAAATCGCATAGCGCATCACATTTCCTCCGTAGACAAACGGCGCAGCCCTCCGTCGGCGCCGCGATTGCGCTAGCAGATAGGTGATTTGCGTGACAGATTGACGAAAGGCAGGAAACGCTAATTCACGTTTAGCGTGACGCTACGCGGATGTGATTGGCAAGCAGGAAGCTTTCGGGCAGCGCAAAGGGCGGCTGACGACCGGCGGCCAGGTGGACCGCGACCGCCGCCAGATGGTGCGCCAGACCGAAGCTGACCTTGAAGCCGCCCGTCAAGGCGACAAGGCTGTCATGATCTGGATGCGCGCCAACCATCGGATCACGGTCGATCGCCTTCGGCCGCAGACCGGCCCATCGTTCGACAATGGGCGCGCCTTGCAATGCCGGCACCAGTTGTGCGGCTGCCTCAATCAGTGCGTCCAGCTGTCGATCGGTCGAGAACGGCTCGTCGAAGCGAACCTCGCTCGTGCTGCCGATGGCGACATGACCGCCCTCATGCGCAACAATATACAGCCCATCGCGGAAGATCGTCGGCATGGACGGGTCCACGTCGACTTTCAGCAATGCCGCCTGGCCTTTGACGGGCTGGCCGAGCGGCCTTGAAAGACCCCCGGTGCTGCGCTCGAGCAAGGGAAAGGATTGGTGGCCCGCGGCCACAATGCATTGGCTGAAAGTAACGTCGCCCATGCTGGTCTTTGCGACCTTGCGCTGAAGATCGAAACCATCGACCGAAACGTGCTCGGCAACGCGGACATGCCGTGCGTCACGCAGGAATGCAGCGAGTACAGCGATGAGAGAGAGCGGGGCAACTCTGGCGGCAAGCGTGTCGTGCACGAAGCCACTTTGGCCAGCCGCTCCGTCGAGCCAATTCTCTTGGGGAGGCCTGTCGAGCACATGCCAGTGGAAGCGCCGCTCGCCCGCGATCCAGCGCTCCTCAGCATCCCGGGAATGGCCAAGCGCGATCTTACGCAAATGCGGCTTCGGCAACGGAATGAGACGCCCTGAGCGGCGATAGCCGGTGGAAAGGCCCGTCTGCTGTTCCAACGCTGCAATCTCCGCTTCCAGCGAAACCAGCGCATCGAACTGAAATTGCTTCTTGGCGTTCCACTTGTCCGGCATATGCGCCATGAGGGCTCCCAGCAGGCCACCGCTTGCGCCGTGGCCGAGCCGATCGGCGTCGACGAGCAACGCATCGATGCCGAGACGCTCCGCGTGAACTGCCGCCCACAGCCCCATGATCCCGCCGCCGACGATCAGCAGGGCAGTCGATGATTGACCGGAAGACAAGGCCGGACTATCGGCTTTGGTCATGACAGATACGGATCCCGAAAAAATCGCTGGCGCGCACCAGCCGCTTGAGTGGCGCGACGGCGATATGCCCTATTCACCGGCCTTTGGCGACCATTTTTATTGCCAGACTGACGGCAGGTTGGAATGCGGGCATGTCTTCCTTGCCGGCAACGGCCTGCCGCAACGCTGGCAGGTTCACGGCGACTTCCTGATCGGCGAGCTCGGCTTCGGCACCGGTTTGAACTTTGCCGAGACATGGCGCCAGTGGAAGCTCAATCGGCGCACGGGGCAGCAACTGCACTTCATGTCGTTCGAGCTTTATCCGATGCACCGCGAGGAAATCGATCGTGCGCTTTCTCATTGGACCGAGATCGATGCCGAACGGCAAGCCCTGGCGGCAGCATGGCCAGAAACGCCGCAGGCAACGGTATCGCTGAGGCTTGATGACCAGACATCCCTCAGCGTCGTCTGCGGCCGCGCTCTTGAAGGCGTTGCGGCCACCGAGGCCGGCTTCGATGCCTGGTATCTCGATGGCTTCGCCCCGTCGCGCAACGCCGACATGTGGTCTGCGGAATTGATGCACCTCGTCTGCGACAAGACGAAGCCGAACGGAACCTTTGCGACCTATGCCGCGGCCGGCTTTGTCCGGCGCAACCTGATTGCGGCAGGCTTTGTGGTGGAGCGTCGAAGCGGCTTTGCCGGAAAGCGCGAGATGCTGTGCGGCATCAAATCCTAGCTCGCCGAGCGCCCAGCCTGTTGCTCGCTTCGGCCCAACCACAGCTCCAGCTTCTCTTCGAGCAGTTCCGGGCTGATCGGCTTTGACATGTAATCGTCCATGCCTGCCTCCAGGCAGAGATCGCGGTCGGCCTCCAGCGCATGCGCTGTCACTCCGATAATTGGCACGCGATGGCCTTGTCCGCGCTCGCGATTGCGTATTGCGCGCGTCGCGTCATGGCCGTTCATCACGGGCATCGAGACATCCATCATGATGATGCGTGGGGTATAACGGTCAAATGCCTCGACGGCCTCCCAACCGTTGCCGACAACGAGAAAGTTGCGGCCGGTTTCCTGCAATATCTGCGTGAAGACGATCTGGTTGACCTCGTTGTCTTCCGCAACCAGCACATCGATGAACTCGCGCGGTGCACGTTCGCGAGGTTGGACCTTGGGGAGCGGCGGCGGTGCCGCCTGAACGCTGGGCGGCATGGTGACAACAGCGGCAATCTGCTTCGCCCGGCTCGCACGCACGACGTCAACAATGGTGTTCCTCAGCACGCTGGCCCGCGCCGGCTTCATCAGATAGGCTTGGCCGTTAAGCGCTGCGAACTCTTTTTCGGCCCCGGAAATGCCCATCGACGTGAGAAAGATGATCGGCAGACGCTCGAAGCGCCTGTCGATGCGCAGTTTCCGTGCGATCTCGGCACCATTCATGCCCGGTATCGGGTCGTCGAGCACGACTGCATCGATCCCTATACCAAACTCGTCCGCAGCCTCGAGGATTGCAAATGCCGCGGGTCCGTCTTCGGCTGCCGCGCCATCGAAGCCCCAAAGCGCCAATTGCTCGGTTAAAATCTGTCGGTTGACCACGTTGTCGTCGACGATGAGAACACGCGCACCCCTGACGTTGACGGGCAGCGGCTTTGCCAGGCGCGCCGCGGCCACGACGAAAGGCAGGTTCACGGTAAAGACCGAGCCTTCCCCCGGCTGACTGTCCACCTCGAGGTTGCCGCCAAACAAGTCGACCAGTCCTGCCGTGATGGCAAGGCCAAGTCCGGTTCCCTCGTGGCGACGCGTGGAGGATGCGTCGATTTGCGAGAACTTGTCAAAAATGGACTCGAGCTTGTCGCCCGGAATGCCGATGCCGGTATCCTTAACCCGGATGTTCGCCATGAACTCGTCTGGCGCGCCCGGTGTGAAGCCGACGTCCACAAGGACGTGACCACGCTCCGTGAACTTCACGGCATTGCCGACGAGATTGGCGATGATCTGCCGGAAGCGCCCCGCGTCGCCGATCACGGCCGACGGCAAATCAGGCGCCGTGCGCACCAGCAGCTCTATGTTTTTTTCGGCTGCCGGTGACGACAGAAGGGTCGCAACATCCTCGATCGCCTCGACCAGGTCGAACGTCGTGTGCCGGAGCGTCATCTGGCCGGCATCGATCTTGGAGAAATCAAGAATGTCGTTGATGATCGTCACTAGCGCATTGCCTGATTTGACGATGATATCGATGAACGTCTTCTGACGCGTATCGAGATTGGTCTTCGCCAGCAATTCAGCCATGCCGAGAACACCGTTCATGGGTGTCCGGATCTCATGGCTCATGTTCGCCAGGAACTCCGATTTGACGCGATCGGCGGCTTCCGCCCGTGACAGGAGCCGCTCGAGCTCGGCCTCGCGCTCCTTTGCTTCGGTAACGTCGGTGAACAGCGCAATCCAATGCTGGCGCTCACTGATGGTAGCATCCAGGTTGACCCAACGCTCTCCGGCGACATGGAATGGCGTCGAGATCGGTTTCTTGGCCGCGATGTTGTCACGCCAAGTCGTGAGAATTTCATCCTCCTGACCATGAAAATCCCCACGTCGAGCGCAGAACCGGAAGAGGTCGATCCATCCCCGGCCGACAGCCAGGTACTCGGGCGGAATGGCGAGGATGTCGCTGAGTGGGTCGCTGGCGAGTAGGATGATCCCGTCCTGCACGATCAAAAGGCCCTGGGACATCGCACGTGTCGCGTCGTGCATCAGATCGCCCAGATGCTCGAGCGCTGCGCGCGTTTCGTGGACTTCCTTTTCGCGCTCACGGACCGCAGTCACATCAGCATAGGAAAGCAGAACCCGGCCATTGGAGAGACCTCGGCCATCGAAAAGCACTCGCTTGCCGCCAACCCAGCCGAGTTCCACCGGCTGCTGTCGCCTCTCAGCCGCCTGGAAATGCGCCTCACGCCGCGCAAGGATCTGTTCAGGTGTCAACCTGGCGCCGTAGCGTCCGAGCTCGTGACTATGACGGATCACGTCGATGAAGGCCCAGCCGTCAAAGCGGTGGTCGCGCGGTAGATCCCAGACATCGTAGAACTCGTCATTGGCGTAGAGAACATTGCGCTTGTCGTCGAGGATCATGACGCCGACGGGAAGAGCGCGAAGGATGTTTTGGAGATCCTCTGTCAGAGCCTGGCTGCGTGCCAAGGCCGACGCCGAACGGCTATCGCTGCCATGACGCAAGGCCTTCCTTTCGAAAAGACCCAATATGTAGACACGGTCTTCGGACGGCGAGAAGCTCTCTATTCGCACCCGCTCATGCCCGACAGCACCGGCGTCGAAGCAAACGGCACTTTCCTCGCTTGCGAAGACGAGAGCACGCCGTTCCTTGTCCTCGCGGATCTGGTCTTCCGGCGTATCAACGAGTTCGCGGCTCCTGCGCCCGATGAAATCGGAGATTTCCTTTCCGAAGAAGGACGCATAGGCCTCGTTGACGGCCACGTAGCGAAGCTCACTGTTCTTGACATAGGCAGGGTGCTCCAGATCCGCGATCCGGCGGCAGGCCAGTTCGAGAAGGTCCCCGCTCGATGTCAAAATTGGTCCTCGGTCAGGAAAAGCTTGTGCATCGATCGACTATAAACGGGCGCTCTTTAACAAGGCTTTAACCATAATTGTCGCCGGCCTCGAACAGGCGCGAGCAATCCGCGCTTTCGCCGGGCACGGTCGATCAGCGATCATCCGTGGCAGCGGACCAAATCGAGTAAACATCCCGGAATTGTGGTATAGTTTCACTCGTTTCTAGAATGGACCCGTTCAGTTGGCCCGTATACCCGAACGGTTTTGCCTGACGGCTTCAAGAACAAGCTTCGTCTGCGAAAGGAGACGACCATGTCCGTACTTCATAAAAGCGTGGCGGCGGGCTTAATGGCATTGATCCTGACTGGTGCATCCCTCATCCCGGCAACACCCGCAAATGCCAACAGTGACTTCTGGGGTGGCGTCGCCGCTGGAGCCGTCGGCGGCATTCTGCTGTCGCAGGTTGCACGCCCCTACCCTTATTATGGCTACTACCCGGGCGCGTACTACAGGCCATACTACAGGCCCTACTACAACTCCTATTATAGGCCTTACTACGGCTACAGACCGTACTACAGGCCTTATTCGGCGTATCGGAGCCCCTACAGACCCTACTATTCGCGGTACTACTACGCGCCTCGCTGCCATATCGAATGGCGACGCAGCGGTTGGGGCGAAGCTTACCGGACAAGGGTCTGCTACTGAGATCTGCGTGGCTTGGGGGCGTGGCCGGGCTTTGCGGCCGCCGCTCCCTGAACCGGTGCTCTTGACTTTTGGCCCGAACTAGACCAAATGCAGGCCAGCTTTCACCTTCCGGCCGCCGCGTGAGCGTGCCCCTGCCAGCAAATAGGATGCAGGAAGAAGGACAAAAGCGCATTTCATACAGGCCGCATCCCAAGACGCGGCAGAAGCGCTGGAAAGCTTTTTCCAACAAGACAAGTTCCCACTTCACGCGGGGTTCTTGACGCCAGAATGACACCGGGCCGCACTCTGCGATCCGGCGGATTTGTTTTGGCGCGCCCTAAAAAGGTTATGACTTGACCAATTTTGAATCGCTTGGTGTGTCCAAGCCGATCGTCGCTACACTTTTCCAGCTCGGCATCGAAACGCCGACCCCTATCCAGGAAAAGGCAATCCCGCTTCTCCTTCAAGGCCGTGACCTCATCGGCCTCGCCCAGACCGGCACCGGCAAGACGGCTGCCTTCGGCCTGCCGCTGATCGAAAAGCTCATCCCCGAAGAACGCCGCCCGGACAACCGCACGACCCGTACGCTGATCCTGGCGCCGACCCGCGAACTGGTGAACCAGATCGCCCAGAACCTGAAGAACTTCCTGCGCAAGTCTCATCTGCGCATCAACGTCGTCGTCGGCGGCGTGTCGATCAACAAGCAGCAGTTGCAGCTTGAAAAGGGCACGGACATTCTCGTTGCCACGCCGGGCCGCCTGCTCGACCTCGTCAACCGTCGCGCCATCGGCCTCACCGCCGTGCGCTACCTTGTGCTCGACGAAGCCGACCAGATGCTCGACCTCGGCTTCGTGCACGACCTGCGCAAGATCTCCAAAATGGTGCCGAAGAAGCGCCAGACCATGCTGTTTTCGGCCACCATGCCGAAGGCGATCGCCGATCTCGCTGCCGACTTCCTGACCGATCCGGTCAAGGTCGAAGTCACGCCTCCCGGCAAGGCTGCCGACAAGGTCGAACAGTATGTTCACTTCGTCAACGGCAAGAACGACAAGACCGATCTCCTGAAGAAGTCGCTCTCCGAAAACCCCGATGGCCGGGCCATCGTATTCCTGCGCACCAAGCACGGCGCCGAGAAGCTGATGAAGCACCTCGAGCATGTCGGCTATTCCGTTGCCTCGATCCACGGCAACAAGAGCCAGGGCCAGCGCGAGCGCGCCCTCAAGGCCTTCAAGGACGGCGACATCAAGACGTTGATCGCCACCGACGTCGCTGCCCGCGGCATCGACATTCCGGCCGTCAGCCACGTCTACAACTACGACCTGCCTGAAGTCGCCGAAGCCTATGTCCACCGTATCGGCCGTACGGCCCGTGCCGGTCGCGACGGCATCGCGATTGCCTTCTGCGCGCCTGACGAGTCGCGCCTGCTGCGCGACATCGAGCGCCTGATGAGCATCAACATCGCCGTTGCCAGCGGCGAAGCCCCTGCCAACATGAACGCGACCCCACGCCGCGGCAATGGCAACGGCAATGGCGGCAACCGCGGCCAGGGTCGTGGCGGTGAAGGTCGCGGCGGCGAAGGCCGTGGCGAACATAACCGCTCGGGCGGTCGTCCGGAGCGTCGTCCGCGTCGCGAAGGCGAAGGCGGCGAAGTGCGCGCCAACAACGAGGAACGGCGCGAGCGTCGTCCGCGTCCGGAGCGCCAACCCCAGTCCCAGCGCAACGAGGACTTCCGCGGCCAGCGCCGTGGCGAGCCTACGCCTGCCGTCGGTCCCGACAATGATCTGGCCACGACGTCCGACTTCCGTGCGGCCCGCAATTCGCAGCGCCCGCAACATGGCAACCATGCCAATGGCAGTGATGCAAACCGTCATCATCCCGGCGGTGGCGCACGCAACGCCCACGGTCGTGCGGCCCGCAAGCACGGTGAAGACCGCGGCGCGCAAGCCAATGCCGGCGGTGGCGAGCGCGGCGAACGTCGCGAAGGCAACGGCGGCAACCGCCGCCCTTCGCGCGGTGGCAACGGTGGTCAGCGCCGCGAACGCGCCTGATTAAAGAGAGGGGGCGGGAGAAATCCCGCCCTTCAAAACGTGCGTCTTGAGGCGCCAGATCGATTCCCATTATTTCAATCCTACCTTGTAGCAACCGGTCAGCTGCGTTAGCATGAGGGTGCTGCTGTAGGGCGCGTCGGCCTCAGGCCGGAGGGGCGTTGCCCGCCTACGACAACGTCGAATGTAGTGCGCGCCCATGCCCAATATCGAAAACCTTCGAAAGCAAGCCAAGACCTACCTGCGATGGCATCGCCAACGGTACTATCCCGTGGCGGCGCAAATCAGGTGGATCCTGCCCGGATATCGAGACCAAAGCGATCGAGAGATACTGGACGCAGATTTCAAGCTCAGCGACGCCCAGGAGCTTGTTGCCAGAAAGCATGGCTTTGCGAATTGGCCGGCGCTGATCAAAGGGATCGAAGCCATGACAGACACGCCAGTCCTCAATAGCAACGGCTCGCTTATCATATCGGCGCAGCCGCAACTCTTCGTCGCCGACCTCGATGCCGCATTCCGGTTTTATGTCCAGCAGCTCGGCTTTAAAGTCGCATTTTCCTATGGAGAGCCGCCGTTTTATGCCCAGGTCTTTCGCGATGGCGCCTGCTTGAATCTGCGAAAGGTCGGCGTGCCAGCTTTCGATGCCGGCTTCAGAGCCCGAGAGGTCGATGCCCTTTCCGCAACCCTGACACTCGACGATCCGAAGCCGTTGTTCCTGGAATATCAGGCGGCCGGTGTCCCGTTTCATCAGTCTCTACGGACCGAGCCATGGGGTGCACGCACCTTCATCGTGCGGGATCCGGATGCAAACCTGATCGCCTTTTCAGGCGGCGATATCTAGGCGCGCCTCATCGTGGCCATATCTCGTGAAGGCACGCTCGCCGGTCGGTTCGTCAGATAGACGCCGGCAACGACCACGATGGTGCCGAGGATCAGGGGCAGCGTCAGCGGCTCGCCGAAAGCGATAAAGGCCTCGAGCGCCACCGTTGGCGGCATCAGATAGATGAGCGAAGCCGCCCGCGAGACCTGACCGCGACGGATGAGATAGAGCAGCAGTCCGACGCCGCCCATCGAGAGCCCGAATACCGACCAGATGAGCGCCGCGATGGCCTGCGCCGACGCATCGAAATGCATGCGCTCGAAAGTAAGCATCAGCGGCAACGTGACGATCAACGCACCGACATATTGTAGCGTGGCGATCGGCAGAAGGTTGCCGGTCTGCAGATGTTTCTTTTGATAGAGCGTTCCGTAAGTGACGGAACACATGGCGATAAGGTTGATTGCCAACGGCAGCGCCGCATGCGCCAGATCAGCGGTGGCGGGATCGAAGAGCTTCGGCGATATCGCCATGGCGATGCCGAGGAAACCGAGCAGCAGACCAAGCCTCTGGACGCCCTGCAGGCGCTCGCCGACGAGCAGCGGCGCAGCCATTGCCGTGAGAAGCGGCTGCAGGGCGGCAATGATGCCTGATACCCCCGCCGGCACGCCATTCGCGATCGCCCACCATAGGCCGGCGAGATAGAAGCCATGCAGGAACACACCGGAATAGACCGCCTTGAAAGCAACCGCCCTGCCGGGCCACGCCGCGCGCATCACCAGGCAAAGGCTGAAAAACGCCAGCCCCGACAACGCGTAACGCACCGCAAGGAAGGTAAAGGGCTCCGAGTGGAGGGCGGCGTATTTCGCCACGACCCAGCCGGTCGACCAGAGAAGAACGAAAATGGCGGGTGCAAAGCGATCAAGCGACATAAATTGATCCTGGGGGCAATGGATTGCGGTGGGGATAGCCGACCGATGGGCTGCCCGTCAAAGGCGAACCGCTGATCCTTACCTGAAGTTTCGTTGATGCTGGGCGCAGCCTCCATCCGACCCTGCGCCCGAAATTGAATCGGATGCCGATTTGAAAATGATCAACTGCTCACATTTTGAGCGATCGCTGAGGATTGACGACAGGAGCGCCGACGCCTGCTTTCGATAAATGCCCAGTTTTTCGACTGTTTTGGCCGTCGGAAGGTTTTTACGAATCTCGCCTTCAAACTGTGCATGGTTCTTGCATTGCTATTTGCATTGTATTCAAATGAACAAAAAAGGGGAGCCACACCTTTGGCATTTGATGAAATGATCACCGCGGACGAAAGTCCGCGTCCGCCATATGAAAAATACTTTGAGTGGTACAATAGCCAAGATCGAACGCATCTGATTGCCAAATCGCAGGACGCGGAAAACATCTTCCGCAAGACTGGCATTACATTTGCGGTCTACGGACACGCTGACTCCTCCGAAAAGCTCATCCCCTTCGACATCATCCCCCGCATCATTTCCGGCCGCGAATGGCGCAAGCTCGCTCAGGGCATCGAGCAGCGGGTCATTGCCCTCAACGCCTTTCTCGATGACATCTACCACAAACAGGAAATCATTCGCGCCGGGCGCATTCCGCGTGAGCTGATCGAGAGGAACGATACCTTCCTGCCCGAGATGATCGGCTTCCGGCCGCCCGGAGGGGTCTACACCCACATCGTCGGCACCGATATCGTGCGCACCGGCGAGGATGAATTCTACGTGCTGGAGGACAACGCCCGCACGCCTTCCGGTGTCAGCTACATGCTGGAAAACCGGGAAACGATGATGCAGATGTTCCCGGAACTGTTCCACACCAACAAGGTCCGGCCGGTCGAGGACTATCCCTACCTGCTGCGCCAGAGCCTGGCATCGCTTGCGCCTCCGGGCTGCAAGGGCAAGCCGCGCGTCGCCGTTTTGACCCCCGGGATCTACAATTCGGCGTATTACGAGCACTCGTTCCTGGCCGACACGATGGGCGTCGAGCTTGTCGAAGGCTCGGATTTGCGCGTCATCGACGGCAAGGTGAAGATGCGCACAACGCGCGGCTACGAGGCGATCGACGTGCTCTACCGCCGCGTCGACGACGACTTCCTCGATCCCCTCACCTTCCGACCGGATTCCGCGCTCGGCATCCCGGGGATCATGGATGTCTACCGCTCCGGTAACATCACCATCGCCAATGCACCCGGTACCGGCATATCGGACGACAAGGCGATCTATTCCTATATGCCCGAGATCGTCGAGTTCTACACTGGGCGCAAGCCGATCCTGGAAAACGTGCCGACCTGGCGCTGTTCCGAGCCGCAAAGCCTCAGATACGTGCTCGAGCATCTGGAAGAACTCGTCGTCAAGGAAGTACACGGTTCAGGCGGTTATGGCATGCTCGTCGGCCCGACAGCTTCGAAGAAGGAACGCGCCGACTTTGGCGAGAAGTTGAAGGCGAAGCCTGCCAACTACATCGCACAGCCGACGCTTTCGCTTTCGACCGTGCCAATCCTCGTCAACAAGGGAATTGCGCCGCGCCATGTGGACCTGCGCCCCTATGTTCTCGTCTCCGACAAGGTGCAGATCATCCCCGGCGGTCTGACCCGTGTAGCCCTGAAACAGGGTTCGCTGGTGGTCAACTCCAGCCAGGGCGGCGGCACAAAAGATACCTGGGTATTGGAGGACTGATGCTCGGAAGAACCGCAAACGGACTCTACTGGATGTTCCGTTACTTCGAGCGCGCCGAGAACATCGCGCGCCTCATCGATGCCGGTCTTCGCATGTCGCTGACACGAAGCGGAACCGGTGACGACGATTGGGATGGCGTCCTGCAAAGTGCGGGCGTGCGCGAGACCTACGACGAAGGCCACAGCAAGCTGACAAGCGCTGATGCCATCGACTACCTGCTGCGCGATCGCACCAATCCCTCGAGCGTCATGTCCTGCGTCGACTACGGGCGAAACAATGCCCGTATGGTGCGCACGGCGCTGACCCGCGAAACCTGGGAGGCGACCAACGAGTTCTGGATCGAACTCAAGGCTCTGCTCTCCAAGAGGCTGAAGCCGGCGGAACTGCCTGAAGCAATCGATGCCATCAAGCATCGCGCCGGGCTAATCCGCGGCGCCTTCCATGGTTCCATGCTCAGAAACGAGCTCTATAACTTCGCGCGCATCGGCACCTTCATCGAGCGCGCCGACAATACGAGCCGCATTCTCGACGTGAAGTACTATGTGCTGCTGCCCTCGGTCTCTGCCGTCGGCACGTCGATCGACAATATCCAGTGGGAATCGATCCTGCGGTCGGTCTCCGCCCACCGCTCCTATAGCTGGGCCTATGACGGGGAGTATCGCGCCATGAACATCGCCGACTTCCTGATCCTCAATGGCCAGATGCCGCGCTCGCTCGCCTACTGCTACGAGAAGATCGTCAGCGAACTCGGCTATCTCGCCAAGGACTACGGCGAGCGGCTGCCGGCGCACGGCACGGCAGACGCCATCCGCAAGACGCTCCAGACACGTGCCATCAAGGAGATCATGGATCAGGGCCTGCATGAATTTCTCGAGGATTTCGTCACGCGCAACAACCAGCTCGGCATGGAAATTTCCGACGGCTACCGGTTCTACGTATAGGCGGGCATCACATGAAACTTAAGATCAGCCACGTCACCGAATATCACTACGACGAACCGTCAACCTTCTCGCTGCAGCGGCTGCGACTGACGCCGCCGACCATGGTTGGGCAAACGGTCCTCAACTGGTCGCTACATGTCGAAGGCGCCAAGCCTGAAGTCGAGTATGACGATCAGTTCGGCAACCACGTCAACCTGGTCTCTCTCGACGGTGAGCAGCGGACGACACGCATCGTCGCCGAAGGCGAAATCGAAACAGCAGATCAAAACGGCGTCCTCGGCCCTCACCGCGGGTTCTGCCCGCTCTGGCTGTTCCTGCGCGAGACGCCGAGGACGAAGCCCGGCAAGCTTGTCAAGGAGCTGATCAAAGGCGTGAGCGGCGAAAACGAGCTCGCCCGCATGCATGCGCTGATGTCCGGGATTCATGAGATGGTGGCCTACCGGCCCGGGACGAGCGACACGGAAACGACAGCGGAGCAGGCGTTGGAGAAGAAGAGCGGCGTCTGTCAGGACCACGCCCATATCTTTGTCGCCGCCGCGCGGAGCCTCGGGGTGCCAGCCCGCTACGTCTCCGGTTACCTGATGATGGAAGAGAAGGTCGAGCAGGCGGCGACCCACGCCTGGGGCGAAGCGCATGTCCCCGGCCTCGGTTGGGTCGGCTTCGACCCCGCCAACAATATCTGCCCTGACGCGCGCTATGTGCGTGTCGCCTCCGGCCTCTGCTACCGCGATGCAGCGCCGGTTTCGGGGATGCGCATCGGCACGCCGGGAGAAAAGCTCTCTGTCGTTGTCAAGGTGGAAGATCAGGGACAGATGCAGAGCCAGAGCTGAGCGGCTCGCCTGGGAAGAACTCACTATCGGATTAGCCGAGCCGCCGCAGGGCGGCTCGGATCGTTTTGGGCGCTCGTTAGGCCAGCGTGTAAGCCGTCTTGACGGTCGTGTAGAACTCGGCGGCGTACTTACCCTGCTCGCGCGGGCCATAAGACGAACCCTTGCGGCCGCCGAACGGAACGTGGAAATCGACGCCTGCGGTCGGCAGGTTGACCATCACCATCCCAGCTTCGGAGTTGCGCTTGAAGTGCGTCGCATGTTTCAGGCTGGTCGTTGCGATCCCGGCCGACAGGCCGAATGGCGTGTCGTTGGCGGTCGCCAGCGCCTCTTCATAATCCTTAACGCGGATGACGGAGACAACGGGTCCGAAGATTTCCTCGCGCGAGATGCGCATCTGGTTCGTGGCTTCCGTAAAGAGTGTCGGCTGCAGATAGAAGCCGGGCGTCTCGCGGGTGATGAGTTCGCCGCCAAAGGCGAGCTTGGCGCCTTCTTGTTTGCCGATCTCGATGTAGTCGGTATCGGTCTTGAGCTGCCTTTCGTCGACAACCGGGCCGATGTGGGTGCCTGATTTCAAGGCGTTGTCGACGACCAGCGTCTTCAGCTTCTCCGTTAGCGACGCGACGAACGTGTCGTGGATGCCTTCGGTGACGATCAGGCGCGACGACGCTGTGCAGCGCTGGCCGGTGGAGAAGAAGCCAGAATTGGCGGCTGCCTCGACGGCGACGTTGAGGTCGGCATCATCGAGAACGACCATCGGGTTCTTGCCGCCCATTTCGAGCTGGAACTTGCGGTTATGCTCAATCGAGGCGGCTGCGACGCGGCGTCCCGTGCCGGTCGAACCGGTAAAAGTGATGCCGGCGACATCTGCACTGTCGAGCATCGCCTGGCCGACCACCGAACCCTTGCCCATGACCAAGTTCAGCACGCCTTTCGGCAGGCCCGCACGATGCAGGATGTCGACGATCGCCCAGGAGCAGCCCGGAACGAGTTCGGCCGGCTTGAAGACGATGGTGTTCCCGTAGCACAGCGCCGGCGCGATCTTCCAGGCGGGAATCGCAATTGGGAAGTTCCAGGGCGTGATGATGCCAATGACGCCGAGCGGATCACGGGTGATCTCGACGCCGATATTCGGACGGACCGACGGAATGATCTCGCCTGCGAGCCGCAGCGCTTCACCGGCGAAGAATTCGAAAATCTGCGAAGCGCGGATCGTCTCGCCGATCGCTTCGGGTAGCGTCTTGCCCTCTTCGCGGGCAAGCAGGGCGCCGACCTCGTCCTTGCGCGCCATGATCTCGTCACCGGCCTTTTTGAGGATGACGTGACGTTCCCAGATGCCGGAGCGCGACCATGCCGGGAAGGCTGCCTTGGCGGCGGCAATGGCATTCTTGGTGTCTTCGACCGTACCATCCGCATAGAGGCCGACAACCTCGTTGGTATCCGACGGATTGATGTTCTTGGTCGCGTCCGAGCCGACCCATTCGCCGGCAATTAGGTTTTGATAAATGGTCATGGGCTGATTGGGCCTCCTTCACCGTTCTATGAAAAACGGTCCGGACGCAAAGCGCCCGGGCCTTTTCGAAATCAGAGCTGCTTGACGGCAATCTCTTCTTCGGCGGCAATCTTAAGCGGGTTGCGCAGCGGCAGGCCGAATTCGGCGACTTCGATTTCGAAGACGTCGCCCTCTTCCGCCTTTATGCCTTCCGCAAAGGAGAGCGTCGCAGTGCCGAACATATGGACGTGAACGTCGCCCGGCACGCGGAACAGGCCGTATTTGAAGTGGTGATATTCGAGGTTGGCGAAGGTGTGCGACATGTTCGCCTCGCCCGAAAGGAAGGGCTTCTCGAAGATCACCTTGTCGCCGCGCTTGATCCGCGAGGTGCCGCGGATGTCGTCCGGTGCCGCGCCGATGCGGATTTCCGGGCCGAAGCTTGCCGGACGCAGCTTGGAATGCGCGAGGTAGAGGTAGTTGATCCGCTCGGTGACGTGATCGGAGAATTCGTTCGACAGAGCGAAACCGATGCGGAACGGCGTGCCGTCTTCCGCAATCACATAGATGCCGGCCATTTCAGGCTCTTCGCCGCCGTCGAGCGCGAAGGAAGGCGAGACCAGCGGCGTGCCGGGAGCGGCCGAGCCGTAGCCGTTGCCCTTGTAGAACCACTCGGGCTGAACGCCCTTCTCGCCGGCTTTCGGCTTGCCGTTCTCAAGGCCCATCTTGAACATCTTCATCGAGTCGGTGAGCGTCTCTTCAGCCGCCTCGGAGGTCTTCTTGTGCATCGAGTCGCGCGTCGCGGCCGAACCCAGATGCGTAAGACCGGTGCCCGTCAGATGCAGGTGCGCAGCATCAGGATGCGTCATCGGCGGCAGAAACTTGCCTTCGGCATACGCCTTTTCGAGATCAACCGCATCGCCGAGGCCATGCGCTTCGATCACGGAAACCAGCGACTTGCCGCCATTTGCTGCTTCCATGGCCAGCGCGTAGACGCTGCCGGCGTTCTTGACGGCTTTCGCGATACCGCCCGGCTCGCGCACGGCGACGATGATCTCTCCGTTCGAACCCTTGATCTGCGAAATGAGCACGGTCTTCATCCTTTTTTTCGATAGCGCGGAAAATGCTCCGCCAATCCGGCTCTAGAATGAACCGGATTGGTAAGTTCACATGACTGCGAATACGTGGGCGGCGCCGGAGCGCTTAGCCCTTGTTCTTGTTGTAGACGTCGAAGAAGACGGCAGCCAGAAGCACCAGTCCCTTGACCATCTGCTGGAAGTCGATACCGAGGCCGACGATCGACATGCCGTTGTTCATGACACCCATGATGAAAGCGCCGATGACAGCACCGGTGATCTTGCCAACGCCGCCGGACGCCGAGGCACCGCCTATGAAGCACGCTGCGATAACGTCGAGTTCGAAGCCGACGCCTGCCTTCGGGGTCGCCGAGTTCAGGCGAGCCGCAACGATCATGCCGGCGAGACCAGCAAGAACACCCATGTTGACGAAGGTGTAGAAGCTCAGCCGCTCGGTGTTGATACCGGAAAGCTTGGTGGCCTTTTCGTTGCCGCCCATTGCGTAGACACGGCGGCCAATCGTGGTGCGGCGCGTCACGAAGGTGTAGGCGGCGATCAGCACGAGCATGACAACGAGAACGTTCGGCAGGCCCCTGTAGGTCGAGAGCTGGAAGCCGAGGAACAGGATCGCCAGCGCGATGATGACGTTCTGTGCAACGAAGAAACCATACGGCTCGACATCGATGCCGTGGCTCTCGTTCACCTTGCGGCGACGCCAGGCAAGGAAGAACAGCACGACCGGGATGATGACGGTCAGGATCAGCGAGGTCGAATGCAGCGGGATGCCCGCGATATCGATCATATCGCCTGGCAGGAAGCCCGTGCTGATGACCTGGAAGTCTTTCGGGAACGGGCCAATGTTCTTGCCGCCGAGCACGAACAGCGTCAGTCCGCGGAACACCAGCATGCCGGCGAGCGTCACGATGAAGGCCGGGATACGGTGATAGGCGATCCAGTAACCCTGAGCGGCGCCGATAACACCACCGATGATCAGGCAGAGAATGCCGGCCAGCACATAGTTCATTTGCAAATTGACGGTCAGGATGGCCGCTATCGCGCCGACGAAGGCGACGATCGAGCCGACAGAAAGGTCAATATGTCCGGCCACGATGACGAGCAGCATGCCGAGCGCCATGATGACGATGAACGAGTTCTGCAGAACGAGGTTCGTCAGGTTGACGGGCTTGAAGAGAATGCCGCCCGTATAGAATTGGAAGAACACCATGATCGCGACGAGCGCGATGAGCATGCCGTATTCACGAATGTTGCTTCGGATATAGTCCGCAACGGAAACGACGTTGCTTTCCTCGGTGGCTGAAGGGTTGACCGGAGTCATTGTTTCTTCTCCCCTGAGCGCATGATAGCGCGCATGATGGTTTCTTGGCTCGCCTCTCCCTTTGGCAGTTCCGCAACGATACGTCCTTCATTCATGACGTAGATGCGGTCGCACGTGCCAAGCAGTTCCGGCATTTCCGATGAGATCATCAGAACGCCTTTGCCGTCGGCGGCGAGCTGGTTGATGATAGTATAGATTTCGTATTTCGCACCGACATCGATACCGCGTGTGGGCTCGTCGAGGATCAAAACGTCGGGATCGGAGAACAGCCACTTCGACAGCACGACCTTCTGCTGGTTGCCGCCCGAGAGATTGACCGCTTCCTGGAAGATGCTGGAGCTGCGGATGCGCAGCTTCGAGCGGTAGTCCGATGCGACCTTCGATTCCTTGATACTGTCGATAACCGTGGCGCTCGACACGCCGGCCAGATTGGCGAGCGTCGTGTTGTGAACGATGTTCTCGCCGAGCACGAGGCCGAGATGCTTGCGGTCTTCGGTCACGTAGGCGAGACCGGCATCGATCGCCTTGCGAACGGTGCTGACATCGACTTCCTTGCCGTGCATGAAGACGTCGCCATGGATCTTGTGTCCGTAGGACTTTCCGAACAGGCTCATGGCGAATTCGGTGCGGCCGGCGCCCATCAGACCGGCGATGCCAACCACTTCGCCCTTGCGGACGGTGACGTTGATATCGTGCAGGACCTGGCGGTCACGATGATGCTGGTGATAGGCGTTCCAGTTCTTCACCTCGAGGATCGTCTCGCCGATCGGCACGGAGCGCGGCGGGTAACGATCGGCGAGCTCGCGGCCCACCATGTTCTTGATGATGATGTCTTCGCTGATCTCTTCGGTCTGACAGTCGAGCGTCTTGACCGTCATGCCGTCGCGCAGAACCGTGATCTGGTCGGCGACCTTGCGCACTTCGTTCAGCTTGTGCGTGATGATGATCGAGGTCAGGCCCTGGTTGCGGAACTCGATCAGAAGTTCGAGCAGCGCGTCGGAATCCCTTTCATTGAGCGACGCCGTCGGCTCGTCGAGGATCAGCAGCTTGACGCTCTTCGACAGTGCCTTGGCGATTTCGACCAGCTGCTGCTTGCCGACGCCAATGTCGGTGACGAGCGTTTCCGGCGACTCCTTGAGGCCAACCTTGCTCAGCAGCTCTTTCGTGCGCTTGAAGGCTTCCTGCCACTTGATGATGCCGTTCTGGGCGACTTCGTTGCCGAGGAAGATGTTTTCGGCGATCGACAGGAGCGGCACCAGGGCCAGTTCCTGGTGAATGATGACGATACCGATTTCTTCGGAATCCTTGAGTGCCTTGAAATGACGGACGTCGCCTTCGTAGACAATGTCGCCGTCGTAGGTTCCGGCCGGGTAGACGCCGGAGAGAACTTTCATCAGGGTCGACTTTCCGGCCCCGTTTTCACCCACCAATGCGTGGATCTCACCCTGTCGAACCTTGAGGTTCACATTCTCAAGCGCCTTCACGCCTGGGAACGTCTTGGTGATGTTCCGCATTTCGAGGATTGTATTGTCCATGGTCATAATCCAGCGCCAGCAGCCAAAAGGGGCTCGGCGATCATAAAATTGAAGACCGGAACCTGCAAGCAGCGGGTTCCGGCCAACTTGGTACAATTATTACTTCAGCTGGTCAGCCTTGTAGTAACCGCCTTCGACGAGGATCTTCTCGTAGTTGGTCTTGTCAACTGCAACAGGGGTCAGCAGGTAGGACGGAACAACCTTGACACCGTTGTCGTAGGTCTTGGTGTCGTTGACTTCAGGCTCCTTGCCTTCCATCAGAGCGTTGACCATGCCGACGGTAACCTTTGCGAGGTCACGGGTGTCCTTGAAGATCGTGGAGTGCTGCTCGCCAGCGATGATCGACTTGACCGACGGAACTTCAGCGTCCTGGCCGGAAACGACCGGGAGCGGCTGGTCCGGGGTGCCGTAGCCAACGCCCTTCAGCGACGAGATGATGCCGATGGACAGACCGTCGTAAGGCGACAGAACTGCATTGACCTTCGCGTCGGTGTAGTTAGCCGAGAGCAGGTTGTCCATACGAGCCTGGGCCGTTGCCGCGTCCCAACGCAGCGTACCGACCTTGTCCATGCCGGTCTGGCCAGACTTCACGACGAGCTTGCCGCTGTCGATATAAGGCTGCAGGACAGACATAGCGCCGTCATAGAAGAAGAAGGCGTTGTTGTCGTCCGGCGAACCGCCGAAGAGCTCGATGTTGAACGGGCCCTTGCCATCCTTGAGGCCGAGGGCGTCAACGATGGAGGTTGCCTGCAGAACGCCGACCTTGAAGTTGTCGAACGTCGCATAGTAGTCGACGTTGGCCGAGTCGCGGATCAGGCGGTCGTAAGCGATGACCTTGATACCGGCGTCATGAGCCTTCTGGAGAACGTCGGAAAGCGTCGTGCCGTCGATAGCGGCGATGACGAGAACCTTTGCGCCCTTCGTGACCATGTTCTCAATCTGAGACAGCTGGTTCGGAATGTCGTCGTCAGCGTACTGCAGGTCGGTGCTGTAACCGGCTTCCTGAAGCTGCTTGACGATGTTGTTACCGTCGTCGATCCAGCGTGCGGACGACTTGGTAGGCATTGCGATACCGACAGTCCCCTTGTCGGCAGCCATAGCCGGCATAACGAACGACGCGACGCCGAAGGCCGCCGCTGCCATCAATGAGATAATGGATTTCATATCTCTCTCTCCCTTAGTTAATAAACGCGCGGACGAAAAATCGCCCGCCCCGAAACTGTGGCAGGTTCCGTCTTGGATCATACTTCAGATGGTGAGAAACGAAGTAGGTCTCCTCCACGCTCTCACACGTGTTGAGTGCCAACCAGCACACGGCGGCAAACTGGTATGGATTCCCATAACTGTCAAATAGAATAACTGGTAAAGTGCATAACAATTTTGGTATATCGTTAAAAAGTATTACTTTTGATGGAACGCGGTTGGGAGGCCGCAACCATGGCGTTCATTTCAGACCCGCAGACGCATGCCCATGTAGACATTCCAACGGATATTTTCGGCGATGACGCCCTTTTGAGATCGGGGCTCAAGCTGAATCACCTACGGATGATCGTCGCAATCGAAGATAGCGGGCAGATTTCCGCCGCTGCCGAGGTATTGAACATTTCGCAGCCAGCGGCATCGCGAATCCTGTCGGAAATGGAGTCGATCGTTAAGACGCCACTGTACGAACGCGTCGCACGTGGCGTCGTGCTGACGACCTTCGGACTGGCACTTGCCCGACGGGCGCGAAAGATCATGCTGGAGCTGCGCGAGGCCGGCCGGGAGATTGCCGAACTGAAGACCGGAAAGGGCGGCGCCGTGTTCATCGGCGCGGTCACCGCGCCAGCCATGAGCCTCGTCGTACCAGCGATTAAGCGCGTCAGAAGCGCCCTGCCCGGCATAGAGGTCACCATACAGGTCGAAACGAGCAACGTGCTTACCCGCGAACTGCTCGCCGCCCGGCATGACTTCATCATCAGTCGCATTCCCGACGATCTCAATCCACGCCTGTTCCAGGTCCAGGAGATCGGCGTGGAGAAGGCCTGCCTGATCGTGCGGGGCGGCCACCCGCTCCTGAAGAAGAAAAAGGTCGCCACCCTCGAAGACCTTCCACGATACGACTGGGTGTTTCAGCCACCCGGGACGCTGCTGCGCCGGACGATCGAGGACCTGTTCCTCTCTCGCGGCGTGCCGCTGCCGGAAAATATCGTCAACACGTCTTCCCTGCTGCTCACCTGTGCCACGGTTTGCCAGACGGATGCGATCGCTCCAATCGCGCTTGGCGTCGCGCAATTCCTGGCGACCCACAAGTCGAAGGCATCGGATGTCCGGGTGCTGCCGATCGATTTCGACATCAACGTCAGGCCCTACAGCCTGATCACGGTCAAGGAGCGGGCACTGCCCCCAAGCGCACGGCTGCTCTATGACCTGGTGCTTGCCGAGAGCAAGAAGGCGGCTGCGAGCTGACAAGCTTTGCACCACCTTGCTCGCATTTAATGCCGCCTCCAAAGGAGGTGGCAATCATGCTGTTCGGGAAATCCGTATTCCAGTCCGTGCTCGACCGCCTGAAAGCGGAGGACGATGAGACTGCCGAACAGGATGCACCTGCTGCCGCCCGTGTGAGCGGCCTCAACACCGGCCTCGCCTTCGACGTCATGGAAGGGGTCTCGGCATCGTCAGCGCGACCCGACCAGGCGTATGTCGAGACATTCGAATTCGCCCCTGCGAAGACCGTGGCAAAGCAGTCGCCGCCTCCTGAACCCGAGCCCGAGCCCGTGATGCCCGACTATCTCGTGCGTGTCACACCGGAAAACGTTGCAGCCGAACTGGATATTTCGGCGCGCGATACGGTCCAAAGCCTGAGCGAAAAGCGCCGCGCCTTTGCCAAGAAGAATCACCCCGATCGTGTTGATCCGCCGTTTCGTGAGAACGCCACGAAACGGATGACGATCGCGAATCTGCTGATCGACCAGGCCTTGCGGCGCCTTGGCCGCTGACTACTCCGCGTCCTTCGTGTCTTCCTCGTCATCGGGAGATGGCGTGGCGGTCTCCGCCGACTGCGGCTTGTAGTTCCAAAACAGCATATAGGCCGCGTAGACGCCGGCGCCGCCCGACAGGACCGCCCAGAATGGATCTCCGGTAATGATTTCGACCAGCGCCCAGCCGAAGCAAACGGCCACAATCAGAATGCGTGCCCAGAGCGGGCGATAGGCCGGATGGTTCGGATCGATAAGTTGCATATTTATCCCGCGCCGTATTTCGATCACATGTCTTTAGGATGGATTTTACAAATGTGAAAGAGCCGCGGGCTTGACGCGGCACCCATTAAATGGAATGAAAATTCCACAATCAGCAAAATTCGGTTCATTTGTTCCGAATTCAAGGGAGGTTCTCATGACTGTCAGATTTGGTCTTCTCGGTGCCGGCCGCATTGGCAAGGTTCATGCGAAGGCCGTCAGCGGCGATGCCAACGCCAAGCTCGTCGCCGTTGCCGACGCCTTTCCGCAGGCCGCCGAGGCGATCGCATCGGCCTACGGCTGTGAGGTTCGCACAATCGAGGCGATCGAAGCCGCCAAGGATATCGACGCCGTCGTCATCTGCACGCCGACCGACACCCATGCCGATCTGATCGAGCGCTTCGCGCGCGCCGGCAAGGCGATCTTCTGTGAAAAGCCGATCGATCTTAACGTTGCCCGCGTCAAGGCTTGCATCAAGGTCGTTGACGAAACCAAGGCCAAGCTGATGGTTGGCTTCAACCGTCGTTTCGATCCGCATTTCATGGCCGTTCGCAAAACCATCGATGATGGCCGCATCGGCGAGGTCGAAATGGTGACGATCACGTCGCGCGATCCGGGCGCCCCGCCGGTCGACTATATCAAGCGTTCGGGCGGCATCTTCCGCGACATGACCATCCATGATTTCGACATGGCCCGCTTCCTGCTCGGCGAAGAGCCGGTCGCAGTCAGCGCCACCGCCGCGGTCCTCGTCGACAAGGCCATCGGCGAAGCCGGCGACTACGACAGCGTTTCGGTGATCCTGCAGACCAAATCCGGCAAGCAGGCGATCATCTCCAACTCGCGCCGCGCCACATATGGCTACGACCAACGCATCGAGGTGCACGGCTCCAAGGGTATGGTCGCAGCCGAGAACCAGCGCCCGGTGTCGATCGAGGTCGCCAACGGCGACGGCTACACGCGCCCGCCGCTGCACGACTTCTTCATGACCCGCTACACCGAAGCCTATGCCAACGAGATCGCGAGCTTCATCGCCGCGATCGAGAAGGGCGCAAAAATTGCGCCTTCCGGCGCCGATGGCCTGGCAGCGCTGGCGCTTGCCGATGCTGCCGTGCAGTCCGTCAAGGAAGGCAAACTCATCAAGATCGGCTGACGGCCCTCTCCCGACCGAAAGCCACCTGTGAGATGGCCGGGCCCCTGCCCGGCCATCTCTCGTTTCGACCGCAGGCTAGCCTTGGTCGGCTCCATGGATGCCGGACATGACGATATCCTGGTCGATCACCGACAATGCCCTGTCCAGATGCCCCTCGAAGACGAGGTTCGGTTCATCGGGCACCACCCGGATCTCGGGCATTCCCTCCATCCGCACGACATGCGCCTGGCCAAGGCCCTCCTCGACCCCCTGCCGCAACAGGTCATAATAGCGCGTTCCCGGTCCCGTGATCGCGATCGGCATACGTTCCGTCAGGCTCAACAGCCGCGAAAGCCCGTTTCCGAGCGCGATCCCAGCCTGCCTGAACGCAAAGGCAGACATGCGATGTCCTTGGCGCGCGTGCGCAGCGATCTTGTCGAGCTCGGCAACCGGCACGAACTTGGCTGGGATCGTGTCGAGCGGCACCTCGAAGGCCATTCGTAGAATGGCGTAGAAGCCGGCATAGGCCTCGATGCATCCCTTGCTGCCACAGCGGCACAGGCCGCCATTGGCCATGTGCAGCATATGGCCGAAATTCGGCGCCGAGATCTCACGCTCCCCCTGCCCTGTGCGCCGGACGATGCCGAGGCCGATGCTATGTCCGAGCGACAACGCCGCCAGCGAGCGGAACTCCGCGGGCCTGGTATTCTCCTCATGCGCGCCGAGCGCCGCCGCAACCAGCTGCGTCTCGTTGCCGAGAATGATTTTGGCCTGCCAGGCCGGCCGCAACACCGATTCGAAGTCGATCTGTTTGCTGCCGAAAATCGGCGACCAGACCAACGCCGGTTCGGTGGGGTGCACGAGACCTTTGCTGCTGATCGATATCAGCAGCACTTTTTCCTTGGGAAGCTTTGAGCGGGCAAGAATGCGTGAAAGCCCCTCCCTGATGGAGGCAACGAAACGCTCGGCTCCGGCAGGATCATGGGATCGTTCCTCGCTGAACCGGTCGATGAGCCTACCGGCATAGTCGACCAGCGAGTACTGGACGCCATCCGACGAGATGATCACGACGACAAGGTAGCCACAGTCGCGCCGTTGCCGAAACAACACGCGCGGGCGCCCCCTCCCGCTGGTGGCCTGCTGCTCGGATTTCTCGATGATTTGCGCTTTTTCGAGGTCGGCGGTGATCGCCGAGATCGTTGCGGAAGAAAGCTTCGTAGAGTCGGAAATCTCGGTATGCGCCAGCGCGCCATGTCTTCGAAGCGCGGCGAGCACGAGGACGCTATTTCGCTGCCGGACCAATTCCGTGCTCGACTTGGTCAGCATATATGCCGGCCCTCTCCCCTCGCATTCCGCCCTTATTCACACCTCATCTCCAGCCGTTTCAGCAACGGAAATTAAGCTGGTAGTGCAGTGTTGACAGTTGAAAAAATCTCTGACACTAAATTTCTCGACTGTCGAGAAAATAATTCGAACTTCTCGTCAGCGAACCGCGGCGGCCGGAGGAACCACTGGCTGGGGCTGGCCGCAACTCACTCGGGAGGATAATTATGAAGTCAATTTTGAAGCTGATGGCCGGGGCGGCCATCCTCGTGTCGGTCCACACTGCCGCCATGGCTGCTGATCTCGTCGTTGGCGTTTCCTGGTCGAACTTCCAGGAAGAACGTTGGAAGACCGACGAAGCTGCCATCAAGAAGGCACTGGAAGCCAAGGGCGCCAAGTACATTTCTGCTGACGCCCAGTCGTCTGCCGCAAAGCAGCTGACCGACGTTGAATCGCTGATTTCGCAGGGCGCGAACGCACTCATCATCCTCGCTCAAGACTCCGACGCAATCGGCCCGGCCATCGAAAAGGCTGCCGCTGAAGGCATTCCGGTCGTCGGCTACGACCGCCTGATCGAAAACCCGGCTGCCTTCTACATCACCTTCGACAACAAGGAAGTCGGCCGCCTCCAGGCGGAAGGCGTGTTCAAGGTCAAGCCGGAAGGTAATTACGTCTTTATCAAGGGCTCCTCGTCCGACCCGAATGCGAACTTCCTGTTCTCGGGCCAGATGGAAGTGCTGAAGGCCGCCGTCGATGCCGGCAAGATCAAGAACGTCGGCGAAGCCTACACCGACGGCTGGCTTCCGGAAAATGCACAGCGCAACATGGAGCAGTTCCTGACTGCGAGCAACAACAAGGTTGACGCTGTTGTTGCTTCGAACGACGGCACCGCCGGTGGTGCGATTGCAGCCCTCGACGCCCAGGGCCTCGCCGGCTCTGTACCGGTTTCCGGCCAGGACGCCGACAAGGCAGCCCTGAACCGCGTCGCGCTTGGCACGCAGACGGTCTCCGTCTGGAAGGACTCGCGTGAACTCGGCAAGCGCGCCGCTGAAATCGCCCTCGACCTCGCAGGCGGCAAGAAGATGACCGAAATCGAAGGTGTCCAGACTTTCGACGGCGGCGCCAAGAAGGTCGCCATGGAATCGGTCTTCCTGAAGCCGCTGCCGATCACCAAGGAGAACCTGAACGTCGTCATCGACGCCGGCTGGATCTCCAAGGCTGAAGCTTGCCAGGGCGTCAAGGCCGGCAGCGTCAAGGCTTGCGACTAATCGACCTGCGCAAGGCATAGATTGCCGGCGCCGCAACGGCTGAAACCGTTGCGGCGCCGGATGCGGATTTGAGCCGTCGCTCGATGGTCTATCCGCCTCACCCAACCATCGCGGCCTTGATTCCCTGCCGGTTTCATGTCGCGGGACAGAGCGACCGAAATTCCGGGCGCACGGCGATGGTCAGTACAAGAACGGGGCGAAGCCGCGGGCATCGACGTGATGCCGAGCGGATCAGACGTCCAAACAGTGGGGGAACGGCAAACCCATGGCCGAAATGGTAAAATCCACAACTTCAAGCGGACCGAGCATGGCTGAGGGCAACCTCATCAGCCGCTTCTTCCGCGCGACCGAAATCGACACGCGCCTTCTCGGTATGATCGGCGCGCTGCTCATCATCTGGATCGGCTTTCACATCATTACCGGCGGCCTGTTTCTGACGCCGAGAAATCTCTGGAACCTTTCGGTTCAGACAACCGACATCGCGATCATGACGACCGGCATGGTTCTCATCATCGTGACGCGCAACATCGACCTTTCCGTCGGCTCCGTACTTGGCCTCTGCGCCATGATCATGGGTGTCACGCAGGCAAAAGTCCTGCCTGAGTTCATCGGTTTCGACAGCCCGTTTACCTGGATCATCACCCTGATCGTCGGCCTCATCGCCGGCGCCCTGATCGGCACCTTCCAGGGCCTCATCATCGCCTTCCTGAACGTTCCCTCCTTCATCGTGACGCTCGGCGGCCTGCTTGTCTGGCGCGGCGCAACCTGGCTCGTCACCAGCGGCCAGACGGTCGCTCCGATGGACCAGACCTTTCGCGTCATGGGCGGCGGTGCCGAAGGCTCGATCGGCGCGACCTGGAGCTGGATCGTCGGCGTGCTCGCCTGCCTTTTCGTCATCGGCAGCATCGTCAACTCCCGCCGCCAGCGCAAGCGTTTCGGCTTCCCGCGACGTCCCGTCTGGGCCGAGTACTTCCTGTCAGCACTCTCCTGCGCGTTGATCCTCGGTGCCGTCTGGATCGCCAACAGCTACTACTGGCCGATCAATATCGCCAAAAGATACGCCGAAGCGAACAGCATTCCGTGGCCTGAAACCGGCCTGGATATCCCCTACGGCATTGCCGTTCCGGTTCTGATTGCCATTGTCGTCGGGATCATCATGACCTTCATCGCCACCCGCCTGCGCTTCGGCCGTTATGTCTTCGCGATCGGCGGCAACCCTGAGGCGGCAGAACTCGCCGGCATCAAGACCCGCTGGGTCACCGTCCGCATCTTCGCGCTGATGGGCATTCTCGCCGCCGTCGCGGCAGCCATCTCGACGGCGCGCCTCAACGCCGCCACCAATGCTCAAGGTACGCTCGACGAGCTATATACCATCGCTGCAGCCGTTATCGGCGGCACATCGCTTGCAGGCGGTACCGGCACGATTGCCGGCGCCATGCTCGGCGCGCTCGTGATGCAGTCGCTGCAGTCAGGGATGGTACTGGCCCATGTCGACACGCCGCTGCAGAGCGTCGTCGTCGGTGCGGTGCTCGTCGTCGCCGTCTGGCTCGACACTGTCTATCGTTCGCGTGCCAAGTAAGAGGAGTCCTAGATATGACTGATCAACGCACTCCCCAGAGCCAGAACGCTCCTCTTGTGGAACTCAAGAACATCTCGATCTCCTTCGGCGGTATCCACGCCGTGGACAATGCTTCGGTCGACCTCTACCCCGGCGAAGTCGTCGCGCTTCTCGGCCATAACGGCGCCGGTAAGTCGACGTTGATCAAGATCCTCTCGGGCGCCTACAAGCGCGACAGCGGCGAAATCCTCATCAACGGCGAGCCGGCCGACATCCGCAATCCGCGCGATGCAAAGAAGTACGGCATCGAGACGATCTATCAGACGCTCGCCGTCGCCGATAACGTCGACGCCGCCGCCAACCTCTACCTCGGACGCGAGATCCGCACGAAGTGGGGCACGCTCGATGACGTCGCCATGGAGGCCTCGGCCCGTGAAGTGATGGGACGTCTCAACCCGAACTTCCGCCGCTTCAAGGAGCCGGTGAAGGCGCTCTCCGGCGGCCAGCGGCAGTCGGTGGCGATTGCGCGCGCGATCCTCTTCAACGCCCGCATCCTGATCATGGACGAGCCGACGGCCGCCCTTGGTCCCCAGGAAACGGCGCAGGTCGGTGAGCTGATCAAGCAGTTGAAGAAGGAAGGCATCGGCATCTTCCTGATCAGCCACGACATCCACGACGTCTTCGATCTTGCCGACCGCGTCTCGGTAATGAAGAACGGCCAGGTGGTCGGCCATGCCCGCACCGAGGACGTCACCAAGGATGAAGTGCTCGGCATGATCATCCTCGGCAAGGTGCCGCCCAAGGCCATCCCCGGCCCCGGCGCCATGCAGGTCTGACCCCCAGACGTGAGATATAAAAGTCCGCCGCGCACAAGAACGGCGGACTTTTCATTTTGTAGATTGAAGCCAGCGAGAAGCTAGGCTAAGAACCACGCATCGGACAGGCGATTCAAACGCCTGCGGCATGCACCCGTAGCTCAGCTGGATAGAGTGTTGGATTCCGATTCCAAAGGTCACAGGTTCGAATCCTGTCGGGTGCGCCATCTCCATGAATGTCCAGCCCGGAGACATAGGTAACAAAACGTACCTAACACATGGGTGACAACCTCGTGCCGAACGGGTTGTCGATGGTTTGCAAAGTCCTCTGCTCCAGGTCGATATCTCCCAGATCATAGTGCATGAAGCTGACGAGCCAAATACCGTCGTCGACTTCCTTGATTCCGAGTTTCTGGCCGGCCAGCACGGTCGAGATATTGATCTTCTTGCGGTAGATGCAGATGCGGCGGCAATTGGTCACCAGTGCGTCACGGTCGTGGAACGGATAATCGATCTCCGGCAGCCCGTTATATCGGCGCGCCGATGGTGTGTAGAGATCGACCGGCGTCTTCATCGCCAGAGCTTCATGCGAACCCGGAGAGCTGGACCGGGTTTGACGACGGACGGCCGATGGCTTCTCCTCGTATTACAATCGGAGTGAAAAGACGTGTCAAATCGAGAGCTTTCGGATCCGATCACCATGCGACTTCCAACCGACGTCCTTGCGGAGATGGAAGAAATCGCGGAAATCTGCGGCCGCACCCGGAGTTGGGTGGTCGTCCGGGCGCTGAAATCGTATCTAGCCGCAGAAGGAAGGGAGATCATCGAAATCGACCGCGCCCGGCGAGACGTCGAAGCTGGCAACGGATATGATCTCGACGATGTCATCGACGAGCTTGAGGGCATCGTCAAAGGCGCAGCGGCGTGAAGGTCACGGTCTCTCCAGCCGCACGAGAATAATCACGACAGAAGGCAGATATCTCCGGGCGCGGCATGAAGAAGCTCCGTCAGGCGCTGTCACAATTTCCGGAAATGGGCAGACAGACAGACGAGATGCCAGCTCCGGGAGTCCTGCGCTTCGCAATGGGTTCTTACCTTGTTGACTATGAGGTCGGCGAAGGTCGTCATCCTCAAGATGAGGCACGGGCGGCAACGCCCGCTAGGCGTGCGATTGACCAGGGACCATTGTTAGCCCCGGATTTCGGTTCGGGGCGTCAGCGTTACCGCCCCGACCGACGTTATCAGTGCGCAGCAGTCATTTTGTCAAAGACCCCGAGCTTCTTGAGGGAACTCACCAGACCAGTGAGCGCAATCACCACAACGAATAGCGCCAGAAGCACAATCGCGTAAGACAACTCCTGGTCCGATATGGAGTCGGCCGCGATTCGATAAAATTCCGTCGCCAGCAACGCGATCAGTGTCGACGACATCGTGGAATAGTCCTTGGCAATAACCCGCTTCGCATTGAAAGCCATTCCCTCTGTCGATGCCGAGAACGCACTCAACTTGAGTCCCCATCTGGGGACATCGCGGCAATATGCGCTGTACGCGTCACCGAATTTGTCAGCCAGAAATTCCTCTTCAGCGTAGATGATGCACTGGTAGATGAAGCCGAATAACAAGCATCCGACGATGACGACTACTGGATCGCCGTGGAACAGGAAAAGCCCCGAGTAAACGAGCATGTTCCCGACGTACAACGGGTTGCGACAGACGCCGAACATGCCTTCCGTAACCAAGTCCTTGGCATAGACCCGTTTGTTAAGACCGCCTCGCTTGATGTAAGCGTATCCAATTACGGTTGCGCGCAATAGCAAACCTGCGAGTACTATTAGCAATGCGACGATATCCGTCCACTGCTTGAGTGCTGCGCTACCCAGAACCGTCGTCGTCGGTGGCGCGGCAATAAACAATGCAACGATGATCAGCGGAAACGCCTGGTTTCGGTACTTGAAAAAGAACGTCCCGATCGTGAGCATGAGATTTTTCATGACAAACCGTCTTACTTTACCGCGACAATGCCGCAGAAGTTATACCACCGGAAGAACACCTCCGTGCTCTTGAACCCCACCTCCTTGAGCAATTGGAGGTTCTCCTCGAGGCGGTAAGGAATGAGCACGTTTTCCAGGGCCTCCCTCTTCTTCGATATTTCGATCGAGGAGTATCCGTTACGCCGCTTGAAGTCATAGTAGTGGTCGATGAAGAGCCGGTTGAAAGTCGTGTCCTCGCTGGTCAACTTTTCGATCAGTAGCAAACATCCGTGCTCGTTGAGCCCGTCGTAGATCGTCTTCATGACACGTTCGCGAAAGAGCGGACGCACAAATTGAAGCGTTAGGAGCATCGTCACGACGCTAGCGTTTTCAACAGAGAAGCCGCGGTGAAGGTCGCCTGTTACCAGATCGATTGATCGGTTTGTTCCTGATGCCTCGATCTTCTCCGCCGCCTTCTTGAGCATGTCGGGAGCATTATCGATTCCGACGAAATCCACGTGATTGTCGACGATGTGGTCCAGCGCGAGCAGCGTCGTAGCCGTCGAGCAGCCAATGTCATAGAGGTGCGACTGAGGTTGCGCAAAATCCCGGGCCAGTTCGCAAACCATGCGCTGCATCTCCCCGTAGAACGGGACCGAGCGGCTTACCATGTCGTCGAATACGTTTGCGACGGTGGAATTGAATGCAAAGTCCGCAACCGCATCCCGTTCGTCGGCGAACACCTCGTCACGAGAATTCGTATGCAGGATAAGACGGTTGGACGGCTCGGTCATATCCGCTCCAGATGTACAGCAATGTTAGATGGGCGTGCTTTTCCCCAAAGCACACCCGGCGCGCAGCGATTTGGTCACAGAAGTCTGACGCCAACCTGAAAGCGCCGAATTTCACACGAATTGAGGAAGGAACCGCCTGAAGGTAAGCCAGCAGGCGAAGGACCAGACTGAGCCCGCACACCACCCGAAGAGCACATCGGTCGGAAAATGTACGCCGAGGTAGATTCGGCTAATGCCTATCGTGCAGATGAGCGCGACAGCAACAAGGAATACATATGCTTTCTGGGCTGGCGAACGTAGAAATCGGACCGCGACAGTTGCCAATGTCAGATAGGTTGCGGCGGAAACCATAGCGTGACCGCTGGGAAAACTAGCATCGCCGACGGGCACCAGATGGGTGACTACGTCCGGACGGGGTCTCGCGGTCCATATCTTCAGTGCATTGCTGCATAGCCAGCCGCCTGCGAAGCCAACTGCAAGGTACAAGGCATCGACCCGTCGACGCGCAACCAGCAGGAAGCCGATAGTGGCCAGCGTGATCAACAGGAGCACCGCCACTCCGCCCAGGCTCGTGTAGTTCACCATCGCTGTCTTTACCCAGGCGGGTCCGAGAGGCAGGGCAACATCGTCCGCGTGCCTCAACGAGAGAAGAAAAGCCTGATCCCACGCAAGCGTATCGCCTTCGCGAACCTCCACCGCGGCGTAGAATAGTGTCGCGATACCTAGCAGTAGAAGAGCAAAGGGTAGAACCCGATAAGCGACCGTCCAACTCAGGCGCGCCCGTGCATGGCAGATCGCTCGCCTCATTGCTTGATTTGCCTCATTCGTGCGGAAAGTTCGTCCAGGTTGAAAGGTTTAACGAGGAAATCATTCGCTCCTCCCTTCATTCCCGCCAGCCGATCGCTGTACTGGTCTTGTGCCGTCATGATGATAACCGGAACCTTGTCATTTCCTCCGCGGATGTCGCGCAGGAGCGAAAGGCCATTGCCGTCCGGCAGACGCAGATCCAGGAGTACCAGGTCATACTTCTTCGATACCAGCCTACGGGTAGCCTCCTTCAGGTTCATGCACCAATCGACGCGGTGCGCATCAGCCACCACATGGGCTGATACTGCGTCCCCGATGTCGATGTTGTCTTCGATGACAAGCACATTCACCGCATCACGTTCCTATGTGTTGCGTCGCCGTTGCGTGGTTGTGATTTTCAAGAGTTCCCACTCCTGCACTTCGCGAATACGTCGAGCTTCTGCTCGTAGACGGACGTCTCCACGTTCATCATCCCGAGCACGCTATGGAAAAGGTTGTCGTGGGAGGTTGGAGCGGTCGCTTCCTTTCGTAGGCAGGACGTGTCCAGATCCATTGATTTGGTAAAATCGTCGTCAAACCACGTCAGGAACGGCACGTGCGTCTGCTGCGAGGGAGCGAAAAGGTATGGCGTTCCATGTAGGTAGAGCCCCTTCTCACCGAGGGATTCCCCGTGATCGGACATGTAAATCAGGCCCGTCGCGATCTTCCCCGAACGAGCCTTCAGATGGTCGATGACGGTCGCGAGGAAGTAGTCGGTGTAGAGTATCGAGTTGTCGTAGGCGTTGATGATCTCTCCTACCTGGCACTTGCCAAGCTCCGGGGTTCGACAATCCGGAAAAAACTTTCCCTGGTGTTCAGGGTATCGGAGATAATAAGCGGGTCCGTGGCTCCCGAGCTGATGGAGTACAAGGACGCTGTCGCCTTTGACGTGGTCCAGCCAGTCATCGAGTTTGTCCAGGAAGATGCCATCCAGGCACTCACCCTGCTGGCAGAACCGCGGGTCTTTCGAGTTCGCCAAGTCGACGTATTTGATCCGATCAGCGACACCCTTGCTCCCGGTGTTGTTGTCAAACCACGCCACGTCAATGCCGGCATGCGCCAGCACGTCTACTAGCGTTTCGTTGGCCATCGCCTTCGCATGAGTGAAATCCGAGCGCGTGAACCGCGAGAACATGCAGGGAATTGACGTCGCGGTAGCCGTGCCGCAACTCATAGTATTCGGGAAATAGACGACGTTCGCGACTTTGAGCCGCGGATTGGTCTCCCGTTGGTATCCGCCGAGTGAGAAGTTCTCCGCACGCGCGGTCTCGCCCGCGACAATGACCGTAACCCGCGGCTTGTTGATGGGCGGCTCGGGCGACTTGACCGTGGCGTCGACTCCGACAGATTGAACGACGATCGAAGCCTCTTTCCCAGCATCTAGGAAATAGCGAGCGGTACTGACGATCGGTGTGACAGGATTGAAGCTCTTAGAGATGTCCCGCCGCTCCCTGACGGCTGCCGTGTACTCCCGCGAGTATGTTACGCCGCAGATGCCGAAGATCGCGAGTGAGGCGAGGATTGCAATGAGGTTCCAGAAGAACTTTCGCATAAACGTGCGATGATCAACCTTCGTCCAGACTATGAGCAACGATGGCACGATGCCGAAGATGGCAACATGCGTAAGGAAATCAGAGGTGATCAAATGCTGGGCTTCCGCCGGCGTTGTCTCCATAGCGTTGCGGATCATGTCGCTGTCGATGACCACCCCGAATGTGTCGGTGAAATGAGATGCCACCGCCGCGACGACGACCAGGAAGATCAGAAACGGCTTGATGAGGTACTTGGTTGAAAATGGGGTGATTGCGGCAACGAACAGTGCGAGCATCGCGAGATACAGAGCCCAAAGCGGACCACTTCCGCTTCCAAGATAGTCGGTGACCTTCTGCCAGAATGTGTTGTTGCAGAAGACAAGGATGTAGCAGCTTGTAAGTATGCAGAGCGGGATGCTGCCAATCTTCGGCCGCAGCGAGCTCACTTTTGTGGGCACTGTCGTCAATTTAACCTCTCCAACGCAAGCGCGTGTTTTGGAGGCAATTGCTGACAGACACCTGAAGCTGGAAAGATGAACAATTATGTCCAGATTCGTCGGGTCACGGCTTCCCATCACTTGGCTTCTGGTTACAAACGTGATCGATTGCAGTTCACTCAACGATTGCTGCGCTTGGTATGGATACCACTTCTGATTTTAGCCCAGCGCCGGAACATGCGATCGCTTCGGCCTGTCGACCCAGTTCGGACTCGCTGGGGGCGTTTGCGGAAGGAGGCGGATTCCTAGACATGCTACGAGCAAAGTGCTGTGGCATCTTGATATCTCGTATCGTGACATCGCCGATGTCGGTACCGAAGAAGACTACCTCTATACCATTATCAAGGACGCCGGCTTCCTGCAGGATCGCGCCAAGCGGCGTGCCTGCCCAGCGGGCGTTGCCGATGCCGCCGGTGAAAAAGGGGAAGCCGTGGTTGCCCGAGCATTCCACTGTGAAAACGACCTCTTGCCGAGGCCGCGCCTTGATGGCGTCGAGCGTCAAGTTCAAGGGCTTTTTGACGAGGCCCTCGTCGATCGTTGGTCGATTGAAGGTGCCGATGTAACAAATCCCTCAAGTGCCAAGCGCCTTGCGGCCTCCTCGAAGTGCGGTGTCAGACCTAACTTGTCATGAGCCACAATTTCACCGGGGTGAGGCTCCGTGTCGGTGTCGGGGCGGGCGACATAGCAGTCAAGTTTGCCCCAATCCACATCGATAGCCACCCTTTCGGTGCGCAATCGCGGGTCGTCGTTGCCGATTTGAGGCGCACTTGCATATTCCGACACATGGCACAAGGCAGCCTTGCTATGGCTGCCCTGCCGGCCCAGCATTCTGCCGTATCAAGAAGAAACATCCGGCGCTTCATACGTGCAAGGAAGTTCAAATGACTTCGATCTCCGTTGGGGCAAGACATACTAGCGCAATTCTCCGAGCGTAAAAACCAGCGGCGCAGAGGGCGTGCTTGGGACCCGAACCACGCGGCCTACTCGCACACCGGAGCCTGGACAACTTGGAACCTGGCGAGCCAAAGCTCAAATAGATGCGCACATGTCGCGTTTAAGGTGACCGTCAGCATCGGCGTCCAAATAGCAATGCGTGATCAATATTCTCCGCAAATTTTAAGATCGCCCCGACGCGTGACGGAGGCATGTTTGCTAGGGAGGCCGCCTCGTGGACCCTTTGGTCCATCCATCCTCGACCGAATCTTTCATCCTGTCCCCTCCAACCCGCGCAAGCTTCGGGCTATCCCGCTCGATGCACTGCAAGCCCACGAGGTCGATGATCTGGTTTCTCCATGCTCGTTGTTTGACCGGAGGACGGTCGGCCTGCGGCCGACTATCCGGAAAACAATCTGACGGGCGAGGTCGTGGACAGCGCCTTCCACGGTCGCTGTTGGCGGCTTCAGGTGAAGATTGGTGACGACCCGGTCGACTGGTCCCGCGGGGAGCAGAAAGGTGCCCTCCCGCATTTTCGCTCCCTCCGGAGCGATGCACCGTTTTGCCCGCATGAAATTCAAAGATCGAAACGGAAAAATCAAATGACAACGATAACAGGCATAACCTCGACGATGACGGCGTCATTCCTCGGCTCCCTTGTTGAGGTTGTAGAAGCCTTCACCATCATACTGGCGGTCGGCGTGACGCAGAGCTGGCGGCCGGCGTTTATCGGAACGGGCCTCGCCCTCGCGGTTCTGGCAATCCTCGTGCTGGCGCTCGGACCGCTGCTTGGAATGATACCCATCGAACTCATGCAGTTCGTGATTGGGACCCTGCTGATACTGTTCGGCTTGCGGTGGCTTCGCAAGGCGATCCTGCGGGCGTCCGGGTTCATCGCCCTTCACGACGAAGAAAAGGCATTCGCGGAGGAAACCGACAACCTTCGACGCCAGGCATCGGATAGACGAGCGAACGTTCTTGCCGCGATCGCTGCCTTCAAGGCAGTTCTGCTCGAAGGGGTCGAAGTCGTTTTCATCGTCATCGCCACTGGCGCTGGCCACGGCATGATCGGTTATGCGAGCATCGGCGCGTTGGCTGCTTGCTTGCTGGTACTGGTTATCGGCCTCTTTGTGCACAAGCCCCTTTCGACCGTCCCCGAGAACAGCTTGAAGTTCGTGGTCGGCCTGCTCCTCAGCGCGTTCGGCATCTTCTGGGTAGGCGAGGGCATCGGCGCGGGTTGGCCGGGAGCTGATCTGTCGCTGATCGCCATCCTCGCGGTGTTGATCGTCGTGTCGTTCGGTCTGGTCCGGATGCTCCAACAGTATTTTGACTCCCATACAAAGCAGGTAGCACGATGAATTTCCTGAAACTGGTCCTGAAAGAAACAATTGGCCTGTTCATCGACGACGGGGCACTCGCACTGCTCACGATCGCGCTGATCGCCCTGGTCGGCGTCCTGGTGACGCTCGAGGGTATCGATGGGTTGCTCGGCGCGTGCATCCTCTTCCTTGGATGCCTGCTCATCCTCGCGGAAAGCGTCGCGAGGGCAGCACGCCGGAAATTCAAAGGCTGACCGGGCCGTAGTAGAGGGCAGCCTTGCAATTACCAGGTGGCTGATTACCTGCTCATTTCCGCATATAGCCCATTGTATTGGCAGCAAGATTTCCCAATAAACTAAAACTCCATGGAACCATTTGGGGGGCTCGTTTCCTCTTCAGAATTACCAAATCGTGGCCGCCGAACTTGTCCGCTAGCGTTGCGAATCACAGGCGCGACAGACGGGGTCGACAGCGTCAATTCTGGAGATCGAAAATGAAAAATTGGTTTTGTCAGAAGTTGTTGCGGTGATTGCCGCAAGCACGGGAATGGGTGTAGTGGACACGGCAGCCTTGCGCTGTTGTCCCTACTCTGTTGCAAGGGATATACTTGGCACGCCTGCCAGGAATATCGCAGCCACCGAGGCGGCGATGAGAGGCTTGGATCCGAACATTGTCCGTCTCCCGCGAAAGAGGCCACAGCCGTGGCCTCGATGCCTCAGTGGCGGCGTGATTGCCGCCACCGTCATAGATTCGGATTACGACTTGGAGACCGCTTCCATGGCGTCCGCCAGCGTGGAGGTGGCGTTTTTCTTGCAATAGGCGGCGACCTTCTCCGCATTGGCGTGGGCCTTGTCGCCATCGATCATGGCACTGCCAGCTTTGCCGTGAACGTACCCGTTTACCCACATCGCCACACCGATGGTCTTCGCGGCGGGCATGTCGCCGACATCCTTGCAGGTGAGTTTCGACATGTCCACTTCCGCGGCCAACGCCTGGCTTGTCAAGCCAATACCTGCAACTGCTATTGCGATTGAAACAAGGCGTATCATGATCTTCCTCCCAAATTCGCCCGTTGCCAGAGCGAGGGCTCGTGTGTGTGGTGGTATGTTTGGAAACCACAAGGCGCCGTGGCCAGGATCGACCGCGGCAGATCGTAATTTAGAAACAACTAATAATAGCACGATACGTTGAGGAATACGCGTAATTTTATCGCGCTCTCTGGCGACACGAACGACAGTGGAGGGTGCGTCGCGATCGATCTGTCAGTCCTTCCAGACCGCTGTCGTTATAGCGGTGATGATCTTGTGACCGGTCTTGCGGGAGATGCAGAATTCGCGGCACAGCGCCGCTATCTTCTCGCCATCCAGAACCCGCGCAACGAATTTGAGACGCTCGTCCATGCGGTTGCACTTCTGCCAAGGCACCTTCGCTCTCCTCGCAAAGGCAAAAAGTGTAACCCATGTCTCCGGTTTGAACTGTCACCCCTCTCTCGGGAAGGACACTTACCATGCCAAGGCTTTTTCTGGTCTTGGTCACGAATTGGTCACTCCGTTCTGCGCCACCCGCCGCGCCCCGTCGCATAGCAGCCTGATTGCGATTGTTGCGGCATTAAGAGGCAATCATCTCAAGCTGTCGGCACAGTGCCACCGTCGATGGTGTATTCGGTCCCGGTGATTGCGCTCGCACGAGGGGACACGAGAAAAGCGATCAAATCCGCGACTTCCTCTGGCTTGGCCGGTCTGCCGAGCGGTATGCCTCCCAACCCCTTCATGATGATCTGCTTGCCGCCTTCGTAGTCCGTGCCAGCTTCATAGGCCAAACGCTGTGCCAAGCGCACGGCCGCCTCCGTTTCTACCCAGCCTGGCGAAACTCGCACGACGCGAATGCCCTTCGGCGTGACCTCTTTCGAGAGGCTCTTGCTGTAGGTCGAAAGCGCAGCTTTCGCCGCAGCGTAGGCAGTCGTGGACTCGGGGAGCGGTAACTGGTGCTGAATCGACGTAACATGAATGATGACGCCTGATCCCTGTTCAAGCATTAGCGGAAGCAATGCGCGGTCGATGCGAACGGCAGACATGAGATTTTGGTTGAGCGCCTTTGCCCATTCGTCGTCGCTAAGGGCTGCGAAGCCTCCAGCAGGCGCACTCGACCCACCCAAAACATTGACAATGATGTCGATGCCACCGAGTTGTTCCGTGACCGCTCGGGCGACCGCCTCGCAGCCTTCAGCCGTTGCAAGGTCGGCGGCGACATAAAGCGGACCGCCGGCGGACGGCGGCGGAACCGAACGCGCCGACGTCAGCACGGTCGCGCCAGCATCCAGCAGCGTTGCGACAACCGCCGCGCCAACGCCTTGCGTTCCGCCACTTACCAGTGCGCGCTTGCCTTGCAAATCGAGGCTAAAACTCATAGCGCCGTCTCCAGCGCCGCAATCTTTCCGCCTTCCAGTACAAAGAAATATCGCAGATCGACGGGGCTTCCGGGGAAGTTGCCGACGAGGTGGCTGGTGACGATCACCTTGCCATCAGCGCGCTCTATCTTAAGCGGCTCACTCGTATATTCATACTTTGCCGACGCTTCGGCCTTCCAGCGCGCAATTGCGGCTCGTCCCTTGTAGGTATTACCTTCGTCTTTTACGATGGCGTTCTCAGTAAAACACTTGGCAACAGCATTACCGTCGCCCTTGTCAGCCGTGAAGTAGTCAGCAATTGGCTTTGGCAGATCAATCATTTACATGGCCTCTCTGGTTAAGCCTTGTACGGCCAGCGGGATTGCGCGGAATTAAGTATGGCGATACGCTATCAAAATGACAAGAACACACGAAAAAGTAAGGTACATACCAAAAGGTAAGGTTGGCACCTATACACGCGAAATGGCGGCGGAGGGCGTCGAGCAGGCATTGAAGCTGTTGGAAGGGCGGTGGAAGCTCACCATCCTGTTTCACCTGTTTGGTGGCCGGATCATGCGGTTTTCCGATTTGGAGCGCGGCATCCCCTTGATTTCACAGAAAATGCTGATCCAGCAGCTTCGACAGATGGAGAAGGACGGGATCGTCCGTCGCATTGTCCATCATCAGGTGCCGCCAAAGGTCGAATATGGCCTGACAGATTGGGGGCAGGCGCTATGCCCGGCACTCGACGCCTTGCTGACCTGGGCAGCAGAGCGTCCGGCGCCCGACAGCGCTGAAGGAGATTAGCTGCCCGTCGGCATGACATCTCTAACTTTCGCGTATGTGAAACACGCGAAAGTTAAAATTCTGGGGCGGGGCTGATAAAGGTGCGCGTTTTCATAATGTTCACAATAATGGTCATTAAGCGGCTTTTGGTTCACGTTCGCGGACATAGCTGGCACAATGCGTTTTGGGCGTTCTGAGCGCATCAGTTGATTTAACGTTCATAATCGTGTACACTAACTGCTATAGCGACTACGATCGTGAACGCAATGGACAAGAACGCATCATATAACCTGCCTATCCCCGTCCGGCGTGCCCTGCGCAAGCTGGGCCAGGATATCCGCGATGCACGGCGGCGGCGGCGCATTCCCTCGGCAATCCTAGCCGAGCGCGCCTCGATCAGCCGCACAACCCTTGTCAAGGTCGAGAAGGGCGACGCGGGAGTGTCGCTTGGCACCTATGCCACCATATTATTTGTGCTTGGATTGATTGATCGTCTTTCCACCCTTGCGGACGTGCGGCACGACCCGCGCGGACTGGAGCTGGAAGAAGAGCATCTGCCGAGACGCATCAGACGCCCCAAGAGCCCCCAGCCCTCGAAGGACGGATGATGGATCAGGAAACGCTCGTCTATGTCGACCTTGGCGGCGCCTCCCATCTTGTCGGGAAGCTCTGGGCACATATGCGCAAGAACCGCGAAAGCGCCACTTTCGAGTATGCGCCGTCATGGCTTGAGAATGGACAGCGTTTTGCTCTGGAGCCTGCCTTGAACCTCGGCGAGGGCGCGTTCCACACTGCGGCCGACAGATTCATGTTCGGCTCAATCGGCGATTCCGCACCCGACCGGTGGGGCCGCGCTTTGATGCGCCGGCCGAAAGACGCCGCGCTGAAAAAGCCGGGGAACCGCCGCGCACTCTGGGAGAAATCGACTATCTTCTCGCGGTCGATGACGAGGCTAGGCAGGGAGCCTTGCGTTTTGCTGGCAAGGAAGGCGGGCCCTTCCTCGCGGATCACGAGGACGCCACACGCATCCCGCCGCTGATTGAACTGCCGAGGCTGCTGGCCGCTACCGAGCGCATCATTGATGATGATCATGATGGTCATGATGATGATGAGGATGAGAATTTGCGACTGCTTCTTGCGCCGGGCTCCTCCCTCGGCGGCGCGCGTCCGAAGGCGTCCGTCAGAGACAGGGACGGCGCGCTCGTCATCGCAAAGTTTCCGCACAAGGATGACGAATTCAATACCGTCGCCTGGGAGGCCGTTGCACTGTCTCTTGCGGCGAGGGCCGGGATAGCGACCGCCGCATCACAGTTTGAGCATATCGCCGAAAAGCCGGTGCTGCTGCTCCGCCGCTTTGATCGTGACGGCGCGACCCGCATTCCGTTTCTGTCAGCCATGAGCATGCTGGGCGCAAAGGATAACGAGCCGCACAGCTATCTGGAGATCGTCGATGCCCTGCGGCAGAGCGGTGCGAGAGCGAAAGAAGACATGCGCGAGTTATGGCGGCGCATTGTCTTCACGATCATGATCTCGAATTCAGACGACCATATGCGCAATCACGGCTTTCTCTACACAGGCCCTGACGGCTGGGCTCTTTCCCCTGCCTATGATCTCAACCCCGTTCCGGTCGATATCAAACCGCGTGTTCTCTCGACGGCGATTGACCTCGACGACCAAACTGCCTCTCTCGACGTGGCATTGTCCGTCGCAGATTATTTTGAACTGAAGCCCGCACAGGCGCGCGGGATCGCGGCCGAGGTTGCCGCCAGCGTTTCCTGCTGGAGAGACGAGGCCGGGCGCATTGGGCTCAGCGTAAGGGAGTGTGATCGTATGGCGTCAGCCTTCGAGCATGGCGATCTTGCGGCGGCATTGAAGAAATAGCTGACGGCTTGCCGGACGGCTTCAGAAATTATAACGCACGAACAAGGACATACGAGTTCCCAGTTTCATCCTCTCCGGCGCGCTAAATTGTTGTGGTCCCGGCGTTATTCGACAGGCCCTTTCGCCAGGGTCTTCACAAGGCGGACGTCATCGTCGGCGGCCGGCGGCACGGCATCTGCTTCAACGCCCTGGCCTTCCTGCCTCAGCCACCAGACCGACAGCTTCGACAGATTGTAGAGCCCGTTCGGCTGGCGAACGGCTCTCAACGTGATGGCAGCGTCGTGATCGAAGGAGCCCGTCGCGCGACTCCACCCCGTATCCGGTCGGAAACAGCGGTTTTGGTGCTCTCGCCTTTCAAGCCCTTCACCGCGGGAACGGTTCCGGCTCCCGTTTCCCGCGCAAGAGACTTTACCCCCGGCATTTCATGACTAGCGGCGTCGCCTTTGGCCTTCGCTGCGGGGGGTCTCTGAGATCTTTCGCAGAAAGCTGCGAAGCTTCGACAGGAACATCTCGGGCGCTTCAGCATCGTCGCTCTGACGCGCAACCACGTCCCTGCGGTTCATTTCCTGCCCCCTGCGAGCCAATACTTCAAAGCTCTTGACGAGATCCGGCCGTACCGCGATGGCGTCACCCACGCCCTGTTTGTCAAGGCTGTAAGCGGTCACGGGTGTCAGTGCGGTAGCGGTTGCCGCGTAGGGTGTCCCTGTGATCATGCCGATCGCCCCAAGGCTGCTGCCCGGCCCCAATCGGAAGATCACTTCGGGCCATTCGGGAGTATCATTCGAAATCTCCACGGTGCCCGACGCCAGAATGAACAGCACTTTCGGATCATCGCCCTGCTTCATGAGTTTGTCGCCCGCCGCAAACCACACCTCGACCAGATGCTCCGCCAAGAGAATTCGATCGGACTCGGCGAGCACTCCGAACCAGTCAGACTCCTGGAGGAGCGTTGCTGCGCTTGGAACGTCCAAGCGCGCTCGGATCGGGACACCCGGAACGGCAAGTGCAATGCCCGCGTGGCGAAGATGGGATTGAACGTGGCCCAGCAGTTCGGTACGGGCTGCGACGAGCACTTCGATGCTTGGAATGGAAAAGCTGATGTCATAGGCCACGCCATCGCCCTCAAGTCCCGTGCGGGCGACACTGGGCGGCGGCGTCGCGGACAGCAACATGCAGGTTTTGACTGCCGCGTTCAGAACCGCCATACAACGATCCGGCAGTTCGTTCGCCGCGAGCTTCACCGTGATTGAGACGCGACGGATGTTCGTCGGCATACTGTGGTTCACCAGGCGTGCCTTAGCCATCACGCTGTTGGGAACGATGGCAACGTCCCCGTTCGGCGTCGCAATGTGCGTGGAGCGCCAGTTTACCTGTATGACCCGGCCTTCGATCCCGCCTTCTACCCAAACCAGATCGCCGGGACTGTAGGGCCGCTCGATGCCAACGGCGATCCCGGAGAATACGTCTGACAAGCTACTCTGAAGCGCTAAGCCCAACACGATCGCAATGACGCCGGAGGTGGCAAGAAGGCCGCCGACCGGAACGGCGAAGACGAAGTTGATCACGGCGAACAGCGTCAGAAGATGGATGATCCCGGCCATCAGGTCAGAGACGATGCGGGTTTCTCGTGGCTTGGCCTCGAACACCACGAACAGCCGGACAATGCCGATTGCACACTGGGCCGCGATAAGCCACCATCCGACCTCGATAAGTTGCTGCCATATTCGGGCGCCGGGCTGCACGGTATCAAATTCCGGACCAAACGGTGAGCCCACCGTTCGCAGCACGAGATATGTGAGCGCGATGAAAGCCGCCAGCTGCCACGCGGCTCTCGCCCAAAGCGGCCATCCTCGCGTCATCAACGGCACGATCATCGCCGCAAACAACAGCAAAGTTGCACTGATCTGAGCGGCTTCTTTCGTCATGTTGAAATCCGATTGATAGAAGAAACCCGGCAACTACGCCGTCGCGGGCCGGGAGAATGTAAACTTCGGAACCCCGAAGGAACAAGTGCTGGCGGCTTCCTGACTCTCGGGATTTTCTTCTTTCTTCCGAACTGCCAACCAAACGGCAAACGATTCCCTGTAGCCCTGTAGCTGCTATAATAGCAATTAGCCATGCGCAGCGTGCGTGTCTTACTGTATCCTCGCGTTGCCTCACGCGTAGGCTACTTCAATGCACCGGCACCTGTCATAATATTGGCATATGGAGGGCGGCTTCGATGAAAGACAATCAAGGCGCTAGGTATCGGATCTGCGAGGACGCTTTCGGCATTTTCTCGGTGATCGATGACGCCATAGGTCTTCCCGCCGAAGTAGGAGTGACGTTCGTTCTTTTGCAAAAGCCGGAAGCACACGATTTTCTCACCTGGCTTCGACGAGGGTATCATCCTCCACGACTGCAATCTTCTTCGACCCGACGCAGTCAGCGAATGTCAAACGAGGCAATTGGATTCAAACGATACCCGGTAAAGGTTTATCCCGTGCCTGCGGCTCTACAGCTCGCTCGAACCGTTCTTCACCAAGACCTGGCGGCCGAGTGAGGTCGAAGTCGTTAAGTGGTCAGCGAGCGAACGCGATAGCATCGCGTCAGGGATCGGCCACCGCTTGGCCGATCCGTCCATCCTCGATTTCATTTCGAACGGCTGTTTGCGGGACCAAAACTTAGTCGAATAAACGTGTTTCGCTACCCTTTCCGGACAAGGCCGTCTTCCGCTACCGGCCAGAAGCAAACGAAAGCGCGGGCCAACCTTAGGCAATAGCCCATTCCATTAAGGCGTTCTGGGCATGCAGCAAGAATGCCTTTGCAGTGCGGCTTTGACATACTGGGTGCGACATTGCATCGGCAGTCATCCGGAGGCGCAATCATCTCGGAACAAAGGGGCGGTTTCATCGGAATCGGCACACTGCCCCTGTAGGATTTTTCCATGAATGTACGTCAAGAACGCCGCTTTAGGGATTAGTATGAAGACGGCTCCGAACTGCATCTAATTGGCACGGGATGCGAAGGTCCGTACTTTCAGCTGGTTGGCATTTTGGAGGATGGCCTCCGGAAGGCCGGGTTGCCGAGTGACGTGCCGTTCGGCTTGTGCCGATCCAGGACGAACACGGCTCCGCTCGGTTATCAACTGGGACTGTATCCTGGAAACGTCGGTACTTCATACTGCGCACATCCCGGCGCGGTCCTCATTGAATTACGTGGCTTTCGCGGCCATGTGATCGGCAATGCACGTAGCGTCTTCACCAACGCCAAACAGCAGCCCGGACTTGAAAGTATGCATCCAATGCAGCCCAAGGAAATACAGAATTCGGCCAGTTGGTGACGTTCCTGAACAGGTGCGCCGCCTTTGTCGAACAATGTCCAGCCAACCAAACTCTAAAGAGTATCCAAGCTACCTCCGGTTTGCACCGAAAGAGGTGACAATAGGCCGACCGACGCGGCACACGCGGCAGATCGAAGGGGGCACCGGGGGTTACCGCGTGCTGCATATCCGATGGGTCGCTCAGAAATTTGCAACAAACATTCCGGGGTCGGCGTTTAGGTGTAACAAGGTAACAAGAAGGCGAACCAATGCCCTACAAGCGGTACGGTTTAGAGGAGAACTCAGACGGCAGTTGGCGTGTCATAGACTACCGTGAAGGAAAGGCTGCGGAAAAGAACGGAGAGGTTCTCGATCGGTTACCCCACGATACCGCTAGCAACCTTGAATTTATCCTTAACGCCCAAGAGAAAGGGAAGAGGACGGCTAAGGTCGCGCCACAGCAGCACCCAAAGGCACACCTCATGGCAGCCGTGCGGTATAGCCGTCGCGAGAACCTAAACAACTACTGGACAGTCGTCGATGCAGTCACCGGTCAGCCGGTCGTTATCGATGGGGTGGTCATGGATATGCTTCTCGACGAGGAGGCCGAGGAACTGGTCGAGCGGCTGAACCGTAATGAGAATGAATATGGACCCTTTAAGCGGCCCTAATGTCCACCCTATGGAAGGAGGCTCGCCTCTGTCGGTCGCGCTAGATGCCTCTCCGATTTGGACGATAATCTGTTCCAAACAGAGGGAAAATATAGCGCGCACGCGGCTAAACTGTAAGCGCGATTTTCGATGCGTATTGACGCCTGTTCCACACCGAACGGCGGATAGCATCGGTCGCGGTATCCGGCTCTATTCGGTCGTGGAGGTCTTGGAGAAGTTGAACGGGAGCAGGTCGCCGATGTCGGCATTCTCTTCGCGCTGTGGCAACTCGGTGAGTACGTGGCGCAGCCAGATCAGAGGGTCGACGCCACAGGCGCGGCATGTCAGCATCAGACTGTAAATCACAGCACTGGCCTTGGCTCCGTCAGCAGTGTCGCTGAACAGCCACGATTTTCTTCCGGTCGCAAAAACCCTGATGTCGCGTTCCAGGATGTTGTTATCGATCGGCATCCTGCCGTCGCTGGTGTAGCGCGTCAGATAATCCCATTGGTTCAGGGTGTAGGACACAGCATCGCCGAGCTTGGTATCCGGCACGACCTTCGGCGCGATGTTATCGAGCCACGTCTTGAGGGCGTTCAGGACAGGCAAACTGTGCTGTTGCCGGAAGCGGCGAATGCAGGCGGCCTGCGTTTCACCGGCGTCGGGCTTTATCTCTCGCGCCTGCCTCTCGATCCGGTAGAGCTGCTCGAAGAACCTGAGCGCTTGCTCCGGCGGGCCGCCGCCATTCTTTCTTGCCTTGAGGGCTTCGACGAAGCGCCGCCTGGAGTGAGCCATGCATCCGACATGGGTTGCGCCATGCAATGTGCGCCAGGCTGTGTAGCCATCGCTCACCAATATGCCGCGGTAGTCACCAAGGAAGGTCTGCGGGTGGATCTGGCCGCGCCCGGGCTGATAATCGAGCAGTACGATTGGCTGGTCACTGTCCTCGCCGCTGCGATAGGCCCACATGTACGATGTGCTGGTGGCCTCCTTGTCCTTTTCCTTGAGGACTTGAACCGTCGTCTCATCGCCATGAATGAGAGGCTGCGATCGCAACCGCAGTTTCAGCGCATCATAGATGCGGTGCAGATGCTTCTCGCTTGAGCCGATGACCCAGTGAGCGAGAGCGCCGCGGCTGATCGGAACACCAGCACGCTCGAATGTCTGAGCCACGCGGTAAAGCGGTGTGCCGTCGACGTATTTGTGGACGAGCGCGAAGGCTAACGTCGAGGCGGTAGCGATGCTGCCCGGCAGGGGCTGCGTCGGCATCGGTGCGATCACGACGGGTGTGTTGATCCCGGTGCGGTCGCAATGGCGGCAAGCGTACTTGAACCGCACATTCTGTAGGACCTTTGCCTTGACCTCGATATGGAGCTGCTCGGTAACAGCCTCGCCCATGCGATGCATCTGACCCTGGCAGCAGGGACAAGACTTCTGATCGTCGGGGAGGTCATATTCGACGCGCTCGCGTGGCAGGTCTTCTGGCAGAGGTCTGCGTCCACGCTTCTTTCCCGTTTGACCTTCTACCGCTGGCAGGCCGGTGTCCGGAAGCTCGACAACATCGCCTGCTTCGCTGCCATCCTCGACCGCAGCCTCTTCGGCCTCGTTGAAGAGACGATCAATGTGCTTTTCACTGCGGGGGGCAAAGCGATGGAGTTTTGCCAGTGCAAGCTCTTCTTCCAGCTTGACGACCCGCTGCGAGAGCGCTTCCTTCTCGGCTTTGAGCGCAGCGATTTCGGCAGCATTGGCTGCCAATTGCGCCATCAGTTCTGCAATGCTCGGTTCGCCGGTGCGAGTCATCAGATTCTTGAATCTGAACCGCCCAGCCGCGTCAACTGCTCAATTCGACATCCGTCAGCCGGCAATCTGATATTGCCGCACCGGATGGCGCACCATTGCGTCGATATCGATGCCATCGAGGATCCAGTGAAGCTGTTCTGTCGTCAGCATGACCACCGGCACCTCGCAACGGGGCCATCTGAACCTGTCCTCGGTCAACCGCTTCAGGACCATCACAAAACCGGAACGATCAAAAAACAGCAGCTTCATTCGGTCACGCCGGCGATTGCAGAAGGCAAAAACCGCAGGCGCAAACGGATCCAGCGCCATCGTCTCCTGGACCAGGACCGCCAGGCTGTTGATGCCCGCGCGGAAGTCGATCGGTTCGCGATGCAGGTAAACCTTGAGATCACCGCCCAGTCTGAACATGACCCAGCGCTCCTATGATTGCTTCCAGCACTTCCACACCGGCGCACTCGACGGTCAGGCTGACCCCGTTCGGCAGGAGTGCGCTCACCTTGGATGCGGGAAGGCACTGGCTCAATGGCTTGGTCTTCTTCAGATCGCCAGCAGAACCCGAGTGCATATCCGGAGCAATCTGAACCGGAACGAACGCCGAGGCCAAAGGCAATTGACGCTCCGCTCTGGACTTCTTCATCCACTTCCGGACGAGATTCGCATTGACGCCGTGCTCCAGCGCCAGCCGCGAGACCGAAACGCCGGGTTCTAAGCACGCCGCGACAAGCTGATCTCTCGACGCAGGGTCATATCGACGGCGGCCGTCGCGACCAACAAGCCGTACCTGCAGTTTAGGAGCATCTTCATCCATGATTTGGTGTCCACCTATTTTTTGGTGGACGCTTCATGCCTCACAGCACTCCGCTACAGAAGGCGCACAGAAATTAGCGCTTACGCTAAACTCATATTGCCCTAAAGGGCAATGACAAGCGTTTAGAAAACGGCTTCACAACTGATACCCGCCAAACCACAGAATGCCCTATTGTTCTGGACCAAGTGTTGTCACCGTGCACTTGCGCCAACATTAGGACTATCTCATCATGCTTGCAACATGCGACCTTGGGGGGCTCCTGCATGGCTCCGCTGGAGTGTTGAACCGACTTGCAGGTAGGAGCAATGACTGTGTCAGAAAATTCTCTCAAACTCCTGAGTTATATCGTCCTTCTGACATCAATAGCTACATCTGCGCACGCCCAGTCCAGTGAGGAGCTAGCGAAAAAGCTCTCGAACCCGATTGCCTCTCTGATCAGCGTGCCATTCCAGTTCAACTATGACCAAGGGTACGGCCCCCAAGATGGCGATCACGCTACGCTGAATATTCAGCCGGTGATTCCGTTTTCACTCAATGAAGACTGGAACCTCATATCCCGAACAATCCTGCCTGTGACCTGGCAGGACGACATCGCTGGCCCGTCAGGCGAGCAGTTCGGGCTTGGGGACACGCTGCAGAGTTTCTTCCTGTCGCCTGCCAAGCCAACTGAAAGTGGAATCATCTGGGGCGTCGGCCCTGCATTCCTTCTGCCCACCGGCACCGACGAACTCCTCGGAACAGGAAAGTGGGGCGCAGGTCCAACTGGCGTTGCTCTAAAGCAGGAAGGTCCCTGGACATTCGGCATACTGGCAAACCATATTTGGTCGTTTGCCGGACAGAGCGACCGTGCTGACGTCAGTTCGACGTATCTACAGCCTTTCATTTCTTATACGACGCCTGAAGCCTGGACGTTTTCATTGAACACCGAGAGTACATACGACTGGGAAGCCAAGGACTGGTCGGTCCCGATCAACTTCCAGGTCTCAAAGATTGTAAAGTTCGGCGAACAGCCCGTAAGCTTTGGCATAGGTGCGCGTTACTGGGCGCAATCACCGGAAAACGGACCGGACGGCTGGGGAGTTCGGGCGGTCGTCACCTTCTTGTTCCCGAAATAGAGCGACCGCGACGGCTGCAGCGTTTGTCTGACTAGCCTTCACCGGAAAGTTCCTCGCGCAATCAGCCATGTGCACCACACCGAGAACAGAAATGCAACGGCAACAGCCCACACGGGATGTTCAAGTGCGGCCATCCAGAAATCGAGACCTGTCCCGCATACTGCTTCCAAGGCGGCCAGCAAATGTCGACCCCCCAATATCCCACCATCTCGACCTTCTGCCAACCGGTCGGTACATCTTGCGGGATGAAGATTAAGGGGCAGGCTGCGGCCAAGCGACCCCGTCGGCACCATGAGCCAGCCGTGAAAGCAGGCCTGCTTCGCGGCGCAATATCCGGTGTTTGCGGATATTTACGTCCCAGTCATGACCGCAGTCCTCGAAACTGCTTAAAGAATCTAGTTCGAGGTGTGAGCGGGACACCGCGTACGTCTATCCTGTAATATGCTGATGAGATGCTTTTAAACAATTGGCGTTTTCCGGTCGTTATCGATGGGCTGCGATTGCCGGTCCAAGTCCATCACCTCTACCCAGAATCACCCGCCTCGTCCCGCTATGACTTGCCATGCAGACGTCGATCATCCCGTCATTTCGCAAACCACTGCCGTGTTTTTGCCTTTCGCCTTGGCCTCGTAGAGACACTTGTCGGCGTGCCTCATCATCTTTTCGAGAGTCGGCGTGGAGGAGTTGGTCCAGGCAGCTCCTACGCTTGCTTCGACAAGCACGACACCTTCCTTCAAGTCGATAGGCGCGGCCAGTTCAGCTACGATACGACCTGCAACTCGCTCAGCGACTTCACCGCCACCTTCGAGAACAACGACAAATTCGTCTCCGCCCAACCGGCATACGGCATCACTGGGTCGGACCGCCGCCTTCAATCTCGAGGCCGTCTCGATTAGAACCTGGTCGCCGGCGGCATGACCTAAGCTGTCGTTGACCTCCTTGAAGCCATCGAGATCGATCGTGAGCACCAGTCGGCCCTTCTCCTTGCTCATGCGATCGAACTTCTTCTGCAGGCCGCGCCGATTGAAAAGTCCTGTTAGCACGTCGGTGTCAGCATTGGCCTCAAGTTCGGCGCGTCGCAGGTGTTCTTCAGTAAAGTCGATCACCACGCCAATTATACGGAAGGGTGTTCCCTGAGCGTCCCGAAGCAGACGCCTGTCGCAACGCATCCAGCGCTCTCCTTCGGTGGTTCGAAGGCGATATTCCGCTACAGCCTTGTCGACCTCCCCTTGTAGAAGCGGCGTCAGGTTGGCAGCAGGATGATCATCTGGGTGTACGTTGGCGAGGTATGCGTTCAGGTCCATTCGGCCGGCTTGGGGTCCGCCGATGTAACGCGCCAGCCGGTCCGACGTCTCGAAACTCTTTGTCTGCAGGTCCATGTGCCAAAAACCGCCCCTCACCGCCTCCATGGCGAGTTCCAACTGTGCCGCGCGTTCCAAGAGTTGACGTTCAATCCGGCGAGCCTCCGTCACGTCCTCGATCATCGCCAGCAGTCGCGCAACCTCCCCTGACGGTTTCCGCATTGCTGTCACCGTCAGGCATGCTTCAACCACCGAGTTGTCCGGTCTCAAGTATCTCTTATCGAGCCGATAGCCGTCCCTCTTTCCACGGAGGACATCATTGAACAGGTTCATGTCCGTTTCCAAATCGTCCGGATGCGTTATGTGGCCAAATGGGACATCGGTCAGATCGTCGCGCGCTCGAGCGAGCATGGTGGCAAGACTTCCGTTCACCTTGACGATCTCCCCAGAAGGACTAACCAGCGCAACGCCGATCGGCGCAGCTTCAAACGCGTAGTCGAAAAGAGCACCGCGCTCCTCCGCCGAATGTGCCGACTCTCGATACAACGGCTTAACGTTTCCAGATTGCTTCAATGATCTCTCCGCTGAAGGTTCTTGCGACGGCCGAGGTGACATGATGACAGGGCAATGAGGGGGTTTGATGTCCGATGAATATCGTGTCTGTGCGATCTTGAGCTATTTGCGATTCTGGAGAAGATTGCGGGCCAGATACAAAGATGAATGCGTTGGACTGTCCCGCTGGCACGCTTTCGACGTTGTCCTGAATCGTGCCAATTTCTCGACGAGGAATCTGGAGGGTTATGTGAGGTCGGATAGGACAGTGGCGTCATACTCGGCCGACCTCACATAAGCCGGATTGAACGAAGGCGCGGGTTGTTTGGCACTATGGGGATTGCGTTCTGCGTCCGGTTCCGGCGCGGTGATGCGGTGGCCCTGAGGGCGCGCAATCAAGTGGCAGACGGCGAGGTTTTACATGATTGTCGAAGCGCAATGTCGCGGGTCGCTGTGCCGGTTGTGCCGATATGGATGCATTTGCGCCTACGGATCGAACATCTGGCCTGGTTCCAGGCAGCGACGATTGTCCGCCGGAACGGCGTCCAAGTCGGCGGGTGATATGGGTCGTCTGCCGATCGCCTGATGTCATGATGTGTCACATCGGAATGAAGATGACCGTGCTTGAGCGGGTCGGATGTTGGCCTTCATCCGACGCATCGGCCGGTCACATTCGGGGCATGTGAAGGGGTAGCCTTGATTTGGGTTGAGGCAATGCGGTTGCTCGGCCGACGTCGACCGCTGGCCCAGCAGGTCCCGACAGAGGGCGATGCGTTGCCGGCGATGGCTATTGGCGAGAAAGCCGAAGTGACGCATACGGTGAAAGCCGTCGGGTAGTACGTGGAGAAGGAAGCGCCGGATAAACTCGAGCGGGTCAAGGCGCATGATCTTCTCGCGATCATGTCCTTGGCGTCGATAGTCCTTCCACCGGAAGTCGACATGCTCGTCATCGGCACCGACGATACGACTGTTGGCGATGGCCACACGATGGGTGTATCTGCCGAGATAGGCGAGCACTTGGTCCGGTCCGCCAAACGGCGGCTTGGCGTAGACGACCCATTCACTGCGACGGGCGTGCGCGAGATGGCTGGTGAAAGCGGTGGGGTCGGCAAGGCGTGCAAGCGCGTTGGAGAAGCGAAGTTTACGCTGAGCGAAGGCGTCAGCAAGGGCCGTCAGAAAGAGCCGCCGGAAGACACGCGATAGAACTCGGACGGGCAAGAAAAAGCCCGGCCGGGATGCGATCCACTTTGACTTATCCGGTGAGAGACCGCCGCCTGGTATGACGCAGTGGACGTGGGGATGGTGGGTCATCGCCTGGCCCCAGGTGTGAAGCACGGCGATGATACCGATCTCGGCACCCAGCCGTTTAGGGTCGGCGGCGACCGTCTGCAGCGTCTGGGCTGCGATCCGCATCAGCAGTGCGTAGACGACCGCCTTGTTGTGGAAGGCTATCTCGGCGATGCCAGGCGGTAGTGTGAAGACCACATGGAAGTACTGGACCGGCAAGAGATCGCAGATGCGGGCCGCGACCCATCCCCTGCGAGCTATGCCCTGGCACTTCGGGCAGTGACGATTGCGGCAGGAATTATAGGAGATGCGAGTCGTGCCACACTCATCGCAGGCATCGACATGGCCGCCGAGCCTGGGTGTGCGGCAAGCTTCGATCGCGCCCATGACACGTCGTTCGCCACGACTAAGATGACCGGCGTTCTCTCGCCTGTAGCAGCCACCGTGTCGCCGAAAGATGTCGGCAACTTCGAAAGCGGGGCGCAACCGATTATGATACCGGCGGCGTCACCTCCAGTCGCAATCGGTCGAGCGGGCTTGCCGTGGAGCGGATCGTGTCGGTGGAAACCCGCGTGTAATGTGCCGTGCTCGACAGGTGTGCATGACCGAGCAGTACTTGGATAATACGAATATCGGTGCCGTTCTCCAGCAAGTGGGTGGCAAAACTGTGCCGCAATGTATGGATGGTGACCCGCTTGGCCAGTCCCGTTGCTGCAACCGCCGAACGACAAGCGGCATGCAACACCGTCGGCTCGATCGGCTTGTCAGGATTGCGTCCGGGAAAGAGCAGCGTCTTGGGCCTCGTCAAGCGCCAATAGCTGCGTAGGATGCCGAGCAGTTCCGGCGACAGCATGACGTAGCGGGCTTTGCCGCCCTTGCCATGGCGGATATGAATCACCATGCGCGAGCTGTCGATATCACCGATGCTTAGTCCGCAGACTTCCGAGACCCTGAGACCGGCTCCATAGGCGCAGGTTAGTGCCACACGCGCCTTCAGGCTGGAGACAGCTTCCAGGAATTGGACTACCTCGTCCGTCGACAGAACGATAGGTAGCTTCCGCGGTGCGCGGGCATAGGGGATGCGCTCCGGGATCTCATTCTGACCGAGCGTGACCCCATAAAAAAACCGCAGCGCGCAGACGATCTGGTTCAATGCCGCCCAGGATATTCCACCTGAGACAAGGTAGACTTGGAACGCGCGGACATCTTCAAGATCAAGCCGATCCGGCGAGTGGCCGAAATGGCGGCTGAACTTCTGGACGGCATTGATATAGGATCGTTGGGTGGCCGGAGACAGATTGCGGACCGTCATGTCCTCGATCATCCGGCGGCGAAGAGGGCTTATCTCGGCCATCTGGACCTCCTGTCTGAAGGGTGGGTTTGCAACACCCTCATCCTCTCAGCCAGGAGGCTCTTCTCAAAGCCCGCCGCAATTGCCGCGGTAGCGGCTTAGTTCAATCACAAAGCCAGCCCGACACGCGCATTTGAGTACTGCAAACCGCCGCCAACGCTCGTCCACTGGGCGAGAGCGACATCCTCGCGAACCCGAACGATCGGCTCTGCGCTTTTCGGCCAGGGCCGTCTTCCGCTATCGGCCGCCCATAGCGGATATCAGCTTGGATCCCCTTAAATCTCACGTAGGTTTGAGTCCATCGCGCCAAGCAATCGCTTCTTGCTCGACCCGGACAGCGTCCTCGACGGCAATCACGGGTCGTGCCTGGAATTCAAAAGCGGGCCAGGTCGAGCATGCCTTATGAACGGCCAACGGATCGTCGCAGTCCACCAACATATGCCCACCCCATTCGCCCACTCGCACAACGAACAACTCGATCTTGAAATTGGCCGGCGCTTTCCATTGAGTGAAAACCTCCAGTATCCGCTTCTGGGCATTCTCGTACTCCGCAGGCGATCCCTGCGGACGTTCGAACCAACTGATCATGTACTTCATCTTCATCCTCCACTATTTGAGCTGAAATCCTCGGGCCGAATTATCCTCGAAGCCTTGCGCAATTGGGATTCTTAGACACCTCTGTTGTTGGTCCGAAGCTGCCTCTGATGGCACGACCAGAGTTTCTGAATTTCTGACGGCGGCTTCACACCGAGAGCTTCGCGTGCACCGAAGCGCGCTCAGGATTTGCGGCCGAAAATAGTGTCGTACCGGTCCCGCGCGTTCAGATACCCAGTCATGGCACGTGCTAGGTCAAGCGATAAGCGAACTTGAGGTGCGTTTTCCAAGACAGCTACCTCATCGGTACTTCGATCTACGACACGGTCGGTTCCGTGCTTTTCCGGCTGAATTTCGTACCTCATCGCTGCATCTGACTAAGTCTTTCAGCGCGATCAAAACCGGATGTTGAATCTTCCGGCGGGGAAGGAAAAGACACTCATAGAGAGAGAGAGAGAGAGAGAGAGAGAGAGAGAGAGAGACGAGTGAACAATCCGCCCTTCAAAGGCCCCTTTAGTGCCTCCTCGTCCCGCCCCTACCGTCGCAGGATACAGCATCTCGCGGATTGCATTGAAATCATTGATGAGGAGAGGCTGCCCTTGTCTATCGCCGCGAAGGAGTCGAATGGCGATTGGCGCATCGGCACGCTGACCCACTGGTCAAGGGGTGAGCCTCGAAAGGCGGCCTTCCTTGCACGCTGAGCGGCGTTTGCGCTACGGCCGGCCGCACCGACGTCTGATTACCATGGTCCAGAGAGAAAATGGCGCACGGATGCGAACTATCTGTTCGGCACCCTTGATCGCCTTCGGCTTCTCCCCCACTCGAGCGATCCGGCGGGCTTCCCGGATGTTGTGTTCGATATCGGCTCCGGTAAGTCCTTCGGCTTCGTTCGACAGCACGCGCCTCCTTGTCAGGCCGAGGAATGCGCACGGACGGTCGCGACGGCCAGAGCGCAGGATGGCGGGGTCGATAAAGCGCGGATGGATCGGCCGCAAGGATGCAATGATCAGAAACAGTCGTGCAGAAACTGCTCTCCATGCACTGAAACCAGAGACAGAATTAGAGATACGAAATATACAACTTTTGATCGTGGCGAACCGGCCGATTTGGTAGCTAGCCCCCATTGCCGTTTTTGTTCAGTTTCGGGCCATCTGTCATTGGGGGATGAACGATGGCCGCATACCGATTGTGCATGAACGTCGAAGGCTGGTCCATCATCGACCAAGCCACGCTTGCACCAGTCCGACTTGACGGCGTTCCGCTCGCCTCGATGAAGTCCGACGAAGCGAAGCATATGCTGTCAATCCTCAAGGGCATCGACCGGGTGCGAGCGGCCTCGAGATGGTGGGCGTCATTTGCCAAGAAGAAGCGGCCTCCTGCGCAACGAACGCGGATCGAAGCGCCCGGATTGGGCGACTTTGAGGTGCTCAGACCGTTGACGGGCTTTCGCGGATCCGGACCGAGGCGAAACCAATGAACTACTTGGCGGAAGGGGTGAAGCGCGTGTTGTCCCTGCGTACGCGGGCGAAGGCAGGACAGTCGTTTTCATCCGGAGGCTGGGCTGGAAGGAGTGGCTTCTTTTCGTACAGTAATCGGCTTCGCAGGAAGACCGTCGAGCGCTTCACAATACCAATGATCGAGAGAGGAACAACAGATGCCAAGTATCGACCGTCAGCGCCGCAATTCGGAAATCGATAGGGAGATTGGCGAGCGCCTCCGGCAGCTTCGACAGATGCGCGGGATGACGCAGACGACGCTTGGGAAAGCTGTGAATGTGACGTTTCAACAGATGCAAAAGTACGAAAGAGGGTTCAACCGGATCGCCGCGTTTCTGCAGATCCATGAGCTGTCGGGGCGCGACAATGGGTGATGATCCGAGCGAAGGAATTCGACGAGCCTTGGAATTGCTGCCAATCCGAAATCTCGACCTGCAGGTTTACGCCAGCAACGTTCGATGGTGGGCCGACTTTGCACAGCAATACGCGGATGCCGACAAAGCTTCCGACGAAATGCGCGCCAGTGGACGGATCGTAGCAGTTTTGGAGGAGTTCGAATCCATCTGTCATGGCAAGCCGATATCATCGAAGGTGGATCTGATGATCGATTATGCACTGAGGCCGGCTTCTCCGATCTGTTTGTATCTGTCTTCTGGCTTCGCGTGGGGCGCTTCGGATGCCGGTTCCCGATAACGATTTCACGTTCGTAAAGGACGCCATGAAAGCTCTCTGTCGCGAGCATGGCATCGAGCGAGACAGGAAGGCCACAGTCGAGATCGCAGCGCTGCTGGTGGCCTTGGTGAAGGAAGGGATCCACGACGCGGAGGAACTCAAAGTCCTTGTCCGCGAAAGATGGATGGAGGCGGCCCCGCTTTTTCGCGGGGCGGACAGCCCGGCTGAGCCGCCCTCAAGGAGTTAGCTTAGCTAGTGTCCGTCCACAAACGGTAAACCGCTGAAATTATTGGAGGAATCGCGATATTGCCGCGGGCAAAGCCCGGCGGTTTCAGGTACACTTTAGATCAAGCCATTGATTCTAAAGACAAACCCGCAACCGCCGGAGCCGACAATGCGCCAAGAACGCACCGTCCAATCCAATATATTCGATCTTTTCGCCGAACACGAGATCGGCCGCGAGCTGAAAGCCATGTCGCAATGGCTGGATGAGCATCGTGATCTGCTCGGGCTGGTAGCGCAGGACCTGCGCCGCCACGGCGTCAAGGAGACCGGCCGCGAGGGCCTGCCGGCGGAGGCCGTGCTGCGTTGCGCCCTGCTCAAACAACACCGTCAGTTGAGTTATGAGGAGCTGGCCTTTCATCTGGAAGATTCCGCCTCGTTCCGGGCTTTTGCCCGGCTGCCATGGGGGTGCAGCCCGAAGAAGTCGGTCTTGCACAAGACGATCAGCGCGATCCGGGCCGGGACCTTTGAAGCGATCAATCGCGTGCTGTTGACAAGCGCCCGGCAGGACAAGGTGGAACGCGGCAAGGTCGTGCGCATCGACAGCACCGTCACTTCGGCGCTGATGCACGAACCGAGCGACAGCAGTCTTTTGTGGGACTGCGTGCGGGTGATGGTGCGGCTGTTGCAGCAGGCGGCTTCCTTGGGCAGCGCCATCTTATGGCACGATCACTGCCGCGCGGCGAAGAAGCGATCCCGGGCGATCCAATTTACCCGCGGTCGTCCGAAACGAGTTCAGCACTATCGCGCGCTGCTCAGGATCACGCGCACCACCTTGAGCTATCTCGAACAGGCGGCGGCGCAGCTGCCCTTGGCGGCGGGCCCGGCGGTCGAACGCTGGCAGGCCCAAGTCCGCCACTATAAGCCGCTGATCGAACGGATCATCGCCCAGACCGAGCGGCGGGTCCTGGCCGGCGAGGCGGTGCCGGCTGGCGACAAGCTGGTCAGTTTGTTCGAGCCGCATGCCGACATCATCGTCAAAGGCAGCCGCGACGTCGAGTATGGCCATAAGATCAATTTGACCACCGGCACAAGCGGGCTGATCCTCGACCTCGTCGTCGAAGCCGGCAACCCGGCCGACAGCGAGCGCTTGCTGCCGATGCTGGAGCGTCACATTGGCATCTGGGGCGAGCCGCCACGGCAGGCCGCCGCCGACGGCGGCTATGCCAGCCGCGAAAATCTGAGCGGAGCCAAGGCCTGGGGCGTGCGAGACATGGCCTTCCACAAGAAGTGCGGCCTCAAGATCGAAGACATGGTCAAAAGCCGTTGGGTCTATCGCAAGCTACGCAACTTCCGCGCCGGCATCGAGGCCGGCATCTCCTGCCTCAAACGCGCCTACGGCTTGGGGCGCTGCACCTGGCGTGGGCTCGACCACTTCAAGACTTATGTCTGGTCCTCGGTGGTCGCTTACAATCTCGCCCTCTTCGCCCGCCTCAGATCGAACTGACATCCCATGTCGCCAGCCAAAACCGGACCGGCGGAACGCCGGCAGTTCCCAATGCGCGCATTTCCACCAGAAATCCTGGCCGCCGCAATTAGCACCCATGAGCCACACCGCATGGCTTCAAAGCGGCCACCAAGCGGAACCCAAACGCGCTGCAAGCACAAGAAAACCAGCCGTTTATGGACGGAAACTAGCTAGGCTTGCCCGTTTACCGATCGATCCCCAGAGCCACGCCGGTTGCGAAATCGACGATCGTGCGATCGCTTTCGTCCTGCGCCGCTCCGCTGCACGGTCAGCGCCGAGAGAGACCGCTGCCTCCGAGCTAAATTAGGGCGAGATGTGATCCGACCTCGATTTCTCAATCGCAGACTCGTCGGCACCTTCGGCAGAGATCGCGGGTTCTTGAAGTGGCGGACCGCAACTGCAGCCGAGCTTGAAGCCATCGCGATGATCGGTGCACCTCTCAATGAGAGCGAAAGAGACGTCGCGAAGAGGCGCTGAGATTGGCATCAGAGCCTGGACCTCATCGAACAAAGTAAAACTCCACCGTTGGCGGCCTGGGGACATCGATACCCTGAGGCCAGCCGTTTAAGGTTTGAGATCGAGCAGAGCGCGACCGGTTCCATCCATGGCGAAGGGCACGGATGCATGTTGGTGGGACACCATCCAGCGGCCATCGCGCTTCACCAGGCCAAGGGTTTGACGAAACCAAAGATCGACCTCGGTGCCGTCAGTTTTAGTTCCCGTCATGCGCGTCAGACCACTCCAGAAAGCAACATCTCCGCCGACCGTTAGCTTGGCATCGCAAACATCGCCACCGATCGGACCTTCCCAGGTATTGAACCACGCCTGCAGGCCTGCCTCGTCCTTGCCGTGATAGACGAGCGGCGGTGCTAGCGAAAACTCGACGGAATCCCCGGTTTCGTAGGAAAGTGCGCCCTTGGCATCTTTTTCGCCGAGCGCGGAAGCGCGCATCGTTAGCATGGCGATAATCGCCTCTTCTTCGATATTGACTTTGGTTTCGTTGCTCATTGGCCGTTCTCCTATTCTGTTCAAGCGGAGGACGAACGGGGGAACGACAATCCGACACCGACACACGAAGCTAGTGGAAATTTCGCGCCTTCACCTTCAAGGTGTCGTTGTGGAGATCCGGGATGAAGATGCCCGGCGGCTGAATCGCAGGCTTCGGCTTGTCCCTTGGGTTCGGCCCGCCGCCATGCGCAAACTCGTCTCCCCTGCCCGTCGGTAGGGTGAAGTGTCGCGGTCGGCAAGCCCTGACAGGCCGCCCGACAGATCGAAGAGCGGCTGTGGCACGAGATGGACCGCGTCGCCCTCTCGCTGGATCTTCAAATTGATCGCCATCATCGACGATCCGAGGACCACGCGGCGGCGCTTCTCGAACAAAGACGACCAGATTGGCCGGACCCGTCTCGTCCTCGATGGTGATGAACATGACACCTTTCGCACTGCCCGGCTTCTGTCGAACCAGAACGACACCCGCGGTCATCAGCCAGCGACCGTCGCGCGCGTTTATAGCCTCCGAGCATGCGACGATGTTCGGCTTCGCGGAAATCCAGGTCGTATCGTTCGCCGACTTGTACGCAGGAAAAATCATGGCGGCTCTGGTTAGGCAGCATCCGCGCGACCTGTTCGACATACGGGATTTGTTAGCGGCCGAAGGGATAAGCGAAGCCATTCGCCAGGCCTTTTGTCGTTTATCTGATCAGCCACGGCAGGCCCATTGCTGAAGTGCTCGCACCGGGTCGCAATGATATTAAGGCGGAGTGCGAGCAGAACGTTGATGGCATGGCCGTCGAGGACGTCGCGCCTTGATACGCAACGGGCGGCGCGGGAGCAGCTAGTCGAAACCATTGCCGGCGCCATGCCGGCACCTCATCGCAAGTTTCTGGTCGGATTCAAGAAGCGGACGCCGGATTGGGAAAAGCTTGGACTCCCTGATGCGGCAGAACCTCCGGCGGTTGAATTCAAACAACTCAATCTCGATAAGCTGCCGGACGATGTGCGCGCAAAGTTGGTCGAGAGGCTTTCGAAGGTTCTTGGAATTGAAGATGGCTGAGGCTGAGGCTGGAGCGTTGTCAGCACAATTCAGTGTTCGGAATTAGCCGTGGTGTAAGGTTTAGGATGGATCAACTGTCAGTGGCGTCCGCGCTGGCGGGCCAGGGTACACAAGGAATGGGTCGGCGACGATCATGGCGATAGCTATGAGACGGCCATGCCTATCAACGTGATGGCAGCGTCGAAGGAGCCCGCTGCGCAAGAGACTTTGATGACGAAATCGAGTAGACCAGTGATCGTCGGCGATCACATCGGCGAGATCTCACCGATGAACTGGGAGGCCAGAGGATGATCCAAATAATAGCGGCGGCCGTGACGGCAGTCCTTGTCGCAAGCTGTACTGCCGTTTCGGGATCCTATTCGTCGCAAGGTTACGCGCCTATTCCCGGCAGCATCACCTACGGCGGCCAGCCCCGAACGAAGCTCGCGAGGTCGCCGATCGGCTCTTCGTTCCCCCATACGTTCACGGATCAGACGGGGCGCGAGGTCGAGGAGATCTATATCATCCAACCGGATCGAACTCTGCTTATCGTCCAGCGACACTATCGGCCATTTTTGGCCTGGAGCCGGAACTAAGGGGCGGTGCCCCAGAGCTAAGAACCCCCATGCCAGGAACGGTCATCTCGATCTGGGTCATCAATGAACTTGTTTGGTCGGCGATGCGAATGTCGGGCTGCCTATCTCGTCTGGATTGGTCTACACGATCCAGAACCTGACGCTCACTACTTGCGACTGGCAAATCCAGATCCAGTCCGCAATCGAAAGCTGAGGCTCATGCAACAAACTCGCGCACGGGCAGCGAGCCTCCGGTATCAATCATGCCACCGAAGTCTCCTTCGATCCCCGACTGCATCTCACTTCACCACCAGCGAGAATTCAAACCTGTCGACTGGAGACTGAATAGATACTCGTTCCTTTGCGCGAAAGTGCCGTCGGGATTGCGGGAAATGACGCCGCAGAAACGCCACCGCGTCGGACAGATGGAAAACCGATTCTGCTGCTCCCCTGATCGGACCGTTTGCCAGCGGAGATAGTCGTCATGCCGTGTTCTGCAGTCGCTCGCCGATATGCCTCGCCTGACTTGATGTTGTGCCCCTGGATTTCGTGACCGAAGAGCAGAGCCCTTATACCGGAGGACGCCACTCGCGTGAAAGCATCCTGCCTCGCACGAGCGCCTGCGCGTGCTGCCGCTCCCGGCGGGTGGCTGATGCCGTGGCGCTTGCTCGCGCGAACTGACGACCTGGTGCCGGTCGCTGCGACGCATGGCCGGCACAGACTGTGGCCCCCGGCAAAGGCAATGAAAATACGTGGCAACAATCCTGCGTCACGAGCTAGCTTAGCCAAATCCGCTGCCTACGCTTCTCCTTTGAAAAGAAGCTGAGCAGGCTGCAGGCTCTGCAATCATCGCTGTTCTGCGCTTGCTGCAGTCGTTTCATTCGGCGGAATATCGAAATAGAGAGTCGACTGTAAGTTTGACTTGCGACATTGTAGTATTGCTGCAGTTCCAGTGGGATGCACGTGATGCCGTACTCGCAAACACTCCCAGTCTACGCATCCGTCGTCGTGACGGGTATTATCGCGCCGCTGTTCGCATTGTCGGCTGCCGAAACGGCAGCGGTCAAATCTGCGCGGACCCAGTCGATATCAATTCTTGTCACAGCGAACCTCGAACAGCGAGAGCTGTCGGCGCCCGGCACCTCAATTGACTGGTGGCTGCGGGAGGATATCGTGCATACGTCCGAGGCGACGGATGGGACGAAGAGCGTCTTCAACCGAAATTGGCTAGCGGGCGATCAGCTCCGCGGCTCTCATTGATCAACTTGGCAGGCCCAATCGAACGCCGAATGATCGATTGATCCAGACGCACTCGAGATCAAGTTGCGCGGCGGCTCATATACGCCCCCACTACAGCCATCCGCCGGTAAAGCCGGCGCGGCGCAACCCCCTGACGACAGGTTCGCAATTGCGCATCAGATTCCATAGGAAGCCGGTGCGATAATTCTCGATCATCAGCGCCACCGGCCCCTGATCGATCCCGAAATGGTAAGGGCTGATCCACCAGCCAGTTGGACTGTTTCCATCCTTGAACGTCTGATTGAACGATGGCTTGAAGCCGTAAAGCCGCGTCATCCCAAGATTCATGCTCGCGAAATTACGGACGGTTGGAATGACGATCTCGGGCGCAAAAGGCAGGGATGCCACGACAACCCAGGGCGATACGGTGCCGTCATCCGGCCCGAACGGAGCGCCGCGGGCGATGTAGTCGAAGAAATCGCGGCGCACCCCGTCGATCTCCGCTGTCTGCCAGCCGGGACCATCGCTCGCGGTAAATCCCCAGCAATGCTCGCCATAGCCCTCGAAATCCATAGGATTTCGGATCGCATATTCCTGCTGGACGAAGGCCGCTTGCCGGCTGTTCTGGAAATAGTCGCTGTTATGCTCGCACATGAATTCGTCGCGGATGCCGCGAAAATCGATCCACATATGCGACAGCTGATGCGTGAAGAGCGGACCGGAATAGAGCAGTTCGCGCCCGAAGATGTTCCGCCATTCGTAGCTTTCAGTGTAAGCCGCATAGCTTTCCGGCGGCAGCGGATACGACGGCGATCCAAGCCCCAGTATGTAGAGAAGTAGGCCTTCGTCATAACCGCGCCAGCGGTAAGGAATGAAGCCGCTCTCCGGTCGCCAGCCGTGCGTCAGCGTCGCACCCTGGTCACGCGCCCAATTCCAGTCTGCTCGCTGGTACAGCGACATCGCAAGTTGCCTGATCTTCGTTTCTTCAGCCGTCTCCCCGTCAAAATAGGTGGCGACCGTCAGCGCGCCGGCAAAAAGAAAGGCCGAGTCGATCGTCGACAGCTCGCATTCCCACACCCGGCGTCCCGTCTCGATGTCGAGAAAATGATAGAAGAAGCCCTTATAGCCGGAGGCGTCCGGCTCCGGTCCTTGGTGACATTGCAGCAGAAATTCGAGCCGCCGCCGGGCAATCTTGGCCGCAAACTCGCGAATGATGACGCCACGCTCGACGACGATTGGAATGGTGGCGAGTGCCATGCCGATGGCCGCGATGCTCGCCGGTGCGCCATCTTGCGTCTTGTCGCGAACCAACCCGTTATCGGGGTTCGTACAATGCAGGTAGTAGAGCACCGACGAGAACTGCAATCGCGCAAAGTCCTGGTCGCTCGGCGCGGCCTCCATGTTTGGCGCAGTCAACACCTCAATCATGAGTCACCATCCGCATAGCTTCGAAATTCGCATTCTTGGCGTAGGCCGTCGCAGCCGATACACAGGTCGCCGGCCTGACCACGGCAGGAGTGATTTGCGTATCGCGTCGGCGTCATCGCTGTAGGGCGGCCGCCCCGCTGCACATTTTGCGGTCTGCGCCTTAGGTATTGTCGCCTTCCGTCGACGTCCTATGCGTTCTTGCTGGCTGCCCCTGGACACCCCACTTCCAACCGGTGATTTCGGGCATGTCGTCGCCGTGTTTTTCAATGTATTGCCGGTGCTCGATCAGCTTCTCGCGGATCGCTTGCTTGAAGTAGGCGGCGCGGGACCCGAGTTGCGGCAACCGATCGATGACGTCTTCGACAAGGTGGAAGCGATCGAGCTGGTTCAGAACGACCATGTCGAAGGGCGTCGTGGTCGTCCCCTCCTCCTTGTATCCGCGCACGTGTAGATTGCCGTGGTTGGTGCGCCGGTAGGTCAGTCGGTGGATCAGCCAGGGATATCCATGGAACGCAAAGATGATCGGCTTGTCCTTGGTGAAGAGCGCATCGAAATCGCGGTCGGAAAGCCCATGAGGGTGCTCGCTTGATGGCTGCAACTTCATGAGGTTGACGACGTTGATGACGCGCACCTTCAACTCCGGCATATGTTCGCGGATCAATTGCACCGCCGCCAGCGTCTCCAGCGTTGGCACGTCGCCACAGCACGCCATCACCACATCGGGTTCCGAGCCCCGATCGTTGCTCGCCCACTCCCAGATGCCGAGACCTTCGGCGCAGTGCTTAACCGCCTGATCCATGGTCAGCCACTGCGGCGCCGGTTGCTTTCCAGCCACGACGACGTTCACATAATTGCGGCTGCGCAGGCAATGATCGGTGACCGAAAGCAGCGTATTCGCGTCCGCCGGGAGATAGACGCGGATCACCTCTGCCTTCTTGTTGACGACATGGTCGATGAAACCCGGATCCTGGTGGCTGAAGCCATTGTGATCCTGTCGCCAGACATGCGAGCTCAGGAAATAGTTGAGCGATCCAATGGGCCGCCTCCACGGGATGTGGTTGCAGACCTTCAGCCATTTGGCGTGCTGGTTAAACATCGAGTCGATGATGTGGATGAAGGCTTCGTAGCAGGAAAAGAAGCCGTGCCGTCCCGTCAGCAGATAACCCTCCAGCCAGCCTTGGCATTGATGCTCGCTCAGAACCTCCATGATGCGCCCGTCGGGCGACAGGTGATCATCCTCGGGATAGATTTCCGCCATGTAGCAGCGATTGGTGACCTCGAGCACATCCTGCCAGCGGTTCGAGTTGTTCTCGTCGGGACTGAACAGCCGGAAGTTGTTGCTGTTCAGGTTCAGCTTCATGACGTCGCGCAGAAACTTGCCCATGACCCGGGCGGATTCGGTCGTCGTCGCTCCCGGGCTCGGCACGGAAACGGCGTAGTCGCGGAAATCCGGCATCTTCAGGTCACGGAGCAGCAAGCCACCATTTGCGTGCGGATTGTCACTCATCCGGCGATTCCCGGCCGGGGCTAGCGAGGCGAACTCGGCGCGCAGCTTGCCGTCGTCATCGAAGAGCTCTCCAGGCTTGTAGGTCTGCATCCAATGCTGAAGGATTTCGATATGCTTCGGCTTGTCCATGTCGCCCATCGGGACCTGGTGCGACCGCCAGTAATCCTCGCATTTCTTGCCGTCGATTTCGCTCGGGCAGGTCCAGCCCTTTGGCGTGCGGAAAACGATCATCGGCCACGCTGGGCGTTTCAGATTGCCCTTCTCGCGAGCCTCCGTCCAGATCCGCTTGATCTCTGCGACGGCTGTATCCATCGCTGCCGCCAGCTGCTGCTGCACCTTGTCGGGATCGTGCCCCTCCACGAAAAGCGGCGCATAACCCATCCCCTCGAAGAATTTCCGCAATTCGTGCTCTGGGATGCGGGCGAGGAAGCATGGATTGGCGATCTTGTATCCGTTGAGATGCAGGATCGGCAGCACGCATCCGTCACGGGCGGGATTGAGAAACTTATTGCCATGCCATCCCGTCGCAAGCGGACCGGTTTCCGCCTCCCCGTCGCCGACCACACAGGCAACGATCAGATCGGGATTGTCAAAGGCCGCGCCATAGGCATGGCTCAAGGCATAGCCCAGTTCGCCGCCTTCGTGGATGCTTCCCGGCGTTTCGGGAGCGACGTGGCTCGGAATGCCGCCGGGAAAGCTGAATTGCTTGAACAGTCCCTTCATCCCCTCGGCGTCTTGGCCGATATTCGGGTAGACTTCGCTGTAGGTCCCTTCCAGATAGGCATGTGCGACCAGCGACGGGCCGCCATGGCCCGGCCCGATCACGTAGATCATGTTGAGGTCGTCGCGCTTGATCACGCGGTTCAAATGCACATAAAGCATGTTCAAGCCGGGCGACGTTCCCCAGTGGCCAAGCAGCCTTGGCTTGATGTGCTCCCGCTTGAGAGGTTCCTTCAGGAGCGGATTATCAAGCAGATAAATCTGTCCGACCGAAAGATAGTTCGACGCGCGCCAGTAGGCGTCCATCAAGCGGAGTTCGTCTGCCCCAAGCGGAGCGGTCTTTGTCTGATAGCTGTCAGTTGAAAGAGCTGCATTGGTCATCGTCAGCCTCCTATCGACTTTCTTGTCGTCTCAGTCTCCGTGCTGCGCGTCGCCACCGTTTGCGCGGCTATACGGCGTCTTCCACTGCCATGCGCCACTATCGTCAAGGTCCAGGATGGCGTCATAGGACGATATTCTGGCGGCGCTCCTAATATGAACGCAGGCGATGCCGTCACCTTCTGTAAGGCGAGTCATAATCCGGAACAGCACATCCTAACCCACCATAACCTCGGTCCTCTCAAGGAAAATGACATGCGGCTTCGCGATGGATAAGCTCGCCAACATCCACAGGCGCTGCTCTGTTGGCGTCAGAAACGTAGGTCATTCCACTTCTTGTCGAAATCCCTCTGCTTTAGAAATGCGCTCGAGTCTCAATTCGGCAAGTAGCATCGAAATCCGCTCGTCCGGGATTTCTGCGTTCACAGCCAGTGGGACGATCAGCTGTCGAAGCGTACTCGGCGGAAAATAGGGTTGCTGCGGCAGGAAGCGTATCCCTGGGCGCAGAATTCGGCCAGAACCTGGATAAGCAACGCCCGCGGCGGCTCTGAAAAGCGCAAGCAGGAACGAGAGGGTCGTCACGGCAAACGCGCGGATATCTTTTGAGATGCGCTGATCGGGATGCGAGAGCTCGCTCGTAACATCGAGGCGATAGTATGCTCCATCCGTCAGACAAAGCTTGACGGCGCGGCGCGTCAGTTCTTCCATGCCTCTCCCCTTTGCGTCGCGTCATTGCCCAAGCTTGACCCTAAAGATGAAGCCCCGCTATTCGCGCGACATAGGTTGGAGCCCAACGTCGAACAACATCCTGACAACTTTCCACCCTCAAATGCAGGCCCGGGTGGGAGCCAGTTGCCCCTTCGTTTCCTCAAAGCGTCCTCGGCCGTACTGATAAACTCCAGAACATCCTTGCCTGTGCGCGCGAGCTCACAAACGTTCCATGGGCCAGAACATAGGTCGTCCAAGACATTCCGCCACTGACTTGACGGGAGCCGTCAACCTCCAGCCGATTTGCTGATCCGCTGAACAACGATGGCCCAGAGATCTCGACGTTGAGGGGTTAAGATTTGAGGTCGTGTGCCTGCCCTGACGCTCGCAGTTCCTTGAGGTATTGCCCACGCAACTTCTCCCGTCAGATCCGCCTACGGCTTTGGCTTTGCCGTCCAGCATGCCGCCATTGGGCAAGAAAATTGTGGTCGACCACGACACAATTTTATCGGGAAAAGGAACATTTGGGGCCGCCTGCGAAGAGCCCGAAGTCCGGCCTTCTGCGCGGGGCTAAGGCGCAGGTACACCGCCCCCACGAAAGTAACGATGGCCAACGCGATTGGGCTCGCGTCGACCACCGTTCTCAGGACGTTGGGATTCCGTCGCCGTGGTTAGGCAGGCTGGGTCGCCGTGTCGTCATCCGATGCCGGCCGGCCGTCCAGAGCGCCACTCCAGAGCGTCAGAACCAAGGCTCCCACGACAAGGATTGCGCCAACCCATGGTGTTGCCCCAAGCCCCAGTGAGGATTCGACCACGAGGCCGCCGATCCATGCGCCCGCGGCAATGCCAAGGTTGAAGGCCGCGATATTCAGGGCCGATGCGACGTCAACGGCGGCGGGGCGAACCTGCTTTGCCAACTGCACAACATAGATCTGCAGGCCAGGCACGTTGGCAAAGGAGAGGAAGCCGAGTGCAGCCAGCGTCGGAACGGCCAGCCAGGGCGACGGCGCTGTGAAGCTGAAGAGGACCAGCACGATCGCCTGGGCAATGAACAATCCGGTCAAGGCGCGTACCGGGCTGCGGTTGGCGAGCCGGCCGCCGGCAACATTGCCGATGGCGATGGCGATGCCGTAGACCACGAGGATGAGACTGACGGTGCCCGCCGCAAACCCGGTGATCTCCTGTAGGATCGACGCAAGGAATGTAAAGGCGACGAATGTGCCACCGTATCCGAGCGCGGTCATCGCGAAGACGATGAGCAGGCGTCCGCTGCCGAGCACGCGGATCTGATCGCCGATGCTGGCGGCCGGCGCCTTCTTCAGGCTTGACGGAAGAAGCACGGCAATTGCAAGGAAGGCGATCGCGCCGAGGCCGGCAACGGCGGCAAAGGTCGCACGCCAGCCGAAGATCTGACCGATCAGCGTGCCGAGCGGAACGCCGGTGACGATGGCGACGGTTAGGCCCATGAACATCATGGCGATTGCCGAGGCGCGGCGGTTTTCGGGGACGAGATCGGCTGCAATCGTCGAGCCGACCGAGAAAAAGACGCCATGCGCAAAAGCCGAAAGCACACGCGCAACCAGCAACGGCGCGTAGCTTGGGCTGATTGCCGCCATCCCGTTACCGATGATGAAGAGCGCCATTAGGCCGAGAAGCAGTGGTTTCCTTTCGATACGTCCCGTCAGCGCCGTCAGCACCGGTGCGCCGAAGGTGACACCCAGCGCGTAGACGCTGACGATCAACCCAGCCAGCGGCAGGCTGATCTGAAGATCTGTAGCGACCGTCGGCAACAGGCCGACGATGACGAATTCTGTGGTTCCGATCGCATAGGCCGCGATCGTCAAAGCAAAGAGAGCAATTGGCATAGTGCGCCTCGAATGATCTGCCGGTCTGCCGGCGTGGTTGACTGGCGAACATATGGAGGCCCTGGATTTCAGTGATAAGCGGTCACTCAATCCAAAGATCTGTGAAACGAATTCACAGAAAGTAGAGATTTCCCGCTGTGGGGTTGTGGAGGCTGAGACCCGATGGGCAGCGCACAGGGAGCGCAGCCCCGTCTCCGGCTCGTTGCGGTTCGGTAACACTCGCCCAAAACTCGTCGCGGCGCGTGGGCATTTCGCGCGAACTGCGCCTAACATCTGCGTCGTTGCTGTAAAGTCCTTTCACTTTAGCCCGGCCACCGTAAGGTGCTTGCGTTTTCAATGAGGGAACCGGCAACGTGATCGCTGCCCGCACTGTTCGGACACTTGTACCGTTGCTCGTCGCCGCACTTCTTGCCGGTTGTGGTCATCCAAGCGGCGTCATGACGCCCATTGTACTGACGGCGGCAACGCCGAAGACCTCGCAGGTGAGCATGCTGGTCGCGACAACCCGCGAACCGTCTGGCGACCCAGCAACGCTGTTTACCGGCGAACGCAGCCCGAAACCTTACTTGACGGCGGTCGACGTCTCGATACCGCCAAAGCGGGCGCCCGGCACCGTGCAATGGCCGAAACGCCTGCCGCCCAATCCAGCGACCGACTTTGCGGTGACCAGTGTCAAGGAGATCGACACAGTTCCGCAGGGGCGCGCCTGGTTCCGCCAGAACATCCAGGGCGGGCACGCGCTGGTCTTCGTCCATGGCTTCAACAACAAATACGAGGACTCGGTCTTCCGCCTGGCCCAGATCGTCCACGATTCCGGCATGCAGGCGACTCCGCTCCTCTTCACGTGGCCATCACGCGCACAACTCACGGCCTACGAATACGACAAGGAAAGCACCAACTATTCGCGCACGGCGCTCGAGCAGGCGTTGCGAACGCTCGCAGCCGACGCGGATGTCAAGGACATCACCATCCTCGCCCACTCCATGGGCACCTGGCTCACCATGGAGGCGCTGCGGCAGATGGGTATTCGCGACGGCCATGTGAACAGCAAGATTCACAACGTCATCCTCGCATCCCCGGATATCGATATCCAGGTCTTTGCCAAGCAGTTCGCCGAGATGGGAACGCCAACGCCGAAATTCACGATCTTCGTATCCCAGGATGACAAGGCGCTTGCCGTGTCGAGCTTCATCACCGGCCGTGTCTCGCGTCTCGGCGCGATTGACCCGACCGTGGAACCCTATCGCTCGAAACTCGAAGCCGCCGGCATTACGGCGATCGATCTTACCAAGGTCAAAGGCGAAGGCCTGAACCATGGCAAGTTCGCCGAAAGTCCTGAAAGCGTTCAGCTGATTGGCCAACGCATCATCACCGGACAGACGCTGACGGATTCGAACGTCTCGCTCGGCCAGGGTCTGACCGCTGTGGTCGGCGGAACGGTGACAACCATCGGCAACGTGGCTGCCACGGCCGTCGCCGCGCCGGTCACCGTGCTTGAGCAGCCAATCCAGGGCAACAGGCGTCCTGCCGATGAAACTCTGCAGGGAGACCTCAAGCCGCAACCGCTCACCCGGAGACAAGAAGCATTTCTGCTCGTTGTTACGATTTGGCCATCGCTTGTTACCGTAACGTACTTACCGGGTGACGCTTTCAGTGGGACCGTGCGGTCGTCGAAAACGCGACGACCGTTCAGCAGTGCCGTCTTGGCCTGCTCCACAAGGAGAGCGTAAATGTTGAATGACATGCAGGGAAAAGGGAGATCGCTATGAGTGCATCTCTCTCAATGCGGCTTCGGCGCGCCGGCGCAGGGCTTGCCATAGCGCTGGCCTCCACCTCGCTCAGCTATGGGGCTGCTCAAGCGCAGCAGGCGGCACCTGCCCAGAATACGGCCAAACCGAACATCCTGGTCATCTTCGGCGACGACATCGGCCAGACCAACATCAGCGCCTATTCGATGGGGGTCGTGGGCTACAAGACGCCCAATATCGACCGCATTGCCAAGGAAGGCACGCTGTTCACGGACTACTATGCCGAAAACAGCTGCACGGCCGGTCGCTCGACATTCATCACCGGGCAGGTCTGCCTTCGAACGGGTCTTTGCAAGGTAGGCATCCCCGGAGCGACGGTCGGTCTGCAGGCGCGTGACATTACCATCGCACAGGCGCTAAAGCCGCTTGGTTACGCAACGGGCCAGTTTGGCAAGAACCATCTTGGCGACCGCGACGAATTCCTGCCCACGAAGCACGGTTTCGACGAGTTTTTCGGCAACCTCTATCATCTGAATGCCGAGGAAGAGCCGGAGCGTCCCTACTATCCGAAGAACGACCAGGAATTCGTGAAGGCCAATTCGCCGCGCGGCGTGCTGCATTCCTTCGCGGATGGCAGGGTCGAGGATACCGGTGCGCTGAACCGCAAGCGGATGGAAACGATCGACGATGAAACGACTGCTGCGGCCATCGATTTCATCCAGCGGCAGGCCAAGGAAGGAAAGCCCTTCTTTACCTGGATGAACACCACCCGCATGCACGCGTTCACGCATGTTCGAGAACCGATGCAGGGCCAAAGTGGCATGCCGGGCAACGAATACGCCGACGGCATGATCGAGCACGACGGCGATGTCGGCAAACTGCTGAAGACGCTGGACGATCTCAAAATCGCGGACAACACGATCGTCGTCTATACGACGGACAATGGTCCCAACCAATGGTCATGGCCGGATGCGGCGACGACGTCGTTCCGAAGCGAAAAGGACACCAACTGGGAAGGCGCATTCCGCGTTCCCGCGATGGTTCGTTGGCCCGGTCACATCAAGGCGGGCGAAGTGTCGAATGAGATGATGTCCGGACTTGACTGGTTCCCGACCCCGCTTGCAGCAGCCGGCGATACCGACATCAAGGAACGGCTTGTCAATGGTGCGAGCATCAACGGCAACCAGTTCAAGGTCCATCTCGACGGCTACAACCAGCTTCCCTACCTGACGGGGCAGCAGCCGAAGTCGGGACGCGAGGACTTCAACTATTTCAACGATGACGGGGAATTGGTTGCTTATCGCTATGGCAACTGGAAGATCGTCTTTTGCGAACAGCGAGAGCCAGGAGGCTTCCAGGTCTGGGCAAACCCGTTCACCTGCCTGCGCGCGCCCAAGGTCTTCAACCTGCGCATGGACCCCTACGAGCGAGCGGATACCGTCTCCGACCAGTATTACGACTGGCTGGCGCAGAACGCCTATCTCATCCAATACGGCGTCTACCGGGTCGCTCCCTTCCTGCAGACATTCAAGGATTATCCTCCGAGCCAGCGCTCGGCGAGCTTCAGTATCGACCAGATGGTCGACGCCCTGATGCGCAGTGTGGATCAAGGCCCAGCCGTCGGGAAATAGCAAAGCGCCATGAGCGGGTTGGCTTTTTGAGCGGCCCGCTCGATCTTGTTCACGGTGGAGCCATGACAGCACGCGCCGATAGCCTCGATAGACGACGGGCACCTTCACGCTGCCTCCCGCAACGATTAAATTCAGCTCCTCCGATGACGGCAAGTTCGCTCGAGGCACCGCACAGTTGCCACCGACGCAGTTCCCAGCTGGCTGCCCAACCGGCAGCGACAGCGACGCGCTTCCTTTCGCGGTCCGCGGCGTCACCATCACACAGTCGTTCGATCGCGATCGCGCCAACCTCAAGGCAAGCGAAGCCCCGGTACGAACCGTGGTCGTCTTCGCCGGGAATACGCAGGCGATGATGATCCCGCCGCGACCGAGCAGCTACGCTCGATCGAGCGGCGCTGGCGACCGCGATGACGCGAAACAGGCGGGCGCAGCGAGACACGCCCCGCACGACGCGCGGAAATTCACTACCCGCGTTGAATCCTGAGGCTGGAGCAGCAGATTTACGCCTGATGTAACGTTTTGTGGAAGGCGTGTTACCGTAACGTACTTACGGGTGACGCAACATGTGGCGATACTCGGGCAGGCTTTCGGAGGCGACGATGGCACTGGCATATGACACAGCACACCGGCAGCAACGTCAGGGCGACGACAATGGCGACCTCGTCTGGATACCTGGCCGGACCTTCGTGATGGGTTCCAACGAGCACTACCCGGAAGAGGCCCCGGCTCATCCTGTTACCGTCGACGGCTTCTGGATCGAGGCGACGCCTGTCACGAACCGCAAATTCCAGGAATTCGTCAAGGCGACCGGCCATGTTACCCTCGCCGAGAAAACGCCAGACCCGAAAGATTATCCCGGCGCCCTGCCGAACATGCTGCGGGCCGGATCTCTCGTCTTCACACCGCCGAAATCGGTGACCGGCACGGACATCGGGCAGTGGTGGAAATTCAAGTTCGGCGTCAACTGGCGGCGGCCCTATGGCGGGCTGAGCGATCTCCGCGGCAAGCTCGACCATCCAGTCGTTCACGTCGCATATTGCGATGCGAAGGCCTATGCCGAATGGGCGGGAATGGACCTGCCGACGGAAGCCGAGTGGGAACTCGCTGCCCGCGGTGGGCTTGACGACACTGAGTTTGCCTGGGGCGACGAACTCATGCCCAACGGTGTTGCGATGGCCAACACGTGGCAAGGCACGTTCCCGACGCACAGCACGAAGCTTGCAGGTAAGGACCGAACAACGCCCGTGCGTTCCTTTCCGCCCAACGGCTACGGCGCCTATGACCTGATCGGCAACGTCTGGGAGTGGACGTCGGACTACTGGTCCACGCGCCATCCGGAACCCGCGCCGAAAGCCTGTTGCATCCCAGAGAACCCCCGCGGCGGCGGGAAAGAGGCGAGCTACGATCCCAACCAACCGAACATTCTCATCCCGAGGCGCGTATTAAAGGGTGGCTCGCATCTTTGCGCCCCGAACTATTGCCGCCGCTATCGCCCGGCCGCTCGTCACGCCGAGCCGGAAGACACCTCGACCAGCCATGTCGGCTTTCGCTGCATCAAGCGCGTTGCAACCTGACTGGGAGCATCTCGATGTCTCGATCTGTGCGCGTCTTCCTGCTTTTCCTGCTGCTCCCGGTGAGCGCATTCGCGCAGGAGCTTCCTTCCTGGAATGACGGCAAGTCGAAGCAGGCAATCGTGGACTTCGTCAACAAGGTCACCACGGAGGGCGGCGCCGACTACGTGGCGCCCGAGGACCGTATCGCCGTCTTCGACAACGATGGTACGCTCTGGACCGAGCAGCCATTTTATTTTCAGCTTGGCTTCATACTGGATCGGGTCAAGGCGCTCGCCCCGGAGCATCCAGAGTGGAAGGAGAAGGAGCCCTTCAAGTCGATCCTCGCTGGCGATCTCAAGGGCATCGCCAAGAGCGGCGAACGGGGCATCGTCGAGCTTGCGATGGAGACCCATGCCGGCATGACGAGCGAGGATTTCCGCAAGATCGTCAACGACTGGTTTTCCACAGCAAGACACCCGAAGACCGGCAAGCCATACAACGAGATGACATTCCTGCCCATGCACGAAGTGCTGGACTACCTGCGTGCAAAGGGGTTCAAGACGTTCATCGTCTCGGGCGGCGGCGTCGAGTTCATGCGCCCGATGACCGAGAAGGCATACGGCATCCCGCCTGAACAGGTCGTCGGCAGCACGATTACGACGCAATATGCGCTGGTCGACGACACGCCGGTCCTGAACCGGCTCTTGAAGATCGATTTCGTCGATGATGGCCCCGGCAAGCCCGTGGGCATCAACAAGTTCATCGGCAGGCGCCCGGTCTTTGCCGCCGGCAATTCGGACGGAGACTATGAAATGCTGCGCTGGGTGATGGCTGGCCAAGGGCCTCACTTCGCAATGATCATTCATCATACCGATGCAGATCGGGAATACGCATATGATCGCAAATCTGACTTCGGAAGGCTCGACAGGGCGCTTGACGAGGCTGCTGCACGCAACTGGCTGCTCGTCGACATGAAGGCCGACTGGAAGAAGATTTACGCGTTCGATCAATAGGTCCCAGCTGGCGCTTCTGCCGGCCGGGTGCTCCATACCCTCGCTATCAAACGAAAGGAACGGACAATGTCGGAACTCGTCGTGATCGGCTTTGATGCCATGGATGAAGCAGACAAGGTGCTGCTGAAGTTGCACAACCTGAAGAAGGAATACCTCGTCGATCTCGAAGATGCTGTCGTTGTGGTCCGCGACGAGGCCGGCAAGGTCCATCTCAAGCAGAGCCTCAACCTGACAGCAATCGGCGCCACGTCGGGCCTGTTGTCCGGCTCTCTCTGGGGCGGCCTCGTCGGCTTGCTATTCCTCAATCCGCTCGCGGGCTTTGCGATCGGCGGCCTCGTCGGCGCAGGCACCGGCGCGATCTCCGGCTCGCTCGCCGACTATGGCATCGACGACGAGTTCATCAAGTCTCTTGGCGGGACGATACCGAATTCCTCCTCCGCTCTCTTCGTCCTCGTGCGCAAAGCGCAACCGGAGAAGGTTCTCGCCGAGCTCCAGGGGCTGCGTGGCCGCGTCCTGAAAACCTCGCTGGCGCCGGATCAGGAGGAGCGGCTGCGCAAGGCGCTCTCAGGCAGCCCGAGCGAAGCCGCATCCACATGATCCGCAGCGGCGGCCCTGCTCGCACCGAGGGTGGGATCGGGGCCGCTTTCGAAGCTGAGGTCGGTTCTTCCGATGGTTTGCGGTTGCTGCGAGGCCGCGCGATACTACTCCTCCTGATTGGCAGGCTGGCGCATTCGCGAGGGCGAAACATTGGCAATCATCTCAACTGCGCCACCGCCTCGGAAATGGCGAGTTCTGGCACTCATCACTCGGTTCACCTTCCGGCTGGCAGTCACCGCCTTCACGGGATGGTTTGCCCTCGCCGCTTTCTACCAGGCCCCGTCTCCATGGAAATGGCCGATCATCGCCGCCGGCTTGCTCACCGGACTGATCACCATTCTGACCGTCAGGCGGCGGCCGCTGCTCGTTGGTGTGCTTGTGCTCGCAGCAATGCTGGCGGTTTCCTACTGGTGGAGCAGCATCAAGCCAAGCAATGATCGGGACTGGGCGACCGACGTTGCCCACGGCGTCACCGCAACGATAGCAGGCGATGAGATCACACTGCACAATATCCGGAGTTTTCGATGGCGGACGACCGAAGACTTCGACCCGGTTTGGCAAACCGGGACGTATGATCTCGCTTCGCTACAGTCAGTGGACCTGCTTAACTCGGTCTGGAGCAATCCGGCAATTGCTCATACCCTCGTCAGCTTTGGTTTTGCGGACGGTCGCTACGTCGTATTCTCGGCAGAGATCCGAAAGGAACGAGGCGAAGCGTTTTCGGAGATCGGCGGCTTCTTCAAGGAGTTCGAACTGGTCCTGATTGCGGCCGAAGAAAACGACATCGTCCGGCTACGCACCAACATCCGCCGGGAAACCGTGTCACTCTATCCTCTTCAAGTCTCCGCAAAGGTAGCACGCACGCTCTTCCTGTCCTATCTCGAGAAGGCCAACGCGCTTTCGGTGCAGCCCGAATTCTATCAGACGATCACGGCAAACTGCACGACCATCGTCTTCAAGCTCGCCCGGCTGATCGACCCTGGCATCCCGCTCGACTGGCGCATTATCGTATCCGGCTACCTGCCGGACTATCTTTACGACCGCGGCCTGATCCGCACCGACGTCCCCCTCTCGCAGGTAAAGAAAAAAGCCGAGATCAGCGGCCGGGCGCAAGCTGTCCCTGCGTCGAACGCCTACTCGAGGTTCATCCGGCCAACATTGGACGGCGGTTGACAGCGTAGACGAGGCCGCGTTTCATGAGTTGAGTTGGCGCGGAGATCTTCATCCAGTGTTGCGACTGTTTTGGCACTCTCATTGCCGCAGTTGTTCGGCATGGCCGATGTGAGCCGGGCGCCGGAGGTTATAGACGAAGCCAGCTTCGCTCCATCGCCGTTGGCAAAGCCATTCCGGGTTCGAATTTGTCGAGTTTCGAGGCCGCTTTGGTTTGTGTCCTTTATCCATATCAGGACCACGTGGGAAACGACGTTGCAATGGCGCACAAGGTCAATGCGCACCTCGACACGACCGAGTATGCGGCAGGTGAAAGTTGCTGGTCGATCGTTTTGGCAGGCAGTGAGACCATTGAGCTTGTCACGTTCTGGCGATCAAGCCAGCTCGACATTCTAGCAAAGCACGAGATCTCGGCGGTCGCCGCGGCGATGCTCCCGGAACATTTCACCCCAAGGGGCTGTGCCGACGGCGCAAATGCCGCCATGACCGAGATCGAGCTTGGCGATCGCACCTATGTTGTGCTTGGTGAGATCGACTGAAGCTGCAACATCGATCCAGCGGGGCAGTGGGCAAATGCAAGAGGCTAGGCGCCTGTGTTGTCGCACGCCGTGATCATCGTGTGAGCTTGTCTGCCGAACCTCGCTGCGCGACCGCCATGGACGATCCTGCGTCGCTAAAAGGCGGTCGCCAAACCCTCGGTCTTGAAGCGGGCACCCGCTTTCGTCAGCCCTTCTTCGATGGCCGCGGAAAGTACCGGCTGATAGCGTCTGGGCGCCATTTTCTCACGGAAGGTCGTCTCGAAGTCCGGCGCAAGCTGGCGGAGCTCGGCAAGTCGCTGCACCGCTTCATCCGACCCAAGCTGCCCGAGTGCAGCAACCCGGAGGATGCTAATCAGGAAAGTACTGTCACTGACCTGCTCGCACAACAGCGAGGCCTCCGACCAATCCTTTCGTCGGTAAGCGTCCAATGCGAGCACGAGAACCGCGTCGCGTGGAACGACATCAACTGATCGGCCGGCATCCCGCGCAAGAGAAACACCCGCATCGAAATAGCCTGACTGGAACAGCACGAGACCAAGTTTTGCCGCTGCATCGGGGTTGTTGGGGTTGAGCGCCAGCGCGCGGTTGCCCGCAGCGATCGCCGCGTCGACCCGTCCACTGTAGAATTGTGACAACATCAGAGCGACGTGAGCCCGATCGGAGAGCGGTGCCAAGGAGACTGCCCGACTGGCAAGCTCGAGCGCACGTGCGATCTTGCTGTCGTCGGCAGCCTCCGCCTGCGCCGCCGCCAGCAACGCCGAGAGCGCTGCCGTTGCGTCGGCATCAAAACTGTTTGCTGCGATTGTTCGCTCCAAGCAATCGATCGTGCGTGCGAAGCTCGATGCCTTGCCATCGTCCAACTGGTATTCGGCCCGAAGCACGCATGCATTGCCAAGCGATCCCTCAGAGGCGGTGTACGTTTCGATATTGTTGATGACGCCGCGTGTCGCAGCGAAGCGGCGTGCGAGTTGGGCAACCAGTTCATCTCGGACCGCTGCAACCGTCCTGCCACTGGTGTCGACGCTTTCAAGGCCGGATTTGAGAAGGTCGCCCGTCGCAGTGTCCACGATCTGCCACCAGATGCTGCGGTCGTCGCCATCACCATAATACTTCATGTCGATTGCATAGGCGTTCGACTTGGCCGGACGCAACACGGAGGCAAGCGGGCGTTCACGTCGTTGGGCTTGCGAAACGGTCAATGTCTGAAATTGCGTAAGGGCGGTCAGCAGCATGTCCCGAGTGACAGAGGCCTCGCCGCGCAACCCCTCATCGACCGCGGTCAGGGTGACTGCGACGGTAGGCTTGGCCGTCGTGACGGGGCGCGACGCATAAACGGCGACACCGCCGGCCACGGCGGCAATCATCAGCAGCCCCAGAGTTGCGGCCGTCACCCAGGGTCGGGCCGGGACAGCGGGCACAACCGCTGAGGGAGCTTGCTCGAGAACGAGATCTGCGGGTTTTCCGCAGGCAGTTGCGGGATGCTCTCGATCATAGATGTGTGGGAAGCCCCCCGTAGACCGCGTGAAAACGGCAACGTAGCGCCCCCTCGGCAACTGAACTGTGACACCACCCTCCTCCCCGAAAGCCTCGTAATACTGGCTGAGAGAGGATCGCAACCGGCTGAGCTCAATGCGGACGATGGGATCGAGCGACGGATCGAAATTGCTTTGTCGGCCAAGCACATCGACGGCGATAGAAAAGGCTTTCACACCCTCCGCACAACCGGCGAATTGCCGTTCCACGATATATCTGAGGATGCTCCGGCTTCTTTCGGTGGCCCTAAACCGCTCGTCGGCGAGCAGACGGTCCAGCTCTGCGCGGGCTTGCGGGCATGCGACTTCGTGATCCCCGCCATGCTGTTCTTCAGCCTTCATCACTGCCGCCCCTGCTGCGCGATGCTCAATGCCAAGTAGAACAGATGGGGTAATCGCGCAGAAAACAAGAGGTTGCAACACGAAATGCTAACAAAACCGAAACGCGATCAAGGCCGGCGCTGCCACTGGTCCTAATCCAGGAAGCCGTCTCCGCGCTCAAGACAGTACTTGACGACATCTGCCTCTATCTCTGCACAGACGATTTCATACTCATGGACCATCGCGTGGTTCGTATCTGCGACAACACTTCTCAACCGATCGAGCATGGAACTCGCATCTTCATAGGCTTCGCAAAGGCTGCCAAGAGATTCCGACTTCTCTCCGATCAGTTGAAGTTGCCCGCGGACCGCGGGCAGCTTCAGCATCAGACGGCGCAGGCCTCGCCGCTCAGCGCCAGTAGGCGTTCTTGCCTTGTCGTATTCCTTGCCCATGAAGACCACCCCGGCTTCGGTCGGCTTCGTTTCATGCCACTTTATCGACCTGGCGATACGGTGGAAGTACGCAACGGTAACAGACCGCTTTAACAGCTGACGCCGGCCCCCTGTTGCGTCGGCATTTACAGTCGTGCACTCGCATGGAACCAACGCGCCTGCAGCAAAACTTGCTGAACTCGGCCGAGTATTGATCGGCCACCGTACCAGTCACAGGCGGATCGGGGCATACTCAAATTCGTTGCGATAGGCGCGTGCGCGTTGCCCTCAAACTGGCATCAGCGTGAAGAGCTCCTGCGCGCGATTGACGCCTCGTAGTGCATGCAGCCCTATCGAATGCAGGCTGTCCATCTGCGGCGGTGGAATGATCGCCACAAAGCTGGCCGACATCAGCAGCCGGCGCTGTAGCGACCGACAGAGAGAGACGATGCGGCTGACTTCGTTCACCGCTGGCCCGATGACCGTAAAATCAAGCCGATCCTCGCTGCCGATATTGCCGTAGAAGACCTCGCCGAGGTGAAGGCCGAGATAGACGTCGGTCACAGGCCGGCCCTCGATGCGGCGCTGCGCGTTCAGATCGAGCAGGCGCTTGTCGAGCAGCGAGCGGGCGTTGAGCGCCGCACAACAAGCCTCGCTCGAACGCCGGCCCTTGAAGATGGCCAGTGTCCCGTCCCCCATCAGCTTGAGCACTTCGCCGCCGGCTTCCTGGACCGACGAGATCACTGCGTCGGCATAATCATTGAGCATCGGAATGATCTCTTCCGGGTCGACGGTGTCGGAGATATGCGTGAAATTGGCGAGATCGGAAAACCAGAGCGCCGCCGAGATGCGCTCGCTTTTGCCGCGGGTGATCTTACCGTGAAGTACCTGGTTGGCCGCATCCTGCCCGAGGTAGACTTTGGCAATCGTGCCCGCCACGCCGCTGATCGTCACGCATTTGACCGCCAACGCCAGACAGGGCAGCAGATCGCGCAACACGGCGATATCGCTGTCTGTAAAACCCTCGTTGGATCGCGTGGCGAAGTGCGAGAAAAAGCAGTCGATTTCGCCGATCGTCCCACCGTCTCCGAACCGATGCGCCATGGCGATGAAGTCCGTGAAACCCGCGGCCTTCAAATCGTCAAGCAGATAAAAATCGGCCGGATCACTATTGTTCAGGTTTCTGCGGAGCTCTCCAAATCCTGTCGTTTCCAGATGGTGAAATGCGGAACGAAGCCAATTGTCGGCAATCGCGCCGGGGCCGGCGAAGCCGTATTCCGACACGCGCTCAATCGCCTCCCTGCTGTCCCAGCGGAACGCGCGCCGTTCATAGATCGGGTGCAGCGTGTCCATGACGGCCACGGAACGCTCGATCGGAAGTCCATTGATGCGGCACTGTTCGCAAAAGCCGGCGAGCAGGTCTGCTTCCGCCACGCCCTTGAGCCCGCTCTGCATGAGCCAGGCGGTGATTTCTATGACGTGGCGATCGTCCACGGCTGTCTCCTGGAACCGGGCGTCCATTTTCTTTTTCTGGGCCGAGCGGCTTTGCCGGGTCGGATCCTTGTTGCCGGTCATCGGTGGGACGCCCGGACCGGTGAACTTACAGGTTGCGAAGGCGGCTCCTGGAGCCGCCTCGATCAATTGACGATGGTGACGCTTGCCGTGAGACCGGCGACGAGGGCCGTGTCGTCGGGCAGCGCATCGAGCGCCACACGTACCGGCACGCGCTGAGCCAGCCGAACCCAGGTGAAAGTCGGGGTAACATTGGCGAGCTGGGCGCCGGAATCGCTTCGCTCCCGGTCCTCGATGCCGCCGGCGATGCCGTCGACATGCCCCTTGAGAGGCGTCTTGCTGCCCATCAGATAGACGAGCGCGGGATCGCCGATCTTGATGCGGTCCAGCTTATTCTCTTCGAAATAGCCCGCCACGTAATAGGAATCGCTGTCGATCAACGCGGTCACAGCAGTGCCAGCCGCTACATAATTGCCGGGCTTCATGGAGAAGTTGGTCAGCACACCATTGACCGGCGCACGCACCACTGAGCGGTCCAGATTGAGCTTTGCGGTGTCGCGGCTGATGACGGCTTGGTTATAGGCGGCTTCGTCCTGTTGGACGGTTGTTTCGGCCTGCTGGATCTTCTGCCGCGTCACGGAGCTCTCGCCGAGTTTGCGATAAAGCTCGAGATCGCTTCTTGCCATATCGAGCGCCGCCTTGCTGCTCTCCATCTGCGTTTCGGCCTGACGCAGGGCGAGGGTAAAGCGCGCCTGGTCGATGCGGAAGATCACATCACCCTTGCGGACGGGCTGATTGTCCTTTGTATACACGTCACTGACGATCCCGGAGACATCGGCAGCGAGCCGTACGACGTCGGCGCGGACCTTGCCGTCCCGCGTCCAGGGCTCGTCCATGTAGTAATCCCACAGATGCCAGCCGAGCACTCCGGCCAGGGCAACGAAGGCGCCGGTGAGCAGGAAACGACCGGAATGAGCGAGAAGCGATTTCATAATGACACCTTGTTCAAAGACAGCGCGATGGCGCCAAGCAGGCAGAAATACATGGCCGTATCGAAGAGCGGCCGATGCCAGACCAGTCGATAGAAGCCGACGGAAGCCAGCAACCGCCGCAGGATGGCATTGAGGAGGTAGGCTGCGAATGCGATCGCTGCGAGCGTCGGGATGAAGACCCCGTAAATATCGATATCAGGCCTCATGCGGCATGTTCCTTTGCAGTTCTTCCTCCCCCGCCAGCCGCAGCGATCTGAGGGAGGCAGGCTGCATCAGGGTAGAGGGTGTATCGGAGCGCGGTCATGGAGCGGCGTGCGCCTTCGATCGCCGAAGAGCTGCCGGCCCCGACCAATGCGGCGAGCGACTGGTCCAACGTTTTGAGCAGGTTTTCGTCGGGTTGGGCGTCGCGGCTCTGCTGCTTGCGCTGATAATGCGCTGCAATGCCCGACAACACGGTCTCGATCGGCTCGCGTTTGTCGCGCGATACCAATTGCTTGTGGCGTTGCAGATCGAGCGTGTTGAGGCCATTGCGCAGATCCCGCAGGATATCGGTCTGTGCGATGGCGGACTCGGCCGGGATCATCGCGAGACGCGGCGCGACGAGGCCGAGGCGATCGACCATCCGGTAAAGCAATTTCGTGAAATCGACCTCCTCGGGACGACGTGCGGCGGCAACGATATCGGTCCAGCCGGACCGCAGCAGCCGGTAGGCCGTCCATTCAGCGCCTACCGAGCGAACGAGAACTGTCGTTCCGCAAGCAATCACCATTCCGATGATCATTGCCCCATTCGAATTGACGAAAGAGGCAAGATCCAGATTCAGGCGGTCCTGCAGCGTCAGCATGTTCGGCAGATTCACGCAAAAGCCCATGCCGTAGAGAGCAAGGGACGGCCTGGTCATCAGGAGCCCCGCCGGCACGAGCATCAACCCGAGTGCGGCAGCGAGTTCGACATAGCTGTGGATCAGCGGCATCAGGCCGTACTCGAAGACGAAAGCTGCAATCACCGTCACGATCGCGACGTTTACGAATTTGATCATCATCGGGGCAGGATCATCCATCGACGAAAAGATGCAGCAGAGCACACCGGCCATCATCGCAGCCGCGCTGCCCTGAGGCCAACCGGTATAGATCCAGAGCGCCGTCGCAATGAACGTCGCCAACATCACGGACAGGCCCGAGTGAATGGCCATGCCGTAGTCCTTGTGAATTGGTGCCCGATCGAAGGACGTGCCGAACCGGCGCCAACGAAGATCGTGATGGGACCCCGAACCGATATCCTGGCGGAGGCTGAGACAGTCTCCCCATATCTGCACGAGATCGCGGATGCGGGCGGTGAGATTATGAGCAAGCAGCCCGTTCCACTCCTGTTGTTCGCGCCCCTCCTCCTCGGCCTTCGCCCTCAGGGCAAGGAACTGCTGGCGCTTGTCCTCGGCAAGGGGCGCGCCGCTTTCAAGCAGTGCCGTGGCTTCGCTTACCAGTGCAGCAATGGCAGGCGTGAATTTGCCCGCCGTTGCCTTCTCGAGCGCGTGCAGCACGTCGGCCAAACCCGAAACAATCGGCAGCATCGCGACCATGCGCTGCTGCAACATTCTGGTGCGACCGACGATATCGCGCAGCGCCGAAGTGTCATAAGCGACGTGGGTGGTAAAGCTGTGGAGATCGACCGCATCGGCAGCGAGCCGGCGGGCAGCGGCCAGAAGCGAGGGATCCCGTCCCCTGCCGTTCAGCGTGCCGATCGCGAGTTCGGCGCCATCGCGCAGCCACGCATTGATGCGAGCAGCCAGAACCGGCCCGGCATGCCTGGGAAAGAAAATGCGATTGACGACCGCCGCACAGATGATGCCGAGCGCGATTTCCTCGACGCGGGCAGTTGCATAGGTGAAAGCGGTATCCGGGTTTGCGACAATCGGGAAGCCGGTCAGAGCGGTCGTATATCCGGCGAGCATGAAACTGTAGCTGCGCGGTGTCCGGTCGAGCAGGCTGACGCCAAGGCAAAAGGCCATCCACAGCGCGATCGCGAGCGTCAGCAGTTCCGGCGAATTGACGAGGTTCGGGATCAGGATCACCGTAACGGTTCCGCCGAGCGCGGTACCGATCAGGCGATAGAGCGCCTTCGACGTGCTGGCACCCGACAGGGGATGGGCAACGATGTAAACCGTGCCCACCGCCCAATAGGGATTCGTCAGGTCGAAGCAAAGCGCAATGCCAAGTGCGAGCATCGCCGCCGCGAAGGTCTTGATGGAAAAAACGACGTCTCCCAGGCTGGGATCGATCGTGTTCTTGCTACTCGTCATTTTCCTGTATTCCGGATAACGTCGCGGTCTTCGCCGCGATGGCGCGCAGGACCTCCAGGGCGGCCTCGACCTGTTCAGGATCAAGGTCGCCAAGGATCTGTGCTCGCAGCTCCGCCGCACAGCTCTCGGCGCGCTCGGCGACCGCTGTGCCTCCTCCGGTGAGTTGCACCAGCTTGATGCGCCGGTCCGCCTCATCCGGAACCCGGCAGATCAAGCCGTCATTTTCCAAACTGTCGAGAACTCGCACAAGGGTCGGGCCTTCCACACCGACCCTTTCGGCCAGAACGCCCTGCGGTATCCGGTCGCCATGTCGAAGCAGCGCTATCAAGGGTGCAGCGCTCGCGTCAGACAGGCTGTGCTCGGTCAGCACGGCGTTCAAAGCCCGGCGCCACCCGCGCCCACAGATCATAAGCAAGGGTGCGAACTCGGCCCACGTTTGTTTCAGATTCGTCGTCATGAAATTAGATAACATCCTATCGATTAGAATACAATGATATTCTTCGAGGTAGAGATGATTGTGGATAGGGACCGTTCTCGTCGCCCGCCTCCCGGTTCGTCATCATGTGTGCTTTCCTTCAGGACTGTGGTTAAAGGGTCTTGAGGAAGTTAAAAATTAACCATAGGCGGTAATAGTTTCTTAGAGAATCGCCGAGCATCCCGTTGGAGACCCTATGCGCCGATATGCAATCCTTGCCGCACTGTCTGTTCTGTCGGGCTGTGTGAGTGGCCCGGACCATGTTCCCCCGGAGATGCCGCTTCCGGCGAAGTTCAGCGAGGGCGGCGCCAAGAACATCGGCGACGTGTCGACGGCGGCCTGGTGGACGGCCTATCGCGACACCCGGCTGAACGGTCTGGTGGTTGACGGGCTGAACGAGAACCTTACGGTTCAGCAGGCGCTGGAGCGCATCAATGCGGCTGCCGGCGGCGTCACCGTTGCCGGGGCCGGCTCGCTGCCGAGCCTGTTGGTCGGCGCCAGCCACACCACCAGCGGCAGCATGGGCGAGCGCCGCACGGCGAGCGGCGCCACCAACATCAGCGGCGGCGAAGCCAACGTCTCCTGGCTGCTCGACCTGTTCGGCCAGTACCGGCGCTCGAAGGAAAGCGCCCAGGCGAGCCTCGATGCCGCCTATTCCAGCGCCGACGTCGCCAAGCTCACCTATCTGCAGGACCTGGTGAACTCCTACATCGACCTGCGCTTCTTCCAGGAGCGCCTGGCGCTGTCGCGCGCCAACCTGAAGTCGCGCAAGGAAACCTACCAGCTGACCCAGTTCCAGCTCGAAGCCGGTGCCGCCTCGCGCCTCGACGTCGTCCAGGCCGAAGGTCTGGTGCAGTCGACGCAGGCCGAAATCCCCGGGCTGGAGACCAATATCCGCGTCGCCGCCCACCACATTGCCACGCTGCTCGGCCAGCCGGCCGGCTCGCTGCTCGGCGAGCTGTTGAAGGCCGCGCCGCAGCCGATCTTCCGCGGCGGCATCGCCTCCGGCATCCCGGCCGACCTGATCCGCAACCGGCCCGACATTCGCGTTGCCGAGCGCAATCTGGCGGCGGCTACCGCCAATATCGGCGTCGCCATCTCGCAGCTCTACCCGACGATCACCCTGTCGGGCTCGATCTCGCCGACCTATGTCAAGCCGGCCGGCTTCTCCGGCGGCAGCCTGACCACCTGGTCGTTCGGCCCGACCCTGACGCTGCCGATCTTCGACGGCGGTCAACTGCGCGCCAATGTCGACATCGCCAAGTCCGATGCCAAGACGCAGTATCTGGCCTGGAAGCAGACGGTGCTGACTGCTGTCGAAGAGGTCGAGAACGCCCTGTCGGCGGTGCGCCGCGACGCCCAGACGGTGGAAGCGCTGCGCGCCCAGGTCAAGACGACCCAGGAAACCCTGGAACTGTCGACCGCCAGCTACAAGGACGGCGCCTCCTCGCTGCTCGACGTGCTCGATGCGCAGCGCCAGGTATCGCTGGCCCAGGCGAGCCTGGCCGCCTCCATCCAGCAGATGGCCAAGGACTATGTCTCCCTCAACGTCGCCATCGGCGGCGGCTACAATCCGGGCGCACCCAGAACCACCGCGCCGCCAAAGGCAAGCTGAGCAACAGCAGACAAAAAGCCCGGCAATCGCGGGCAGCCTGCCCCATGTGGAATCGCACCATCAGCAAGCGCCTGAACCGCTTGCTGATGGTCCATTTTATTGGTGCTACCTGCCGAAGACATCTTCGTTGAGCCGGTTGCCGCCGGACTCCGATTTTGCGACGATGCAAAAATCAGACGTTAAACTGCCGCTTTGATTGGGATATTTGCGACAGGACTGAACTGGACGTTACAATGAGCCGTTTTTGGAGTCCGCTGGTTCACTCCTTGACCCCCTACGTTGCGGGGGAACAACCGACAATGAGCGGCTTGGTCAAATTAAACACCAATGAAAATCCTTACGGCACATCGCCCCGCGCCCTCGTTGCGATCGCAGAGGCAGCAAACGATACTCTCCGGCTCTATCCGGATCCGACAGCCCTGCGACTGCGCGAGGTGATTGCTGCGCGTTATGGCCGCGATCCCGATGAAGTGTTCGTTGGAAACGGCTCGGACGAGGTTCTGGCACATACTTTCCATGCCCTTCTCAACCATGAAGAGCCGCTGCTTTTTCCCGACATAACCTACAGCTTCTATCCAACGTACTGCCGCCTGTACGGAATACATTTCCGTCGAATTCCTCTCGATGAAAACATGCAGGTTCGAATTGAGGACTACCGGCAATCTTGCGGAGCAATCATCCTGCCGGAATCCCAATGCACCAACAGGCATTGCGCGACCGCTCTCTGAAATAGAAACCTTGATCCGGCAACATCCCGATCAAGTGATCGTCATTGACGAGGCATATGTGGATTTCGGCTGTGAAAGCGCCATCCCGCTCGTGAAAGAATATCCGAACCTTGTTGTTGTTCAGACCTTCTCAAAATCTCGGGGCCTCGCCGGGCTCCGCGTTGGCTTTGCCGTTGGACAACGGCCGCTGATTGAAGCACTGGAAAGGGTCAAGGACAGTTTCAACTCCTATCCGCTGGATAGGCTCGCTTTGGCCGGAACAATTGCGTCCTGGGAAGATGAAGATTGGTTTCGCCAGTACCGCGATTTGATTGTGGCGAGCCGGGAGCGCCTAACCGTGGCACTCCAAGGGCTTGGTTTTGACGTCCTTGAATCATCCGCCAATTTTCTATTTGCACGGCATCCCGAAAAATCCGGTGCGGACTTGGCCGCGGGACTACGGGACAAAGCAATCTTGGTCCGGCATTTTCCCATGGAACGCATAGAAAACTATCTTCGTATCAGCATTGGGACAGATGCTGAGTGCGATCAGCTGGTGGCAGCTTTCAGACAAATACTGACCTAATTCATGTTCGGAAATTTGAGAGCGACCGGTGGAGTGTCGTTGTGAGGAAAACCTCATTCGAGAGCGAAAGCATTGTTTAACGAAAACGGCCCATATCAGCAGTGCTGGAAGTACCATATGAGTGCATGCGCGGCCGCCGTTTTCCTTTTGATGCGGCCAGGCGGCCGCGTCTCAACCGGCCTCATGCACTTAACCGTACCGGCTAACCACTCTATGAGCATCCTGTTGAAAACGTCTCTGATTGTGGCACCTTGCGGCCATGACAAGCATCCGCTCTCCGAAATATAGCGCCGAAGATATGCGACGCTCGCGAGAATGCGAAGCTGTCTGTAAAGTGGCGGTCACCGATATTGTCCGTCGCGCGGTAGCGGCGGGATGCGGGAAGAGGAAATCGCTCTTCATCTCGCAGATGCAGCAGACAATCATGTGATCTACCTGGCAACGAAGCCGGAAGCGCAGGCTGATGGCAGCCAACAGCAACTGACAGGCGTCGCTGTCGGCCGGTCCCGGACAAGCCGAATAGGCGTGTGCGCTCATCAAAACAGCCACATCGACGTGAACTCCAGACGCATTGTGGCGTGAGGCTCTCGATCGATCCCGGAAAAATGGCCCGGCCTCTTTTCGTCCAGCGATCGGCGTTTAATTCTGCGGTCTGTTTCTGAAGGCTTCCGCTTCCGCGTAGAACTTCTTTTCCCATTCCTTGTGCTTATCCAGCCCCTCACGAATGAAGGGCGTGAACACGGCGAGGTTCATCAGCACCCAATTGACGAAGCTGGCCGGGAACTTCAAAGGCTTCACGAAGTCGACAAAGAGCACCACGCGCGTCTTGTCGGTGTGGTTCCAGGCCTCGTGCTCATAAGCATCATCAAAGATCAGGACTTTTCCCTCCTGCCAGTGGCAGATCTGGTCCTTCACCCGGATAGCAAGCTTGTCCGACGGTTCCGGTACGATTATGCCGAGATGCAGGCGAAGCACGCCATTGTAAGGTCCGCGATGCGCCGGCAGGTGTTTGCCGGGCTCGAAGATCGAGAACATGGCGGTTTTCAATCCCGGTATCTTTTGCACCGCCTCCCAGGTTTGCGGGCACGCCTTGATGTTCTGTTGCGACGTCACACCGAACCCGACGAGGAAGAATGTCTTCCAGCCGCTATCACTTGTAATCGTCTTCACGTCAGTCGAGATGTCCTGGAATGTCGGCAGTTCGCTCTGCCGCACGAGCACACGGTCCAGTTCGGACCGGATCTGCGGCCACGCCTTCTCCATCTCGGCGGCCCAGGGGAACGTCGTGGTATCATAGACCGGCGGATTGCCGAGCTCGGCATATCTGAAGTTCAGCTTTTCGGCCCATGCGACGATACCCATGAAGAAGCGCGTGATCGCGCTCGGCCGATCCATCGGCGCGATGCCGGCAGTGTTAAAGGATTGGCCCTTGGTTGCGGATGGATTTTCAGAAAGGTCTGCGTCAGCGGTACCGTCGGTCATGGGTTGTCCAATTCGTAGAATAGGCTGTGAAAAGTTCAAGAAGATATGGATATGGCGCCATTTTTCACAAGCCCGCGCGGCGGCGGTCAAATGTCGCGACGACATTCGGGGGATCGCAGCGGGTCAAGGTGGCGCGCCAGATGATCCCGGATGCGGGCGAAATCAATGGGAGACGGATTTTGAGAAAAGATTGACCACCAGCACGCCGACGACGATCAGCCCCAGCCCGATGATCGCCGGCGCATCGAGCCGCTGCTTGAAATAGATGAGGCCGACAGCGGAAATCAGCACGATGCCGAGCGCGCTCCAGATTGCATAGGCGATGCCGACGGGAATGACCTTCAGCGTTATCGACAGGCAATAGAACGCGGCAGCGTAGCAGATGACCAGAACAGCCGTCGGCCCGACGCGGGTGAACTGCTGCGACAATTGCAGCGCCGTCGTGCCAATGACCTCCAGCGCGATCGCAGCAAAGAGCAGCGCGTAGACGACAGCGGGAGCCATGGCGGGGTCCTACTCTACTTGTTGGTGAGTTCGACGAGACGGGCAATCAGCGCATGCCGATCGCCGCCGTTGTCATGGCTGCCGAGCATGTCGGCAAGCCAGAGGCCGTCAGCCGCAAACCGAACGATCTGCGCATCGACGGACGAATCCGTGCCGACGTATTCCTCCGTCCGCTCCTGCACCCACGCGCGCCAGCGATGCCGAAGCCGTGGCTCAGCAAGCAACGCGACCGTGACCTGAGCCCAATGGGCCGCCTCGTCGGAACTCTCCCTGAGATCGGCGACGGCACGCAGATAGACCCTGCTGAAACGGCCATGCGGCACCGGGTCTTCACGCATGCGATCATTGATATCAGCGTCAAAACGATCCAGGAGGCTTTCGAAAAGGGCATCCAGCAGCGCATTCTTCGTCGGGAAGTGGTGCAACAGTCCGCCCTTGCTGACCCCTGAGGCGCCGGACACGGCATCCAGTGTCACAGCAGCCATACCGTGCTCCATCGTCAGGCGAGCGGCCACATCCAGCAACTGCTGGCGCACAATGAGAGGCTGTTTGCGGCGATGATGAGCGAGTGACATCTCCATAAAAGATACCGTCCAGACGGTTTTGTCAAGAAATTTGTCACCGGCAGACCGGCGACGGGCGAATTGCCGCGTACTGATCCAGGCGGTTGCGGTCGTCTTCCTCGCAGTGCATTAAGAGTTGGATTTCGAGGAATGTAACCGTGACGGAAAAAGTCATTACCCTTTACGAGGCAATTGGCGGCGGCGCGGCCGTGCGTGCGCTGGCGCACCGCTTCTATGAGCTGATGGATACGCTGCCCGAGGCCCACCATGTCCGCGCCGTCCATCCGCCATCACTGGACGGCAGCCAGGAGAAATTCTACGAATACCTGACAGGGTATTTCGGCGGCCCACCGCTCTACACCGACAAGCGCGGCCATCCACGCCTCAGAAGCCGACATTTCGTTGCCAAGATCGGTCCCGTGGAACGCGACGAATGGCTGCTCTGCTTTCGCCGCGCACTTGAGGAAACCATCGCCAATCCGAAGCTGCGCGAGATCATCCTGCCGCCCATCGAACGGCTCGCATATCACATGCAGAACAAGGAATAGGACCAGCCATGACGCTGAACGCGCGTATTGCGCCGCTACTTTATCTGTTTGCCGGCCTGTTCGGCTTTGCCGGCGTGGCGCTGGCGGCTGCCGCAGCGCATGGCGGCGACGACGCGCATCTCGTCGCTTCGGCCTCGGCAATGTGCCTGGCGCACGGTCCTACCCTGCTTGCCCTTGCCATCGGCGCCGAGAAGCTGAGGACCGCATGGCTTGCCGGCATACTGATAGGTGCTGGTACACTTCTGTTTGCCGGCGATCTCGTCGCTTTGCGCTATGCGGGTTCCGGTTTGTTTCCGATGGCCGCACCCACGGGCGGATTTGCCATGATGTTCGGCTGGCTGGCGATCGCGGTGGGCGCCTTCATCCGCCGAGGCTGATCGATGAGCTGACGGGTATGCGCTCAAACCGAAAGCAGATTGCCATGCGGGTCATGGATATAGCATTCTTCCATACCCCAAGGCCGTCGCTCGAGCGGGGTCAGAGGCACTTATTCGGCATGCAGCGCGGCAATTCGACCGCCACGCAGTAGACGGCCGTCGCCTCGCATAGCGCTCGCTCGCGCGCCAGCTGCAACTCCATCTCGTCGCGACGCAGGATCAGACAGTCTGGAGACTGGTGGATGATCCGGTCGAAGCCAAGATCGTCACGATAAAAGGCCAGCGTCTCGGCGATGGCAGCACCGGCAGGACTTCGACACGATCCGGGTCCTGCTCGGCCATTCAGATGCCGGCCACGACGTTGAAGCCTTCGAAAACCGGCGGCCCCTTGTACATTGCCATGCGCTCACCGGCACTGCGGTGTGCGGCGCGAAAGTTTTCGGACTTCGTCCAGTTCACGAAGTCCTCCTCGCTCTGCCAGAGGGTGTGCGAGGAAAACAGCGTGTAATCCTCCTGCGTATTCGTCCTGCCCCGCAGCAGGCGGAACTCGACGAAGCCTGGAACCTGCGAGAGGCTGGAATCGCGATTGCGCCAGACATCCTCGAAGGATGCCTCCGATCCGATCGCAGCCTTGAAGCGGTTCATCGCAATATACATGGCAGGATCCTTACCCTTTGCCTTTCACGCCAGCGCGCTCAGGCGCGAAGGCCACAACATTATTGCCGTTTGCAGCCTCCAAACCAAGCGGCTTTTCCGGCTGCTGCCCGGGCGTCCGTGCCTCCAAGAGCGGAAACTCCGATACGTTGGGATAGTCTGTCCGCCGCTCAACATTGCGCAGCAGCAGATCGTAAAGCTCCGGCATAAGGCCGTCACCTCTTTGAGCGGCAAGCTTGTGCAGGCCGATCATCATGACCCCGTCAGGGCGTTCTCCATTCATCGGGAATTGTCTCGTTCGTTCATTGTCTGCAGCGCGCGTTCCAGACTGGACTTGCTGCCGTTTCGAAGCGGAATGAAAGCCTTGCCGAATTTCTTGCAGCCCGTCTTCACGCGCAGGCAGGCATCGTGGCTGATACAGTCGATCGGGCAAAAGACGCAGTCGACCGAGGGAAGCACGGTATCGATGCGGGAGACGGCCTCGCGCAAACCACCGTCGTGGTGGATCAGCTCTGCCCCAAAGTTGCTTGCGATCTGGCGAAGATGCGCCACCTGGCAGTCCCGTCCGCCGACATACAGGAAACTGCGTCCATCAAGTTTGGACCGCCCGGACGCTTCCTGAACCGTCTCGATATTCGCATTGACGCGGATCTCGCGGTTGGAACCCTTCTTCGTCTTTCGAGCCATTGCCCACCCGTTCGCTCGTTGATCGTCACACGAACCCTGCGTGTGCGAGCGGACCTTATTAAACTTGATTTTTAGAGTAAAGTATAAAGTTGATTATTACAGTCATATTTTATCAGCGCCCCCCAACCTGAAACGGGAGAGTAAACGACCAAGCCGGTTTTCCCGCGGGCAGCGGCTGAAACGGTGCGGCGCGGTGGACGGCATCGACAGTCACTTGATCCAGCTGCGGGTTTCCCGAGCTTCGCGCGACTCTAACGCTGCTCAAGGCGCCTGAGGAAACGATTGTCAGGCTAAGCGAGACGCTCGCTGGCTCGCGCTTTAGCGCGGAGGGAACCCTAAGCGCACGGAGAACGCGGGACCGCACTTTGCCGGGATAGTTGGCGACAACCGCACTACCTGCACCGCCGCTGTTGCCAGCGCCGCGCGAGTTCTGGCTCGACGTTGCCGTTTCCGTTCCGTCCACCAATCCCTTCTTGGAGTCCTGCTTGTTTTCACCGCCCGACCCCGCAGATGGTTTTGCCTTCTTCGGCGGCTCCTTCTTCTCGACCGGCTTTTTGACAGGCTTTTGCGCCTTCGGCTTGGGTTCAAGCGTCGGCTTATCCGGTTGCGGAGCGACCGCCGCTGTTTCCATCGGCTGGACCGGCTTAACCTCCTGCGGTGCGGCCTGGGCAACGGGAGGCGTCTCGGCAGGAACCTCCGGCGGCACTTCGGTCGCCATCGGCTGCACCACGGATGTCTCGGCAGGCGATAGCGAGGTCAGGACTTCGGATTGCGCGGCAACGACGTTTTCCGGGGAAACGCGCGTGACCTCTTGCGCCGGCGCAACAGCCACCGGTTCTTTGGGCTCTGTCTCCGTCGGCATCATCGCAGTCGGCTGCACAGTCTGCGTCTGAACGGTCTCGGCCACGATCTCCTCAGGCGGTGGCTCTTCAGCTTTTTCGCCTGCGGCCGCCTGGTCCGCCTCTGAATCGCCAAGGATAATAACACTCACCACCTCGCCGGCCTCTTCAACCGGATCGTGTGGTGTGACCACGAACCCGACGACCAGGATCGCGATGACAGCCACATGGCAAGCAAGAGAGCTGAGACAAGCCATCACCGCATGACGCTGATGTGGTCTTGCGCTCTCATCCTTTTCGACGCTGGCATCCATCGATGGCGCGGCAGTGACGGTGTTGCTCGCACTCTGCGGATCCTGCGGGAAGGATTCAATCAATGCCAGGCGGGCGTAGTGGATGGAGACCTCGGCGGCCGGCTGGCGCGGCACGTTACGAAGATCCGACAATTCATGCCCGGGATGCATGCCGGGATTGTTGTCGTTCATTCCGCTGTCGGCGACCGGCTCCTCAACGAGAATGACTCTCGATTTGGATTTTGCTGAAACTGCCATTTGTGCCTGCCTCGGCCCGTTGAAACAGAAAGCCGCCGGCTGTCATGCCGGCGAACCACTCAACCCTCGAAAGGAATGGAAACCTGTGAACGGGTGACAAGACCCTTCATGCACTCTCCCGTGGCCGGGCCGTCGCAAACCGGCGCATCGTTGATCAACAGGCGCGTCACGCTCTCGCATGTGACGTTCGGCATGTCGAACTGGCGCACGCGCTTCTTGCCTTGCGGCAGATCGCGGAAGTCCAACACGGTCACCCGGTCGACCGCATTCCTGTCGTTGAAGAAAGCAAGCTCGAAGGAGATCTTGTTGATCGGCGCGGCGAGATTGTTGAGCGCAACGAAGGTCATCGTGCAGCCCTTCTGCGAGGGCGCGAGGCCGTTCAGCTCGACCTCGAGGGCTTTGGCCGGCGACGCCGCTGCAGCATCCTGAGCAAGAACCTGTGACGCACTCGCAACCACGATCAGACCGCTCGTCAAAAGCGCTGCAATCTTGCTCACTGCTATTTCCTCCATCATCAGACTCTAAACTTGAGTTGCAAACTCCGCTATTGCGTCATTAAAAAATGATGACTATGAGAGTCAAGATAATTATGGATTTTCCCGGCGTTGGGCGCCGCGGATCGAGCGGACATAACCGACCGACAATGATGGTTGAGAAGCCAGATACCTTTCGTCACGCGTCGCTGCAGCGCGAACCAACGGCAGAAATGCGCGTTTTGGAAAGTGCAGACATTTTTCGCGGAGCGACCGAGATCATGATCCGTCACGATGGCGTGGTCTACCGCATGAAAATCACCCGTCAGGGCAAACTCATTCTCAATAAGTAGGGCTAGGACATGACTGAGACCACGAAACCGGCTCCCGCCGACATTCGCGCATTTCGCGCAGAAAATCCGAAGATGCGTGAGCGCGATATCGCGGCTCAGCTTCAGATTTCCGAAGCCGCGCTCGTCGCGGCCGAGGTTGGCATCAGCGCAACCCGCATCGATGGCAGCGCTTTGAAGCTTCTGCAGCGGGTCGCTGAACTCGGCGAGGTCATGGCCCTTTCTCGCAACGAAAGCGCCGTTCACGAGAAGATCGGCGTTTACGAAAACATCACCGCCGGACCGCACGCCTCGATCGTCCTTGGGGAAAACATCGACTTGCGCATTTTCCCCAATCGCTGGGCGCACGGCTTTGCTGTTTCCAAGAGAGACGGCGAACAGGAGCGTCTCAGCCTGCAATACTTCGACAAGGCTGGAAACGCAGTTCACAAGGTCCATCTTCGCCCGAACTCGAATGTCGAGGCTTATCACGCCATCGTCCGGGATCTGACGCTTGAGGATCAGTCGCAGGAATTCGTCGCCGATCCGACACCCTCGTCGATAAACGAGAGCGGCGAGGTCACGCGTGACGAGCTACGCCAGCACTGGAGCAAGCTCACCGACACGCATGAGTTCTTTGGGATGCTGCGCAAGCTGAAGATCGGTCGCCAGGTCGCCGTCCGCACTGTCGGCGACGACTATGCCTGGCAGCTCGACAACACGGCGACGGCAGAGATGATGCACGCTTCGGTCAAGGCAGGCCTGCCTGTCATGTGCTTCGTGGCCAACAACGGAATCGTCCAGATCCATTCCGGCCCGATCGTCAACGTGCAGCCGATGGGTCCGTGGATCAACGTTCTCGATCCGACCTTCCACTTGCACCTTCGTCAGGATCACATTGCCGAGACCTGGGCCGTGCGCAAGCCGACGAAGGACGGCCATGTGACCTCGCTCGAGGCATACAATGCCGATGGCGAAATGATCATCCAGTTCTTCGGCAAGCGGAAGGAAGGCACCGAGGAGCGCGACGACTGGCGCTCCATCATGGAAACCCTGCCGCGCACAGGAACAAGCGTCGCGGCGTGAGAAGGGGTTGAAGATGCGTAAGGAACCGCGCCACAAGCGGCTTTGGGCACTGGCGTTTTCGGCGGCGGCGATCGTGCTGTCGCTGGCTCCCGTCTCGGATTCCCTGGCGGCCGAGAAACTGGATACGACGCGCCTCGTATCGGTCGGCGGCGACGTCACCGAGATCGTCTACGCGCTGGGTGAGCAGGATCGGTTGATCGCCCGCGACACGACGAGCATGTATCCCGAAGCGGCGATGAAGCTGCCCGACGTCGGCTACATGCGCGCCCTGTCGCCGGAAGGCATCCTTGCGATGAACCCGACGGCCATCATCGCCATCGAAGGATCCGGACCTCCGGAAGCACTGAATGTTCTAAAGAGCGCCAGCGTTCCGTTCGAGACCGTCCCGAATGCCTATACGCGTGAGGGCATCCTCGCGAAGATCGACCGCGTCGGCGAACTTCTTGGGCAGCCGGACAAGGCAAAGGCATTGGAAGAAAGGGTCGGCGCAGACCTCGACGCGGCGATTTCCGACGCCAAGAAGCGGCCCGAAAGCGAGCGCAAGCGTGTCCTCTTTATCCTCAGCATGCAGGGCGGCAAGATCATGGCATCCGGTACCGGCACTGCCGCCGACGGCATCATCAAGCTTTCGGGCTCCGTCAATGCCGTGGGCAACGTCCCCGGCTACAAGCCGCTGACCGACGAAGCGATCGTGGAAGCAAAGCCCGACGTCATTTTGATGATGAACCGCGGCGATGGTTCGGGTACTGGCAATGAAGACCTTCTCAAGCAGCCCGCACTGGCCCTGACACCGGCGGCGCAGAACAAGGCGATCGTCCGTATGGACGGCCTGCACCTGCTTGGTTTCGGCCCCCGCACTGCAGGCGCCGTCCGTGAGTTGAACGCGGCGATCTACGGGAACTGACGATGGCTCTTCAGGACGCCATGGGACAGAAGCGTGCGATGTTTTCGCTGACAGGTCTGCGGGAGCGTCACAGGACGGGCGATCGCAGCCGCCTCGCCCTGCTGGCGATCGTTCTGCTTGCGGTCGGCTCCGTCCTGTCCCTGTTGTTTTCGGTGACAACGGGCGCTTCCAACGCCTCGTTCCTCGACGTCATTGCCAAGGTGGCCGGTTCAGATGATGCGCTGAACGCACGCGATCGGATCATCATCTTTGATATCCGCATGCCCCGCGCGATCCTGGGTTTCCTGGTCGGTGGATCGCTTGCCGTCTCGGGCGCCATCATGCAGGGCCTGTTCCGCAATCCGCTTGCCGATCCTGGACTTGTCGGCGTGTCCTCAGGGGCCAGTCTCGGCGCAGTGGTGATCATCGTGCTCGCCAGCACCTTTGCCGCACCGCTCTACACGCTGCTCGGCATCTACGCACTGCCGATCGCAGCCTTCTGCGGCGGCCTCGCCAGCACGTGGCTGCTCTACCGGATCGCAACTGGGTACGGCCAGACCTCGGTTGCCACGATGCTGCTTGCCGGCATCGCGCTCGGCTCGCTTGCCGGTGCGCTCACCGGGCTTTTGATCTACATGGCCAATGATCAGCAACTGCGAGACCTCACTTTCTGGGGGATGGGATCACTTGCTGGAGCGACATGGGCAAAGATTGCCGCCGCAGCGCCAATCATTCTTCTCTCCTTTGCCGCCATACCGTTCATGGCCCGGGGCCTGAACGCCATCACGCTCGGCGAAGCGACGGCTTTTCACATGGGCGTCCCCGTCCAGCGGCTGAAGAATATCGCCATCGTCAGCGTTGCCGCTGCAACTGGTGCTTCGGTCGCGGTGAGTGGGGGCATCGGTTTCGTCGGCATTGTGGTTCCGCATGTGCTGCGAATGTCGATCGGCCCCGATCACCGCTTCCTGCTGCCAGCCTCCGCCCTTCTCGGCGGCTCGTTGCTGATTTTCGCCGATGTCCTTGCGAGGACGATCGTCGCGCCGGCCGAACTGCCGATCGGCATCATTACGGCGGCCGTCGGCGGCCCGTTCTTCCTGTGGATTCTGTTGCGGCATCGCGCACGCCTTGCCCTTTGAGTATCGAGCAATGATCGAAGTATCCGGCGTTTCCGTACGCCTTTCCGGCAAGACCATCGTTCGTCAGGTCGGCTTTACCGCACGGGCTGGTCAGCTGACGGCGATTGCCGGTCCGAACGGTTCAGGCAAGACGACCACGATGAAGGCCGTCTCGGGCGAACTCCCCTACGCGGGCACCATTCGCCTCAATGGGCAGGATGTGAGCGCGCTGCAGCCATGGCAGCTGGCGACGATGCGTGGCGTGCTGCCGCAGGCAAGCACCATCTCCTTCCCGTTCATGGTGCGCGAAGTGGTCCGGATGGGCTTGACCACTGGCGTCAATCGTAACCCTGATAAAGTAGAACAGATTGCCGCCAATGCACTGACGGCTGTCGACCTCGAGGGCTTCGAAGGACGCTTCTATCAGGAGCTTTCGGGCGGTGAGCAGCAGCGCGTACAGCTCGCCCGCGTTCTGTGCCAGATCGCCGAGCCGGTCATCGACGGAAAGCCGTGCTGGCTCCTGCTCGACGAGCCGGTATCGAGCCTCGACATCAGCCATCAGTTGACCATCATGACATTGGCGCGCAAATTCTGCGAAGCTGGCGGCGGCGTCATCGCAGTCATGCACGACCTCAACCTGACTGCGCTCTTCGCCGACGAGATGATCCTCATGAAATCAGGGCAGGTGGCTGCGGCTGGTGGCGTCCGCGACGTGCTGACGGATGAGACCATGGAAACCGTCTTTGGCTGTGCCCTGCGGATCAACCAGGTTCCAGCGGACGGCACACCCTTCGTCCTTGCCCACAGTGCAGTTCAGACCTGATACAATCCAGCGTAGCGGAACTTTTGAGAAGCGGCCGCGTTAAGCAATTGATGATGTGGGTCATTGCCGGGCGACAATCTTCATGCAACCTTCGGCGGCGGCCCTGTGTTGAACCAGGCCGCGTAGAGCGCGCCTTACCGATGGAGAAAATCGTGGCCTCTTCGCTCCTCCACCCCCTCCGCAGCCGGCGCAATGGCGGCACGCTTCACAACATTGAATCCACCATCGAAGAGCAGATCGAAACTCTTCGCGACGACATCGCGGCCCTGACGAAGATCGCTGGAAAGCAATCGCGCAAGTCGGGTGATCGACTTCGCTATCAGGCAGCAGCCGGCTACGACGATCTACTCTCCCGCAGCGAGGACCTGATCCACGAATTGCGGGGGGGTTACCTACGCGGCGCGCATGAAGTGCGCAACACGGTACGCCGGCACCCTGTAGCCACCATCGGGGCGGCGGCAGCCTTCGGGCTTGTCCTCGCCCTCCTTGCCCGCCGTTAAGGAGACGAGATGCTCTTTTCGCTCCTCAGCCTGCTGGTAGGCACGAGTGTTCACCGAACCGTTGCGCGGACGAAGCGCAACGGTATTTTCGTGGCGATTGCCGTCGTACTCTTGTTGACCGCCTATACACTCGCCGTCGTTGCCGGCGCGATATGGCTCTCCGGCATTTATGGACCCATAGGCGCGGCGCTATTCCTGGCTGCCGCAGCGCTGCTGATCGCGATCGTCGTCCTCGTTATCATGATGGTGATCAATGCGCAGGAAGCGCGCCGTGCGGCGGAGCGCAGACAGGCGCTGGAATCGCTTGCGGCCGCCGGTATAGGCCTCATCCGCGCCCAGCCGTTGCTGACGGCGGGTGTTCTCGCAGCCGTGGTCGCGGCCAACCTCTTGGGCTCCAAGCGCAACGACGACTGACACTCCATCGTTCACCCGAAAAAAGGCCGGCCGTTCACCCGAAAAAAGGCCGGCGCCGTGAGGCAGCCGGCCTTTTTGGGTCGAGCTGGGCATGTCAGAAGGCGAAGGCTTTGGACGTCAGCGGCGAGGATGTTGCATCTGGCCCGAAATCGGCCTCGCCGGAAATCTGAAGCAGTTCCTGGAGACGCTGGCGGGCACGATTGACGCGGCTCTTGATCGTGCCGACGGCACATCCGCAGATTTCCGCGGCTTCTTCGTAGGAGAACCCCGATGCGCCGACCAGAATGATCGCTTCACGCTGGTCCGGGGGCAGCTGATCGAGCGCCTTCTTGAAATCCTGAAGATCGAGCGCGCCATACTGCGACGGGTGCATCGCCATCGACTCGGTGAACAAGCCATCGCTATCCTGGATTTCGCGTCCGCTCTTGCGCATCTGGCTGTAAAGCTCGTTGCGCAGGATCGTAAAGAGCCAGGCCTTCATGTTGGTGCCCATCTCGAAATGATCCTGCTTTGCCCAGGCCTTCATGATCGTGTCCTGAACAAGATCGTCCGCCCGGTCATGCCGGCCAATCAGCGAGATGGCAAAGGCTCGCAGACTCGGTAGCGACGCAAGGAGTTCGCGCTTGAAGCTTGGTTGCTGCTTTTCCATGGAGCCACCTTACTTCGCGGCCTTGGCCGAAGCGACCAGTTCAGCCTGGTCAAGCTTCTCGAGCAAATCGAGAAAGCGCTCCGGAATCGCTTCTTCCTGCACGGCAGCATAAAGCGATCGTAACTTCACCCCGATCTGGCTGTTCGGGTCCAGGATATCGCTTGCGCGCATTTCCAGCCGCTGCCGATCTTTTTCATTCTTGCGTGTCGTCATCAATCGTCACTTTACTCGTTATCCGCCCGTTCTGCCACGTCGCCTTGATTAAGTTCGTCTTAACTACATCAGCCGCTTGGGCCGGCTGATTGGCGAACATCCCGTCGCGTGTCATGAAACAAATGCGATGAGCCCTCTGTTTGTAGGCACGATAATGCTGCTGAGAAAAAAAAGTTCCTACATATCAGGAACATTTTTACAGTCCGTGGCGTTTTAATCGCCATTGAGGCCTCTCACCGGCCTATTGGGAGCTATAAATGACACTTTCGACTCGAATTGCGCCGCACCTTCCTTATCTGCGTCGTTATTCCCGCGCGCTTACTGGAACGCAAACGTCGGGCGACGCGTATGTAGCCGCCGTCCTCGAGGCAATCATTACCGATATATCCATTTTCCCGGATACCGCGGATGACCGCGTTGCATTGTACAAACTTTTCACCACGCTGTTTGGTTCCGTCACAGTCCAGATCCCTGAACCTGCCTCGCCTTACGCGTGGGAGCAGCGCGCAACGCTGAACCTCGCCAAGGTTTCGCCGCTCGCGCGCCAGGCTTTTATCCTCGCCTCCGTCGAGAACTTCCGGGTTGGAGAGATTGCCGAGATCCTGGGCGTGGAAGAGGACGAAGTCGTCAGCCTGCTCGACAACGCATCGCGCGAAATCTCTCGCCAGGTTGCCACGGACGTCATGATCATCGAGGACGAGCCGCTGATCGCGATGGACATCGAACAAATGGTGGAAAGCCTCGGCCACCGGGTGACCGGCATCGCCCGTACGCATGCCGAAGCGGTTGCGCTTTATAACAGGACCCGGCCGGGCATGGTTTTGGCAGATATCCAGCTTGCCGACGGCAGCTCCGGCATCGATGCGGTCAACGACATTCTCAAGACTGCGAGCGTGCCGGTGATCTTCATCACCGCCTTTCCCGAGCGACTGCTGACGGGCGAACGGCCGGAGCCGACCTTCCTGGTCACGAAGCCGTTCAATCCGGACATGGTCAAGGCATTGATCAGTCAGGCACTTTTCTTCAACCAATCCACCAAGGCCGCCGCCTGAAGAAATGGCGACTTGAGGAACAAAGGGAACGGGAATGCGTTTCGGTGAATCTGGAACGCTTTTCCGGCCTTAAGGTTTTTTTTTAGCGCTTTCTTCTAGGATAAGCTTCCCGATCAATGGGCACCCTCCTCCGCCGTGAGGAAAGATCAAAATGGGAAAGGCGACTAGGTGAACAGGAATGAACCAGTGCCCGGCATGTCCTTCGCGCCGGAAGGCAGAGTGGTTCTACTGCAGCGCGCGCTCGCAAGTGCCGGGATTTCAGTGATCTACCAGGATCCTGGCCTGTCGATCATCTATGCCGATAACCTTCCTGCGTATTTTCAGCCGCTTGCAATACCGGGCGGAACTGACGCAGATCTCTTCGGCGAGACACATGGGCGCAACCTGGAGAAGCTGAAGCAGCAGGTATTCGAAACCGGGAAGCAGATGACAGCCGAGGTCGACATTTCGATCGACGGGGAAATGCGCACGTACGAACTGAAGATCCAGCGCGCTGGCACGGATCACGCCATGGGCATCCTCTCCGTCATATCCGAGGTGACGGAGGCACGGCATCGCGAAAAGGTGCTGAAGTCCCTTCTTCGCGAGCTATCGCACCGCTCGAAGAACCTTCTGGCCATTATTCAGGGCATCGCCACACAAACGGCCCGTAACACCATATCGCTGGATAGCTTTCTGGCGAAATTCCGCGGGCGATTGCAATCGCTCTCGAACTCGCAGGACTTGATTACTGACTCCAGTTGGCGCGGTGCCTTCCTGTTCGAACTGGCTGAAAAGCAGTTCGCCCCCTATTGGCCTGAGACCGCAGGACCGCTGCCGATCTCCGGGATAAACGTCCACCTGACACCCAATGCCGCCGTGCATGTCGGCCTGGCGCTGCACGAATTGATCGTCAATTCGGCTTCCTATGGAGCGATCGCTGGCAGCAAACCTGCTGTCACCTTGAGCTGCCACGAAGTGGCCTCTGCCGGGCGAAAGGCAATCGAGGTTTCATGGTCGGAGACGCTGTGCGATCCGACAGAGATTCATGAATTCAGCGACAACAGCTTCGGCAAGACGGTGCTCGAGCGCGTCGTCCCCTCCTCGGTAAACGGCAAGGCCGAACTCACGCTGGTACCAGGCCGGATCGAATATCATCTGGTCATCCCTGACGCCGAGTTCGAGATTCTCCGGCGTCCTCCTCGACAGGCAGCGATGCGCTAAACGAAGAACAGCCAGTGCGAGGGCGGCGCACCGGCTGTTCTTTCACTCATCGGGAGGGGACCGTGAGTAGGTCCGAACGATGTTTTGGGGGCGCGCATGTTGGGTCGATGCGGTCATCGTTCGGATACCGCAGTAACGGGCAAGTATCCGAATGGTTCCCCGAACGGACGAGAAAAAATCGATTTTTTCATTTTTTATTTCAAGGACGCGGCCAAGGGCGGACGGCGCTCCGAAACCAGCAAAAATAGCCCCATTAAAACAATATGATAAACGGCATGCATCGCAAAAATTTTACCGTTTGATAAATTTTTTAACCTGAGTTACGCTTCCCCCTACTGGCCGTTTACCAATAATGAGGGAACTTCAATGGAACGACTGGGAACTGGGATTCGTGCAGGCCGGCTTTCGCCCGCCGAGTACGAGTCGAACTTCTCCGATCTTCATCCGCGCCTCGACAAGCACGAGGCGCTGGTGGCAGCCGACCGCTGCTATTTCTGCTACGACGCGCCGTGCATGACGGCCTGTCCCACCTCCATCGACATTCCGCTCTTCATCCGGCAGATCGCCACCGGCAATCCGCTCGGATCGGCCAAGACGATCTTCGACCAGAATATCCTGGGCGGCATGTGCGCTCGCGTCTGTCCCACCGAAGAGTTGTGCGAGCAGGCCTGCGTGCGCAACACGGCAGAAGAGCGACCCGTCGAAATCGGCCGCCTGCAGCGCTACGCCACCGACACGGCCATGCAGGCAGACAAGCAGTTTTACAGCCGCCCCGCTCTGACCGGAAAGACGATTGCCGTCGTCGGCGCGGGCCCGGCAGGTCTTGCCGCTGCCCATCGCCTCGCCGTGAAGGGCCATGACGTCGTCATCTACGACGGAAGGCCGAAGTCAGGCGGCCTCAACGAATATGGCATCGCCACCTACAAGACAGTCGACGACTTCGCGCAGCAGGAAGTGGACTACGTTCTGGCGATCGGCGGCATTGAAGTCCGCCACGACCAGCAACTTGGCCGTGATTTCTCTCTCGCCGATCTGCAATCGCGATATGACGCCGTTTTCGTCGGCATCGGCCTTGCCGGTGTCAATGCGCTACGTCTCGAAGGCGAAAATCTACCGGGCGTGGATGATGCCGTCGACTTCATCGCCAGCCTGCGCCAGGCCGCAAGCAAGGGCGAGATTGCGATCGGCCGCCGCGTCGTCGTTCTCGGCGGCGGCATGACGGCAATCGATGCCGCCGTGCAGGCCAAGCTGCTCGGCGCAGAGGAAGTGACGATCTGTTATCGCCGCGGCAAGGAACATATGAACGCCTCGGAGTTCGAGCAGGATCTCGCCACCTCGAAGGGCGTCATCATCCGCCATTGGCTGGCGCCGAAGTCCATTCTCGCACAGGACGGCAAGGTCGCCGCGATCGAGGTTGAATATACCAAGCTCGTCGATGGCCGCCTGTCGACAACCGGCGAGACCGGGGTCATCGCCGCCGACCAGATCTTCAAGGCGATCGGCCAGACCTTCGATGCCGCCGGCCTCGGCGCGCTGCGCATGGAGTCCGGACGCATCGCCATCGATGCGCAAGGCAAGACGTCGTTGGACGGCATCTGGGCCGGCGGCGATTGCGTCTTCGGTGGTGACGATCTCACCGTCTCGGCCGTCGCGCAGGGCCGCGATGCCGCCGAATCCATCAACCGCATGCTTGCTGCCGGTGCGCAGCCGGCCGTTGCCGTCGCGTGAAGGGGAGAATGAACAATGGCTGATCTCCGCAATAATTTCGTCGGCATCAAGTCGCCCAACCCGTTCTGGCTGGCCTCCGCACCGCCGACCGACAAGGCCTACAACGTCGAACGCGCCTTCAAGGCCGGCTGGGGCGGCGTCGTCTGGAAGACGCTCGGCGAGGAAGGCCCGCCGGTCGTCAATGTCAACGGCCCGCGCTACGGCGCGATCTGGGGCGCCGACCGCCGCCTGCTGGGCTTGAACAATATCGAGCTCATCACCGATCGCGACCTCTACACCAACCTGCGCGAAATGAAGCAGGTGAAGATGAACTGGCCGGACCGGGCGCTGATCGCCTCGATCATGGTCCCGTGCGAGGAAAACGCCTGGAAATCGATCCTGCCGCTGGTCGAGGAAACCGGCGCCGATGGCATCGAGCTCAATTTCGGCTGTCCGCACGGCATGTCCGAGCGCGGCATGGGCTCCGCGGTCGGGCAGGTGCCGGAGTACATCGAAATGGTCGTGCGCTGGTGCAAGCAGTACACGCGCATGCCCGTGATCACCAAGCTGACGCCCAACATCACTGACATCCGCAAGCCGGCGCGCGCTGCCAAGGCCGGCGGAACCGACGCGGTCTCGCTGATCAATACGATCAACTCGATCACCGCGGTCAACCTCGACACCTTCTCGCCGGAGCCGTCCATCGACGGACGTGGCAGCCACGGCGGCTACTGCGGCCCGGCGGTCAAGCCGATCGCGCTCAACATGGTGGCCGAGATCGCCCGCGATCCGGAAACCTACGGCCTGCCGATCTCGGGTATTGGCGGCGTAACGACCTGGCGCGATGCCGCCGAGTTCCTGGCGCTCGGCGCCGGCAACGTGCAGGTCTGCACGGCAGCGATGACCTATGGCTTCAAGATCGTGCAGGAGATGATCACGGGTCTGTCCGACTGGATGGACGCCAAGGGCCACCGCAATCTCGACGATATCACCGGCCGCGCAGTGCCGAATGTTTCCGACTGGCAGTATCTCAACCTCAACTACATCGCCAAGGCGAAGATCGATCAGGATGCCTGCATCAAGTGCGGCCGCTGTCACATCGCCTGCGAAGATACCTCGCACCAGGCGATTACCCAGTTCGTCAATGGCGTGCGCCACTTCGAGGTGATGGACGACGAATGCGTCGGCTGCAATCTCTGCGTCAACGTCTGCCCGGTCGAGAACTGCATCACCATGGAAAAGCTCCCCGCCGGCGACCTCGACAAGCGCACCGGCAAGATCGTCGATCCGAACTACGCCAACTGGACGACCCATCCGAACAACCCGATGGCCCGCCAGGCCGCGGAGTAATCGACTTGCAACGCCGCGGCGGAATTGACGCCGCGGCATTGCGTGCTGAGCGCGACCCGCCTCCTGTGGACGACCTTATGAATCTCTCGCCGCGCAGACCCGCAGCTGCTGGTTTCCTGTGACAAGCACAGGAACGAGGAGGGGCTAGAAGGCCAATATCAGGGCCTCAACCGCGGCCGGTCGCAAACATCTTCCGATAGGCCCCCGGGCTCGTGCCCAACCGCTTGCGGAAGTGATGGCGCATCGTCGCCAGCGTCCCAAAGCCGCTGGAAGCTGCGATGTCGTCGAGGGATGCGCCGATCTGTTTCTCCAGCAGCTCGCGCGCATGGCGAAGCCTCTCGCGCAACAGCCATTCACCGACGCTGATCCCGGTGGTGCTCTCGAACCGGCGCTGAAAGGTTCGCTGGCTCATCCCGGCTTTCGTCGCGAGCAGGCTGATCGGCTGCTCCTCATCCAGCCGCTGCCGCATCCACTCGATCAGCGGGCCGAGCCGGATGCCCTCGCGCTTCTGCGGCACCGGCGCCTGGATGAACTGCGCCTGCCCGCCCTCGCGATGCGGCGGCAGAACCAGGCGCCGCGCGACGCTGTTGGCAGCCTCCGTGCCGAAATCGCCACGAACCACATGCAGGCAGAGATCGATACCGGCGGCGCTGCCTGCCGCCGTCAGGATACTGCCCTCGTCCATGTAGAGCACGTCGGCATCGAAGCTGATATCGGGGTAGCGTTCCGAGATCGAGGCGACGTAGCGCCAATGCGTGGTTGCCCGCCGATGGCCAAGCAACCCGGTGGCGGCAAGCACCGCAACACCGGAGCAGAGGGACATGATCCGCGCACCACGCTGATGGGCTGAGCGCAAAGCATCGATGACTGCCTCGGGAACCTCTGCATCGATCGCGCGCCAGCCAGGCACGACGATCAAATCCGCCTCCTCAAGCACCTCCAACCCATGATCGACGGAAACTGTCAGCCCGCCGGCGGCACGAAGCGGTCCCGGCTCTATCGCGCAGACCGAATAGCGATACCATCCCTTGCCCATTTCCGGACGCGACAGACCGAACACCTCGTAGGCAATGGCGAACTCGAAGGTGCACAGGCCGTCATAGGCAAGCACCGCGACATGGGGTCCCTTCAGCGCATTTGGCATGATCTTTACGCGAACCGTCATTCTGGCCAATTTCGCCAAGCCATAACATCGGCGATGGTCGGCGGCAACTCGAACCGAAAGGACATGCCATGCCAAGCTTCGTCGCCGAAACCCCTGCCCTCTCTCCGGAGGCCACCGCCGCCTACTATGCCCGCAAGCTCGCCTTCGAGACCGATTGCTGGGACGTCCACGCATCGCTTTCCGCCGGCAACAGTGGCTTCGTACTGCTGGACGTTCGCTCTCCCGCACTTTATGCCGCCTCCCACGTACCGGGTGCCATCAACCTGCCGCACGGCAAGATGACGGCGCATCGCATGTCGCAATGGCCCGCAGATACCCTGTTCGTCGTCTATTGCGCCGGCCCGCATTGCAACGGCACCGACAAGGCCGCTCTCCGCCTCGCCAGGCTCGGGCTCCAGGTGAAGGTCATGATCGGCGGAATGACCGGCTGGGCCGACGAGGGGTTTGCCTTCGACAGCAGCCCGGCGACGGCGGCCGCCTGACGCAAGGTTCGCTGCACGGCCAGTGCATTGGACCGGCGCGAGGGAGATTGTATTTTCCTGCGCCGGTGCGATAGTCGGGAGGCGCAAAGAGGTAGCCTCCCGCATGACATGTCATATCGTTGCGATCGGCCAGTTGCCTCCGCCACAAAACGGCTTCTCGCACGCGACTAAAAGCATGATCGTGCTGCTTTCGGAAGCAAACAGGGTCACGGTTTGCAATGTCGCCCCGCCGACCGGCAAGCTGTCGCTGCTGAAGCATCCGATCAAGTTCAGTCGCGTCCTCAGCTCGACTTTGTACAAAATCGGTGGTGATTTCGGGGGCATCTGAGCAGCCCTGGGTGAATCAATTCGCCGCAGGGTCCCGGCCTTGCGCCATTCGTTTGATCGGATTCGAACGAATGGATGAGCGAACAACATGATTGTAGCCGTGAGCCGGGAGACGCGGTCCCCCACATCCTTCGCAAATGGCTGTCGCCGTTTCGTTTCTGGTTTACCGCGCCAAGCTGGGAGCATCTGCTGGTCCTGGTGATGGGTGCGCTCCTTTCGCCTGGCAAGCGAACGGTGACGGCCTGCCTGCGCATCACCGGACGCGCGGAGGTAAGTAATTTTGCCGCCTATCATCAACTCCTCAACCGAGCCCGCTGGAACCCTCGCACGTTGGCGGCCCGTCTGCTGTCCATCATTGTTGCCCGGCTCGTGCCCGAGGGCCCTGTCGTGATTGGCATGGATGATACAATCGAACGGCGTTGGGGCCAACGCATCGCCGCGCGTGGAATTTATCGTGACCCGGTGCGCTCCAGCCATGGCCACTTTGTCAAAGCCAGCGGCTTGAGATGGTTGAGCTTCATGGTTCTTTCACCTGTCCCATGGGCAAAATGTATTAAAGCCCTGCCGGTGCTGACGATCCTGTGTCCCTCTGAGCGCCATGATCAGAAGAAGGGCCGAAAGCACAAGCTGCTGACTGATTGGGCAAGGCAAGGCGTCTTGCAGCTTTGCCGCTGGCTGCCGGGCCGCGAAATCATCTTTGTCGGCGATAGCAGCTTTGCCGTTCATACACTGGCTGCGGCTCTTCCCGACACGGCCACTCTCATCACGCGGTTGCGTCTGGATGCCAGTCTCTTTGCTCCACCAGATCAACGGCACGAACATACGCTCGGGCGACCGGCGCAAAAAGGCAGGCCATTGCCGAAACTGAAAACGCTCCTCAAAGACGCAAAGACCGAGTGGCAGCGCATCGTCGCATCGTCCTGGTACGGCAAGCAAACCGACAAAACCCTTGATGTCACATCAGGAACCGGCCTCTGGTATCGGCGTGGAACGCCCCCAAGACCAATTCGCTGGGTTCTCGTTCGCGATCCATCAGGCCGTCGTGAACCCCAGGCGTTCATGAGCACCAACGTCAACCTTGAGCCCGCTCAGATCATTGCCTATTTCGTTCGGCGCTGGCAGATCGAGGTCACCTTCGCCGAAACGCGAGCGCATCTTGGCGTGGAAACCCAACGGCAGTGGAACGACAAAGCCATCATGCGCACGACCCCGTCGCTGCTGGCGCTCTACAGCCTCGTCACACTCTGGGCATGCGATCTGCTCGGTCATGGCGTCCTTCCCTATGCCGCCGCCTGGTACAAGAAAACAGAGTTCACCTTCTCCGATGCCATCGGTGCGGTTCGCATGATCCTGTGGGATCAGGATATTTATCGACAGCACCCGCCAGACCCGGACATTCCTGAAACTCAACCAAGCCGCCTCAAGCGGATGACACAAGCACTTTGCTTCGCTGCATAATGTACAAAGTCGAGCTCAGCGCCTGTCTCCAGCTGTTGCGCGATCGCAAGCATGGCAACAGGATCTGCTATCTCGCCTGCGAAGGCGGCTCTGGCCTGATCTACACGTCGCTGATCGTGCTGTTTGCGAGGCTCCTTGCCTATCCCGTCTACCTGCACCATCACAGTTTCAGCTACATCGATAGGCCGAGGTTGCTGATGCGATCCATCCTGACGCTCGGCGGCCGCCGGCTGCGACACATTTTCCTGTGCGACATCATGCGAGACGACTTCACCGATGCTTATGGCCGCCGCACGCAGAGCAGCCTGATCTCCAATGCGGCCCTCGTTGCAGCGCAGGAAGAACGGGACGAGCCGAAGGACCGCAGGCATCTCGTGATCGGCATGCTCAGCAATCTCCGCCGCGAGAAAGGGTGGACACCTTTCTTGATCTCGCACGGCAAGCGCGGAATGAGAGCTTGCCGATCAGGGCAATCCTTGCGGGTCCGGCCGGCGCCAGCGAACGCGCCGCCATCGATGCCGCCGCCGCAGAACTCGGCGATACGCTGGACTATCGCGGCCCGCTATATGACGCCGCGAAATCGGCCTTCTACCGCGAGGTGGATGTGTTCGTCTTCGCCACGACCCATGGCAACGAGGCGCAGCCGCTGGAGATCTTTGAGGCGAAGGCGGCCGGAAACGCGGTCATCTCCTTCGACCGCGGCTGCATCAGGAAGCAGCTCGACGAAAGCGACCTTCTGATTCCCTCGGGCGGCGAGTTTGTACCGACCGCGTTGGCGTGGTTATCGGCCATGTCACCGGAGCCAGCGCTCGAAACAAGACGGAAGGCGATCCAGCAAGCCTATAAAACCCGCCACGCCAAGGCGCGCGCTGCCATCAACTCACTCTTGAATTTCGACGAATGATGACGCGATGCCACGACATCATGATGCGCCAGGCACCGGCTTGACCTTCAGCCCGTCGATGAACAGCTGCTCGAGAAAGCGCGCCGCATCGTCGAAGCGACCGGCGCCTGCATGGTGCCCGAGCACCGCCCTCACCTGAACGTCGAAGTCGGCATAATGCTGTGTCGTCGACCAGATCGAGAAAATCAGGTGGTAGGGATCGCACCTGGCGATCTTCCCTGCTTTCGCCCAAGCACGAATAACTTCGGCCTTCTCGTCCACGAGTTCCTTCAGCGGTCCTTTCAGTTCGTCTTCGACATGCGGCGCGCCCTGCAGCATCTCGTTGGCGAAAAGCCGGCTTTCGCGTGGGAAATCGCGGGCCATTTCGAGCTTACGCCTTATGTAGCTGCGGATCTCGCTTTCTGGATTACCCTCGGCATCGAAAGCTCTCAATGGCTCCAGCCAGGTAAAGAGCACGCGGTCGATCAGCGCCCGGTGCATCGCTTCCTTGGTGCGGAAATAATAGAGCAGGTTCGGCTTCGACATGCCGGCGACTTCGGCGATCTGATCAATCGTGGAACCGCGAAAGCCGCTCACCGAAAACACGTCGAGCGCGGCTTCAAGAATCTGCTCTTCCTTCTCTTCCTGAATGCGCGTGCGCCGCTGAGTCCTGGCTGCTCTCGGGATTGCCATGTCGATCTTGTTTCCCCTTCAAATTCAACCATTTCACTCAAGATTGAACCGGTATGAGCCGCTCGCCGCAAAAATGGGCAGATGCCGGTGATTTTGTCTGTATTTTTCCTGATTTTCGTCTTGAGCCCAGCGCCGGAAGTTGTAATGTTTACCAATCGGTCAAATTATCGATCAGATGCAAAACAAAGGCAACTGGCGATTTTCCGGCGCTAACAAAACAAACAAGAGCGCCGAGAAACTGACCACGGGAACAAGCGGGCATGCGCGCTGCATGACCGCGAAAACAGGGTGAGGGCTTTAGACATGGTGGCAGCACCAGGCGAGAACATGCGCGTCAACGGGGATCGTCTTTGGGACAGCCTCATGGACATGGCAAAGATCGGCCCGGGCATTGCTGGCGGCAACAACCGCCAGACCTTGACGGACTCCGATGCCGAGGGGCGCAGCCTTTTCAGGACATGGTGTGAAGACGCAGGCCTGACCCTCGGTATCGACAAGATGGGTACGATGTTCGCGACCCGTCCGGGCACCGATCCGGATGCACTGCCGGTCTATGTCGGCTCGCATCTCGATACGCAGCCGACCGGCGGCAAATATGACGGCGTGCTCGGCGTGCTTGGCGCTCTCGAAGTCGTCCGCACCATGAACGACCTCGGCATCAAGACCAAGCATCCGATCGTCGTCACGAACTGGACCAACGAGGAAGGCGCACGCTTCGCACCGGCCATGCTCGCCTCGGGTGTCTTCGCCGGCGTCCATACACTGGAATATGCTTACGAGCGCAAGGATCCGGAGGGCAAGACCTTCGGCGACGAGCTCAAGCGCATCGGGTGGGTTGGCGACGAACAGGTCGGTGCGCGCAAGATGCACGCATATTTCGAGTACCACATCGAACAGGGGCCGATCCTCGAAGTCGAGAACAAACAGATCGGCGTGGTCACGCACTGTCAAGGCCTCTGGTGGCTCGAATTCACGCTGACTGGCAGGGAAGCCCATACCGGCTCGACCCCGATGAACATGCGCGTCAACGCCGGGCTCGCGATGTCACGCATCATCGAAATGGTGCAGACCGTGGCGATGGAGAACCAGCCGGGCGCCGTCGGCGGCGTCGGTCAGGTTTTCTTCACCCCCAACTCGCGCAACGTCCTGCCTGGCAAGGTCGTCTTCACCGTTGACATCCGCTCCCCCGATCAGGCGAAGCTCGACGGCATGCGCGCCAGGATCGAGAAAGAAGCACCTGACATTTGCGAAGCACTCGGCGTCGGTTGCGCGATCGAGGCGATCGGCCACTTCGCGCCGGTCACCTTCGATCCGACGCTCGTTTCGCGCGTGCGCGGTGCGGCCGAACGGCTTGGCTACAGCCACATGAACCTTATCTCGGGCGCCGGCCACGACGCCTGCTGGGCAGCAAAGGTCGCGCCGACGACGATGGTCATGTGCCCCTGCGTCGGAGGCCTCTCGCACAACGAGGCGGAGGACATCTCCAAGGAATGGGCAGCGGCCGGCGCTGACGTCCTCTTCCACGCCGTCGTCGAGACCGCCGAAATCGTTGTATAATCAAGGGCGGGATCATTCCCGCCTTTCTTTTACCGGCGGACGCAGAGCCGCGAGCAATCAATGCAAGGGATCTGATCATGAGCACAGTCATCAAGGGCGGAACCATCGTCACCGCGGACCTGACCTACAAGGCGGACGTGAAGATCGAGGGCGGCAAGATCGTCGAGATTGGCCCGAACCTCTCCGGCACCGAAACGCTCGATGCGACGGGCTGCTACGTCATGCCCGGTGGTATCGACCCGCATGTCCATCTCGAAATGCCGTTCATGGGCACCTATTCCTCCGACGACTTCGAAAGCGGCACCCGCGCGGGTCTCGCCGGCGGCACGACCATGGTTGTGGATTTCTGCCTGCCGGGACCGGAGCAGTCGCTGCTTGAAGCCCTGCAGATGTGGGACAACAAGACCAGCCGCGCCAACGCCGACTATTCGTTCCACATGGCGATCACCGGCTGGAACGAACGCGTCTTCAACGAGATGGAGACGGTCGTCAGGGACAAGGGCATCAACACCTTCAAGCATTTCATGGCCTACAAGGGCGCATTGATGGTGAACGACGACGAGATGTTCGCCTCCTTCCAGCGCTGCGCCGAGCTCGGCGCACTGCCGCTGGTTCACGCAGAGAATGGCGATGTCGTTGCCTCGATGACCGCCAAGCTTCTCGCCGAAGGCAACAACGGCCCCGAGGCACACGCCTATTCCCGCCCGCCCGAGGTCGAAGGCGAGGCAACCAACCGCGCCATCATGCTCGCCGACATGGCCGGTGTGCCGCTCTATGTCGTGCACACCTCCTGCGAGCAGGCGCACGAAGCGATCCGCCGTGCCCGCCAGAAGGGCATGCGCGTCTATGGCGAGCCGCTGATCCAGCACCTCACGCTCGACGAAAGCGAATATTTCGACAAGGACTGGGACCATGCCGCCCGCCGTGTCATGTCGCCGCCCTTCCGCAGCAAGCAGCACCAGGACAGCCTCTGGGCGGGCCTGCAATCCGGCTCGCTGTCGGTGGTGGCAACTGACCACTGCGCCTTTACCACCGATCAGAAGCGCTTCGGCGTCGGCAACTTTGCCAAGATTCCGAATGGCACCGGCGGCCTCGAGGACCGACTGCCGATGCTGTGGACCCATGGCGTGAACACCGGCCGTCTCACGATGAACGAATTCGTAGCGGTCACCTCGACCAACATCGCCAAGATCCTCAACGTCTATCCGAAGAAGGGCGCGATCCTCGTCGGTGCCGATGCCGATATCGTCGTATGGGATCCGAAGCGCTCGAAGACGATCTCGGCCAAGTCGCAGCAGTCGTCGATCGACTATAACGTCTTTGAAGGCAAGGAAGTCACCGGCCTGCCGCGCTACACGCTGACGCGCGGCGAAGTGGCGATCGAGGAAAGCACGGTCAAGACCAAGGAGGGCCACGGCCAGTTCGTCAAGCGCGAACCGTTCCAGGCAGTCAACAAGGCGCTCTCGACCTGGAAGGAGCTTGTGGCGCCCCGCAAGGTCGAACGATCCGGCATCCCGGCGACGGGAGTCTGATCCTTGACATCGTCACCCCTGTACCAGCCGATCAAGCTCCGGAAGCAGAACGACGCTTTCCTGCTCGTTCGGATCTGTGCGGGCGATGATCGCGGTGCAAGGGGTGCCGCTGAGGTTGGCAGGCAGCCTTGGCGCGCACGCCGGGCGGAATCGTCATAAGATGCATGCAGATGCCCTTGGCGCCGACCGTCTCGGCCGCGATGCCTTCGAAGTAGCTGAGCCCTTGCTTGCCGTCATAGGCATGACTGGGACGCACAATGTGACAGATGGGCTTTGATGTCGCGTCCATCGTCATCCTCCATGGACCTTGCCGGAACAATGAAAACCGCTACTCATACTATCATGCAAACCGCACAAGCGCGGGGAAAACAGGATACACAATCATTGACGCAAGCTGCCTCCGTCGTATCCGCCAAGGACCTCTGTCTGACCTACGATGCCAGCGATGCTCCTGTGCATGCGCTGACGAACGTCAATCTCGACGTGCGCAAGGGCGACTTCGTCTCCTTCATCGGCCCGTCCGGTTGCGGCAAGACCACTTTCCTGCGCGTGATTGCTGATCTCGAAAGAAAAACATCGGGTGAAATCACCGTCAACGGCATGACGCCGGAGGAAGCGCGCAAGGCCCGCGCCTACGGCTATGTCTTCCAGGCACCGGCGCTCTACCCCTGGCGCACCATCGAGAACAACATCGCCCTGCCGCTCGAAATCATGGGCTATGCCTTCGCCGACCAGAAGAAGCGCATAGCCGATGCGCTTGACCTCGTGAACCTTTCCGGTTTCGAGAAGAAATTCCCCTGGCAGCTTTCCGGCGGCATGCAGCAACGGGCCTCCATCGCCCGCGCACTCGCCTTCGATGCCGACCTGCTCCTGATGGACGAACCCTTCGGCGCGCTCGACGAAATCGTTCGCGACCACCTGAACGAGGAGCTTCTGAAGCTCTGGGCGCGCACCAACAAAACCATCTGCTTCGTCACCCATTCGATCCCAGAAGCGGTCTATCTCTCAACCAAGATTGTCGTGATGTCCCCTCGCCCCGGTCGCGTCACCGACGTCATCGACTCGCCGCTTCCCAAGGAGCGGCCGCTGGATATTCGCGAATCGCCCGAGTTCCTTGAAATCGCCCATCGCGTGCGCGAGGGCCTGAGATCGGGGCACAGCTATGAGCACTAAGGCATTGGGAGTTAAAACCGGTGCGCGGGGGCGCTCATGAGGCCAGATACTCTTAAGGATCGGATAGTCCCCGTCCTCACAATCCTGTTGGCATTGATCGCGATCTGGTACGTCGCGGCAGTGCTGATGAATGCCTCCTTCCAGCGCGACATGGATCAGCGCGCCAACCAGACGCCGGGAACGGTGGAATTCGTCGAAAAGACGCTGTCGCAGCCGAAGCCGCTGCTGCCGGCACCGCATCAGGTGGCGCAGAACGTCTTCGAAAATACCTTCCTGCGCAAACTTTCGAGCAACCGCAGCCTGGTCTACCATAGCTGGGTCACGCTCTCGTCGACGCTGCTGGGCTTCGGCTTCGGCACACTGCTCGGCATCGTGATCGCCGTCGGGATCGTTCACATCAAGGCGCTCGACCGCAGCCTCATGCCGTGGATCATCGCCTCGCAGACCGTGCCCATCCTGGCGATCGCCCCGATGGTGATCGTCGTCCTCGGCGCGGTCAACATTACCGGCCTCGTGCCGAAGGCGCTGATCTCGACCTACCTTTCCTTCTTCCCGGTCACCGTCGGCATGGTGAAGGGGCTGCGCTCGCCGGAGGTGATGTTCCTCGATCTGATGCGGACCTATAACGCCACAGCCGCGCAGACCTTCTGGAAGCTACGTGTTCCCGCCTCCGTGCCGTTCCTCTTCACCTCGATGAAGGTCGCGATCGCTGCAAGCCTTGTCGGTGCCATTGTCGGCGAGCTTCCGACCGGCGCCGTCGCCGGCATCGGTTCGAAGCTGCTCGCAGGCTCCTACTACAGCCAGACAATCGATATCTGGGCGGCGCTTGTCGCAGGTTCGGTGCTGGCAGCAAGCCTGGTCGCCATTGTCGGCCTCGTCGCGAAGATCGTCGATCGGTCGATGGGCGGGAGGCCGGCATGAAACAGATGACCTTCTCATGGCAGGGCGTTGTTGTCCTGGTGCTGGCCGCCATTGCGCTCGTGACGCTGCCGATCATGGGCGCAGGCGCGCCTGAGCCGGTTTCGTCGGCGACCGTTGGGCTGACGATCGCCCTGATCGTCGCCCTCGCCTTGGTTTCCTTCGCGCCCTTGCCGAAGCTTTATGTTGCCGGCGCTTTGCTGATCGGTGCGCATTGGGCCGCCTGGGTGCTGCTTTCAAGCGTGACCGGCAACGAGGGCCTGGCGACCAAGTCCCTCTTCCTGCTGATGGCCGCCTGCTGGCTGCTCGCCTGGCGCTGCGTCACCGAGCTTTCGGAGATGAAGCCGGTCTCGAATTTTGGCCGCTCCTTCCTGCGGCTGCTGATTCCGGCAATCTTCGGCGCCTGGATCCTGATCCTCTGGGAAGCGCTGACGCGTGGCGCCGGCATCCCCTTCGTGCTGCTGCCGCCGCCGAGCGCCATCGGCGTCAGGATCGCCGGCTCTCTGCTGATTCTGGCCGACGACGTGCGTCAGACGATCTTCAAGGCAGTGTTTTCCGGCTACGTCATCGGCTGTGGCGCAGGCTTTGCCGTCGCCGTCCTTGCCGATCGCGTCGCCTTCCTGCGCCGCGGCCTGCTGCCGATCGGCAACATGGTGTCGGCGCTGCCGATCATCGGCGTGGCGCCGATCATGGTGATGTGGTTCGGCTTCGACTGGCAGTCGAAGGCGGCCGTCGTCATCATCATGACCTTCTTCCCGATGCTGGTGAACACGGTCGCCGGCCTCGCCGCATCCGGTTCGATGGAACGCGACCTGATGCAGACCTACGCTTCGAACTACTGGCAGACGCTGCTGAAGCTCCGGCTTCCGGCGGCGATGCCCTTCATTTTCAATGCATTGAAGATCAACTCGACGCTGGCGCTCATCGGTGCCATCGTTGCGGAGTTCTTCGGTACGCCGATCGTCGGCATGGGCTTCCGTATCTCCACCGAGATCGGCCGCATGAATGTCGACATGGTCTGGGCAGAGATCGCCGTTGCGGCGCTGGTCGGCTCGATCTTCTATGGCGTCGTCGCCCTCGCCGAAAGGGCGGTGACTTTCTGGCATCCGTCTATCCGTGGTGGCTAGGCGTCGCTTTGTTCCCGCCAATGGGATTGGGGCATAACTTCAGAGGGAAAAAGAAAATGAAAAAACTGATTGTTGCGATGATGGCGAGCGCAATGTCGCTCGCAGCAGCCCAGGCGATGGCTGCCGACAAGGTGACGCTGCAACTCAAGTGGGTGACGCAGTCGCAGTTCGCCGGTTACTACGTCGCCAAGGACAAGGGCTACTACGAGGAAGAAGGCCTCGACGTTACCATCAAACCGGGCGGCCCTGATATCGCGCCGGAACAGGTGATCGCCGGCGGCGGTGCTGACGTCATCGTCGACTGGATGGGCGGCGCGCTCGTTGCCCGCGAAAAGGGCGTTCCGCTGGTCAACATCGCCCAGCCCTTCCAGAAATCCGGCATGGAACTGATTTGCCGCAAGGATGGCCCGATCAAGACCGAGGCCGATTTCAAGGGCCATACGCTGGGCGTCTGGTTCTTCGGCAACGAATATCCGTTCTTCGCTTGGATGAGCAAGCTCGGCCTGAAGACGCAAGGCAGTGCCGATGGCGTAACCGTGCTGAAGCAGAGCTTCGACGTACAGCCGCTGCTGCAGAAGCAGGCCGATTGCATCTCCGTCATGACCTACAATGAATACTGGCAGGCAATCGATGCCGGCTTCAAGCCCGAAGAACTGACTGTGTTCAACTACACCGCCATGGGCAACGACCTGCTCGAAGACGGTCTCTACGCGTCTGAAGACAAGCTCAAGGACCCGGCCTTCAAGGAAAAGATGGTCAAGTTCGTCAAGGCTTCGATGAAGGGATGGAAATACGCAACCGAAAATCCTGACGAAGCAGCAGGAATCGTCGTCGATGCCGGCGGCCAGGACGAAAACCACCAGAAGCGCATGATGGGCGAAGTTGCCAAGCTGATCGGCGACGGCACCGGCAAGCTCGACACGACGCTCTACGATCGCACGGCCAAGGCCCTCCTCGACCAGAAGATCATCAACAAGGAACCGACGGGCGCCTGGACGCACGACGTCACGGACGCTGCTTCCAAGTAATCAGCGGCTGAAACGACGAAACGCGCGGAGCTTCCGCGCGTTTTGCTTTTTGACGAAAAAGTTCGCGTTCCATGTCGCATCGGCCATGGCTAGCGCGTCATATGGAGGCGATGGGCGATCAACTATCGGAATGCTTGCATAACCGCTCAGTGATTGATCTGCATCGCAATGGTAATTATTGTGTTCAAAATGAGGAATTATTTTCTGCCGGGCTTGCACGATGGGCAAATCGCTACCACGTACAAACCGAATTTGCCGGACGAGGGACTTCTTAAGTAAGGGTCGGCGAAGGACGCGGAAATACTTTCTGAGAACACCAATACGGGAACCGGCCATTCGCGAGCTGATGACAACGCGCGAGTCTGACCGAGCAAACTGGATGACGACGCATGGCACGCACGCCTGTTAAGATACTTCGCGCCTCAACCCTGCTGATCGCGGCAGCTGTTGCTTCGGCAGCGTTTGCCCAAGAACAGCCGGTCGCGAAGCCGCAGCAGAACCTGCCGGCAATCGTGGTGACGAAGGCGTCCACCCGCACCCTCGTCGACCGCGTTGTTGCGACCGGTACGGTAAAGCCTGTCGAGGAAGTTTACATTCAGCCTCAAGTCGAAGGATTGTCGGTCCGCACGTTGAATGCCGATGTTGGCGACAGGGTTCAAGCCGAGAGCACGCTGGCGACCCTGAACGACGACGCACTCATCCTGCAGAAGAGCCAGATGCAGGCCACGAAGGCCAAGAACGAAGCGAGCCTTGCGCAGCTTCGCGCTCAGTTGATCGAAGCTCAGGCCAATGCAGAGCAGGCGCGCCAACAGCAGGCACGCGCCCAGGAAATGGGCAAGAAGGGCACGGTTTCCACGGCGACCGTCGAGCAGGCGGATGCCGCAGCGGCTTCGGCCAATGCCCGTGTCGATTCCGCAAAGCAGGCGATCCAGGTGGCCGTCGCGGAGATCAGGGTGACTGAGAGCCAGATCGCGGATGCCGATCTGAAGCTGGCGCGCACCGACGTCAAGACGCCGGTCGGCGGTACCGTCGCAGCCAAGAACGCCAAGATCGGCGCGATTGCACTCGCGACCGGTGATCCGCTCTTCACGATCATTCGCGACGACAAGATCGAGCTGGTAGCGGAAGTGGGTGAGAGCGACATCGTCAAGGTCCAGCCCGGCCAGAAGGCCACTCTCTCGCTCTCCGGTAGTCGCGAGAAGGTTACCGGCTCCGTACGCCTGGTTTCGCCAACGGTCGATCCGCTCACACGCCTCGGTTTGGTCCATATTTTGATCGATGACTCCAGCAAGGCACGTTCGGGCATGTACGGCAGCGCTGACATAGTCGTGCGCACCACCGAAAACGTGGCGCTCCCGGTCTCAGCCGTGCTGTCGGGCAATGAGGGATCCTCGGCCCGCAAAGTCGAGAACAGCGTCGTCAAGTTTGCCAAGGTCGAAACCGGCATCCAGGACGGCGCCTATGTCGAGATCATCAAGGGATTGAAAGCCGGCGACGAGGTCGTAGCCAAGGCGGGCGCCTATGTCCGTGACGGCGACCGCATCACGCCGGTTCGTGAACAGCCACCGATTTCCAACTGAGAGACGGCCGATGAACTTTTCAGCCTGGTCTATCCGAAATCCAGTCGCATCGCTTCTGGCGTTTGCACTGCTGCTTTTCGTCGGCATCCAGTCGTTCAACAAGCTGCCGATCACGCGTTTCCCGAATATCGACGTTCCGCTCGTTTCCATCGTCGTGACGCAGAGCGGCGCTTCGCCCGCCGAGCTCGAGATGCAGGTGACGAAGGAGATCGAGGACGCCGTTGCCAGCATAACCGGGATCGATGAGATCCAGTCGACGGTGACAGACGGCCAGTCGCAGACGGTCGTCATGTTCCGTATGGAAATTCCGACCGAGCAGGCCGTTCAGGACACCAAGGACGCGATCGACCGCATCCGCAGCGACCTGCCGGCCAATGTCGAGGAACCAATCGTCTCGAAGATCGACGTCGAAGGCCAGGCGATACAGACCTTTGCCGTCTCCTCGCCTGATATGACACTCGAAGAACTCTCCTGGTTCGTCGATGATACCGTCAAACGCGCCCTGCAGGGGCAGGCGGGCATTGGCCGCGTTGACCGCTACGGCGGCGCGGACCGCGAAGTGCGCATCGAGCTCAATCCCGACAAGCTCAACGCCCACGGCATCACCGCCGCGAGCGTGAACCAACAGCTGCGCGGTACGAACGTCGATCTCGGCTCCGGCCGCGGCCAGGTGGCGGGTAGCGAACAGGCGATCCGCGTGCTCGGCGATGCCCGAAATGTCGCGGAACTCGCCAACACGACGATCGCGCTGCCGAACGGTCGGTTCGTCAAACTGTCTGACCTCGGCGCCATCAAGGACACCTATCAGGAGCCAAAGTCCTTCTCGCGCTTCGATGATACGCCTGTCGTCACCTTCGGCGTGTTTCGATCGAAGGGCGCCAGCGAAGTCAGCGTCGCGGAAACCGTGGCCAAGAGCCTCGAGAAGGTGCGCGCCGAAAACCCCAACGTCGGCATCGAGCTGATCAGCGACTCCGTCTACTTCACCTACGGAAACTATGAAGCGGCCATCGATACGCTGATCGAAGGCGCGGTGCTTGCGATCATCGTCGTCTTCCTGTTCCTCCGGAACTGGCGTGCAACGTTGATTTCGGCAGTCGCATTGCCGCTGTCGGCGATTCCGACGTTCTGGATCATGGACCTGATGGGCTTCTCGCTGAACCTCGTCAGCTTCCTGGCCCTGACGCTCGCGACAGGTATTCTCGTTGACGATGCGATCGTCGAAATCGAGAATATTGCCCGTCATATCAAGATGGGCAAGACCCCCTATCGCGCGGCAATCGAGGCCGCCGACGAAATCGGCCTCGCGGTCATCGCAACGACGTTCACGATCATTGCCGTGTTCGTGCCGGTGTCGTTTATGCCCGGCATCCCGGGTCAGTACTTCATTCAGTTTGGTCTCACGGTCGCCTTCTCCGTCTTCTTCTCGCTCATGGTGGCACGCCTCATCACGCCGATGATGGCTGCATACCTAATGCGTGCGGAAGACGGCATCGAAGACCATCACGACAATGATGGTCGCTTCTTCCGCGGCTACACGCGCCTCGTGCGCGCCACGACCCGGCGGTGGTGGACCCGCTATGCGACGCTGATCGCGGCAATCGCCTTCCTCGTCGGCTCCGTCATGTTGCTTGCGCAGGTGCCCGGCAGCTTCCTTCCGCCGGAAGATGCATCGCGCATCGTCCTATCCGTAGAGCTGCCGCCGAACGCGACGCTCGACGATACCGAAGCGACGACGAATGCGATCTACAAGGACGTGAAGGATATCGATGGCGTTGAAAGCGTCTTCGTGCTCGGCGGCGCTTCGCCGAAGGGCGACCTCGAACTGCGCCGCGCGACCGTAACATTGACGCTCCATAAGCTCGACCAGAGGCTTTCGAAGAAGCTGGTCGACGACTTCCTTGGAGCGCTGCCGATCATCGGACCGCACCTGCCCAAGGTGGATCCAAAGGGCCGTGTTCGGCCGCAGTGGGATATCGAGAAGGAGGTCTTTTCCAAACTCCGCCATATCCCTGATGTGCGCATCTTGAAACTCAACGATCGCGGCGAGCGTGACCTTTCGTTCAACTTCCTCTCGAAGAACGAGAAGGACCTGAACGACGCTGTGGGTATCCTGGAATCAAAACTGCGAGCCGATCCGCTGCTGGCGAACGTCAGCGCCGAGGGCGCCCTGCCCCGTCCTGAACTTCAGGTCCGTCCACGCAAGGACCAGGCTGCCCGTCTCGGCATCACCCCGCAGCAGATCTCCGAGACCATCCGCGTCGCCACCATCGGTGACATTGATGCAGCCCTCGCCAAGATCAACCTGGACGATCGCCAGATCCCGATCCGCGTACAGGCGTCGCTCGATATGCGCCGCGATCTTGCCGCCCTGCGGGCGCTGAAGATGCAGACGGCGAGCGGCGGCACCGTGCCGCTCTCCACCGTCGCCGACATCGACTATTCGGAAGGCGTCAGCTCGATCAAGCGCAACAACCGCTACCGCGTCGTCTCGATCGGGTCCGACCTGCCGCAGGGCGTGGCACTCGACACGGCATCCGCCCGGTTCCGGCAGATCGTCAACGAGGCCAAGGTTCCTCCGACGGTTCAGCTGGCCGAAAGCGGCGACACGAAGGTGCAGACGGAAATGCAGCAGAGTTTCGTCAACGCCATGTTGATGGGCCTGATGCTGGTGCTGACGGTGCTGATCCTCCTGTTCAAGGACGTGATCCAGCCCTTCACCATCCTGTTTTCGCTGCCGCTTGCGATCGGCGGCGTGGCAGTCGGCTTGCTCGTCACCCAGAACCCGCTCTCGATGCCTGTCATGATCGGCATCCTGATGCTGATGGGGATCGTCACCAAGAACGCGATCCTGCTCGTCGACTTCGCCATCGAGATGCGTCATCGCGGCATGGAGCGCGTGGAAGCCATGGTCGAAGCGGGCCGCAAGCGCGCCCGCCCGATCATCATGACCTCGATCGCGATGTCGGCAGGAATGCTGCCCTCAGCGCTCGGCGTTGGCGAAGGCGGTGCTTTCCGTGCGCCGATGGCGATCGCGGTGATCGGCGGCATCATTGTGTCGACAGTACTTTCGCTGGTCGTCGTGCCCTCGTTCTTCCTGATCATGGACGATCTGTCGCGCTTGCTTGCCTGGATGTTCGGCCGTCTGGTGGGCAGGAAGGACAAGGAAGACCTGGCAATGTCCCGCGAAGAGCTCACCCAGGCTGTTGGTGCCCTCGAAGGCCGGGTCACCGCAATCGAGACCCCGGAGGGCAAGCGCGGCAAATCAGGCAATGTCGTGCGCCTGCCGCCTTTCGCAGCGGAGTAGCCGCTCAAACCAAAAGCCGGGGCAACTCCCCGGCTTTTTATTGGCCGACGTTTGATCGAGATCAAGTTCTGAACCTCGTCTCCCGGTTACCCTTGCCAAGTATCAGGTAGGGGCGGCACGTGCCGCACCGCAGGGAGAAACAGATGCCCAGAGCTTTGAAACTCAGCAGCGCGCAGCAAGCGATGCTTGGTGGTGCGTTGATCGCGTCCAGCCTTGATCGGCATGAGCAAGATGCACTGCTGTCGTGCGCGGTGGCGGTGCGCTACGAGCCGCAGGACGTTCTCTTCCGTGAGCACGACAAGGCACGCTACTTCTACTGCGTGCTAAACGGCTACGTTCGCCTCTATCGCGGCTCGCAAGACCGCGAAGCGGATATCAGTATCTGTGAGCCGGGCGACAGCTTCGGAGAATGTCTCGTGCTCGCCGGCGAAGGATATAATTATAGCGCCCAGGCAATGGAACACGCGATCCTTGCCCGCTTCGACATCGCGCAGGTCAAAGCGTTGCTCGACCAGCGGCCGCGTATTGGCGGCGCGATCGCGCGCAGCCTTTCGCAGCATTTGCTTTCGACCATGGAATGCCTGGCGCGGGATCGCATGCAGACAAGCCCGCAGCGCGTCGCGCATTATCTCTTGGCGCACTGCACCAATGAGGGTACGCGGGCCTCCTTGCGCCTGCCGTTCCAAAAGAGCCTTCTGGCGCGAAAGCTGGGTCTGGCGCCGGAGGCGCTGTCGCGTGCTTTCTCCACCTTGCGCACATCCGGCGTAAGCGTTTGCGGCCGCGCCATCGCGATCGAGGATATCAATGTGCTAAGGCAGGTTTAGCTATAGGCCGCCCTGTTCCTTCAGGAAGCTTACGATGGAACTGACGCCATCGCCGCGCTTCATGTCGGAGAAAACGAAGGGCCGTGCCTGGCGCATCCGTGTCGCGTCGCGGTCCATGACATCCAGGTCCGCGCCGACATAGGGAGCCAGATCCTTCTTGTTGATGACAAGAAGATCCGACTTGGTAATGCCGGGGCCGCCCTTGCGCGGGATTTCCTCGCCCTGGCAGACGGAAATGACGTAGATCGTGATGTCAGCCAGATCAGGAGAAAAGGTGGCAGCCAGATTGTCGCCTCCCGACTCGATGAAAACGACATCGAGATCGGGGATCCGCTCGTTGAGGCCAGCGATGGCCTGCAGGTTGATTGTCGCATCTTCACGGATTGCAGTGTGCGGGCAACCGCCCGTCTCCACGCCAACGATCCGATCCGACGGCAGAGCCTGCATGCGCATGAGCGCTTCGGCATCCTCGGTCGTATAGATGTCGTTGGTGACGACCGCCACCGAATATTCGTCGCGCATCGCCTTGCAGAGCTTGGCGGCCAGCGCCGTTTTGCCGGAGCCGACCGGTCCGCCGATGCCCACACGCAACGGCCCGTTTCCCGATTTCATGTTCTGAACTCCAATAACAGCCGATGATAGCGTGCCGACCGGAGGGCGGCCACCGGCAAATGACGCAGGTCGTGACGGCTGGCGGCGACCTGCCCGATCCCGGTCACGATCGAAAGAGCCGCGTCGACTGCGTCTCGTGGCGCAGCGACATGATATCGGCCTGGATGGTCGCCGCTCCAAGATCGTCGAGCGTGGACGTGGCCGACCGCTTCGCAATCCGTGCGATATCGCCTTCAAGGCGCGCCAGGATGGCAACACCGTCCTTCTGCCCGGCAACGCCGAGACGGATGCCTGCGGAAACCGCCTGCGAGAGATAGGCATGCAGGAATGCCGCAATCGCCCTCTCCGATGCGACCTTATGCGCACCCGCCACAGCGCCCAGTGCAACCGGATATGCCACGTGTTGCGGCAATCGATCGAACACCTCATCCGGCCAGGCACGGGCGGCAGCGACAAACGCCTCGCCAAGCAGCATCGTCTCCTGATGACGCTCGCGCGCGCCAGCAAGTGCTTCAGCGAGCTCCGCCAGTTCACCAAGCCGGTCGCGCTGCCCGTGGCAGCGGTGGCTCTCGGCAAGGAGGACTGCGTCGTTCCACACCACCCCGCGCTCGATGAGGTTCAACGCCCACGTCGCAAGCGAATGAGCGTCGGTGACCAACCGATCGTGAACGGCCCGCTCCAGACCGCCTGAATAGGCGAAGGAACCGATGGGGAAGGCCGGCGACAGCCACGCCATCAGCCGCAGCAAGGCCTGCAGGTCGCCATCCTCCGTCATGTTCGCTCAATCGTGCGAGTGATGGGCATGATCATTACCGTGCGCGTGTGCGTGGGAATGGTACGCGCCGCGGGCGGGCTGAAACGGCTCGGCAACCTCCCGGACCGTCGCACCAAGCCCTTCGAGCATGGAGCGGATCACATGATCCCGCAGGATGAGGATGCGGTCTTCCTCGATCTGTGCGCCGAGATGTCGATTGCCGAGGTGCCATGCGAGTTCGATCAGGTGCAGGCGGTCCCTGCCCTTGACCTCGAAGAGCTTCTCTTCGGCCGCCACGATCTCGATGAGTTCGCCGTCATCGAGAACCAGCATATCGCCACTTGCAAAAAGCACCGGCTCCTTGAGGTCGAGCATGACCATCTCGCCGGTTTCGAGATGGAGCAGCTTGCGCCGCAAATGCCGCAGATCGTGCGGCAGAACCACTTTTCCGATCGGGGTGGAGGAGGGTGTGCCGGCAGGCAGGTAGGAAGTAACGCGTTGCATGACGTGTCCAATTCGCTTGAGACTGCGACCATGCAAAATCGCCCCGCGCGATGCAAGAAGGAATGCGGCCGGAAGGGTATGCTGCCCGACTTTCCTCAGGCCAGTCGCGCTTCGTCACAATCCGCGCTCATCGCGCGCGCAGCTGCAGCGTCCTGCGGCAGATGCCTGCGCCAACCCGGATGCAGTCCCTCGTTCTCATGCACGACACGGTTTCGACCGAGCGCCTTTGCCAGATAGAGCGTCTTGTCAGCGGCTGAATAGGCTCCCGCCTTGCCCCGTCCCCCACCAAGTTCGGCAATGCCGGCGGAAACCGTTATGGCGACCACGCAATTGTCGGCGGCAATGGGCTTTTCCGCCAAGCGTGCGCAGACCGACTGCACTTTCTCAATCCGCTGCGCCTGCGAACCACCGACGACGATCGCGCCGAACTCTTCGCCGCCCAGCCTCGCCGCGACGGAGCGCCCGTCGAAGGCGGCGGCGAGAATAGCGGACACAGCGACGATCACGGCATCGCCGCAGGCATGGCCGAAACGATCATTGATGGCCTTGAACCGATCAACGTCGAAGATGGCAAGGCAGGCGTCCCCGTCGGCCCGCTCCAATGCCTCGGTGAAGGCACGCCGGTTAAGGAGACCTGAGAGTACATCGGTACGGCTCAGCTGCTCGAACTCCGCGCGCGAGACGCTGAGTTGGTGCATCGCGTGACCCGCCACCGACAACACACTGGAAACAGCCCCGCCAATCAGCCACGACAGCACCACGCCATAGACCACACCATCGGCGAGCGGCACGGGCAGCACCCCCATCCAGTCGAGCGGCGGCAATATGAGGAGGATCACGACCGACGACAGCGTCACCGCGAGGAAGCTCATCTTGCGAGCGAACACGTAAATTGTGTGGCGATCCTGAAAATCGCCAAGCTCCGCCTGGAGTGAAATTCTCATGCGAATCGACCTTCTTGCCCACCGCCAAGCCCATTGCTTAGAGGCCAACTGCTGCCGAGTTCTTAAGTGAATTGTTAAGATTTGAACGAGTTTAGTGAATTGATCGACGGCGGGAAAATGCCCGAAAACGCGACGTTTTCAATGATGAATCGCGCTGCGAGCGCTGGAATTCAAGCAATTGATTTTACAATACTTTTCCAACGACGGTGCTGCGATTGTCCGATTGCGGACAGGACGCCCCAAGGTGGAACACGTCAAAACGTCAATAGCCTCATCAACTGCATCAGTCGAGAGCGACGCGCCTCCCAGATGGCGCCTGGATACGGATAGGGGGCGCAATACGAATGTATCGTGCACTGAGCGCATCCTTGGATTGTGCGCATGGAAAGAATCCCGTAAAAGGATTTAGTGTGCAATCATGATGGAACCGCTACGATGGACGCGATTCTGACTGAAGGCTTTGATGCGGCTTTGACCCTGACCGACCATATCGAGCACCTGCCGGACAGGAAGCGGCGCGAACTGGCGCGCATCATCGAGATCCTGTTTGCCGAGGTCGAAGCCTTCCAGGCAAGCAAGCTGTCGGCCAAGCGCAATGCCGGCAGGATCCTGATGGTCCTCCTCTATGGATCTTACGCCCGCGGTGACTGGGTCGAGGATCACTTGAGCGGCTATCGCTCCGACTACGATCTGTTGATCGTCGTCAACAGCAAGACCTTCGCGGAGGAGCAGGAACTCTGGGAAGGCATCGAGGAGCGGCTGTTGAAGGAGCAGATCGCTCATCACATCGAAACACCGGTCGTGCCGATCGTCCACACGCTGGCTGATGTCAACGACCAGCTTTCCCGCGGTCGCCCCTTCTTCGTCGACATCGCCAGGGACGGCATCGTCCTCTACGAAGAGCCCGGCCATCCGCTGGCGCAACCGAAGCCGCTGACGGCGGAGGACGCCAATACGGAAGCGAAAGCTAATTTTGATCAGTGGTTCCCTGATGCCGTCGAATTTTTCGGCATCGCAGAATATTGCGGGGGACGGGGCAACTACAAACTGGCGGCCTTCAATCTGCATCAATCGACAGAACGGCTATATCATTGCCTGCTGCAGTCCCTGACCCTTTACAGCCCCAAATCCCATCGTCTGAAGGTTCTTCGCTCTCAAGCCGAAGGGCTGGATATCAGGTTGGTTGAGGCGTGGCCGCGCGACAGCCGGTTTTCACGACGCTGTTTCGAGTTGCTCTCGCGGGCCTATGTGGAAGCGCGATATTCGTCGAAATACACAATCACCAACGAGGAGCTCGCCTGGTTGGTCGAGCGCGTGAAGGTGCTGCAGGATCTCGTAAAGGCAGTTTGCATGGAGCGGCTTTCGTTGTAGCCGCGAATGGGCGCCTTGGGATCCCATCAGGGGTGAGTAGCGGCCTGCACCGTGGCAGAGTGAGGTCGCTAGAAAACTCTCTGGAGGCCAATCATGCCGATGACAGCAGATCAATCTCACGCGCAGACCGCTACTCACCCCTGATGTGAAGGGATACGAACTGCAACCAATATCTGTTTTTCTCAAGGCGCTGAAAACCAGCTATCTGCGCGCAACACCACCATTCCTTTTATCGCAGGGAAAAATCGTCGCGGTTGCTCATTCGGTCAGGATTCCCCGGCCTTTCGCTTCTTTGGGCGGCTGGTGCAGCGCGATCGGTTCCGCCGGATAGACCTGCTGGAACCGGCAGTGGGTCTGGCACCAGGCGGCGGCCGGTGGGGACAGCCAGCCGGTCATTTCCAACATGCTGTCGTAGCGCTTCGGCAGGTTCCACATGATGACCGGCTCGTGATGGGCGATGAGATTCCGCAGGCTGCGGATTTGCGCCAGCGGGCCGGAGAAATCCTTTCTTCGCAACCCCTTTCCGTCCGGCTTGCGGCCGATCTTGTGCAGGGTTGTCTGCCACAGCGTTTCATAGTCCTTGCCGAACATCGCAGTCCAGAAGCTGAATGTCAGGGCGGCGACGATCCGGCCGGGCGTCGGCTCCTTTTTGCCTTCCTCAATATCCTGGATGGCCTTGGCGAGCTGTTCGGGCTGCCATCCACCGAGCAGCAATCCCTCCTCGTGAAACCAGCTTTCATTGATAGCTTCGGTCATGATGGCATCGGTGCGGTTCCGCAGCGCCACTTCCAGCATCTGGAGCGGCGTAGATATTGCTGTTCCAGTCCACGGCAGCCGTCTTGCGCATTTCGCGCCTGATATAGCCAGCCCTCTCCAGGGCGCGCATATTGTTCTGGATAGTCTTCTCCGTGACATCCATACGATTCGCCAATTCCTTCTTGGCCGGAAACGGCTTGCGCGTCGGCTCGTGCCAGTAATCCAGGAGCTGGATGATGATGTTCATCTGCATCGCATTGATGCCAAGACGGCGCTGCGCCTGGATCAGGATAGAGGGGATGCCGGCGTAACCGTGGCTATACACGGCCTTGACCCAGATGCGCTCCGTTGAGGAAGGCTACTTGGCTGCGGGCTTGGGAAAGTTGATGGCTTCTGCATCGGTAGTCGTGGCGCTCATGGTTATTCCGGGTCGCGCTGACGTTCCTCTTCCCCAAGTAAACATATCTTCCGAGACAGCGGCCGCTCACCCGTAGCATACGGTAACATACTATCTGCATCGGAGCCTTCGCTGCCATGGTGTGTGCGATCTCGCTGCGAAGAGAGCGAGAACCGATCTCGAAACACAAGGGACACAAGCGAATGAAAGTCCTCAAGAGCACCGCCCACCTGCTTGCGGCAATCTCGGTTCTGATGCTGGTCTCCGTACCGATCCTCGGTCCGTCACCGGCCGAAGCAGGACGGGCGGCGGCGTGCGGCCCGAGAGGCTGTGCTGCGGCCGGATGCGGGCCAAGCGGTTGCGCAGCCGGAGCCGTCCGACGTCCTCCCGGTTATCGTCCGGTACCGCACCGCGGCGTGGTCGTCGTCGCACCGCATCGCTACTGGAGGCCGGGCGGTGCGATTGCCGCGGGTGCTGCGATCGGCTTCGTTGCCGGGGCGACGGCGGCCTCGATCGCCGGAACGCCACCCAAGCCCGGCTATTGCTGGTACTACACGACTCCAGCCAAGACGACCGGCTTCTGGGACGTGTGCCCCTCGTAATACAGCCAGATCGAGAAAATCCTATGACGACTTCGCGGGCGCGATATTCGTGGCTGCTGACGACACAGCCGATTGGCTCTGCATCCTTGCTGAGCCAATGCTATCCCCTGTACTCCCGAATGCTGGATGATCCAGGGCATGTGCAGGTATACGCCGATACGCCTATGGTTTCGGTTATTGGGCTCAGCATAGCACTGGTGCAATTCGCGCACTGGTATCGGGCATTCAAGGTTCCCGTGCCGTTCAGGGACGCTAACGTTGTCCTTGGTCAGCTTGTCCTGTTCGCCAGCCGCCTCACCTTCATCATCGCCAGTGCGCTGTTTTCCTTGGTGCTATTTCGACATCTGCCGGAAGCCGATTTTGGACAGCCCTGGGCCTATGTCTGGCGCGGCCTTCTCCTCCTGGCGGTCTTGTTTTCCGTTTTCTGTTTCACCACCGAATTGGAGCGCCTCGGGGTGGCGTTTCGCGGACAGGAGAAAACAACAGGCGATTGATTCGGTTCGAATCGCTGCGACGGACGTGGCGCGCGCCACCGTCAGCCGTGGCTGGGCCGGTCGCGCAGGCTTGGCCGCCAAGAATATGGCGGCGGCCGAGGCTCGCTCATCGAGCACCGTCCGCAACAGAACATACCAGATGTTACGGGCTTTCGCCGGCGCCACCGTGTAGTTGTTGAGCGCAGTCACGTGAAGGAGAAGTCATGAAGCGCCTACTCATAGCCATCGCGGCATTTGCGGCAATTGCCAACATCGCATATGCACAAGATCCGATTGTTGGAAACTGGAGGACCGAGCTTGGAGATACCGCCGAAATCGCTTCCTGCGGCAGCGGCTATTGTATCACCCTGAAATCGGGCAAGCACGCCGGCAAGCAGATCGGCACCTTCGGAGGTAGGGACGGCAGTTACGAAGGCAAGATCACCGATCCGGGTGCCAACAAGACCTATAACGGCTCCGTGACTGTCTCAGGTAACGCGCTAAAGCTGAAGGGGTGCGTGTTGAAGGTCGTGTGTGAAGCGCAAACGTGGCCTCGCCTCTGAGAAGAAAGCCTGGGTGTCCGCCGCCGTTGCCAGCGACGGTCCCCTTATTGTGACCGGTTGACCTGCACCATCGGCTGGGCGAAATCGATGTCATTTTCGCCAAATGTCTGCATCAGCAATGTGTATGCTTTTCTTCGGATCGAAGTCTGTTCGCCTAGCTTGCAGGTGAACCCTACAGCGACTTCGATGCCGTACTCGCCGATTTTCTCGACGCCGGTCAGCTTGAGCGGCTTTATGAAAGATGACTTGAATTCCGGATCCGCCTCGAGCTCGACGCCGATATCCTTGATGAGTTTGCTCACTTTATCCAGGTCCGTTTTGAAGGGGATATGGAAGCGAAATTTGTCGACTGCCCAGTCACGGCTCGAATTTTTGATTGCGCCAAGCGTGCCGAAAGGCACCGTAAATATTGGTCCTTGATAATGCCGCAGTCGTACAGATCGTAGGCTAAACGACTCGACGACACCGGCGTAGCTTCCCGCCTCAATGTATTCCCCGACTCGGAACGCATCGTCCAGTAGATAAAAAACGCCGCTGACAATGTCTTTGACGAGAGTCTGCGAGCCAAATCCAAGAGCAACACCCACCACCCCTGCTCCGGCGATAAGCGGGCCGATCTGCACACCCATCTGTGAGAGAACAGTGAGAACGGCCACAGAAAGCAGCCCGGCGGCCAGCGTGTTGCGGAAAACCGGGAGCAAGGTGCGAATCCGGCTTTGGCGCGCCATCTCGTTCGAGTCGAGCGCTCCTTCGTCGCCGTAATCGCTGAGCTTGCGGGCGATGTATGCGTTGCCGAGTTGCCAGATTAAGTCGAATACAAGCAGAATAACAACGCTATTGAATACGCCGGCAACGATCGACTGAGCCAGAGCCAGGTGATCGCCTAACGGCTGAAAATTTTCGTGCCAAACGAAGGCGATCCAATCCGCTGCCGCGATGACGATAACAGCTCTCGCCACCCGAACAAGCATGACGGCTTTCAGCTCCCTCGTGCCATTGCTGTTCCAGTGAGAAGCCGCGAACGCCGAGGTCAGCTTGTCAGCGACTGACAGCGCGCGTGGCACAACGACAATCATGATACCGATCCAAAACAATCCTACGAAGCCACAGCACCAAAGTAGCCAGAGCGAGATCGCAGCACCAATCCTTATTGCGCGAGGCGCTCGGCCCACTGCGGAATTGCCATCACTTCGAGGCGCGCGGCCTATTGTATCGATCACGATCAGGAGAAAGACTGTCGAAAATATAAGGGCACTCAGCGAACGGACGTTCGATGCGACGCCGAGCCTCTCGCCAATAGCCGAAAATGCCAATGCCGCCGTCAGCACAGCGACGAGCAGTCGGACGCGAGGATAGACCCTAGCCATCGATGTGGATGCGGCCATCGCGAGCCGGTAGAGCGCCATTGCTCCCTGGAAGGCCACTGTCGCCAGAAGCGAGTAGAGAACGACCAACCGCACAAGCGGCGGCCAGGCGACGAGCAGATACAATAGCGCAGCCGTAGCCGTGAATATCAACAGTGGCATAATCTCGGTGTGGACTCGCTTCAGCAGAGGGTTGGCTGGGAACATGTATGGCGCCGAACGACGAATGGATCGGCCCCCGCCAATGGCTGCGATGATCCCGAGCAACAGTATTCCAGGCGCAAGGCCACTGTCGCGCGCCTCTTGCCAAACCGGACGCGATACGCGGTAGAGTTCGTTGCCAAATAGCGGCACGGCGGAAAGCAGTCCGTCGAGGCGGGTGCGTGATCGGGTCTCCAATTCGTCGATCACCCGCACGGCTTCTGTAGGCGCGGCTTCCGCAGCCACAACTTGCCTTTGCGCCAACCATGTCTTCACGTCCGCGTCTTCGAGAAGGCGAAGCAGTTCGGTGATCTTTGGCGGCTCAGCAGGGGTCGTCGCAAGCGCAAAGGCCCCCAACGGAGAACTGCTCCACAAACAAAGGCACAGGTTGAGTAGCAGAATGCGAATGGTGAACATTTAGCCTCGCGCGGCCAACTGGCGCCTTGGTGTAAATCGTTGGGATGAATCGTGATGAATTTCCGTGCCCTCTGGAAAGGAGCCGATGCTTGCCGCCTTATCTTATCCGGACCGGTCGGATCCAACGATGCGGCCCAGAGGGTTCGAAGCAAAGCAGATACGAGCAACCTGTATTTCGGCCTATATGCATCCGAAATGCTAGGTCTGGCCCATGCTCATCATTGAGGACCATCGTCAGAATGCGCGCGCTTTGCTCGCAACATATCGAATCTTCCAACGTCGGTCATGATGTTGACCAGAACACTGCCAGTCCATCCGAAGGTGAATAACCCCGACATGCCGATGATCGGTCCGAGCAGACGCCATCGATCTGGCAGAGTGACGTTGCCTTCCCCGAGCGTCGTGTAGCTCTCCAAAACGAAATAGTAGCTGTCGCGCATCGAGGGGATGATTGAACGCGCATAAAGAGGAACCGACCAGATCAGCGTCTCTGCAAAATGCAGGATTGCCAAGGCAGCGATCGTCACTGCGAGCACGAGATTCAGGCGCCAGTGCCCTCTGGCGCTCGTGACATGCATCCACGATTTGCTGAATTTCCAACTGATGGCCCGGATGCCCACGCCGTGCACGAATATCACCACGATCAGAATGACAGTGCCGACACATATCTCCAGAACCGGGTTTGGAGCCGATAGCAGATCCACAAGTGACATCCTCGGTAGTCTGGCCGCAGGTGTGGAAGGCTTCTCTCGAGCCTCCCACTGGTCTGTCTCCAGCGCAAATGGTGCGGTTGCGTCGCGCTAGTAACAAGGTGGATAGGGGTAGTATCCGCATGCTGGAGGCGGGTAGTAGGGCCGATTGGCGGCGACCGCGGCTGCGCCGACCGCAGCACCCGCAACCACGCCCGCGCCGTAATAGGCGCCAGGATGTGCGTACCAGCCGCCACGCCAGACGGGGGCGCGAAAACCAGCGCCCCCGACGGCGACGCCCCCGTAAGGACCACGTGCCGCAAACCAGTCGATGAACAGTGATGCCGGCCCATCCGCTCCGGCGAGATCACCTTCGAGCACAGCCACGTCGAAGGTCAGATTCTCGCCCTCGAGCTTCGGCATCTTCAGGACGACCACGGCGTCGGCGATGGAATCTCCCTTGGCGCTCAAGACCGAAATCGTCGCATTGGGAGGGTCTTTGGCGAAACTGTCTGCCCCCTCGCCCCACTGCTTGATGAACTCTGCGGTCAGGACATGCCCCGCAGAACGCACCGGGCGGTCGGCGAACACAATGGAATTTGCTGAGATGCCGCTCATCGTCAGCTTGCCGTTCTCCAGCTTTGCACCTACGGAGTTGAGCACGGCAAGCGACGGCACCATTTTGGACTTGGTTGCGCCGATGGTCTTCTGCGCGGGGGCCGAGATGGCGTCTTGCGCGCCGACCGGTGAGGTGAAAGCGAGGCTCGCGGCGACCGCGATGATGCAGGTGTGAGAGATCCTAAGCACTATTTGTCCTCCGGTGGGCCACGAGGCCTCTACTTCAAAAGTCCAAGATTGATCAGTTGAACGCGCCTGTTATCGGCAGCCTCCGGGTGGCCGGCGTCGATCGGCCATTCTTCGCCCGCGCCAACGGAAAAGAGGCGATCGGGTGAAATTGCGAACGTCGTCGCCAGCGCCTCGTTGATCGCGTCGGCGCGTTTCTGGCTGAGCTCGAGGTTGTGTCTGGCCGATCCCGTCGCGCTGGAATGCCCGACGATAAGGAACTTGTAGCGGAACAGATCCGGGTGATGCAGTGCATCTGCGATCAGGCCGACGGTGCGGTAGGATTTCGGCTCGATGGCGGTGGAGTTGTTTTCGAAATCGATCTCGACGATCAGCTGCGAAAGCTCTGCGAGCTTGCTCCAGTTGGGGAGTGCTGCAACGCCCTTCCCGACGTTGGCGTTTGCCTCCTCCACGAGCAGGGCGACGTCGACGGCAGGGGCTGCCGACCTGACCTGTCCCAGCGTGCTCATGATCTGACTGTTGTCGAGCTGTTGAGCGGACGCGATGCAGGGAGCCAGCAGCAGGCCGAGTGCGAGTGAGACGCTAAGGCGACGAACGAACATTTTCTTTTCCCCGGTTCGGATCAAGTTCAACGCCATCCAGCGTCGGTGATTGCCTGGTTGCATGCCTTGCTGTCGACGCGTTTGGTTTCGACGAGGCAGGAAAGGATATTCCCGTCGCCCTTCACGCTGTTGCAGTATTGAGAGACATCATGCTGGCAGACCTTGAACACCGACGCCTGCGCTTCCCGGCGCTGGGCGATCGATGTGAGCACGCTGCCAAGCGTCGAAGTGCAGGTCGGCGAAACCTTTGCGGCATTTTTCTCAAGGCAGGCCTGGATCCGGCCCTGCCCAAGGTTCTCGCCATTGCAGAACTTCTTGATGTCGTTTCCGCAATCCTTGGCAAGAACTGTCACCGCATCGGCGTAGCTGATTGTGTCCGCCCAACTAGTCGCCGCTAAAGTGAGGAAGGCGGCTAGCGCCGCTCCTCCAAAGACGCCAATTCTCTTCGACATAGTGTATCCCATCCTGGAGCGATTGATCGGAGAAGGTGTTTCCGGAGACATCCGTCGCGCGTCGGGATCAGAAAGGGAAGTATGTTACGGTAACAAACGATAGCAACACTGGTAGCTTCGTCACTGTCGAGGTCGGGTGAACGGTACGACATGAGCTTGGTCCAGGGCCTGCTCGATCTCGATCTGAAGGCTGCCGACGAGCTCGGTGTACTCGCCGATACGTTCGTCGCGGTCTGGGCCGGATGACCGTTCCCATTCCAGTTTCTCGCTGCTGGCAGTGGCGAAGTCGTCGCACAGGTCGCGAAACCCCTCGCTCCGCGCGGCGAGCTCTTCGATCGCCTTGGCGCGCGGTTTGAAATACGCCTTGGCGAATTCGACACCCTTTTCCATCTGATCCATCCCTATGCCGCCTACAGCAGGCGACCGCCCTTAACCGTACGCTGCCGCAGCAAACCTTCATGCCACCAGGCAAACTCAAAAAGGCGGAGCCCGCTTGCCGGAACCTGCGCCGCAGTCGATCCGTAGTCAGAACAGGTACTCGCGCAAGGGCACCGGCCACAGTGACCTGTGATCTTGGAAGCGCAAGTATGACACCGTAACATACGGCGTATGACGACCGTGGGCTCTTGTCACGATCGCCTGCTAGAATAGGAACAAGCACGGGGGGCAATAGATACGGCGCGAGTCTTGCTCGTGGACGACGCATAATTTCTGCGTTAGGTTTTATTTTGCAGTTGCAATAAAAGTTCTGGTAGCATCCCTCAAGAGCGGGTGAGGAGAAAGCATGGAGAATGAGATGCAGGAGCGGCGCGGTCATGCGCCGTCGCCCACGCGCGCGCCCCCGAACGCCGATGATATTCGCGCTCAGCTCGCGCGCATTCTCAGCAGCGAAGAATTTCCACAAGTGGGTCGCAGCGTTTCGTTTCTGGTTTATGTGACCGAAGAAGCGCTTGCCGGCCGCAGTGATCGGATCAAGGGCTACAGCATTGCCATCGAGGTCTTCAAGCGCCCAGAGGGGTTCACGCAGGATGATCCTGTCGTCCGGATCGAGGCCGGGCGGCTGCGTCGCGCCCTCGAGCGTTACTATCTGGTCGCAGGACAGGACGATCCTGTCAGGATAGAAATTCCAAAAGGCGGCTACGCTCCATCGTTCACATGGAGGGCGTCTGCGGATTCCGCAGGTAGCAATGAAAAACCGTCAGTCAATGCGTCTGGATGGCGGTTCTTCCTGTCAGTGCGAAGCATTGTGCCGATGGCCGTTGGAGCAGCATTGGCGATTGGTGTCGTCACGATGGGGTTGGTATTATCTGCGCATATAACTGTGCAACCGAAGAGTTCGCCAGCGATCGACGGCCCTACCCTGGTGATCGCGCCATTCGTCAGCTTCAGGAACGACCCTCAGGCTGCACTCTACGCAACAGGTCTGACTGAGGAGTTATTGACTGCCCTCCCCCGCTTCAAGGAGATCAAGGTCTTCGGTCGTGAGACGTCGAAATCCCTGCCACCTGAGACGGAGGCGGCACTGGTCCGTGATGAACTCGGTGCCCGGTTTCTTCTCAAGGGTGCCGTTCGCGTTTCCGGCAATGCTGTTCGCGTTACGGCGCGACTGCTTGACACCGACACCAACGAGATCCTTTGGTCCCAGACCTATGACGACAAAATTCAGACGCGCGATATGTTCGCCATCCAATCGGACGTTGCAAACAAGGTTGCGACGGCGGTAGCGCAACCATACGGAATCATCGCGCGGGCCATCGTTGCCAAGCCTCCGCCGAGCGATCTCGGGAGCTATGGTTGCACCCTTCCCTTCTATGCCTACCGTGCTGAGCTAAGCGCCATTCGGCATGCCGAGGTGCGAGAGTGTCTCGAGAGCGCGGTCGCCCGCTTTCCAACCTTCGCGACAGCCTGGGCGATGCTCTCCATCATCTATCTGGACGAGGACCGTTTCAAGTTCAATCCGAGCAACGACGCATCGTCGCCGCTAGATCGCAGCCTACAGGCGGCCCGCCGTGCCGTTCAACTCGATCCCGGCAACGCCCGAGCCCAGCAGGCACTCATGACCGCGCTGTTCTTCATGCAGAATGTACCGGAGGCTCTCCGTGTCGGCGAACAGGCGCTATTGACCACCCCGAATGATACCGAATTGCTTGGCGAGTTCGGAACCCGTGTTGCAATGAGTGGAGCGTGGCAGCGTGGAGCAGAGTTACTGGATCAAGCCATTGCCCTCAACCCGGGTGGCGGCGGCTACTATCATGGAACCCGTGCGCTCGCCGCCTACATGCTGCACGACGACAAGACCGCAGTCATTGAGATCAGGCAGGCGGACCTCCAGAAGTTTCCTCTCTTCCACGCCGTTGCCGCCATCATCTACGCCGATGCGGGGATGATGGAGGACGCGCGTCGGGAAGCCGCTCGTTTCAACGAGATGCGCCCGGATTTCATCCGCAACATCGTCGCTGAACTCAGATCCCGTAATATCCAACCTGACGATCGGGCAAGAATGATTACCGATATCAGAAAGGCGGGATTGCCAGCCGAGGACGAAGTGCGGTCGACCATGCTGGCGCCGACCGATGGCTCTGTTGAAGTTTGGCCACGCTAAAGACTTGTCGAACGCGTTCCGGGGACAGTTGGGGCACAGAGCATACGCGATGTTACGGGCGCTTTCTGCCTTCCGACTGTAGTCATTAGCGGTCCTGGACGACTTCACAAGTCGTTGAGCGGGCTCGCTGATTTCGCTGGCAAAGGCAACCGTAACGTAGAGGTCGGTCGGCCTTATTCCCCGTGGAATAGCGAGACCAACCGGGGCGGTAGTTTCCCCCGGCGGCTCGGAGCGGCTCGTTTACGGGGGTATGTTACAGTAACGTACTTGCCAACGATCACAATTGCCAAGACGTTCTCAACGCGGGGGCTTACCAATCCTTCGTCGCGCATCTTGGCCCATCAATTTTTAGGCGTGAGATGAACTGAGGGCCTAACTTGGCGTCTACCTTGCCGCGACCCTTCACCAGTAGGGCGTTACTCGTGCCCGGAGCTCGATCGGCGCACCTTAATCGAGCTCCGCTGATAGCAACAAATTGCACTGCAAGGGAAGTGTCATGGAGAGCCAAAAGGCGACATCAAGCGGGGGTTGGGGACCATCCGCAGTCGCGTAACCTTCTCCTATCACTTATGCCCGTCGCTTGACGGCTGCGAACCAAAAGGATTTTCCAGATGCTTACAAAACGTGATCTGCTCCGATCTGCAGCGATGGCCGCACTCGTCGCGACGACGGCGAAGGCCGACCTGACCTCCCCCCTGGTCATTGATCAGAACAACGCCGAATGGCCCAGGCTGTTGGAGGCCAAGGACATCGCTGAGGAAGGCTTCATCTACGGCTTACCGCTCGTGATGAACTATGCGGTCATGCAGGAGTATGCCGTAGACAAGAACTCGGGGCAGTTCAAAGCGCCGTTCAACGAAATTTATAATATGCATCACGTCGCTACCCCAGCTGACACGGCAATCATCACGCCAAACAGCGACACCCCATATTCGATCCTCTGGCTGGATCTGCGCGCCGAGCCGATGGTGATATCGGTGCCGGCGATCGAAAAGGAACGCTACTACTCGGTCCAGTTCATCGACGGCAACACCTACAATTTTGGCTACATCGGCACGCGCGCCACAGGGAGCGAGCCGGGCGACTATCTGGTGGTCGGACCCGATTGGAAGGGTGAAACGCCAACCGGGATCGAGAAGGTCTTCCGGTCCACGACGCCCTTCACACTCGCTGCTTTCCGTACCCAACTCTTCAACGCCGACGACATGCCGAACGTCGAGAAAGCTCAGGCCGGCTACAAGGCGCAGCCGCTTTCTGCGTTCCTGAAACAACCCGCTCCACCCGCCGCACCCAAGATCGAGTTCGTTCCTGCCACCACCGCCGGGATCAAGGATAACTTCTTCCAGTATCTCGACGCAGCCCTGCAATTCGTCCCCGAGACGCCGAAGGACAAGGCGATCCGTGCAAAACTTGCGAAGATTGGCATCGGTCCGGGAAAGACCTTCGCGTTCAAGGATCTATCGCTCGAACACAAAGCCGAAATCCTGGTGGCGATGAAGCAGGGTAATGACAAGGTCGACAAATGGTTGGCCAGCGGCAACAAGAGCATCAACGGCTGGAACGTCGGCTCGTTCTTTGGCGACGAGGCCTTCTACAACGGCGATTGGGCGATGCGGGCCGGCGCCGCCAAAGGGGGTATCTATGGCAACGATGCCGTCGAAGCGATGTACCCCTATACCCGAACGGACGCCACCGGTGAGCCGCTCGACGGCAGCAAGCACAAGTACACCATCACCTTCCCACCCGGCCAGTTGCCGCCGGTGAATGCGTTTTGGTCCGTTACAATGTACGACGGCAAGAGCCAGCTCCTGGTCAAGAACCCGATCAAACGCTACCTCATCAACTCGCCGATGTTGCCGGCGATGAAAAAGGGTACGGACGGCTCGTTGACGCTGTACATTCAAAAGGACAGCCCCGGTGCGGACAAGGAAGCAAATTGGCTGCCGGCGCCTGACGACAAGATCTATCTCGTGATGCGCCTGTACTGGCCGAAGACCAAGGCGCCGTCGATCCTGCCGGCCGGCAAAGGCAGCTGGCAACCCCCAGGTATCATTGTGGCCCGATAGTTTTCCCGTTCTGATGAAAATAGCGCTTCCGGCATCGTGTCGGAGCGCTCGTGGACCGGAGGATCGGCGACATTCCCCCTAAACGGTCGAACGGATTTGGAGCATCATGACACTCTTTGTGGATCCCCAAATTCCGGCGTGGCCGCCTATCGAAGCGAAATCCAGCACACGTCATCGGGCTCAATGCCGCAGTACGAAGAACAGCGCGACGTGAGGAGCGACCGGCGCCTTTGCACCGGCCGCGCCGGATCAATCAAAACAGGAAGTACCGCTGCGCCATCGGCAGCACGGTCGCCGGCTCGCAGGTCAGCAATTCACCGTCGGCGCGCACTTCATAGGTTTCTGGATCCACCTCGATCTGCGGTGTCAAATTGTTGTGGATCATCGACGCTTTGGAGATGCCGCCGCGGGTGTTCTTGACCGCGATGAGCTCCTTGGCAACGCCAAGACGTCGCTTGAGGCCGGCATCGAGTGAAGCCTGCGAGACGAAGGTGACGGACGAACTGGTGCGCAGCTTGCCATAGGCAGCGAACATCGGTCGGTAGTGCATCGGCTGCGGTGTCGGGATCGAGGCATTCGGATCGCCCATTGGTGCCGCAGCGATCGAGCCGCCGAGCAGCACCATCTCCGGCTTGACGCCGAAGAAGGCCGGGTTCCACAAGACGAGGTCGGCGCGCTTGCCGACTTCGACCGAGCCGATCTCATGGCTGAGGCCCTGGGCGATCGCCGGATTGATCGTGTATTTGGCAATGTACCGACGGACGCGGAAATTGTCGTTCTCGCCCTTCTCTTCCTTGAGCCGGCCGCGCTGACGCTTCATCTTGTCAGCCGTCTGCCAGGTGCGGATCGCCACTTCGCCGACGCGGCCCATCGCCTGGCTGTCGGACGAGATGATCGAGAACGCACCGATATCGTGGAGAATGTCTTCCGCGGCGATCGTTTCCTTGCGGATGCGGCTTTCGGCGAAAGCGATATCTTCCGGGATTGACGGCGACAGGTGATGGCAGACCATCAGCATGTCGAGATGCTCGGCGATGGTGTTGACCGTATAGGGACGCGTCGGGTTGGTGGACGACGGAATGACGTTCGACTGGCCGCAGATCTTGATGATGTCAGGCGCATGGCCGCCGCCGGCGCCCTCGGTGTGGAAGGCGTGAATCGTGCGGCCCTTGATGGCGCCGATCGTGTCCTCGACGAAGCCGCTCTCGTTCAGCGTGTCGGTATGGATCATCACCTGAATGTCGTATTCGTCGGCCACCGAAAGGCAGCAGTCGATTGCGGCAGGCGTCGTGCCCCAGTCCTCATGCAGCTTCAGCGACGAAGCGCCGGCCAGGACCATTTCCTCAAGTGCAGCAGGCAGCGAGGCATTGCCCTTGCCGGCAAGCGCGAGGTTCATCGGGAAACCGTCGAAGCTCTCGATCATCCGCTCGATATGCCAGGCGCCTGTACAGGTCGTGGCGAGCGTGCCATGTGCCGGGCCGGTGCCGCCGCCCAGCATACACGTGACGCCTGACATCAGTGCCTCCTCTATCTGCTGCGGGCAGATGTAGTGGATATGTGCATCCATGCCGCCGGCCGTGATGATCTTTCCTTCGCCGGCAATGGCCTCGGTCGACGGGCCGACGATGATGTTGACGCCAGGCTGCGTATCCGGATTGCCCGCCTTGCCGATCGCCGCGATACGGCCGTCCTTGAGGCCGATATCCGCCTTCACGATGCCGGTGTGGTCGATGATGACCACGTTGGTGATGACGGTATCGACTGCGCCATTGGCGCGCGTCACCTGGCTCTGCCCCATGCCGTCGCGGATCACCTTGCCGCCGCCGAACTTCACCTCTTCGCCGTAGGTCGTGAAATCCTTCTCGATCTCGATAAAGAGCTCCGTATCGGCAAGGCGCACCTTGTCGCCGGTGGTCGGACCGAACATGCCGGCATAAGCAGCGCGGGAAATCTTATAAGGCATATGTCAGGCTCCTTGGGAGGAAGAAAGAGACGGTTCAACTGCGTAGCGCACCAGCCGGCCATTGGCGATATAGCTGTCGACGAGTTGCCTTTCGGCGACGAAGGGATGCCCTTCCCAGCCCGCATGGCCGAAGCCGGCAAGACCGATTTCGGCATCCGGAAAGCGACGGAAGGTTTCGGCAATCGCGATAAGCCCGGTGCTCGGCACGACGTAAGGCTCGGGGTGGAACGCGGTCAGCGCCTCGTCCACCGCTTCATGAATCACTTTCTCAACGACCACATGCCGTTTGCCCGCTTCCTCGCAGAAGGCTTTGAACTTGCTCGTATAATCGTCGCAGAAGTCGTCGAGCTCGGGATGGGAAACGGCCAATGGCGCCCGCATGGCGGAAAATTTTTCAGGATCGCGCACGCACCAGATCTCGGAGGCCTCCACGACGCACGGCAGCACCCGCCAGCTCGCCGCCTCCGTCATCGCCTTGCCCGGCCTGCCCGTATTGCAGACGGCAACGGCATCTGTCCGGCCAGGGCTTGCGGCATAGGACCGGCACTCATTGAAGCGGATGACAAAGCCCGCAGCGGCGATCGCCGCGCGTCCCTCCTTGCTCACGTCACCATTGCCGACGATCATGATCCTCTGTCCCACGTCAGTTGCCCAATGCGTCCGAGAGCTCTTTCAGCTCCTTCGTGCGCTTGTCCGTCAGGTTGGCGAGGCAGCCCGCAACCAGCATCGGCTCCATCGACCCGCCTCGCGCTTGAAAGCCCTCGGCTTGGCATTCGGCGTCGCGGTAGGAGATCCAGGCCCGCTGCGCGGTAAGCAAGGCCTTCTCTGCGCCGCGGTCCTTCTCTTCCAAGTTCGTGTCGACGTCCGCCGTCTGCGCGCGCGTCTTCTTCCATTGCTCGTTCAGCGCCTTGTCTGCCGTGTCGTAGCGATCCTGCTCGCAGCTTGTCATCTCCATCTGCGTCTGCGGGTTCTTGCAGTCCGTCTGCTGCGCAAACGCTCCCGAAGCGGCAGCCATACCGCCCGCCAGCGCCAGCAGGCCGATCGTCCAATGCATCTCTTTCCTCCCGGATTTTCGTCAGAGCTTGCCCATGACGAGCTGGCGGAAGCCGTAGACCTCGCGCTTGCCCGAGAGCGGGATCAGCGTCACCGAGCGCGTCTGACCAGGCTCGAAGCGGACGGCCGTTCCGGCCGGAATGTCGAGACGCATGCCTTGCGCTTTCTCCCTGTCGAAGGAGAGACCGGCATTGGTTTCCGCGAAATGATAATGGCTGCCGACCTGTACCGGGCGGTCGCCGGTGTTGGCGACGTCAAGCGTCACGGTCGGCGCGCCGACGTTCAGCTCGATCTCGCCACTTGCAGTGATGATTTCTCCTGGGATCATGTTTTTCTCCTCACGCGGCCTTGACGGGCGCACAACCCTCGGCCTTCAGGACACGTTTTGTCGATGCCGGGTGCTTGGCGAGCATCGCGGCCGGCCGAACCGGGCGACGCACGAGGTCCCCGCCGCAATTCGGGCAGGCGCCACCGAGACCATCAGCGACGCAATCGGCGCAGAACGTGCATTCGAAGGTGCAGATCATCGCCTCGGCGCTGTCGGGCGGCAGATCCTTGTCGCAGCATTCGCAGTTGGGTCGCAGTTCGAGCATTGCCGCCTCCTCAGCGGATCGGTTCGTGCACCGTCACAAGCTTCGTTCCATCCGGGAACGTCGCTTCGACCTGCACGTCATGGATCATCTCGGCAACGCCTTCCATCACCTGATGACGACCGATGACATGGGCACCGGCCTCCATCAGCTCGGCGACGGGCCGTCCGTCTCGAGCTCCTTCGACGACGAAATCGGTGATGAGCGCGATCGCCTCCGGATGGTTGAGCTTAACGCCCCGCTCCAGCCGCCGCCGCGCGACCATCGCCGCCATCGAAATCAACAGCTTGTCTTTTTCTCTCGGTGTGAGGTTCATCGTGCATCCATCTGCTTGAACAAAGCATGATGCCGAAAGGTGTGAAGCGGTTTTCGGACAACATCATGCTCTACTTCTTTAATTGAGAACGGGATTCAGATTTCAGGTCGAAACGACCGGAAATCATCTGGCTCTAGAGATTCCAGACTTTCGGTACCGGCGCTCCATTGCGCAAGGTCGAAATGATCGGGATCAGGATTTTTCTCAAGGCGAAGCCATCCGGCGCCGAGAGGCGCACGACGAGCTTGCCGGCCCAACTGCTGGCACCACCCATATGTCCTTCGAGCAAGGGACGCGCGGCGCTGAGATAGGCGTCCGCGAGCGGCCCGACATAGAGGACCGTCGCGAAGGCAACCTTGCCGCCGAGCACCGCATCGGCCCGGGTTAGCAAGGCAACGTCGCCCATGAGCTGGAGGTCCTCCGCGTGGCAGAGCTTGCCCCCCTTGCGGATGCGCCAGCGGTCACGGAAAAGCCCGGTTTCGACGGCCTCCCCCATCGCCTTGCGGCCGAGCAGGATCGCCTCGACGGCAAGGAACTCCGAATCGTCCTCAAGGTCGACGTCGAGCCGGCGAAACAGCGACGAGCGATCGAACAGAATGGTTTCCTGCGGCAACCAATCCACCCGCGCCTTGGCGCCAACAGAAATGGTCGTGTTGACCTCGGCCGTAGCTGACGATGCCTTGTAGATTTTTTCGCAGGCCTGTGTGGTGACATCGATGCGCGTGTCGGGACCGGCATCGATGCTCCAGTTCATCCGGTCGCCGCCCGTCAGGCCACCTGCCGTATTGATGATGACGGCTTCCATGGAGGAATCGAACGTATCCGGCAGGCGAATCTTCGCCGCCCCTTCCTGATAGAGCTCTCGCAGCCGCGTGCGACCGTCGAGCGCCTTTGCAGCCAGATGCCCGCGCCCCTCGGCCCTCTGCGGTCTCGTGGCTGCCGCGGCGTTCGTCATTCCATCCCCTTCCAGCGCCTCGCCGCTTATTGCGGCCGTTCTCATTGATGTCTCTAAACGATTACAAGCAATTCCTGTGCCGTGCCGACCCGGAGTGTGGCTGGCCACATAAGGCAAGCTCCCCTTGGCGCGCTGCCGGCAAAAGCGGCATTTGCCTAATGGACCAGCACGATCTCAAACCGTAAGACAACGGCGCGCCGCCAGCACGATCTTGTCGCGATCCATGATGTAGACCTAGTCCAAAAACCGAGAGACTGCTCGACCAGCAGGGTCGCCATGACGGTGCTGTCGCGCGCATAGCTGATCGCCAAGAGTTCGGAGGAAGTTGCATTGATCCGCACAGCGACAGGGCGCGATATTGCCCGGATCGTCGAGATACGGGCCAACGTTTACGAAACCATTCTATCCGTTCCCTCCAAGGTCACACTTGACGGTCTCCGTTGACCACCGCGACGGCAAATTGCTTTTTGAGCTGAAGCTCCAGCCCGACGGCAGTTCGCCAGGCGTGGCCGAGACTCAGGCAACGCGATCCGGTGGCGATCTGCCTTCAAAGAAGGCGGTGATGTTGTCGACGACCTTCATCCCCATGGCTGTGCGCGTTTCCTCCGTTGCACTACCGAGATGTGGCAGCAAAACGACGTTGTTCATGGCTTTCAGTGCATCCGGTACATGCGGCTCGGCCTCATACACGTCGAGCCCCGCACCGCGAATGACACCGTTCTTCAACGCATTGGTCAGCGCTGCCTCGTCGACGACATCGCCGCGAGCCGTATTGATCAGGAACGCGCCCGGCTTCATCGCGGCAAGCCGCGCAGCATTCATCAGGTGCCGGTTCTCTGCTCCACCGGGGCAATGCAAGGACACGAAATCGGACAGCGCCAACACGTCCTCGACCGTCGGCAATTGCCGCGCGCCGTAGCGCGCCGCTTCCGCCTGTTCGACCGGCGACCTGTTGTAGAAGACCACCTCCATCCCGAAGCCGAAGTGGCAGCGCTGTGCAAACGCCTTGCCGATGCGTCCAAAGCCGATGATGCCGACGGTCTTGCCGGTAACCTTCGTCCCGATCATGTGCGTCGGGCACCAACCGCCCCACTCACCGGCACGCACCTGGCGCTCGCCCTCACCGCCGCGTCGGGCGACCGTCAGAAGCAGCAGCATGGCGATATCAGCCGTGCAGTCGGTCAGCACACCGGGGGTGTTCGTCACGACGATACCGCGGTCCTTGGCGGCGTTGATATCGATATGATTGTAGCCGACCCCAAAATTGCCGAGTATGCGCGCGCGCGGCATCGCCACGTCAAAAACGCTCGCCGGCAACTTGTCGGAGACGGTCGGCAAAACAGCGTCATAGTCTCCGATCGCCTTGTTAAGCGCCTCCACACTCATCGCCGCATCGTCGAGATTGAATGTTGCATCAAACCGTTCCGAAAGAATGCGCTCGACGGCTGACGGCCACTGGCGCGTGACGAGAATGCGTGGCTTGGACATGGCGAGTTGTTCCGGATGCTGTGATTGGCTTCCTAGCCAGTAGCGCAAAAAGCGCGAGGGGCCAAACGCAAGAAGCCCGGTCTTGCGACCGGGCTTCCTGAAACCGCACCAAAGTGGGGATGAACCCTTACTTGGCGTCCTGCGGGAAGTAGCTATACTTGCCGTCCGGACCCTTCTTCCACTCGTACATGATGTAGCCTGGAAGCTTCGGGTCGCCCTTTTCGTCGAACGACATGTCGCCGAGAACGGTCGGGAACGGGCCCTTTGCCTTCATTGCAGCAGCAACAGCTTCAGCATCGTTCGAACCGGCAGCCTTTGCTCCACCAGCGATCGACTGCAACGCGGCGTAGGAGTAAAGCGTGTAAGCTTCCGGGTTGAAGCCCGCAGCCTTGAACTTCGCCACGAGGTCCTTGTTGGCCGGGTTCAGCGTCGGATCAGGACCGAAGGTGTTCAGCGTACCGGCAACAGCGTCACCAGCGATCGATGCCAGTTCGTTCGAAACGATACCGTCACCGGAAACGAGCGTCGCCTTCAGGCCCTGGTCGGCAGCCTGGCGGATGATCAGACCAGCTTCGGTGTGGAGACCACCCCAGTAGATGATCGTGACGCCGGCTTCCTTCATCTTGGCGATCAGGGCCGAGAAGTCCTTGTCACCGACGTTGATGCCTTCGTAGAGGACTTCGGTCGTGCCAGCAGCGTTCAGAGACTTCTTGGTTTCGTCAGCCAGACCCTGGCCGTAAGGCGTCTTGTCGTGGATGACGGCGATCTTGGCGTCCTTAAAGTGGTCGGCAAGATACTTGCCGGCGATTGCGCCCTGCTGGTCGTCACGACCGCAGGTACGGAACGTGTTCCAGAGGCCACGCTCGGTGAACTTCGGGTTCGTAGCGGCCGGGGTGATTTCGAGCATGCCGTTTTCAGCGTAAACTTCGGAAGCCGGGATCGAAACGCCCGAGTTGAAGTGGCCGATAACGAACTTGACGCCGTCAGCAGCAAACTTGTTCGCAACCGAAATGCCCTGCTTCGGGTCGGAGACGTCGTCGCCGAGTACGACCTTGATCTGCTCGCCGTTGATGCCGCCCGCAGCGTTGATGTCAGCAGCGGCCTGCTCTGCGCCCTTCTGGAGCTGAGCGCCGAATGCAGCGTTCGGGCCGGTCAGCGGACCAGCAACGCCAACGATGATGTCGGCCCATGCGTTGCCGCTGAAGGCGACCATCGCCGTCAGAGCTACAGCCGACAGGAGAGACTTTTTCATTCTATTACTCCCAATTTTCTAGCGGGTTCCGTTCCACTACCCAGCGCATTACCCACTTTACTGCGCCAGGAAACTTGTTCCACTCCGAGGGGCAATCTGTCCCTAGATTCAACCGGCTGTCAATGTTTTGCCTTCCAGGAGAAGGGGGACGTCTTTTCGTATAGCCAGTAGTAGTTATTGACCATCTGGTTGGTCCGGCGATAGCGATAGCCGGCCGTCGAGAAGATCGAAAGAAGGACCAGGTCGATCACGTAGTAAAAGACGCTGAGAACCGGTCCATTAAACAGCGCATGATGCAGGAACTGCATCGCTCCAGCGAGAAGCACGGTGTAAGCGATGACCAACGGATAGTCGCTCCAGCTGTCAGCCGCGGCCTTGCCTGCCCGCCACGCAGTCCAAAATCCGATCAGCACGACGAAAAGCCGAATGGCGCTGCGCACGCCTGTATCGCCTTCAAAGAAAAGTCCCTGCATATCAAAGTCTCCCCTTCGTCATGCTCAATGACGTCCGCCTTCGAGATAGGCGGCACGCACTTCCGGATTTGCAAGCAGCTCCATACCGGAACCGCTCATTGTGACCTTGCCGTTGACCATGACATAGGCACGGTCCGACAAGCGCAGGGCTGCAAAAGCGTTCTGCTCCACGAGGAAGACGGTTAGCCCTTCTTCCTTGTTCAACTTCTTGATCGCTTCGAAAATGCCCTTGACGATCAGCGGCGCGAGACCAAGCGAGGGCTCGTCGAGAAGCAGCAGCTTCGGACGCGCCATCAGCGCGCGACCGATCGAGAGCATCTGCTGCTCGCCTCCCGAGAGCGTGCCGCCGCGCTGGCCTTGGCGCTCCTTGAGGCGCGGGAACATCGCGAAGACTTTCTCAACGTCCTGGCTAAAATATTTCAGGTTGTCGAGGCCAGCGCCCATCTGGAGATTTTCCATGACGGTCATGCGCGGGAAAATGCGCCGCCCCTCCGGCGACTGGGCGATGCGCAGCCGTGCGATCTCGTGCGTCGGCAGACGCGTGATGTCTTGGCCATCGAAGATCACCGAGCCGGTGCGTGCCTGTGGGCTTCCGCAAATTGTCATCATCAGGGTCGACTTGCCGGCGCCGTTGGCACCGATCAGACTGACGATCTCGCCGCTATGGACCTCGACATCAATTCCGGCCAGGGCCCGGATGTTGCCATAATAGGTTTCAACGCCCTGAACGTTTAGAAGTGGCTGACCAGTCATCAGTGCGAGCCTCCTTCGAGGTTCTCTACGGCTGCAATCACTTCTTCCACTTCCTCGTCCTCGACACCGAGATAGGCTGCGATAACCCGCGGGTCCTGCTTCACGTCATCAGGCGTGCCGTCGGAAATCTTCTGGCCGTATTCCAGCACGACGACATGGTCGGAAATTTCCATGACCACCGACATGTCGTGCTCAATCAGCAAGATCGACGTGCCGCTGTCAGCACGAATGCTGCGCAGCAGCGCGTTCAGCACAGCCGACTCTCTTGGATTGAGGCCAGCGGCGGGCTCATCGAGGCACAGAAGCTCCGGTTCGGTGCACATGGCGCGCGCGATCTCAAGCCGGCGCTGTGCGCCGTAGGGCAGATCACCAGCGGGGTCATCGGCACGATCGATGAGATCGGCCTTCTCCAGCCAGTGGCGCGCCAGTTCAATGGCGTTCTTCGCCTCAGCCCGATATGGCCCGATGCCCACCAGGCCCATCACTGTATACCCGGACGCCTTCATCAGCTTGTTGTGCTGGGCGACGAGCAGGTTTTCGAGAACCGTCAGACCGGAAAACAGCCGTATGTTCTGGAACGTGCGGGCAACCCTGGCCTCCTTGGTGATCCGGAAATCCGGAAGGCGTTCAAGCAGGAACTCCTTGCCGCTCTTCTGCTTCAGCGTGATCATCCCCATCGTCGGCTTGTAAAAACCTGTGATGCAATTGAAGACCGTCGTCTTGCCGGCGCCGTTCGGGCCGATCAATGCGGTAATGTCGCCACGCTTGGCTTCAAATGAGAAGTCGTTGATCGCCATCAGGCCGCCGAACTTCATCGACAGGTGCTCGACCTTGAGCAAAGTATCGCTGGTCATGTTTGTTTCCTGAGGGCTCATCAACCATGGCCCTCCTTGGTAAAGCTGCCGGAAACTGCCTTGCGCTCCTTGAGGAAGGCTGTCGGTTCACGCGACCCTACGAAGCCGCGCGGTTTGATCAGCATTACGACGACCATCGCCAGACCGAACAACAGCATGCGGTAGAGCTCAGGCGTGAAGTCAGGTCCGAAAATCGCTTTCAGGAAGGCCATCTCACGCAGCAGTTCCGTGCCGCCGACCATGACGATTGCGGCGATCGCGATCCCCGTCAGCGAGCCCATGCCGCCGAGAACGACGATGGCAAGGATAACTGCCGATTCCAGGAAGACGAACGATTCCGGGGAAACGAAGCCTTGGCGGGCGGCAAAGAAGGAGCCGGCGAAGCCGCCGAACATGGCGCCCGTCGCAAAGGCCGTGAGCTTCGTCGTCACCGTGTTGATGCCAAGCGAGCGGCAGGCGATTTCGTCCTCGCGCAGGGCTTCCCACGCGCGGCCGATCGGCATCCGGCGCAGGCGGATCGTCACATAGGCGGTCAGCATGCAAAGGGCCAGGATCAGGTAGAAAAGGAAGATCTTGTAGTAGGCCGAGGAAATCGGCAGGTGAAAGAGCTTCGCGAAGCCGCCGGCGCTCGCATCGAAGGGAATACCGAAAAGCGTTGCCTTCGGAATGCCCGAGATACCGAACGTTCCCTTGGTGAGATCCGTCCAGTTGATGATCACCAGGCGAATGATTTCACCGAAGGCCAGCGTTACGATCGCCAGATAGTCACCACGCAGTCGCAGAACCGGGAAGCCCAGAATGACACCCCACAGCGCAGCCAGAATACCGGACAGAGGCAGGAGCACCCAGAACGACAGGCCGAAATAGCTGGAAAGAAGCGCGTAAGAATACGCCCCGATCGCGTAGAAGGCGACGTAGCCGAGATCGAGCAGTCCAGCCAGACCGACGACGATGTTCAGCCCCCAGGCCAGCATCACATAGATCAGGATCTGGATACCAAAGTTATCCACCCACTTCAGCGAGCCCTGTGGACCGGCGACGGCGTAGATGAACACGGGATAGAGCAGTAGCGCGACAAGGGCGATCTTCAGGAAGTGCGTGTGGAAGAAGCCTTTTTCAGTCGAGATATCCAGCTCGCCACTGCGCGCCTTCGCCAACTTGCGCGCATCGAGATGCGGCCTCAAAAAGACGACCGTCAGGAAGCGGCCGACGGCGGCAATCGCCACGAAGATGGCAAGAAGGCCCCAGCGCTGGACGATGATCAGTTCGTTGGAGATGTTCTGGTCGGTCTTCAGGCCGACGTAGAGCACGAACATGCCGAATGAAATGAGAGCCGCGAACAGAGCTTCTTTAATACCCTTCTGAACAAGTCCGGCGTTTGCGGACTTGTCAGCGGAACGTACAGCATTTTCCATGACGTTAAACCTTCTCGACTTCCGGCCGACCCAGGATACCTGTCGGCTTGAAGATCAGCACGAAAGCGAGGATGGCGAATGTCGCCACATCCTTGTACGCGATGGTGAAGTAAGCCGACCACAGCGACTCGATGAGACCGATCATCAGTCCACCGAGAACAGCGCCCGGCAAGGAGCCGATACCGCCAAGAACAGCCGCGGTGAACGCCTTCACACCCGGTACGAAGCCGTCGTTGAAGTTCACGACGCCATAATACATCAGATACATCGTGCCTGCGACCGCAGCGAGCGCCGCACCCATGATGAAGGTAACGGAAATCGTCTGATCGACATTGACGCCCAGCAACGCCGCCATCTTACGATCCTGCTCAGTTGCACGCTGAGCGCGCCCGAGCGACGTATGATTGACGAGATACCAGAACAACGTCAGCAGCACAGCCGTGATGATGATGATGACGATCTGTTTCAGCGAAACGGAGATACCGGCGACATTGTAGACAGTGCTGACCAGCGGCGGAATCGGCTTGTTGCGCGGCCCCTGGGTCACCTGGATGAAGTTCGACAGCGTGATCGACATGCCGATCGCGGTAATAAGGGGCGCCAGGCGGAACGATCCGCGCAGCGGACGATAGGCAACGCGCTCGATCGTCCAGTTCCACAAACTCGTCATCAGCATCGCAACGACCAGCATCGCCAGCAGCAAAACCGCAACCGGAAGGCCCGCGAACATGGACGTGAGGACGAGAAAAACGATCAGGCCGGCAAAGCCGCCAAGCATGAAAATATCGCCGTGAGCGAAGTTGATCATGCCGATAATGCCGTAAACCATCGTATAGCCAATAGCCACAAGGCCATAGATGGATCCAAGAGTCAGCCCATTAACGAGCTGCTGGACAAAATATTCCATATGTCATTTCCCCTGGATGCAAGCCGGTTCAGCCAGCATCTCTTGTTATTAGAGCCTTTGATGAGCCCTTGATTAAGGATTTCATACCGCTTTCAAACCAAAAGGGAAGTGCAAAATCGCAAAGCCCCAAAGTTCTTTGTCGTTTTGGTGAAAATGACTTTTTTGCGTTCAAGAATTCGCTTTTTTCAGCATACTGAGCCTAAGAAAGCGCTTTTTGACTGGAAACGGCCCAGCTAAGCCAGAACCACCCCCCGACGACCAGACGCTGCAGCCTATGTCCGCAGCTGAACGTCTCTCCCGGAAGTGTTCAACGGCAGACCATGCGCGGGATAAGATTCCCATGGCCGCGAGAATTGCCTATATAAGGTAAGGCGCTTTGCGTCGGCGCAACACGTGACATCCGGAAGGCGAGCAATGCTCGAAACATTTGAGCGCGCCGCTCTGGAAGCGGGCAAGGCCATCATGCAGGTTTACCGGGAGGGATGCCCGTCGGCCAGGAAGGCAGACAACAGCCCGGTCACGATTGCCGACGAGCGAGCCGAGCGCATCATCATCGCACAGCTTGAAGCCGCCTTCCCCAAGACGCCGATCATCGCTGAAGAATCGGTGGCAGCCGGCAACGTGCCTGTGATCGGCAGGTCCTTCTTTCTTGTGGACCCGCTCGACGGTACTCGGGAATTCATCGACAAGCGGCCCGAATTTACCGTCAATATTGCCTACATCAGCGACGGGCGCCCTGTCGCCGGAATCGTCTATGCCCCTGCCCTTGGCGTCGCCTTTGCCGGGGAAAACGACAAGGCCGAGAAGCTCCTTGTCGATGACCATTTTCAGGTGACCCAGCGGACTGTCATCCGTGTGCGCCCGCAACCGGCCGACCGGACGGCGCTGGCAAGCAGATCTCACAACAGCCCCCAGACAGACGTCTTTCTTGCGGCAAATGCGATCGCGCAATGCACCAATATCGGCTCTTCGTTGAAATTCTGCATGCTGGCTGAAGGCCTGGCCGACGTCTATCCGCGCTTCACGCGCACGATGGAGTGGGATACGGCCGCCGGCGATGCGGTGCTGCGCGCCGCGGGCGGCTCGACAGTCACGCTGGACGGGTTGCCGCTGACCTACGGCAAGACGTCACAGGCGCATGACAGCGACTTCGCCAACCCGAACTTCATTTCCTGGGGCAGTGCCAGATCCGCGTTGGAGCGGGCATAGCCGCGTCGAAAAAACGCGCAAAGTCAGCGACACGTGCGCTTTGCCGTTCACGCTCCGTCTGCGGGCATCTAGGATTCGCGGTGAATGAAAACGCGCCGGGCGCCAGTCCGGCGATTCCTGGAGCTGCAAACCGTGTCCGACCAGACAAAAAATCTCGCCCTGCCCGACATATTCCCATCTCAGGCCCAGGCAGGGCGGCTTCTCTCTCGGCGCGACTGTTCCATCCGGCACCGGCAACCGCCTGCCTATTTCGGAGACGGGCTTATAACTCTTGCTGCTGACGACAACCACATTGTCCTCTTCTGGGCACGAGGCCGTACTCGAGGCAAATGGGGCCACAACACTGACATCCATCGTCGGCCCCGTTGCAGCCTCCGCGGCACGCCATACCGCCTTCCCAATGGCGTATGACGGAGACTGGCTGGCGCTCCTGCATCAGGGGCAGCGCGCAGTATGAGTTCGCAGCCGCAAAGACCGAACGTTCGGCAATGATGCTGTCGATCAGGTCGATGGGCGCCTAGAGGAGGCGGTAGCGGAATGCGCGGGCAATTGCCTGCATGCGATTGACGGAATCGAGCTTTCGCATTGCGCTCTTCAAGTAACCGACAACCGTATGCGCGGAGAGGTCAAGAATAATCGCGATCTCTTCGCTACTCTTTCCCGCGGCCGACCAGCGCAGGCATTCGATTTCCCGGCTGCCGAGGCTTTCGGTAGGTTTCTCCACAGGGTTCTGCTGCCCGAATAGTTCCAGGAATTCCATCGCCCGAAAGACCTGCTCCATCACCTCCGCACGCGTGAGGCGCGCGCGCTCACCCGAGAATGCGAAGATGTACTGCCGCAGGTGCATATCATGCAGTGCAAACGCAAACGTGGTCTTCAACCCATGGACTGTGAAGAGGCCCGCAAGCCGCTGGTTCTCCTGGTTTGCCGCCGTGCTCTCGAACGACGCCTTATCGCAGAGGACCGGCATTGCTGTCTTCTTGAGAGCTGAGACCAGCTTACAGCAATAGAAGAGATCAACCTCCTCATAGAAATCGATGAGCTCTTGTGGCCAGTTGCAGGCAAGACAGTTGCTGGCGAAGCCGCTGCGATCTCCACGTGGAAATTCCGCCAGCAAGTAGTGGTTGAGTCCCGTCTCCCTTGCCATCTCGGCCACGCAATCATTGAGCCGTTCCGCGGACATGTCCTGCCCAGACGTGATCCGCGAGAAAACAGCATCATCCGCGCCGTCGCGGACGACGCGTTCTTGTCTCTTCATTCTCTTGTCCCTCGGCGGCTAGCTCCGGCTCAGTTTCTTCATTTGCCGACCCGAAAGTGGCCGCGCGGCGTCTGGGAAAAGCAAAAGACCCCGTATCAAAAGGATACGAAGCAAAAAGCCTTAGTCATTCCGGACACTACAATAGGAACGGAGACGAATTCTTGCGCTCACAACTATGTTGCGGCGCTTATAAATTGGCGATTATCAATTCCACCAACCATTACGCATGGCTCCTATGCGCTGACCACAAATTTACGCTGGGGAAGGCTGCGCGGGCGCAAATCGCTTCTTGGGAAGCCGACGCCTAAATTTCTTATCAAAGTGTTACGATGCGCTTAGGCAATTCTTAAATGTGACAAGCTAGAGTGGCTGCCGTGGTCTTGAGTTGTGTAGAGAGTCCAATGACCGAAATGATACGTCCCCGAGTAAAATATGTCATCGGCCCCGATGGCAGCCCGCTGACGATTGCGGATCTGCCGCCGCCGAATACACGGCGCTGGGTGATCCGCCGCAAAGCTGAGGTTGTAGCGGCGGTCCGTGGTGGCCTGTTGAGCTTGGAAGAAGCCTGCGAGCGTTACACGCTGACTGTCGAAGAGTTTCTGTCCTGGCAGTCTTCCATCAACAGCCACGGCCTTGCCGGTTTACGCACCACGCGCATCCAGCAGTATCGCCACTGACAAGCCCTTCCTGGGCAACGAATTCTACGTTTCGGGCCGCTTGCATTTCCTGAGGGACATAGACAGACGGCCCGAAATCGTTGACGCAGCCAGTAGATGGCCTGCTTCAACCCGCTGCTACAAGCTTCACCGCGAGTTCCGTGCCCCATAGACCACTTGGCAGGAACTCGATCGGTGACGCCGGAACAGCACCCGGGGACATTTCCCCTCAGCCCATCGAACACAGTGTCCTCACCGACCGGCTTGGCGTCGCCAGCATGACATGCGAGTTTCCATCAACAGCATACTGTTGATGAGGAATGGCAATGGACATCAAGAACGAAGAAAATCCCTCCGGCGGCCGCTACGTTGCAAAGGTGGAAGGCCACGAGGCCGAAATGACCTACTCCCGCGCCTCGCCGAAGCTCGTCATCATTGACCACACCGGGGTTCCCGATGCGCTACGCGGCAAAGGCGTTGGCCAGGCACTTGCTCTGCACGCGGTCGAGGAAGCACGCAAGGGGGGATGGAAGATCTTCCCGCTATGCCCGTTCTTCAAGGCGCAGGCGCAACGCCACGAGGAGTGGCACGACGTCGTCAACGGCTAGAGCCGCGCAACGCCAAAAGCCATGTATGACGGACGCGACAGCCCATCATGCATGGCTTTTTTCGAGGCGATGCCCAAGCGCCAAACGGCGCCTGTTTCCTGCCCTTAGGCTCTTGCCCGGACTGCGCCGTCGCGCTCTTCCAGCGCGGCTGCACGTGCGTATTCCGCCTGCATCTCTTCGAGCGCTTGTTCGAGCGACTCTTCCTGCATCTTCAGTTCCTTGATCGAGACCTGAAGATTGTCCGCGCGCTGGCGTGCTGCCTTTGCGAAGGTCGGATAGGCGAAGTGATTCGGGTCGGAAATGCCGGACTTCTTTTCTTCGACGACGATCTGGCTCTCCAGATCCTTCGTCATCCGATCAAATTCGGACATCATCATCTGCAATTGCTGCAGTTGGCGACGTTTTTCGTTCACCTGAAACTCCTTCAGACGAACTAGGCTCTCACGCGACTTCATACGCATTACTCCAGTGATGCGAGACCCCTGCTCCACTTAAACCGCCCCTGCGGGCCGTTTTGACGCGGCCTGCCAAAAAATTTCCGTCGGTATTAACAAAAACCTACCGTTGGTAACCTTTCGTTTACGGGCATCGTTAATGATAGTGCCGATGATTTAAGGGTCGGTAAACACAACTACGCGATTTCCGATACCGTTTCATTGGTGAGTCGAATGAATCGCTTACCGGCCGTTCTTAATGTAAAACTTAAGAATCTGGCTTTGCGAATTTTCGTTGGAAAACAGCGGAATGGACAAAATATTTAATAAATTCGTTACCTCTTGCCAGAGTGAATCAGAATTTGTTAACCATTTCGTGGCAGCTTCCAAATCACGCAGTTGACATATTCGGTATCGCGTAGGGGGCCAGACCACCTTTCGGCGGCGGTAAAGGGGATAAGAATGCGGGTACTACTCATCGAAGATGATAGCGCGACAGCGCAGAGCATCGAATTGATGCTCAAATCAGAAAGTTTTAACGTCTACACCACCGATCTCGGTGAAGAAGGCGTGGATCTCGGGAAGTTGTATGATTACGACATCATCCTTCTCGATTTGAACCTTCCCGACATGTCCGGATATGAAGTGCTGCGCACTCTGCGCCTGTCCAAGGTCAAGACACCGATCCTCATTCTGTCCGGCATGGCCGGTATTGAAGACAAGGTTCGCGGTCTCGGTTTCGGCGCCGACGACTACATGACCAAGCCGTTCCACAAGGACGAACTGGTCGCGCGCATTCATGCAATTGTCCGTCGTTCCAAGGGCCATGCCCAGTCGGTCATCATGACCGGCGAACTGATCGTCAACCTCGACGCCAAGACCGTCGAAGTTGGTGGCCAGCGCGTGCACCTGACGGGCAAGGAATACCAGATGCTGGAGCTGCTTTCGCTCCGCAAGGGCACCACGCTCACCAAGGAAATGTTCCTGAACCACCTCTATGGCGGCATGGACGAGCCGGAGCTGAAGATCATCGACGTCTTCATCTGCAAGCTGCGCAAGAAGCTGGCAAATGCTGCCGGCGGCGCGAACTACATCGAAACCGTCTGGGGCCGCGGCTACGTTCTGCGCGAGCCGGATGGTGCCGAGTACGCCGAAACCGCCTGACGTTTCATCCCCTTTGCCAAGACTAAAAAAATCCCGTCCTTTGTGGCGGGATCTCTGTCTCTGTTTTCGATATGGAAAAAGCCGCCCAGAGGCGGCTTCGATCGGCTGACGGATGCCGGCAACTATGCCGCGATGGCGCGGTTGCCGAAAACGGCCGTCAGTATCTTGCGGTCGAACGGCTTGAGCAGAAAATCGGTGGCCCCTGCCCGCTTGCCCATCATCAGCTTCTTGAGATCGGCCTCGACCACGCAATAGTAGATCTTGACCGCCTTGCCGCCTTCCATGCCGCGAATGGTCGAGATCAACTCGAGCGCGCTGTCCATACCGGAATCGACGATGAGGTATTCGGGGAGTTGAACCTGGCAGTTGGAGACGGCTTCGGCAGCGCTCGAGGCTTCGCTGACCATGAAATCAAGCTCGGAAAGGATGCGCTTCCCCACCTTCCGAACGACGTCAGATGAATCGGCGATCATAAACCTCTGCATGTCTGCTCCTTGCCCCAGCTTCTGTCGCGGCTGGCCTATTACCGCCAAAGATAGAAACATTAGGCTAAGGATTTATTACTCGGCGAGCCGAATCGCCGTCGAGGCCTCCATCAAGCTGCGACGACGTCAGCGGTAAAGGTCAGTTCTTCGGTGGTCGCGCTGTGGCCGAGTTCCATGCCGCATTCATCGGCAAGCAGCACCGTATAATATGGCTGAATCGTGTGAGCATCGATGGCTTCCTCGATCTCCCCGGTCGAAATCTCCACGAATTTCGGCGGCAGGCGCATCAGCTTGCCCTTCGCGACGATCTTGAATTTTGCGTCGAGCTCGGGGTTCTCCAGCGTGATTTCAAGGATGCCGCCACGTGGAATCGACGAATAGGCCACGAGAAAGAGATTGAGCAGCAGCTTGACGCGGTTCTTGGCGATAATCGCGCGCGGGCCGCTCCAGGTAACCTCGGTCTTCTTTTCGGCGGCCGCGAAATCCTTTGCCGCGCGTTCGGCTTCACCGGTATCGATCGAGGCACCGACCGAACCGGAAGCACCGAAGGCAAGCCGGGCGAACTTCAGACGGACAGACGCGTTGAGCGCGCTTGTCCTGATAAGATCCATCGCATCGGCATCGGCGCCGCCTTCGTCCAGAAGCTCCAGACCATTGTTGATTGCGCCGACCGGCGAGATGACGTCGTGGCAGACGCGGCTGCACAAAAGCGCGGCTAGGTCGGGGCCGGTCAGGGTGAGGTTTGGATTCTTCGACATCATCGTCTCCAGGGGCGGCAGGTTCATTCCGCCGTCTATCTTGCGTCATCAAAATTGCGCGAAGTTTGCGCCGTACTCGGCGCCATAATGACACCATATTTGGTAAACCGATTGTTAAGACCATACGCGCAAAATGAATGAAACGCCGGAAACGGCTCATCGTACCGACCATGATGAACGGATGACACCATGCGCTCCAATTTCCTCGGAAGATTTTCCGCCATCTGCAGGCTCTTCGTTGCGCTGACACTTTCGCCTCTCATGCTTGTTCCAACACAGGCATCGGCGCAGCAATCCAACAGCGGCCAGTATTCGATGCAGGAAATCGTCGACGCTGGACACTCGTTCTTCGGCTCGACGAGTGGTGGGCTGGCCAAGGTGATCGAAGCGGCCTTTCAGAAATATGGCCTTCCGAATGGTTACGTTCTCGGCCAGGAAGGCTCGGGCGCCTTCATCGCCGGCCTCACTTACGGCGAAGGTCAGTTGAATACAAAGAATGCCGGCGAGCATCCGCTCTACTGGCAAGGTCCCTCGCTCGGGATCGACTATGGTGGTCAGGGCACACGCGTCATGATGCTGGTGTACGACCTGCCTTCGACCGACGCCATCTACGCGCGCTTCGGCGGCGTCAGCGGTCAGGCCTTCGTTATCGCCGGCTTCGGCATGACGCTTCTCAAGAACAACAATGTCCTTGTCGTACCGATCCGCACCGGTGTAGGCGCTCGCCTCGGATTGAACGTCGGCTACCTCAAGGTCACGCCGGATCCGACCTGGAATCCCTTCTGATTTCCATCTGCGCCAGCGAACTCTCGCTCGCCGTTACCTTTCCGCCACTTGCCCTACGCGTCAGGTCCGCTTAATCATGGTTCTGACGCAAATCAACTTTTGGAAGCCGTGGCCGCGCCGTGATCGAATATGCTCTCTTGTTCGGATTGGGCTTTCTGACAGCAGCGTTCCTCGTCTTCCTGGTATCGCCTGCTGTCCACCGCCGCATCGTCTGGTACACGGAAAACCGGATGCGCGCGACCATGCCGCTCAGCCCGCAGGAAGTGCGCGCGCAGAAGGATATGGTTCGAGCCCTCTATGCCGCCGAGAACGCCAAGACGACACAGCATCTGCTGCGCGAGCGCGAAAAGTCGCTGGCGCTGCAACTGAAGCATGACTCGCTGGCACTCGATGCAGGACGGTTTGCCGCCGAGATCGCCGGACTGCAGGCCCAGATCAGCGATATGAGTGTCGAGGCTGCGGAACAGCGCTCGCACCTGCGCAAGGACGAGAACTACATCAGCCAACTGAAGACGAGCCTTCACATCGCCGAGAAGGCAAGCGCCGCCAAGGAAGGCGAGCTCGATGCCCTTCGCATGCGCCTCAACAAGCTTGCGGAGCAAGCCGACAATCTCAAGATCGATTTGGCAGCGCGCGAGACCGAAATCGAGAGCATGACATTCAAGGCGAACGCAGTCCGCGTCGAGCGCGACAATCTAAGCCAGGACGTTGGCCTGCTGCAGAAGCGCGCCAAGGATGCCGAGCAGACACTGGCCCAGCATGAGCACGCCGTCATCAGGCTCGAAGACCAGGCAGGTCGCGATGCCGCGTCGGCGGCCGACAAGGACACCCTTCTCGGACGCCGTCAGCAGGAAATTGCCAAGCTGAAGGAACAGATCAAGGCGGCGAACGCCGAACTGCGCAAGGCAAATAGTGCATTGCGCAACGCTGGTCTTCAACCCGTAGCTGCAGATGCGGTTTCACAGGAGCGGGCAACCGGGGAAACGATGGCAACCGAACTCGAGACAGCAGCGATTGCAACGCGCCTGAGCGAAGAGGTGCGCAAGCGCAGCGCCGCCGTCTCAAAGCAACTTCTGAAAGCGAAATCCGACGCCAGCCACGATGGTGCCATACGCGAAGAGATCGCCGGCATTGCGGCAAGCATGGTTGCGCTGACCGCTATGAACGAAGGCCCGTCTTCGCCGATCCGCGACCTTCTGCCCGATGCCCCCGACAATCAGGACGGCGAGCGCATCAACCTCGCGCAACGCGCGGCGACGATCCTGTCCGAGCCGGGCTGACATCAAATCAGTTTCGCGGCCGATGACATGGCGAAGAGAGCAATGCCCGTTGCCGTCGCCACATTGAGGCTGTCCAATCCCGCCGATTGCGGGATACGCGCGCTGTGGAAGCGCTCCAGGACAGCAGGAGGCAGGCCCTCGCCTTCTGTGCCCACAGCCAGCGCCATACGCTCCGTCGGGGGGATAGCTCGGATGTCGGCCTCGCCACGCGGCGAAAGCGTCCAGATTGCAAATCCATTCGCCGCAAGCCGTGTCAGCACGTCGAGCCCAGTTCCCTTCCGCTCGTAGGGAACACGGAGTACCGAGCCGACTGAGACGCGCAATGCCTTGCGATAGAGCGGATCACACGACGTCTCATCAAGAAAGATGGCATCCGCCTTGAAGGCGGCCGCATTACGGAACATCGACCCGGCATTGTCATGGTTGGAAATACCGCAGCCGACAAGGACGAGCGACCGTTCGGGCAGCCGGTCGATAAGCTCGGTTTCGACCACCTCTCGCCTGCCAAGCGCCAACACGCCGCGATGGAGATGAAACCCGACGATCCGGTCCAGCACCTCCGCCGCCGCGACATACACCGGTACGTCGTGCGGTAGCCTCTCGAGTATCGGAGCGACACCATCGACACGGTTCCTGAGCAACAGCACCTTTTCGGTCACAAAGCCGCCACCCTGGCTAGCCTCCACCAGCATGCGAAGGACGACCGTGCCCTCCGCGATGAAGCGGTTCTGCCGGCCGGTCAGATCGCGCTCGCGGATGTCGCGAAAATCGGCGATACGAGGATCGTCCGCACTCTCGATGGCAACGAGGCGAGAAGCCATTGCCCTAGCCGCCGTTAATCGTCACATCAGCGACAATGCGTCCTGACTTGATATCGACGACGAGGGACTTCATGATTCCGTCGGCGGTTGCCCCAAAGAACATGATCTGGCCTCCTGACAGCGACGACGACTGAATGACGAAGCCCGGCGGCAACGTGGCCGTCACAGACACAGGCGCATCCGACGGCACACCCGCCGATGTCACGGCTGTTGGTTCCTTCGCGGGAGCCCGCATCGTCTTGTAGACAACGGCGCCGAAGACAGCCATAAGGCTCACGAACATGATGATGCCTGAGACGATCTGCAGGCGGATCATCTTGCGCCGGACACGTTCCATCGCCGGATCCAGGGGCTTTTCGTCCTGATCGTCTTCTGGCTGGATATTCGTCATATGTGGCGTTCCGTTCTATAAAATAATTCGGAGAAGAAGCGTCTTGAGCGACCCCTTTAAACAAGCATCCGGCATTAGAAAAGTCCTGACTGCCGACGAGAACGCCGAAGGCCGTCTTGACGCGTGGATGACCGGGCAGCTTGGTGAAGAGTTTTCGCGCAGCCGCGTCAAGGCGCTGATCAAGGAAGGCCAGGTTTCTGTGGCCGGCAAAGTCATGGCCGACCCGCAGAAAAAGGTGCGTCCGGGCGATACCTTCGAGATCGTGCTGCCCGAGCCGCAGGATCCGACGCCTCAGGGCGAAGATATCGCGCTCGATATTCTGTTCGAAGACGATGACATCATCGTCATCTCCAAGCCGGCCGGCCTTGTGGTGCACCCTGCGGCTGGCAATTGGACCGGCACGCTCGTCAACGCGCTGATCTATCATTGCGGGGACAGTCTTTCCGGCATCGGCGGTGTCCGCCGTCCAGGCATCGTCCATCGGCTGGATAAGGACACCACGGGCGTAATGGTCGTCGCCAAGAACGACATCTCTCATCGTCATCTGTCACTGCAATTCGCCGATCACGGGCGGACCATGCCGCTGCAGCGCGCGTATCAGGCGATCGTCTGGGGCCGTCCTCGCTCGCTTAACGGAACGATCAATGCCCCGCTGGGCCGCGCCGTCGGCGATCGTACGCGCCGAGCCGTCAAACGACCCGAGACGCAGGATGCCGACGAGGCGATCACGCACTACGAAGTACTCGAGCGCTTCCACGAGAACCCCGACGCGACATCGCTCGCCTCTCTTGTCGAGTGCCACCTTGAAACCGGCCGCACGCATCAGATCCGCGTGCACATGGCGCACATCGGCCACCCACTGCTTGGCGACACCGTCTACGGAGCAGGTTTCAAGACAAAGGCAAACCTCCTTCCAGATACCGCCAGGAAGACGGTAAATGCCTTCGCAAGGCAGGCGCTCCACGCCTACATGCTGCAATTCGAGCATCCCCGCACAGGCGAAGTCATGCACTTCGAGGTGCCGCTGCCGCAGGACATGGAAGAGCTGGCAACGGCCCTGCGCGCCTCCTCAGAGTAACGCCTTCGTGAAGCGGCGTGTGGCCTTGAACCCCTGTTTAGCCATACTTATCTGTACATTGACTTAGTGCGGGCTCGGATAGAGCCGCACGTCCCGGTTCGCCTTTCGACGCAGGGGCGCGTTCCATTGGGAACCGGAATTCAGATAGGAGGGTGCTCTTATGGCCCGAAATAACTTGCCGTCCATTACCGCCGGCGAAGCCGGTCTCAATCGCTATCTCGACGAGATCCGCAAGTTCCCGATGCTGGAGCCGCAGCAGGAATATATGCTGGCGAAGCGCTATGCGGAACACGGCGATCGCGAAGCGGCACACAAACTCGTCACCAGCCACCTGCGCCTCGTTGCGAAGATCGCCATGGGCTACCGCGGCTATGGCTTGCCGATTGGCGAAGTCGTCTCCGAAGGGAACGTCGGCCTGATGCAGGCCGTCAAGAAGTTCGATCCGGAACGCGGTTTCCGTCTTGCCACCTATGCTATGTGGTGGATCAAGGCTTCGATCCAGGAATACATCCTGCGTTCTTGGTCCTTGGTGAAGATGGGTACGACCGCCAACCAGAAGCGGCTTTTCTTCAATCTGCGTCGCCTCAAGGGCCGTATCCAGGCTATTGACGACGGCGATCTGAAGCCGGAGCACGTCGCTGAGATCGCCACGAAGCTGAACGTCTCCGAGGAGGAGGTCGTTTCGATGAACCGTCGCCTGTCGGGCGACGCGTCGCTGAACGCACCGATAAAGGCCTCGGAAGGCGAATCCGGCCAATGGCAGGATTGGCTCGTCGACGACCATGACAGCCAGGAAGAAGTTCTGATCGAGCAGGACGAACTCGATACGCGCCGCCGTATGCTGGCGAAAGCGATGAGCGTTCTGAACGACCGCGAGCGCCGCATCTTCGAGGCGCGTCGCCTTGCGGAAGAGCCGGTAACGCTGGAAGACCTCTCGTCCGAGTTCGACATCAGCCGCGAACGCGTTCGTCAGATCGAGGTCCGCGCCTTCGAAAAGGTCCAAGATGCCGTGCGCAAGGAAGCGCTCGAACGCGCCAAGGCCGTTCGGGTTGTCGAAGCCACGGCCTAAGGCACAAATTCTCTGCAAATGAAAAGGGCGGGACCAGATGGTCCCGCCCTTTGTTTTAGCCTCAATCGGCAATCACTGGCTGGTCGATACGTCGCCGAAAGCAGCCCATTCCTTGATCGCGGCGTTGAACGCCTCCCCACCTGTGGCGCCCTTCTGCATCGTCAGAAGCGCGCGGCGGCCGTTGCGATAGGTGATCGGAATATCGATCCAGTCGCGGCTTGCAAGAAGTTCGAGGTTCGCCTTGCGCGCATCCGGATAGTCGTTGAGTGCAATCATGTGGAAATCGTCGGTGATCTTCGCCGGCACGGCAATCAGCGCGTCGCCACGATCCTGCTCGGTGCGCTTCAGGGAAATGCGCTGAACACTCTCGATGGCTCCGCCTTCGAAATTCGGCGGCAGCGAGAAGACGACCTCGACGATGTGGCTCGCCGGCAGAGACGGATCGGAATTGCGTTTGAACGTCAGCTGCGCCGACAGATTGCGTTCCGGAACGGTTACGGTCGCCTGTACGGTCGCTTCCTGCCTGCCGTCCGAGCCTGCCTCGTGCTGGAGGGTCCAGACGACCGAGCCCTGGATGGCGGTCGGCGAGCTCTGGCCGATCCGCTCCTCGTAAAGGAACATCTTCTCGGTGGAACCGAGCGGCGCGGCCTGCGTCGCTGCTCCGGCCGCCGGCGGCGTCGCCGCTGGCGCGGTGGCAGCCGGGGCGCTTGCTGCTTGCGTCGCTGAGGTCGCTGGCGGCGTCGTATCGGCCGAAGCAACGTTCTGCTCGGCTACCGACTTTCCTTCCGCCGTCGGCGTTCCCGGAACGGAGGCGGGGCCGCTGTCGACCTCGGTACCATCGGCAAGAAGCCGCTGGTTGAACTTGTTGTTGACGGAAGCGCCGTCATTCACGGAAGCAACTTCCTTGTTTGCTTCAGCCGGCTTTGCGTCACTGGTCTGCGGCGTTGCCGTATCGGGCTTGGCAGGGGTCTGCTCATTCTTCGCGCTCTGCGAAGGAGCGGCGCTGACAAGGTTCTTCACCATTGACGACAGCGCATCCCGATTGGTCCAAGCGGCATATCCGCCGCCGCCGACCACGCCCAGCGCAACGAGGATCGTCACGATGGAGCCGATGCCGAAGCGGCGGCGCTTCGGTTCCATACGGAGGTTTTTGCCCTGGAATTTGGCAGCAACGGCGCTGTCGAGATCGGCGGCAGGAACGCCGTCATCATCCTCGGCAACGACGCCACGATTGTCGTATCCGCGAAGCGGCCTTGCCTCTTGCCAGGCTGGATTGGCTTCCGGTGCAGCTTTTGCTGTCGGCGTCCCATGAACTTCCGAGAAGAGATCGCCGTCATCGAAATGGGCGGTGATCGGGATCTTCTTGCCATTTTCGATCGGTGGCAGGTCGTCGAAGGCTGCAGCCTCCCAGGAGAAGCCCTCGTTCGCGGCGGGCATCTTCACGCCGGCCGGCGTGTGGTCGATGCCTGCAATGACGTCTTCGAACGCGCGGGCCGCTTCACTTGCGGTAGCAACTGGCGCTGCTTCGGAAAACTGCCTGAGTTCTTCGAGCGCCCAGTCCGTCTGCGCATCCTTAGCCGGCGGTGCAGGCGTTTCCTCGACGGGCTCTGCCCATACCGGATCGAAATGTCCGGCGGCATCCGCGTGGAGCGGCTCCTCCTGGCTGCGATCCACGAATTCTTCCGGCGGACGATCCAGCCCAAAGACCGGTTCGACCAGGCGGTTGGTCAGATCGTAGTCGCGCGCAATCGGCTGCAGAGCCGGTTCCTCGTGGGGCGGCGCGGCCGGTCCGACAATGGGCTCCTCAGGTGCGCCAACGGGCTCCTCAGGTGCGCCAACGGGCTCCTCAGGTGCGCCAACGGGCTCCTCAGGTGCGCCAACGGGCTCCTCGTGACCGTCGTGATCCTCGTGAACAACCTCTTCGGAATGAGCGGCATGCCCATGCTCGACAGGCTCGGCTTCGCTGACAGGAGCCGGCGGCTCTTCATGCGCCCAATGTGCGTCCTGCTGCTCGGCATGTTCCGGCACAGCAGCGACAGGCTCCTCATGATAAGGGGCAGGTTCTTCGTGATAGGGAGCGGGCTCTTCGGTCGGCTCTTCGTCGGCAGGCGCAGAGCCTTCGGCTGCCACACGGTCTTCGTGGACCGGCGTCTCGTGCGCCGGTTCCTCAGCTGCTGCCTCGCTGGCAAGCCGTTCGGGAGCGGTTGCTTCCCGGTCATTGCCGGCGTCAGCGCTTGCCTCGACCTCAGGCCCGGCCGCGAGCGCAGCATCGTCGACTGGAACGGCCTCGGCATGCTCCGCTTCGACTTCGCCGATTGCAGCTTCGAGCTTTTCAAGCTGTCGTTGCAGCATCGCTTCCGGCGGGCGCGGTTTCATATTCTCGAGCTGCCGCTGAACAGCACCGCGAGCGCGCTCGTAGACTTTCACCCGCATCTCGGGAGTATTTTCAGACAGGCCGTCAACCGCCCGCCGGATCACTGCGATAAAATCCGCCATTCGAACTTTCTCTAAGAGTGCGGTCCGCCCTGCGAACCGCACAAATAATGACCCGCGACCTTAATCCTCAAACGGATCGGTCACAAGTATCGTGTCGTCACGCTCGGGACTTGTAGACAAGAGAGCGACAGGCGCCCCGATCAACTCTTCGACCTGGCGGACATACTTGATCGCCTGGGCCGGCAGGTCGGCCCAGCTGCGCGCGCCGACAGTGGATTCCTTCCAGCCTTCAAGCGTCAAATAGATCGGTTCGACGCGAGCTTGCGCGCCTTGGCTGGCCGGAAGATGATCGATCTGCTCGCCGTCCAGCTTGTAGCCGACGCAGATCTTCAGTTCGTCCAGGCCGTCGAGAACATCAAGCTTCGTCAGCGCGATCCCGGTAATGCCGTTCGTTGCAACCGACTGGCGCACCAGCGCCGCATCGAACCAGCCGCAACGACGCTTGCGGCCGGTAACCGTGCCGAATTCGTGGCCCTTTTCGCCAAGGAACTGGCCGATGTCGTCATGCAGCTCGGTCGGGAACGGCCCCTCGCCGACGCGCGTCGTATAGGCCTTGGTGATGCCGAGGATGTAACCGAGCGATCCCGGGCCCATGCCCGAGCCGGCCGCAGCCTGACCGGCAACGGTGTTCGAGGACGTCACGAACGGATAGGTGCCATGGTCGATGTCGAGCAAGGTGCCCTGCGCGCCTTCGAAGAGGATGCGGGCGCCCTTGCGGCGTTCCTTGTCGAGGAAAAGCCAAACGGTATCGCGGTAGGGAAGCACGCGGTCGGCAATCGACGTCAGCTCGGTCATGATCGTGTCGTGGCTGACCTCGGCGACGCCAAGGCCGCGGCGCAGTGCATTGTGGTGCGTCAGGATGCGGTCGACCTTGCCCGGCAGCGTATCGAGATCGGCGAGATCCATCACGCGGATCGCACGGCGGCCAACCTTGTCTTCATAGGCCGGACCGATGCCGCGGCGTGTGGTACCGATCTTCGTGCCGCTGTTGGACGCTGCATCTTCGCGGAAGGCATCGAGCTCGCGGTGCAGCGAAAGAATAAGGGTCGCGTTGTCGGCAATGCGCAGGTTCTCGGGAGAAATCTTCACGCCCTGCTTTTCCAGCTTCTCGATCTCGGCGATCAGCGCATGCGGATCGACGACGACGCCGTTGCCGATTACAGCCATTTTGCCGGGACGCACGACGCCGGATGGCAAGAGCGACAGCTTGTAGCTGGTCCCATCGATGACCAGCGTATGGCCTGCATTGTGTCCGCCCTGATAGCGCACAACGATGTCCGCACGTTCCGAAAGCCAATCGACAATTTTGCCTTTGCCTTCGTCACCCCATTGCGAACCGACCACGACTACGTTCGTCATTCACGTCTTCCTGTTAAAGGCGGATTTAACCGCACCCTTCTCAAACCCGCGCATCTATAATGCTTTGTTACCGGGAAAGCGACCCTGTTATGCCGCCGGAATCGGCTTTTTACGTGACAAATCAGCCATCATCGGGCTATTGGCCGATCATACCCTGAGGTTGAGAACCGCATCGCCGCCATCTGAAAGAATCGCCTGTGCAGGTCGCCGCTTATATTTCTCTCGTCGTCGCAGCGCTGTGCTGGGGCGCAAACGCGGTGGCGGGCAAGCTCGCGCTTGGGCACGTCAGCCCGATGATGCTGACGTTTCTGCGCTGGTTCCTTGCAACAGCACTGATTGCCGCCGTTTCGTTACCGCAATTGAAGCGCGACTGGCCGATTGTCCGCAGGAATTTGCCGCTGCTCTTCTTTTACGGCGTCATCGGGTACACGCTCTTCAACGCCATGCTTTACTCGGCCGTCAAGTATACGACCGTGATCAACGTCGCGATCGAGCAGGCCGGCATTCCGATGCTGATCTTCCTGCTGAATTTCGTCTTCTTCCGCACAGGCGTCTCTACTGCGCAGGTCGTCGGCTTCGCCATGACACTCGGGGGCGTCGCATTGACCGCCGCGCATGGCGACCTGACGACCCTGCTGCGGCTTGACCTCAATCGCGGCGACGGCCTCATGCTGATTGCTGTCGCCGCCTACTCGGTCTATACGATTTTTCTTCGCTGGAAGCCGCCGCTCGACTGGCGCACATTGATGGCCATCCCCGCGCTCGGCGCGACGCTGACCGCCGTGCCGCTTCTCATTTGGGAGGGCAGCCAGGGCGCCGTTCGGCTGCCTGACAGCAAAGGCTGGCTGATCGCCTTCTACACCGCGATCTTCGCCTCCCTGCTCGCACAGATCCTTTACATCAAGGGGGTTGAGGCGATCGGCGCAAATCGCGCCGGGCTCTTCATCAACCTCGTTCCGGTCTTTGGCACGCTGTTGTCGGTCGCCCTGCTTGGCGAGCAGCTGCAGGCCTTTCACTTGATTGCGCTTGCGCTTGCATTGGGCGGCATCGCCATTGCCGAAAAAGGCCGCCCTGAGCGAGCTGTCTCGACGGCGCCTGCTTCGCCTATGGATTAGCCGAGCTCCAGCGTCGTTACGCCGAAGACGTTCTTGAGCGCAACGTTTGGCGCTGTTCCCCGATACATCCGGGCGGTTTCGAAGACAGGCGCCAAGCCCATGCTCTCGGCAAGCTCAACCGCCTCCCCATTGCTGGTCGGAATATCGATGAAGACCTTCGCTCCCTTGGCATGCGGCGTGAGGGCCGAAAGCAAGGCTGCGGCGCTATCCTTGTCGGCTGCAAACAGCGGGCCGATCTTGTAGCCTTCATAACAACGGCGGATCGTCCCGTACCCACGGATCTTGCCACTCTTGCGCACCACAGCCGAGTGCCGGTCCTTGCGCGTTGCACACCACGACGCCACAAACGCCGGCCGCGGAGCCGGAAAGATCGTCGCGTCATAGCGCAGCAATCCGTCAAGCTTGCCTGAGACGGCTTGCGCGACCAATGTCGATTCCGGCACGGCTGATATCACGCCACCGTAGCGAACCGTCCGATAGGCCTCTTCGAAACCGGCCTTGCGGTAATTGTCTTGCTGCGCTGGGACACCGTCCAGGCCGATGCTGCGGCCTTCCGCAGACGCCATGCCGGTATTCCAGATGGCTTTGCCGTAGCCCCTGCCCCGAAAATCCGGATGGACGATATAAAGCCCGAGGAACGCAAAATCCTCGCCATATTTGACGACGGAAATCGAGGCGACCGGCACCTCCCCCAACACGCCAACGAAAAAACCGGATGGGTCCGCATCGTGGAAGGCATTGGAATCGTCGAGGCCGGGATTCCAGCCCTCCTGACGTGCCCATTCAAGCACTAGCTCCAACTCACCGGGTCGCATCGGGCGAACGGCAAACTCCGAATTCATGCGGCATCCCTAAATCAGATCGACCGCAAGTACGCACTCGCGGGACAAACAAGAATGAAAGTCTAACAGCCGTAAAGCCAGCCGGCAGCGAAGAAACATGTTCATGGCTGAGGCGATCTGCATCGATCGTCATGAAGCACGACCCGAAATTCTTCGCATCGCAGTATCATGGAACAGGGAGATTACAATCTCAAGGGAATTACTTAAGACAACATGAAGGCACGGCAAATTCCCAGTAACGGCCACGTGAGGGCAACCAATTTTTGCTTTGCGCCAAGATCGTCCACGTACGACTGGGAACAGTTCGCATACCCGAGTTTCAGAGTCATAAGCTTCGAAACCGGCCGTCGCGTTCGCATGATGCCGAGATGGACGCCCTAAGAGATGGCGATGACCTCAAGCTCTTGACCGGCTACACTGACGACATCACCAATCGTTTTGCCGATGAGGGTCCTTGCCACCGGGGATACGAAGGAAATCGAGCCAGCTTTGGGATCAGCTTCGTCCTCTCCCACCACCCGATAGGTCTGTACGCGTCCATCGTCACGGCCGAAGGTCACGGTGCTTCCAAAGGCGACGTTGTCGAATGAAGTCGGGTCAGGGATAACCTGCGCCGTGCGAACGCGTGCGGCCAAGTAGCGTAAATCCCGTAGTGGGTTTGCTGCCTGCCGCCGTCGTTCATTCACGTCCTCTATGGTGCTCGCGGCATCGTAGGCTTCGCGAGCTTGCTGGAGCTGCAGTTCCAAAGCCTTCAACCCCGCTTCCGTAACAAGGTTCGGATGCGGCGAAATTGGACGGTCAGGCAAAAGCGTTTCCGACGCAGCTTCGGCACTTTCTTCTTTGACGAAGGCAACACTCAATTTCGAAACTCCGCTTTGGTGCTCTCTGTGGTCTTGGAGCGCATGAACGATAGTCCTGAATGATCGGAACCACGCATATCCAGCAACAGTGCGGCGACACCGACTGGATGGTGGCAGCCGCAATCGATCATATACCATCTTATCCGATGGTCACAGCGCCCACCGGAATATCACAGCCACAGATAAGCCTATTGGAGTATCACCCTCCGCATTCGAATGGGGCTGTCGGATGGCCAAGGGCCATTCGACAGGAGCCACTTAATGATACGGGTCGAAGAACCTGTGAATGGCGTCGATTTCGTTCTGTCGGATATCGTGCCCACCTGCATGCCACTCGGTCGTGACAAGAGCATTCTGGGCTTCGAAGTAGTCGGCCAAAGCCCTCGTGACGGGCGCAGGGCTGATCGGGTCGCGCTCACCGGCGGTGATCAATATCTTGCGCCTAGCCAGTGCGGTGTTCGCCTTCGGCTGAAATGGGATCAGCGGATGCATCAGCACCGACGCATCGAACAGTCCCTTATCGATCAATACGTTGGCAAGAATATTTGCTCCGTTCGAGAAGCCAAGTCCGAGGATATCGGTGGCCTCATGTTCTTTCGCCAGCGTTGCGACATAAGCGGCCATCTTCTCCGTTGCTCGGGCAAGATCCGTCATGTCGTAGACGCCCTCGCCAGTGCGTTTGAAGAAGCGTGCCGAACCAAACTCCGAGACGTCGCCGCGCGGCGAGACAATCGTCGATTCCGGCAATAGGCGCCGCGCGAAATCGAAGAACTGGTTTTCGTCGCCGCCCGTTCCGTGCAGCACGAACAGAATGGGCTTTCCGGGTGCACCGGCCTGCAGCCGGTGCGCATAGCTGTTATCGGTCATCATGCTTCCCCTTAGGCTTCAAGCGGCTGCAAGTGCTGCTCGATGAGGGCACGCAGGTGTTGGTGCTGCTGCGGCAGCTTCAACGCTTCGCCAAGATGTGCGGTGTCCTCGTCACGGTTGAATCCGGGCTCGTTCGTCGCAATCTCGAACAGGATGCCGCCCGGGGTCCGGAAGTAAATCGCCCAGAAATAATCACGGTCAATGACAGGCGTAACCTGATAGCCGGTGTCCATCAATGCCTTGCGTACTTCGAGCTGCTTCTCTCGGTTTTCTACGGCGAAGGCCACGTGATGAACGGAACCTGCACCGGGCAAAGCGCGCGAAACGTTCGGCATCGTTTCAAGATCGACGAGATGCGCGCCGTTGCCACCAGGAATGGTCAAGCGTTTCACGCCATCGCGTTCTTCCTGGACGTCGTAGCCCATGAACTTGAGCAGTTCGGACGTAGCACCGTCATCGCGCAACCGCATGGCAACCGAGTGGAAACCGCGGATCGCGTGATCCTCGCTGATGCCGCCGTGCGTCCAGGGCAGGCGATTGTCATCGTTGACTTCGACAAGCGCAAAACCGTCGCCATCAGGACCGGCAAAGTTCAGGCGCTTTTCGCCGAACGTTTCCTCGGTTTTCAGGCCGGTGATGTTCAGCTTGCTCAGGCGATCGCTCCAGAAACCGATCGAACCCTGCGGGACCGAGAAAACGGTGGTTCCGACTTCGCCGGTTCCAGGGCGACCTTGCGCCATCTTCGGGAACGGGAAGTAGGTCATGATGGTGCCGGGCGCACCGGTTTCGTCGCCATAATAGAGGTGATAGACGTCAGGCGCGTCGAAGTTCACGGTCTTCTTGACGCGGCGCAGGCCGAGCGCGTTGGTGAAGAATTGGTTGTTGGTGCGGGCATCCTCCGCCATCGATGTGACGTGGTGCAGGCCCTTGATTTGATCGAGCATTTGAGACCCCTTTCTTGCCCGCCTCGCGGGCTTCGGATGGGGTATAGATGATTGCTAAGGGCCGATTGGAATAGTCCCGCCGACCGGAACGCATTGTCTCTTTCTAGTGAACGACAAAATGAAATCGTTCAAAAAGAGCCTAGATATCATCTGCGGCGGCGGGCAGCGGCCAGTCGATCGGTGCCCGACCGCGCGCCTGCAAAAACGCGTTGGCCTTGGAAAAATGGCCGCAACCGAAGAACCCGTTGTGCGCGGAGAGCGGTGATGGATGCGGCGCCTTCAACACAAGATGGCGCGACGTGTCGACGAAGGCGGCCTTGCGCTGGGCGTAGGCGCCCCAGAGCATGAACACGACGGCATCGCATTCGTCATTGACCTTGCGGATGACTGCGTCGGTGAAGCGCTCCCAGCCCTTGCCCTGGTGTGATGCGGCCTGCGCCTCCTCGACCGTCAGCACGCTGTTTAGCAAAAGCACTCCCTGCCGCGCCCAGTGCTCCAGAAATCCGTGCCGAGCCGGCGGAATGCCCAGATCGCTCTGCATTTCCTTGTAGATATTGACGAGTGACGGTGGGATTCGAATGCCCGGTCGAACGCTGAAACAAAGGCCATGCGCCTGGCCGAGCCCATGATAGGGATCCTGCCCCAGGATCACGACCTTGACGTCGGCCAGTGGCGTCAGGTCAAGAGCGCGGAAGTACTCGGATCCCTTGGGAAATATCCGTTTGCCTTCCTGTTTCTCGGCGACGAGGAACGCTTTGAGTTGCTGCATGTAAGGGCTGGCGAATTCGCAGGCGAGAGCCTCTCTCCAGCTTTCCTCCAACGCAACCGACTGTTCATTCATGGACGGTCCTCGTCCGCTTGGATGCGCTTTCAGCTTGCCTCGAAGCGGGATTTGGCAGACATTTTATTGTTCGTCGGGGTTCACTATTTACGAACGCTGAGTAGATTGCGGTCGAATCGCTGGTGAATTCAAGCATATCCGGGGGCTTATTCAGAATGAAATTCGGAACAAGTGGGCTTCGCGGCCTGTCTGTTGACCTCAAGGGGCGAGCTTCGGCGCTCTATGCCACCGCCTTCGGTCGCTATCTGCTCGACAGTGGAATGGCGCGCCACGGCGATGCCCTGCTGATCGGCGAGGACTTCAGGGATTCCAGCCCTGAAATCGCGGCAAACTGCGCCGATGCTTTGGCCGGCCTCGGCTTCGACATTCTCGACTGCGGCACCGTCCCAACGCCGGCGCTTGCGCTCTATGGCCTGCAGCAAAAGGCCGCTTGCCTGATGGTAACGGGCTCGCACATTCCAGCCGATCGCAATGGCATAAAGTTCTATCGGCCGGACGGTGAGATAGGCAAGGCAGACGAGGCAACGATCACGGCCGTGGCCACAGAACTCGATCGCGCCGGTTTTGCGTTTCAGCCCCGCGGCACCAAACCACAGGATCGGTCTGTCGAATGCCTGGCAGATTTCCGCGAGCGGAATGCCAATATTCTCCCCACAGGCGCGCTCGACGGCGTCAAAGTCGGTGTCTACCAACACAGCACGGTCGCCCGTGACCTGCTGGTGGACCTCTTGAAGCATTTCGGCGCAACAGTCGTGCCGTTTGGCCGTTCGGAAGCATTCATACCCGTCGACACCGAGGCCGTTTCGCAAGAGACGATTGCCAAGCTCAAGGATGTCGCAAGGCAGCATGGCCTCGACGCGGTTGTCTCTGCGGATGGTGATGGCGATCGCCCGTTGGTGGCAGATGAGACCGGCACGCCGCTGCGCGGCGACCTGCTTGGACTGATCGCCGCAGACTTTCTCGGCGCGACATCGGTGGTGACGCCCGTGACTTCGAATTCCGGCATCGAAGCTGCCGGTCGCTTCAACATCATTCGCACCCGAGTCGGCTCTCCCTTTGTGATATCAGGCATGCAAGACGCACTCGCAGCCGGGCAGACCCATGTCGCCGGTTTCGAGGCAAACGGAGGCGTGCTGACCGCGAGCGACTTCGACGTCAACGGCCATAAGCTGCGCGCCCTGCCGACGCGCGATTGCTTCGTGCCGATCCTGGCGACGCTGTCTCTCGCAGCATCCAGACGGCAGCCGCTTTCGGTCATCGCCGCCTCCTACCATCTGCCGTTTGCCGCGGCCGACCGCCTTGAGAATTTTCCGGTTGAGACCAGTGCCCGGTTGATGGCGCATCTCCGTGCCGGCTCCGTCAATCTCGCGGCGTTTCTGCAGCCGATCGGCGAGGTCGGCGGCGTCAGCGACATCGATGGGCTTCGCGTCACGCTGAAGGACCGAGGCATGATTCATTTCCGCCCCTCCGGCAATGCCCCCGAAATGCGCTGCTACGCCGAGGCGGAAAGCGAAGCCGCCGCCCTGGCGTTGCTGCACGCCGGTCTGGAGCGGATTCGCTGGTGGGCGCAGGCGAACTGATTGGCGAAGCAAAAGAGATATTCAAGGACACTCCACATGACACAGAAGATCGTTCCCGTGATTATGGCTGGCGGTAAGGGCACGCGCCTCTGGCCGCTGTCGCGTGCTGCAGCACCGAAGCAATTCATACAGTTTATCGGCGACAAGACACTTTTCCAGGAGACGCTGCAGCGCGTGTCCGATCCGGCGCTCTACGAGGCTCCTGTCGTTCTCACCAACGAAGAGTTCCGCTTTCTCGTCGCCGAGCAGGCACGCGAACTGGACATTGGCCTCGAAGCCATTCTGCTCGAACCGGTCGCCCGCAACACCGCTGCCGCCGTTGCAGCGGCTGCGACGCTGGTGAGCAAACGCTTTGACCAAGACACAATCATGCATGTGCTTGGCTCCGACTATGAGATCGTCGCCGACGACACCTATTTTGACTGCGTCCGCATCGCAGCTGCGACAGCCGCCGAAGGCAAGCTCGTGACGTTCGGCATCCAGCCGACCGAGCCGGCAACCGGCTACGGCTATATCGAAGGCGGAGAAGCGCTGACGACCGGTGCAAGGGTGGTGGCACGCTTCATCGAAAAACCGCCGCTCGCCAAGGCGGAAGAGATGCTCGCCGCAGGCAGCTTCTATTGGAACTCCGGTATGTTCATGTTCTCGGTTTCGTGTCTGCTCGATGAATTGCGCACCCACGCTCCCGAAACGATAAAGGCGGCCGGAGAGGCCGTCGCAAACGCCAAGACAGATCTTGATTTTACGCGCCTCGATCGGTCAGCGTTTTCCGCCGCGCCGAACATCTCGATCGACTACGCCATCATGGAAAAGACGAGCAACGCCGCCGTCGTCCCCTCGCCCTTCAAGTGGTCCGATCTCGGCAGCTGGGATTCCGTCTGGAAGAGCGGCAGCCGCGACGAGCATGGCAATGTGGCGGCCGCCAATACGACCGTCGTCAATACCAAGAACTCGCTCATCATGACACATGGCGTGCATCTCGCCGTCCAGGGCATGGACGACATCGCCGTCATCGCCAGCGAGGACGCCGTCTATGTCGGCCGGTTGCAGGACAGCCAGGACGTTGGAAGCATCGTGAAAATGCTCGCTGCCGCCCCATCGACATCGCAGCTGACCGAGACGCACCCGACCTCCTACCGGCCGTGGGGCGGCTACACGTCGGTGCTGAACGGCGACCGCTTCCAGGTCAAGCGCATCTTCGTCACGCCGGGCAAGAAGCTGTCGCTGCAGAAGCACCATCACCGCTCCGAGCATTGGATCGTCGTCAAGGGCACGGCCGAGGTGACGATCGGCGAAAACGTGCAGATGCTCAGGGAAAACGAATCCGTCTACATTCCGCTCGGAGAAATCCATCGCTTGGCCAACCCCGGCAAGATCATGCTTGAACTGATCGAAGTCCAGACCGGATCCTATCTCGGCGAAGACGATATCATCCGCATCGTCGACGAGTTCGGGCGCAGCTGATCATCTCTGTCTTGAACTTATAAACGACGCCCTGTAACACCATTGCGGCCCCGGCCAATCGGCCGGGCCGCGATTGCTGTCCCAGGGAATGTACCCATGCGTATTGTGATGATTGGCTCGGGCTATGTCGGCCTTGTCTCCGGTGCCTGCCTCGCCGATTTCGGCCACCATGTCACCTGTGTCGACAAGTCCGCCGCGAAGATCGACGCCCTCGAAGCCGGCAAAGCTCCGATTTTCGAACCCGGCCTTGATAACATCATCGAGCATAACCGCAGCGCCGGTCGCTTGGATTTTTCCAAGGAGCTGGCGGCATCGGTTGCGGAGGCTGAGGTCGTCTTCATCGCTGTCGGCACGCCGTCGCGGCGCGGCGATGGCCATGCCGACCTGAGTTACGTCTATGCGGCCGCCCGCGAGATCGCGGCGGCGGTCTCCGGATTTACCGTCGTCGTCACCAAGTCAACGGTTCCCGTCGGCACCGGCGACGAGATCGAGCGCATCTTCCGCGAGGAATTCCCCGAGAAGGATATTTCCGTCGTCTCCAATCCGGAATTCCTGCGCGAGGGCGCCGCAATTAGCGACTTCAAGCGCCCGGATCGCATCGTTCTTGGCACCGAGGAGCCGCGCGCCGTGGAAATCATGCGCGAGGTCTATCGCCCCCTCTACCTCAACGAGGCACCACTCTACTTCTGCGAACGCCGCACCTCCGAGCTGATCAAGTACGCGGCCAACGCCTTCTTGGCGATGAAGATCACCTTCATCAACGAGATCGCCGACCTTTGCGAGCAGATCGGCGCCGACGTGCAGAAAGTGGCCAAGGGCATCGGCATGGACAAGCGCATCGGCGACAAGTTCTTGCATGCCGGCCCCGGCTACGGCGGCTCGTGCTTCCCCAAGGATACACTGGCGCTGGTCAAGACCGCGCAGGATTATGACAGCCCGGTTCGCCTCATCGAGACGACGGTCGCGATCAACGACAACCGCAAGCGTGCCATGGGCCGCAAGGTCATCGCCGCCTGCGACGGCACTGTTCGCGGCAAGAAGATTGCGATCCTCGGCCTGACCTTCAAGCCGAACACCGACGACATGCGCGACGCGCCGTCGATCACCATCATCCAGGCGCTGCTGGACGGTGGCGCCAATGTTCAGGCCTACGATCCGGAAGGCATGGAGATGGCAAAAGAGGTTATCGGCCCGATCACCTACGGCAACGACCCCTACGAGATCGCCGAAGGTGCGGACGCCATCGTCATCGTCACCGAATGGGACGAATTCCGGGCGCTCGATCTCAAGCGGATGAAGTCGCTGGTGAAAACCCCGACGATCGTCGACCTGCGCAATATCTATCCCGTCGCCGAAGTGACCAAGCATGGCTTTGCCTATTTCGCTATCGGAAAGAAGAACGAGAAGCAGTAGAGATGCGCTATTTCATCACCGGCACTGCGGGCTTCATCGGCTTTCATCTTGCCCGCCGCCTGCTGCAGGATGGCCACGAAGTCGTCGGCTTCGATGGCATGACGCACTACTACAACATCAAGCTCAAGCACATGCGCAACGCGGCGCTGGCACAGTTTCCGGCCTTTCGCTCGGTGACAGCCATGCTGGAAGATCGCAAGGCCCTGGAAGAGGCCGTGGAAAGCGCAACGCCCGATGTGATGGTGCATCTCGCAGCGCAAGCCGGTGTGCGCTACAGCCTCGAAAACCCGAAGGCCTATCTGACGTCCAACCTGGAAGGGTCCTGGAACATCCTCGAGATCGCCAAGGATGTCGGTGTCAACCATCTGATGCTGGCCTCGACCTCGTCGATCTATGGTGCCAACCCGACTGTTCCCTTCCGCGAGACAGACCGGGCGGACGAGCCGCTGACCTTCTATGCGGCGACGAAAAAATCGATGGAACTGATGGCGCACAGCTATGCCCATCTCCACAAGATCCCGACCACAGCCTTCCGCTTCTTCACCGTCTATGGCCCCTGGGGCCGTCCCGATATGGCGCTCTTCAAGTTCGTGAAGAACATGCTGGAGGACCAGCCGATCGAGATCTACGGCGAAGGCCAGATGAGCCGCGACTTCACCTATATCGATGACCTCGTGGAGGCGGTTGTCCGGCTCTCGTCCGTTGCTCCGTCGGAAGCCAACCGCGTGGCCGACCAACGTGTCGAGACGCTTTCGCATCAGGCTCCGTTCCGTGTCGTCAATATCGGCGGCGGTCAGCCCGAGAACCTGATGACCTTCGTCGAGACCGTCGAAAAGACACTCGGCCAGCCGGCAAAGCGCAAGATGCTGCCGATGCAAAAGGGTGACGTGCCGCGCACCTTTGCCAGCCCCGATTTGCTGGTGGCTCTGACCGGCTACAGGCCGGAGACGACGCTGAATGTCGGCGTGAAGGCTTTCGTCGACTGGTATCTGGAAGCCCGCGGCGAACTTGAGCCGTAAGCGCTCTACCCAGGCAAGCTAACGACGAAGGTTGGCGGCCTGCGTCGCCTTTTTCGAAGCGAAGATGCTATCGATCTCGGATGCCGGCAGCGGATGGCCGAGCGCGAAGCCCTGCAACGTGTGGCAGCCGAGCTTGGCGAGCGTCACGGCATGGTTTTCGGTCTCGACTCCTTCCGCGATAATGTCCACACCGAGAGCCTTGCCGATCTCGACGATCGACTTGACGACGCGGCGCTGCTCGGAGGACGTATCCACCTCGCTCACCAGTTGCCGGTCGATCTTCAGGCGTGCCGGGCGCAGCCGGACAAGGCCGATGAGCGACGCGTGGCCAGAACCGAAATCATCGATCTCAATCTCGATTCCCATCTGCTTAATGCGATCGACAGTCTGCAGGAGCTCGTCGTCGCAATCATCCAGGAAAATCGTCTCGACCAGTTCGAAAACCAGGGCACCTTCCGGTATCTCGAGCGTCTCCAGAGCGCCGATCAATTGCGGATCGTAGAGGCGCTGTCCCGAAATGTTGACCGAGATCCGTGGCAAGGCCGTTGCATGCTGCCCCCAGCTCAGCCGGTCCGCGAGAACGCGCCTCAGGATCGAAGCGTCGATTTCGGACGACAAACCGAACTCGTCGGCGATCTTCAGGAAGATACCGGGTGAGAGAGTGCCACGCTCGCTGTGATGCCAGCGTGCCAGTGCCTCGATGCCGACGATCTCGCGCGTATGGGCATCGAGCTGCAATTGGTAAAATGGAATAATATCGCCTTGCTCCAGCGCAAGCTTCAGCTCTTCTGCAAGGCGCCGCTTGCCCATAAGATCGTCTTTGAGCTGCTGTGAAAAGAACTCGACGCGGTCGCGCCCCGATGTTTTTGCCTGATAGAGCGCGATATCGGACTCAGCGAGCAGGTTGGAGCCAGAGCGATCTGCCGACCAGGAAATGCCGATCGAAGCTCCCGATTGCAGCATTTCGTGGCCGAAGCGAATCTTCTTCTTCAAGCGCCGCTGCACGTCACGCGCCATACGATTCAGTTCGGTCAACCCTCCGAAATTGACGAGAAGGATGACGAATTCGTCGCCACCGATACGTGCCGCCATTGCGGCTTTTGGAATGGCGGCCTCGATCCGCAAGGCCGCGGCACGCAGCACGACGTCGCCGGCGGCATGGCCATGACTGTCGTTGATCTGCTTGAACTCGTCGAGGTCGAGGTGGAGAACTGCAAGCGTCGAGACCGAGGCGTCCTCGGCCAATTCGGCCAGGCGTTTGTCGAAAAGGCGACGGTTGGGAAGACCGGTCAGATAGTCGTGTTCCGCCACATACTCGATGCGTGCACTGCTTTCTTCCAAAGCCAAGGCCCGCGCCTCGGCGACCGCCCGTTGGCGAGCCGCCTCGTTCGCAAGCAGTACGTCTGCCGTGACGTCCCACTCCGCGCCGACAAAGGAGGGCGACCCATCGTCGTTCACGTAGAAATGGGCCCGTGATCGGATATATCTTATCTCGCCGCCCGGCCAAACGATCCGAAACTCCGAATTATATTGCCCGCGTCTGGCAATGGCGTCCTCGAATTCCTGTTCGGCGCGCGCGCGATCGTCGGGGTGAATTGCGTTTGACCAGATGGCAGTCGGGACCGGACCACTCTTTCTCCCGGTCTGGTAGAGCCGATGCATCTGGACATCCCAGGCGATCTCATTCTGATCGAGGTTGTGCTCCCACACACCGATCTGTGACGCATCGAGTGCAAGCTCAAGGCGCCGCAAAATGTCCTGGAACTCTCGTTCGGACCGTGTGGGACTGCTCGATGCCAACGCCGTCCAAGCCTCATGCAGCTTCAAGTAACAGTGTGGTGTCATGCCGACACCACGGAAGTCCTTTGTACGTGCCGAACCAACCTTTTGGCGAGAGATTAATTAGAACACCCTAAAAATCCATCAATCATTGTAGGTCGAACGCAGCGTCGATTTTGACAGAGATCCTGTGCACTAGGCAATTCAGCCTTTCGAGGAACGGTGTTTCGTTTCTTCGAGTTGCAGCAGCAAACCGCTGTGATCGGTTTCGCCGCCGCCATGTTCGACGAACTCCGCAAACTCGGCGCGAACGGCCTGCGTCAGCGGCAGCGTTAGCGAGAGGCTTTCCGCAGTCGCAGTGATGTTGGTCAGATCCTTGGGCTGCAGCCTCGAAGGACCGGCAGTTGCGAAATCGCGGTCGACCATCCGCTGACCGTGAATGTCCAGGATGCGGCTTTCCGCGAAGCCACCGCGGACCACGCGGCGCAATGCCTGCGGTGAACCACCGCCCGCTTCGAGCAGCAGCATCGCCTCCGCGATGGCCCCTCGCTCAGCCCCGCCGGACACGATCGCGGCAAGATGAGACACGACATCGGGCCTTGAGGCGGCGACGATCCGTGCGGTCTGTCCTTTAGCAGAAATATCGGCAGCGCTCGCCGCGACACGCCCAGTGAAGCCTTCCCGGGCGACCGGTGTGACGACGTCGACAAGGGAAAGCGAGTGACAGCCTGACCTGCGAGCCGCCCGTCGGCGACGAGCCGCGTGGTCAGCTTGCGCCCGATCATTCCCGCTGCGCCAATAATGACAATATGCAGTGGCGGCCTCCATCAACCATTCACCGCGCGCCTGCCCTCGCCCGGCTCTGTCCTTCGAGACGTAGCCGCATGGTCAGCCCATGAAAACAGGAAAGGCGGAGCACTGCTCCGCCTTTCCACGTCTCGCCGCGCAGTGGGGGCTATTCGGCAGCGAGCCGTATGACTTTCGCTTCGTTCTCTTCCTGCTCGTGCTCGTGCTCCTTGTGCTGCACCAGCGGACGGTTGCCTGTCAGCTTGCGAACCAGCACGTAAAACACTGGCGTCATGAAGATGCCGAAGAACGTCACGCCGATCATGCCGGAGAACACGGCCACACCCATCGCGGCGCGCATCTCGGCACCTGCACCGGTTGAAACGACCAACGGCACGACGCCCATGATGAACGCCATCGAGGTCATCAAGATCGGACGCAGGCGCAGGCGGCTTGCTTCGATTGCCGCCTGTACTGGCGTGCGGCCTTCGAATTCCAGCTCGCGAGCGAATTCCACGATCAGGATCGCGTTCTTCGCCGAGAGGCCGACAAGGACCACCAGCCCGATCTGCGTGAAGATGTTGTTGTCTCCACCGGTCAGCCAGACGCCTGTCAGTGCCGCCAACACGCCCATCGGCACGATCATGATGATCGCGATCGGCAGGGCAAGGCTCTCATACTGTGCAGCGAGCACGAGGAAGACGAGCAGCAGCGCCAGCGGGAAGACGATCACGCCGGAATTGCCCGCCAGGATCTGCTGATAGGTCAGGTCCGTCCATTCGAAGGCGATGCCCTTGGGCAGCGTCTCGTCGGCGATCTTCTCGATCGCCGCCTGAGCCTGGCCTGAGGAAAAGCCCGGAGCTGGACCGCCGTTGATATCGGCGGAGAGGAAACCGTTATAACGGTTGGTCCGCTCCGGCCCGGTTGTCGCGTTCACCTTCAGGAGCGCAGACAGCGGGATCATTTGGCCCGATGCGGAACGAACCTTCAGCTTGCCAATGTCCTCGGGCTGGGCACGGAACTTGGCATCGGCCTGGACGCGCACGCTGTAGGTGCGGCCGAATGCGTTGAAGTCGTTGACATAGAGCGAACCGAGATAGATCTGCAGTGTCTCGAAAACGTCGGTCACAGGGACACCCAGCTGTTCCGCCTTCTCACGGTCGAGATCGGCATAGAGCTGCGGAACATTGATCTGATAGGCAGAGAATATGCCCGTCAGTTCAGGCGTCTGGTAGGCCTTGGTGATCATCGCCTTGTTGGCCTCGTCGAGCACCTGATAGCCGAGACCGGCCCGGTCTTCGAGCTGCATCTTGAAGCCGCCCGTCGTGCCGAGACCATTGACCGGCGGCGGCGGGAACATCGCAATGAAGGCATCCTGGATCGCCCCGAACTTCTGGTTCAGGGACATGGCGATCGCACCGCCTGAGAGCGCCGGCGACTTGCGTTCCTCGAAATCCTTCAGCGTCACGAAGACGATGCCGGCGTTCGAGGAGTTGGTGAAGCCGTTGATCGACAGGCCCGGGAAGGCGATGGCATGCGCGACGCCGGGTTCGGCCATGGCAATGTCGCTCATCCGCTTGATGACGTCTTCGGTGCGGTCGAGGCTCGCAGCATCCGGCAGCTGGGCAAAGCCGATCAGATATTGCTTGTCCTGAGCCGGCACGAAGCCGCCCGGTACGGCATTGAACAGACCGTAGGTCGCGCCGGCGAGCGCCAGATACACCAGCATGACGATGCTCTTGCGCGACACGAGGCCGCCGACGCCCTTTCCATAGCCCCGGGAACCGGCACCGAAGGCCTTGTTGAAGCCCCGGAAGAACCAGCCGAAGACGGCATCCATCCCGCGTGTCAGCCAATCACGCTTGGCGTGATGGTCCTGCAGCAAGAGGGACGCGAGTGCCGGTGACAATGTCAGCGAGTTGAAGGCCGAGATGACGGTCGAAATCGCGATCGTCAGCGCAAACTGGCGATAGAACTGTCCCGACAGCCCGCTGATGAAGGCGAGCGGCACGAAGACGGCGACGAGCACAAGTGCGATCGCGATGATCGGGCCGGAGACTTCCTTCATTGCCTTGTAGGTTGCAGCACGCGGACTGAGCCCGTTCTCGATGTTTCGTTCGACGTTTTCGACCACGACGATCGCGTCGTCCACCACGATGCCGATCGCCAAGACGAGGCCGAAGAGGCTGAGCGCGTTGATGGAGAAGCCGAAGACATACATCACCGCAAACGTGCCGATGATCGAAACCGGAACGGCAATCAGCGGGATGATCGAGGCGCGCCATGTCTGCAGGAACAGAATGACGACGATGACGACGAGCGCAATGGCTTCGAGCAGCGTGTCGACGACCTTCTCGATCGACGACCGGACGAACTTCGTCGTGTCATAGACGATCTCGTAGCTGACGCCGTCAGGCATCGCGGTCTTCAGCTCTTCCATCGTCTTTTGAACTTCGTCCGAGATGGTAATGGCATTGGAACCCGGAGACTGGAAGACCGGGATAGCGACTGCCGGCTTGCCATCGAGGATCGAGCGCAGCGAATAATCGGCAGCGCCGAGCTCGATGCGGGCAACGTCGCGAAGACGGGTGATCTCGCCATTGGCGCCGGTCTTGACGATGATGTTGCCGAACTCCTCGGGCGTCTGCAGGCGGCCCTGCGCATTGACGTTGAGCTGCAGGTCTACACCTGACAGGCTCGGCGAAGCGCCGATCGTGCCGGCTGCGGCCTGCACGTTCTGGCCGCGGATCGCATTGGTGACGTCGCTGGCGGCAAGGCCATGCTCGGCAGCCTTCTGCGGGTCGATCCAGACGCGCATGGAATAGTCGCCCGAACCGAAGACCTGAACCTGTCCGACGCCATCGATACGCGCCAGCCGGTCCTTGATGTTGAGGACGCCGTAATTGCGCAGATAGGTGATGTCATAGCGATTGTCGGGCGAGATCAGGTTCACGACCATCATCAGGTCGGGAGAGCTTTTGACCGTCGTTATGCCGATGGTCTTCACCTCTTCCGGCAGACGCGGTTCGGCCTGCGAAACGCGGTTCTGGACGAGTTGCTGTGCCTTGTCCGGGTCCGTGCCGAGCTTGAAGGTGACCGTCAGCGTCATGACGCCGTCGGAAGTCGCCTGGCTGGACATATAGAGCATGCCCTCGACGCCGTTGATCTGTTCTTCGAGCGGCGTTGCGACCGTCTGCGCAATAACCTCCGGGTTTGCGCCGGGATAGGTGGCACGCACGACGATCGATGGCGGAACGACTTCCGGATATTCGGAAATCGGCAGTGCGCGCAGGCCGAGCAGACCGGCGACCACTATGAGGACCGATAGGACCCCGGCAAACACCGGACGGTCGACAAAGAATCTGGAGAAATTCATTTCAAAGCCCCCTCCGGGATGAAACTGGGATGCAACGACCCCCTCCGGCGGTTGGGAGGCCGCCGGTGGATCGCGTCTTTCGGAATTTCCGCGGGGCGCCGAGACGCTCCGGATGCTTCGGCTTATTGAGCCGTGGCGACTTTCTCTTCCGCCTGCGGCGCAACCACTGCGCCCGGACGGATACGCTGCAGACCATTGACGACGATCTTGTCGCCGACGGTCAGGCCGCTTTCAACGATACGCTGGCCTTCCGCGGCCGCACCGAGCTGGACGGGCCGATAGCTCACCTTGTTCTCCGCATCGACGACGAACACGAACTTCTTGTCCTGGTCCGTGCCGATGGCGCGGTCGCTGATCAGGATCTTGTTCTCGGCCTTCGGCTCGCCCATGCGGACCCGGACGAACTGGCCGGGGATCAGCTTGCCGCCGGGATTGTCGAAGACGGCGCGAACGCCGATCGTGCCGCTTGCCGCATCGACCTGATTGTCGATCAGTTGCAGCTTGCCCTTGATCGGCGTGCCCTGATCCGCCAGCGTGCCGACCTCGACCGGGATCTGCTCGACGGCGGGGACGGCACCATCATCGGCTGGTAGTTCGGCAAGCGCCTTGGTGACCATCTCTTCGCTGGCATTGAAGCTTGCGTAGATCGGATCGACCGACACGAGCGTCGTCAGAGCGGGAGATGTGGAGCCAGCGGCAACAAGGTTACCAACGGTGATCTCGATCTTGCCGACACGGCCGGCAACCGGCGCATGGACCGCGGTGTAGCCGAGTTCGAGCTGTGCCGAACGAAGCGCCGCCTGGGCGGTACGCAGGCCGGCCTGCGCTTCAGTGAAGGCATTCTGACGCTGATCGAGATCGCTTTGCGAAATCGTCTTGTTGTCTGAGAGCCTGCGGCCGCGTTCCAGCTCGATCTGCGCGAGGTTGACCTTCGCCTCGGCAGATGCCACCTGGCCCTCGGCCTGGGAAACCGCCGCCTGATAGGGCTCGGGGTCGATAGTGAAAAGCAGATCGCCCGCCTTCACCAGCGCGCCTTCGCGGAAGTGCACGGCTTGGATGGCTCCGGCCACGCGCGAACGGATCTGCACGCGGTCGACGGCCTCAAGCCGGCCGGAAAACTCCTGCCATGTCGTCACGTCACGGCTGGCGACGAGGGCAACCGTCACCGGCACAGCGGGAGCCTGTGCGGGTGTGGAAGCGGCCGTGGCGGTCGTGCTCATCGGCAGTTCGAAAAAGATGGCTGCGGCCGAAACGGACGCAGCAAGTCCCAAGCCGGCGCCCACGAGGGCCCAGCGCTTCTTACTGGACGTCATTGTTACTCTCCTTGCGGCCCTTGAAATGGCCGGATTCAATCAGTTCGTCTTCAATGCAATAGGTTGGCTGCTAATATCGCGAACAAAGCCCTCGAACTGGTCAGTGATCGTGTGTTGCCAATTCGACGTGTGTTCGGACTTCCCGCCATAAAGGGATGGCCAACCTGTCCCGGCGGGGAGGACATTTCGGCGAACTGCAACACCAGCCTGTTTCAGGCGATCCGCATAACCGAGCGTCTCGTCACGAAGGGGATCATCTTCTGCCGTCAGAACAAGTGCCGGCGCGACCCCTGCGATACGGGAACACAAACACGGTGCAGCATAGGGATGACAGCCGCCGCCACTGAGATAGTGGCTCCAGCCTTCGGTCCAGCGCTGGCGCATACCGATGCCGTCAGCTTTGCGGATGGACGACGTTCCCATGAATGGGTCAAGCAGCGGCGAAATCAGAACCTGACCATCGAGTGCATCGGCATAATGGTCACGTGCCTTGAAAGCGACACCGGCAGCAATGTTGCCACCCGCCTCTTCGCCAGCCACGATAAGCAGAGAATTGCGATCGCCGAGACCCGACGCGCGCTTGTTGGCGAGATAAGAGAAGATCGAATAGCCGACTTCGAGCGGCTTCGGAAAGACATTGCCGAGCGGCGCATTGTAGTCCGGCACTGCGACGATTGCGCCGGCTTTCGCCAAGCTCTGCGCAACCACGCTGTCCTTGATGCCCGACTGCAGAAAGGCGCCGCCATGAAAAAACAGTATGATCGGCGAACCCTTGCCGAACTCGGCGCCCTGATAGACGCGTGCGGAAACGGGGCCGATGGCCACCTTCTCCATCACTATGTCTTTCACCTGCACCGCCATCGTTCCGGCTCGCGTTTGACCCACATAACGTATTGCGCGCCAAGATGGCTTGCAATTTCTGAGGAAAAGATATTGTTATTCCACTGTCGGAATAAGAAGCGATAGTGCGATTACACTGTTCCGAATTTCGAACAATACCGCAGTGCAACCTGCTTAGGTGATTTCCGATGGACCAGCTCTCGGCAATGCGCGCTTTCATCCGCGTCGTAGAGACGGGCAATTTCACACGGGCCGCCGACACGCTCGCCATGCCCAAGGCGACGGTGACCAATCTCATCCAGGGGCTTGAGGCGCATCTGCACACCAAGCTTCTCAACCGCACCACGCGCAGGGTCATGGTGACGACCGACGGCGCGCTCTACTATGAACGAGCGGCCCAGATCGTCTCCGAACTCGAGGAACTGGACGGCAGCCTGTCGAATTCGCAGGGACTGCCGACCGGACGTTTGCGCGTTGAGATGGCAGGCGCTTTTGCCGACTGGATCGTCGTGCCCGCGCTCTGCGACTTCTACCAGAAATACCCGGATATCCGCGTAGACCTCGGCGTGGGCGACCGCACCGTCGACTACCTCGCCGAGAACGTCGACTGCGCGCTTCGCGGCGGAACGCCCGCCGACCAGTCACTGATCGCAAGGCGCGTCTCAGAAGTCGAAATGCTCACCTGCGCAGCACCGCTCTACATCGAAAAATTCGGCATTCCAACCCGCCCCGAGGAGCTGGAAAACGACCATTATTCAGTGAGTTACTTCCGTGCCCAGACCAACCGGACACTCCCATTCGAATTCCGCAAGGACAATGAAGATTTGGAGATCAATCCGCGTTACCTGCTGTCGGTCAACGACAGCCGAACGTTCGTCAATGCGGCATTGAACGGTCTCGGCATTGCACAGCTGCCGCGCTTCATGATCCGCGACGCATTGGCGAAAGGCGACCTCGTGGAGATTCTGCCGGAATGGAGCCGCGAGCCGTTGCCGCTCTACATCGTCTATCCGCCAAACCGGCACCTCAGCAACAAGGTCCGCGTCTTCGTCGACTGGCTGGTGAAATTGCTCTCGGACGCCAAACTTAATGACGCCTGACGCAATTGCGGCCCGGGAGGAGTTCCTTGACGGGCCGCAACTGTCTGTCATCGAATTCCGTTCAGACCCTGCCGCGCCACCAGGGAAATGGCTCGGCCGGTATCTGAGGTTGGCGCCCGGAGTTGGAGGTCTTCCAGTCGCCTTTCGTCCGAGCATCATAAGCCTGCCCTTGCCCATTTGTTAAGAGCTGATTCGTGCACAGCAAGTTCGCAAAAATGGAACAATGGCGGACACCGGCATTCAGCGAATGACTGGCTTGAGGAGATCTTCCAGACCGATTCGCCGGAACATTTCGGCACGAACCCGGTCGGCAACGCCATTGACGACCTCGGCACCGTCCTCAGACGGGTCGACATGGGTGCGGAACGGACGCTTGCCAAAGGGCATGGCGACGACCTGCGCGATCGACGTTGCGACCGAGCCTGCATCGGCATCGGCGGGTTCGAGCGCGGCAAGCCCCTGCAGCGCCTGCTCCGGCACGCCCCTGTAGGGGCCGTCATTGTATTCCGCTGCCCGCGCCGCGTCGGCCGGCGAACCAGAGTGCGCGAAGTGATTCGTGCCCCTGGTAAAGGCGCCTGGCACGATGATCGCGGTTTCGATGCCCCACCGGGCAAGCTCCGACGCATAGGAGACGGCAACCGAGTCCATCGCGGCTTTGGCAGCGAAGTAGGGCGCAAGATAGGGAGGCGTGCCGCCGCGTGTGCTGGAGGAGGAAACCCAGACGACCAGTCCCTTGCCGCGCTTGCGCATATGGGGAAGCGCAGCACGGTTCACCCGCTGCGTCGATAGTACGTTGACGTCGAACAACTCTGCATATTGCTCCGGCGTGAAAGCCTCGGCCGGGCCAAACGACATATGGCCGGCATTATGGATGACGACGTCGAGCTGGCCCACCTCCGCGATGACCTTGGCGATCCCGGCTTCGACGGACGCGTTGGAGACCACATCAAGTTCGACCGAACGCAAATCGACATTGTTCTCCCGCGAGAAGGCCGCGATATCGGCAACGGCTTTCGCGTTGCGGCCGGCCGTGTCGCGGATCCCGGCGTAGACGACATGCCCTTCTGCGGCGAGGGTGCGGGCGGTGAGAGCGCCAAAGCCGCTGGATGCTCCGGTGATGACGATGACCTGCTTATCCATTTTCCTGTTCCTTGGATATTCGAGGGTGTTGAATGCTGGCGTTCGGAGAGTGGCGGCAGGACAAACCCGCCGAAGTCGACGATCAGACCATGCCGCCGTTGGCGCGCAGCACCTGGCCGTTGATCCAGGAACCGTCTGAACCAGCGAGAAAGGAGACCGAGGCGGCGATATCCTCCGGTGTTCCCAGACGCTCTAGCGGGTTCATCTTGGCCAACCGGGCGATCAGCTCATCCGATTTCCCGTCGAGGAAGAGGTCGGTGGCGGTCGGACCCGGAGCCACGGCGTTGACGGTGATGTTGCGGCCGCGCAGTTCTTTCGACATGATGGCCGTCAGCGTTTCGACGGCTGCCTTAGTCGCTGCGTAGACGCCATAGTTTTCGAGCTTCAGACCCACGACGCTCGTCGAGAAGTTGACGATACGGCCGCCGTTGCGCAGGCGCCTTCCGGCTTCGCGCAAGGTGTTGAACGTGCCCTTCAGATTGACGCTCACCTGACGATCGAAGTTGGCGTCGTCAGCATCGGCAATCGAGGAAAGCTGCATGATACCGGCATTGTTGACCAGCACGTCGATGCCGCCGAAGGCTGCTTCCGCTGCATCGAACATCCGGCGGACGGCTTCGGGGTTGCTGACGTCAGCTTGCGCGGTCAGTGCCTTGCCACCACCCCGTTCGATCTTCTGCACAAGCTCTTCGGCGAGCGCGGCGTTTCCGGAGTAGTTGATAACGACGGTGAAACCGTCCTTGGCCAGCCGTTCCGCGATCGCGGCGCCGATACCTCTCGAAGCGCCCGTGACCAGTGCGACCTTGTTCTCGTTGCTGCTCATTGCCTTTCTCCTTCTTTCATCGTGCCTCAGCGCGTTTCGATGCGGAGAAGATGCCTCTTTTCACATTGCGGATAATCAGCCATTATTCGGCATCACTATCCGAATAATCCGAACAAATAAGATGGACAGATTCGATGCCATGCGGGTGTTTTCCCGCGTCGTGGAGCGCCGCAGCTTCACGCTCGCCGCCGAAGACACCGGCCTGCCGCGCTCCACGGTGACCGATGCCGTCAAGCAGCTGGAAGCACGCCTCGGCGTGCGTCTGCTGCAGAGGACCACGCGCCATGTCAGCCCGACGCTAGACGGCGAAGCCTATTATCAGCGCTGTATCTCCATCCTCGCGGATATCGAGGACGCGGAGGGCGCCTTCGCCGGCGCCAAGCCGAAGGGCATGCTGCGCGTGGACGTGCATGGCACGCTTGCCCGGCATTTCGTGCTGCCGAGCCTGCCGTCTTTTCTGGAGATGTATCCGGATATCGAGTTCTACATGAGTGAGGGCGACCGTCTGGTCGACCTCGTGCGCGAGGGCATCGACTGCGTGTTGCGGGTCGGCACGCCTGATGACAGCGACATGGTGGCACGTCGCGTCGCCATGCTGGAGGAGGTTACCCTTGCCGCTCCCGTCTATATCGAAAAGCATGGCCTGCCCGAGCATCCCGACAGGCTCGATGGCCACCGCATGGTCGGTTTCCGCTCGACTGCGACGGGCGGCGTTCTACCACTGGAATTCATCGTCGGCGGCAGCATCCGCAACATCACCTTGCCCGCGGCGGTAACCGTCAATGCCGCGGAGAGCTTCATGTCGGCGGCGAGGCTCGCCCTCGGCCTAATACAGGTGCCGCGGTATCACGCCGAAAGGGACCTCGCGGCCGGCACACTCGTTCATGTCCTGCCGGATTTCAAGCTGACGCCAACGCCGGTCTGCCTGCTCTATCCGCGAAACCGGCAGCTCTCGCCCCGCGTTCGCGTTTTCATCGACTGGCTGGTGAAGGTCTTTGCTCGACAATCCTAGCGAAAAGCGTTTCACTTGGGTCAACTGTCAGAACCGGGAGATCTTCCATGGCCATCACAGACGTCACCGTGCATCCGAAGGAAGGCAGTTTCGTTGTCATCTTCACGCAGCAGTCGGGCAACAGCATATCGGTCACGCTCTACGCCGCTGCCTCCCCGGGGCTGACGAACGACAATGCGATCACGCGCGCGCGGGCATTGCTTGCGACAACGTTGCAGAGTTCGCAGGCTGATGGCGCGCGCGGCAAGGATGCAGCCCTGCTCGAAGAAGAGTTGGAAGAAGGTCTCGAGGATACCTTTCCGGCAAGCGACCCCGTATCGGTAACGGGTTCCTCCATCTCGGGCCACGACCCGAAAGCCGGTCATTAGTACCTTGAAGCAAGCCGCCGGAGCCCGAAACAGATGACGTATGCCGCTGGTGCGATCGGCGCCGCTCCCCTCGCCGGCCAGGAGCTTCAGCGTTTTTTCGAGCGCGATGCGATTGCCGTTGCCCGCGATCTGCTCGGTTGCCATCTGCATGTTGGCGATGTCGGCGGTCGCATAGCGGAGACGGAAGCCTACTTTCCCGACGACGAAGCCTCGCACAGCTTTCGCGGCCCGACGCAACGAAATGGCGCCATGTTCGGTCGACCGGGCAATGTCTACATCTATCGCATCTACGGCATGTATTGGTGCCTTAACTTTGTCTGCACGCCGGGCTCGGCCGTGCTGATCCGCGCAATCGAGCCGGAAGCCGGCATCACGACCATGACGGAGCGCCGCGGCAGCGACGTGCTCACGCAACTTTGCAGCGGCCCCGGCAAGCTCTGCCAGGCGCTCGGCATCGACCTCTCGGTGAACGACAGACTTCTCGACCGCCCGCCGTTCTCGATCACACCCTCAGCTCCTATCGAAATTGTCGCCGGCAAACGGATCGGCATAACGAAAAATGCCGAAGCACCTTGGCGCTTCGGCATCTCCGGGTCTCGCTATCTCAGCAGGCCGTTCCGCTGAACATCACTCCATCACGGCGCTGTGGTCCATCGCCGGAGCGACTTTCGGTTTGCGCAACAGCAGCACGAGCGGAATGACCGCAAGCGACATCAGCATCAGCAGCTTGAAATCGTCGATATAGGCGATGACAGTCGATTGCAGCGTGATCAGTTCATTGAGCGATGCCCGACCGGCCGCCGTCAGCGGGCTCAGCCCCTGCGCCGCCGTCGCCTCGAAGGCCCGGTTGAACGGTGTGACATAGGCGGCAATGGTCTCGTGATTTACCTGGGCGTTTTCGACAAGGAGCGCCGATACGATCGAGATGCCAACACTCGAACCAATGTTTCGCGACAGGTTGTAGAGACCGGTTCCGTCACCGCGCATGTGCGCCGGCAAGGTCGAGAAGGCGATCGTCGTCAGCGGCACGAACAGGAAGCCAAGGCCGGCGCCCTGAACGAAGCCGACGGAAATGATCGTCCACTGCGAGACATCGGGCGTCCAGCCAGTCATGGCGTACATCGCCCAGGCCGTCAGCCCGAGACCGAGCACCAGCAGCACGCGCGTATCGACCTTGCCGATCAGCCTGCCGACGATGAACATGCACAGCATGGTGCCGAGGCCACGCGGTCCCATGACGATGCCGGCGGTCATGACGGGGTAGCCCATCAGTGTCTGCAGATAAGGCGTCATCAGTGCCAGCGAGGCGAGATAGGTGATGCCGATCACGAAGATAAAGAGCATGCTGACGCTGAAATTTCGGTCCAGAAACAGCTTCGGATTCACGAACGATTTCTCAGCCGTCAGCGTATGCACGATCAACAGGTAGAAGGCCGCGGCGCAGACGATCGCCTCGATCATGACCTCGCCGGATGCGAACCAGTTCAGCTGTTCGCCGCGGTCGAGGAACAGCTGCAGCGATGCAATGCCGAGACTCATCATTCCGAACCCAAACCAGTCGAGCTTCGCCAGCACATCCAGCTTCGTCTCGGTGACGTAGATCACGATACCGGCAAACGCCAGCGCGCCAATCGGCACGTTGATGTAGAACACCCAGCGCCAGCTGATGTTATCGGTCAGCCAGCCGCCGATCACAGGTCCGAGGACCGGCCCGACCATGACCGAGACGCCAAATAAGGCCATGGCCGAGCCGCGCTCCTCGACACTATAGATGTCGAGGAGGATGCCCTGAGAGAGTGGAACCAAAGACGCGCCGAAGAGGCCCTGGAGAAGTCGGAAGGCAACAATCTGAGGAAGGCTTTGAGCCAAGCCACACAAGACCGAGGCAACGACAAATCCCGCGATCGCCGCCAGCAGCACCCGCTTGCGCCCGAACTTCGCGGCCAGAAAGCCGGACGGCGGCGTCATGATCGCAGCCGCCACGATATAGGAGGTCAGAACCCAGTTGATCTGGTCAGCGCTCGCCGAGACGCTGCCCTGAATATAGGGCAGCGCGACGTTGGCGATCGTCGTGTCCAGCGCCTGCATGATCACGGCCAGGATGACGCAAGCCGTGATCGCGGCGCGATTGGCTACCGGGGTGGCCGGCGATGATGCAGCGTTACTCATGGTCCTTGCCGCCGGAGCGGCCCAAAAGCTTGGAAACGAAATCCGGAAGACCGCGGGTACGACCCGTATCGACGTCGACGACCGTGCTCATGCCGACGCGAAGCGGCGGCTTGCCGGCGGTGTCATCGATACTGACCCGCATCGGAATGCGCTGCACGACCTTGACCCAGTTGCCAGTCGTGTTCTGCGCCGGCAACAGCGAGAAGCTCGAACCGGAGGCCGGGCTGATGCTCTCGACCTTGCCCTTCCACTCCACGCCCGGGTAGGTGTCGACATAGATCGTCACCGGCTGACCGGGCTTGACATAGGTCAGTTCCGTTTCCTTCGGGCTCGCGGCGATCCAGAGGTTGCTTGCCGAAACCAGCGAGAAGGCCTGCGTGGACGCCTGCAGGTAGGAGCCCGGCTGCAGCGCGTTGACGTTTGTCACGATGCCGTCGAACGGCGCCTTGACCACGCTGTGGTCAAGTTCGCGCTGCGCATCGTCCACCTTCGCCTTGGCTTCGAGATAGAGCGGATTGTGTTCTACCGGCTGGTCGGCATTGCCGCCGAGCTGCGCCAGCGTCGCTGCCGCTTCGGCCTTGGCAACGGCAACCTTCTGATGGCCGGCGTCGAGATTGTGCTTGGCCTGGTCATAGGCAACACGTGTCGCAGCCGAGCTGTTCAGGAGGTTCTGCTGGCGGTCGAACTCCGTCTGGTAATACGGAATATCGGCTTCGGCCTGTGTGATCTCGGCAAGCGACTGCTGATAGCTGGCCTTCAGATTGAGGATCTGGTTGCGCACGGCGCCAAGCTGCGCCTGCGCACCGTCGAGTGCGATCCTGAAAGAATCCTGGCGCAAGCTGAAGAGCGCCTGGCCCCTCGCGACGGCCTCGTTCTCGTGCACGTTGATCTGGTCGACGATACCGGAAACGTCGGTCGTCAGGCCCACCATGTCAGCCTGGATATAGGCATTGTCGGTCGACATGATCTGACCGCCGTTGACGTAGTAATAGCCACCGATGACGAGCGCGACCGGCAGCAAAGCGAACAGAACGGGCCGCGTGAGGCTGCGCCGGCGGCGGACCTGAGTGCCGCCGGGCGCAGCCACCGCAGTAGCGGGCGCTGAATTGGATGAAGGCGCCTCAGCTACTGTTTCCTCGCGAGGGGAAGTGTCATTTTCTTCAACTGGGTTTTTGGCATTTGCGTCGGCAACGACGCGCAGGGAGGACTTCTCAGCCATGTCTGGTCTCATGTTCGGCTACCGGGGTTCGGCAGGCCTGCACTAGGTTCGTCTTCATTGCGGATAGGATGTCGAACAGCTGGTCCCGCTGCTCGGGAGGGATACTCTGGAATGCTTCGCTGCGTGTCAGCTCACCGAGTTCGCGCATCTCAGCGAGCAGTGGATGTGCTTCCTCGCGCAGATAGAGAAGCCAGATGCGGCGATCGGTCGGATGCTGACGGCGCTCGATGAGCGCGCGGTCGGCGAGTTTGTCAACAATGCGGACAAGTGTCATCGGCTCGATTTCCAGGATCTCGGCAAGCCCGCCCTGGTGGATTCCCTCGTTGCTACGGAGGTACGCAAGCGTCTGCCATTGCGACCGCGTGAGCCCAAGGCAACGCGCGCGCTGCTCGAACCGCTTGCGAAGCAGCCGTGCAACGTCGTGCAACAGGAAGCCGAGAGTAGGATTGCCACTCATGACAGACAGCACCGATAATTGATAAGCACACTTATAATATGCCTAGATATATTAAGCGTTTGCAGATGCACAATAGGCTCCCTCCCAGATTCCGCAGCTGCGGCCAAAATGCCGCACTGGAATACGCGCAGAGATTTCGGAGGGTTTTCGAAATTGCAACCGGTTGGCATTTGCAATTTCGATCGGCAGCCGTTTAAAGTAGAAATCCAGAGGGTTATCGGAAATGCAGTGGTCTCGGTCGGCCGGTTTTCTCGATGACAAGCACGCCTGCGCGGCCGACCGCCGCGATCGTAAATTTGCAATGGCATAGGTGAATGAGGGCCAGCGCCCTTGTTTAGCGACATCAAGACATGAATCGCATTCGATCAGCATAAGCGACGGCGGCGCTTGCGGCCGTCCGGATAAGGAAACCGCCATGCCTTCCTCCCTTCGACGTCTGCTGACTATTGGCACCTTGGCTCTCCTGCCGTTCAACGCGGCGATGGCGCAGCAGCCAGCCTCCCCCCCTCCCGTTTCCGTCGCCAAACCTGTCGTGCGCGATGTCGTCGACAATGACGAGTTCATTGGCCGCTTCGAACCGGTCGATCAGGTATCAGTGCGCTCGCGTGTCGGGGGCTACCTGCAGGAAGTGCATTTCACCGACGGCGCACTCGTCAAGCAGGGCGATCTGCTTTTCGTCATTGACCAGAGGCCGTTCAACACCGCGCTGAACGAAGCGAACGCGGCATTGGAGGTGGCCAAGTCCACGCTCGTCTACGCCGAGGCTCAGTTCAAGCGGGCCGAGAGCCTGGCGACGAGCGGCAGCCAGTCGATATCGATCCTTGACGACCGCCGGCGCGAATGGGTTTCGGCACAGGCGAACGTCCGCGGCGCGCAAGCGACGGCTGATCGCGCGGCACTCGACCTCGAATATACGAAGATCACCGCCCCGATCGGCGGGCGCATCGACCGCCGGCTGATCTCCGTCGGCAACTTGGTCCAGGCCGACCAATCGGTGCTGACCACCATCGTTTCGGTGGATCCAATCGACTTCTACTTCGACGTCGACGAGCGCCGCCTTCTTAACTTCGCGCAGACTGCCCGCGAGCGCGGGGTTGATCTGCAGGAGGGCGGCGGCGGCGTCGAGGTCCAGGTAAGGATCACGGATTCGAACGAAAAGCCATTCAAGGGCAAGCTGGACTTCGCTGAAAACCGCATCGACAGCGAGACCGGCACGAAGCGCATACGCGCTCGCTTCGACAACCCGAACTATGTGCTCCAGCCGGGCCTATTCGGTCGCGTTTCTGTTGAAGCGTCGAACGTCTACAAAGCGATCCTCGTCCCCGACGAGGCGATCGGTTCGGACCAGAACCAACGCGTTGTCTATGTCGTTGGAGATGACGGGACTGTCACGGCAAAGCCGGTCCGCCCCGGCCCGCGCCTTTATGGTTATCGCGTGATCCGTGAGGGCATGGACGGCAACGAGACGATCGTCATCAATGGCCTCCTGCGGGCACGCCCAGGCTCCAAGGTGACGCCGCAAGTGGTGGAGCTTCCGCAAAGCCGCGAGGAAATTGCGCCAGAAGCCGCCGGCTTGGAGCTCAGCCGATGAGATTTGCGCACTTCTTCGTCGACCGCCCGATCTTCGCGTCGGTGCTCTCCATTGTGCTGCTCATCGTCGGCGGCATCGCCTATTTTCAGTTGCCCGTGGCGCAATACCCCGAGATTGCGCCACCGACCATCGTTATCCGCACCTCCTATCCCGGCGCTGATGCCGAGACGATTGCCAATACCGTCGCGACACCGGTCGAGCAGGAGGTCAATGGCGTCGAGGACATGCTTTACATGTCCTCCTATTCGACTGCTGACGGCTCGATGGCACTGACCGTGACCTTCAAGCTCGGCACGGACCTCGACAAGGCGCAGGTCCTTGTCCAGAACCGCGTTGCCATCGCCGAACCACGCCTTCCCGAAGAGGTGCGGCGCATCGGCATCACGACGGCAAAGAGTTCGCCCGACCTGATGATGGTGGTGCATCTTTTGTCACCGAACTCTCGCTACGATCAGCTTTACGTCTCCAACTACGCGCGCACACGCATCCGCGACACGCTTGTTCGCCTTGACGGCGTTGGCGACGTCATCCTGTTCGGCGAGCGCGAGTATTCGCTGCGCATCTGGCTCGATCCGCAAAAACTGTCGGCCTACGGCATGACCTCCGGCGACGTCGTCGATGCGCTGCGCGAACAGAACGTGCAGGTCTCCGGCGGCTCGATCGGCGGACCGCCGGCTGCCGGCACCAACGCCTTTCAATATACCGTGACGACCCAGGGACGTTTCTCGGATGCACGACAATTCCGCTATGTCATCGTCAAGGCGACCGCGGAAGGGCGTCTCGTCCAGCTGCAGGATATCGCCCGCATCGAACTCGGCGCCAAAGACTACGTCACAAATAGCTATCTGAACGGCAAGCCGGCCGTGGCGCTCGGCATTTTCGCGCGTCCCGGCACCAATGCGCTCGCGGCCGCAGCCGAAATCAAGAGGACGATGGACACTGTCGCTCAGGATTTTCCGCAAGGTCTCAGCTACGACATCGTCTACAACCCGACTGAATTCATCGCGGAGTCGATCAACGAGGTCTACAAGACGATCGCTGAAGCCGCCCTGCTCGTCGCCATCGTGGTTCTCATATTTCTACAGTCATGGCGAACGGCAATCATCCCCATCGTCGCCATCCCGGTCTCGCTGATCGGCACCTTTGCCTTTCTGCTCGCCTTCGGCTTCTCGCTCAACATGCTGACGCTGTTCGGCCTGGTGCTGGCCATCGGCATCGTCGTCGACGACGCGATCGTCGTGGTCGAAAATGTCGAGCGCAACCTAGCAAAGGGAATGACGCCGCGGGAGGCCGCGCATGTGACGATGAACGAAGTCGGCACGGCAGTCGTTGCGATCTCGCTCGTCCTGATCGCCGTCTTTGTGCCGACCGCCTTCATCCCCGGCATTTCGGGTCAGTTCTATCGCCAGTTCGCGGTGACGATCTCGGTCGCCACCGCAATCTCGGCGCTGAACTCACTGACCCTCTCGCCGGCCCTTGCTGCGCTGGTGTTGAAGCCCCACGAGGAGCACGAGAAGCGTCGCAATCCGATTGCGCGTTTCGCAAGCGCGCTTGCGAACGGATTTAACAAAGGGTTCGACAGGTTGAGTGCGGGCTATTCATGGATCGTCCGTCACACGGTGCAGACGGTTGCCGCACGATTCCTCGCCCTCATCGTCTTTGTCGGTCTGCTCGGCGCGACATACTATATGAGCCGGATCGTTCCGGGTGGCTTCGTCCCAGTGATGGACCAGGGCTACGCCATTGTCGTCGTGCAACTGCCGGACGGTGCAGCACTTTCCCGCACCGACGCGGTTGTCGAACGCGCTTCGGAAATTATCCGCAACACACCAGGCGTGAAGAATGCCGTAGCCTTCTCGGGCTTCAGCGGCGCGACATTCACCAATGCCTCCAACTCCGGCGTCGTCTTCGCCGCCTTCGACACCTTCGAAAACCGCCTGGAGCACGGGCAGACGGCGTCTACGATCATTGGACAACTCTACGGGAGCCTACAGGCAATTCAGGAGGCCTTCATCATCGCTATCCCGCCGCCGCCGATTTCCGGTATCGGCAATGCGGGCGGCTTTAAGATGCAGCTTATGGATCGCGAAAGCTCCGACATGCGTCGCATTCTTGGCGTCGCCTATCAGCTGATGGGCATGGCCAACCAGACAGAGGGCCTGACGGGTGTCTTTACGACGTTCTCCGCCAACAGCCCGCAGTACTTCCTCGAAATCGACCGCGACAAGGCGCGTACGCTAAACGTACCGATCTCCAACATTTTTGATACGCTGTCGATCAATCTCGGCACATCCTATGTCAACGATTTCAATGCTTTCGGGCGTGTCTACCAGGTGCGGGCCCAGGCCGACCAACAATATCGCGTCGAGCGGGACGACATCCTCGCCCTGAAGGTAAGATCCGCCACCGGCGCACTCGTCCCGCTTGGCACGCTGGTCGATATCCGCGATACCAGCGGCCCGTCGCTCGTCCAGCACTATAATATGTACGTGTCCGTACCCGTGCAGGGCAATGCCGCCCCCGGCGTTTCGACGGGCACTGCATTGGACAAGATGGAGGGCCTTGCCAAGCAGCTACTGCCAGCAGGAACAACCTTCGAGTGGACCGAAATCGCCTTTCAGGAACGGAACACCGGCAACACGGCGATCTATATCTTCGCCCTGTCTGTCGTCTTCGTCTTCCTGGCACTGTCGGCGCAGTATGAAAGCTGGGTCCTGCCGCTTGCCATCATCCTGATCGTTCCCCTTGCGATCCTGGCTGCCTTGATCGGCGTTCACCTGCGCGGGATGGACAACAATATCCTGACGCAGATCGGGCTGATCGTGCTGATCGGTCTGGCAGCCAAGAACGCCATCCTGATCGTGGAGTTCGCGAGACAGGCGCAGGACGAAGGCAAATCGGCCGTCGAGGCCGCGATCGAGGCCAGTCACCTCCGTCTGCGGCCAATCCTGATGACCGCCTTCGCGTTCATCTTCGGCGTCGTGCCGCTGATGATCGCCACCGGCCCCGGCGCCGAAATGCGTCAATCGCTCGGAACGGCCGTTTTCTCAGGGATGCTTGGCGTAACGATTTTCGGCCTGTTCCTGACACCCGTCTTCTACGTCGTGCTGCGCGCGCGCCGGCGAAAACCAGTTGCGCAGACCGAGACCGCGCCGCCCTCCGAGGAGACTGCCACCGAAACCTCTTCATGAAGGGCGCCGCTCGACCGCGTTCTGTTTGAGCAGGTCTGACGACAGGATCTTGCGGAGCGGCTTCTCGACAAGCTCGTAGGCTGCGGCTCCGAGGATCGTGCCTCCTATGACGGCGATTACGATCGTCGGCGTTGCCGACATCCCGACTGCGCCTGCAGCCTTGACGATCACGGAGATCGCCAGCGTGTGCCAGAGGTAGATCGAATAGGAAGCATCACCGAGATAGGTGAGAAGCGGTACGCGGCCTATGCTGCCACCCGCCTCGAGGGACACCATGCCGTAAACCAGGGCCATGGCGAGCGGCCCGCAGATTGCTTCATCGAAATCGGCACCGATCAGGAAGATGGTGGCAAATCCGGAGAGCGATGCGCCGACACAAGCAAGCCCCAGACTGGTGCCCGCAATCCAGCGTCGGATCCACAATTCCGCCAGGAAGACCCCCCCGAGGAATTCCAGAATGATCGGCCGCGCATAGGTGCTCAGCACCGGCGATGTGGGCTCGAAGAGAAGGCCGATCAGGAAAAAGCCACCGAAAATCACCGTCAGATAGGCCAACCGCCAGCGACGCGGCAGGAAGAGCGCCCCGGCAAACAGCACGTAAAAGAACATCTCGAAATTCAGCGTCCAGCCCTGAACGAGGACCGGCCAGATATCACCGGTGCTCGGCGACTGGGCAGGAATGAAGAAGAGTGAGGCAATGATATGGGCGCCAGTGAGCTTCAGGCTCGGGAAGAGGCCGATCACCGCGCCGGCGATCATCGCGCTCGTCACCAGCCAGTAGGACGGCGCGATGCGACGAAAGCGATCAAGCAGGAAACCCTGCGGCGTCATCGGTCGGCGATCGCTGATGACCCACATGATGAAGCCGCTGATGACGAAGAAGACGTCGACGCCGGCGGCGCCAATGGCGAAATGCTCACCGGACTTTTCCGCCGCATGGAAGACCACGACGGCAAGTGCCGCAAAGGCGCGCAGATATTGGATGCCGTAAAGTGTCTTCATCCGGATTCCTCGGAAGACCGGTCCAGGCCGGTCGAAAATGCAATGACGTTATTCAGTGACGGGCTCTGGCGACGTCTGTCGTTGCCATAAGCTCACCGCCGGTCGGCGGCGCGCTGTCGCCAGCTTGCCGGCGGCAAAGTAGAAAAGAAACGTTCCGACGTTGTATGGGGTCAGAATGTCGATCTCGACGAAGGAGCGGATCGTCAGCAGCACCGCGATCGAAAACAGCAGATAGGATTCATCGTTCCTGAAATCCTCGATGACCCGGCGCAGGTGCCCCCACAGAACCCGCAACAACATGACGGCAAGAACGATGACGCCCGTGAGCCCCAGCTCGACGGCCGTTTCGATGTAGGTGTTGTGGAAGTGGAAGCCGCTGCGCGATCCGATGAAGAACTCTTCCCACAGCCGCTCCGGCTCGGAGAAGCCCTGGACCCAATAGGCCTGGTAGCCGATTCCCAATACCGGGTTCTGCTTGGCCGCCTCGATCCCCTGCTGCCAGAGATAGGTGCGGCCGGTCAGCGTGGAATCCTTGCCGAAGATGCCGAGAACGGCATCGACCGCCCCCAAGTAGACACCAGCAACGGCAAGGACGATCACGGCGACGCCGCCGCCGATCACCAGCAGCTTGCGATGGTCGGGGGCAAGGGCGAGGACGACGCGCAGCCCCATCATCAGGGCGATCACGACGGCTGTCGTCAAAACCGACGTCGCAGACTGGCAGGCGATGAGGCAGTAGGCCGATAGCAGCCCGACCACGCCCGACGCCGCCATCCAGAGGCGTCTTTCACCGAAGATGAAGACAGCCGCAAAAGAGACGATCAGGCCAAGCGACGCATAGAAGCCAAGCTGGTTCTTCGAGGCGAAGGCCCCCACAAAACTGAAGGTGCCATCCAGCGGATCGTACTCGTAGTAGCCAAACAGCAGCGAATACACGAGAACGATCCCGACGCCCGCGACCATCCCCACCGTCAGGGTTCTCACATCGAGCACCCGCACCGCGATCAGGGCGCAGATGACCTGCGTCAGATACTGGATGCTGGCGCGAAGCGAAATGCTGGGAACCGCCGACCAGAAGACCGACAGGAAGGCAACTGCAGCAAAGGCATAGATCCAGAGGTAGCGACCATGGCTGCCGAGCACCTTCTTGTAGTCCACAGCGATGAGCGGCAGCCAGAGCGCATAGTAAAGCAGGATCGCCGCCTGCCCGAACTTGATCGAGTAGGCGAAGCAAAAAAGCGACAGCGCCACGGCGGGGATGGCATAGGCCGCGTTCCCGCCGGGCTGGATGAGCACCGATTTTGCGATCCGCATTGCGGCCTCGTTATCGCATGTACAATCCGGCGGTGATCTTGATCAGGTCGCCGGGCTGCAATGCTGTGTTTTCCTGAACCGGAATCTCCTTCGCCTTCCCGTCGACCTCGCGGATGATCGAATAGGCGATGCTGGCAGCACCGCTCGTCGTGTCGAAGCGTGCAGCATCAGTCGACTGCGTCAAGGCTTCCGACATCAGCGAGTTGCTGGTGTTCAGCTTGAGATTGAGTTCGTCGAGTTGGGCGTCGGCATTCTGAAGTTCCTGGGCAAGCTGCGCATCCCAGTCGTTCCGAAGCGTGATCTCGTCCTGATTGGCCTTGCTGATATCCTGCTTGGCCTTCAGCGAATTGGTATCGATATCGAGGAGCGTCGCCTCGGTGTCGGCAGCGCGCTGCTCGGCCGCCATCTTGCGGGCACTGAGCGCAAGACCCTTTTCTGCCAGATCCTCGACCTTGTCGCGATCCTCCGTTGCCAGCTGCAGCTGCCGCGTCTGCGTTTCGGTCTTCTTGGCAAGAGTCTCGACTTCGCTTTGCAGCAGTTGCTTGAGGTCAGCAAGCGCCTGAAGTTGCAGCGTCAACCGCTTCTTGCGCGTGTTCAGGAGGGCTGTTTCGCTGTCAAGCAGGGCCTTGGCCTCCGGCTTGTCCTGAAGCTCCTTCGGCATTTCGATCGTATCCTGGTTCGCGGTCTCGGCGCGCAGCCGCGCCTGCTTCACCAGCAGGCGTGCACGGTCCGCCATGTAGACGACAGCGTCACCCTTGGCGTTGATGAAGTCGCGCGCAAACCGTTGCCCGGCATCCGCACGGCGCAGACCGCCGGCAAGGCTCACGGCCTTTACGACCGTGAGATTGGGCGCAAACGGGTATTCGCCGGGCTTTTCGACGTCGCCTGACAGATAAACCGGCCGGAATTCCGACAGTTCCACCGAGGCAGACGGCCGGTCCTTCAGAGCAAATTGCTTCTGCAGAGCCGAACCGATCTCCTGGGCGATCGCGTCCGTCGTTTTGCCCGATGCGGGCATATCGCCGACGAAAGGCAGGGAAATGCTTCCTGAAGGCCCGACCGTGTAGTCCCCACTGACGACCGACCAGTCGCGGATGCTGCCATCCGCGGTCTGCCATTCGGCCACCCGGATCTTCAGCTTGTCCATGATGCCGAGACGGTAGTCGTCGGCGCCAGCAAGCGATGACGACGCCAGAAAAGCACCAAATCCGGCTGCGAAAACAATACCGGATCTTAGCGTGCGACGTCGTCCGGCCCTGCCGTCAAGAAAGCGTTTTTCCATGTACCTTCCCCGTGTTTCAGCACGACAAGCCGCAAGGCGTTGCCGCGCAGTACTCTTTGGGTTTGAGATGCGGCTTAGTAGCTGCCGCGTTGAGCGCATACCGCCGGGATTGTGCGTGCGATGATCACGACATCCCGAACCAGCGACCAGTTTTCGACATAGTGCGTGTCGAAGGCGACGCGGGTTGCGTAAGAAACGTCATTGCGTCCGCTGATCTGCCAGAGGCCGGTCAGGCCAGGGCGGGACTGCAGATAATAGACGGCCGCATTCTCGTACATTTCGAGTTCGTCTCGAACGACCGGACGCGGACCGACGACGCTCATTTCGCCGCGGATGATATTGAAGAGCTGGGGCAGCTCATCAAGACTCAACTTGCGTAGAACGGCACCGACGGCAGTGACCCGGGGGTCGTCCTGCAGTTTGCGCGTTGCACGCCACTCTTCCATGGCCTTCGGATTGTTGCGCAGGTACTCCTGCAGAACCTTGTCACCATTGGTGACCATTGTCCGAAACTTCAGGCAACGGAACTCTTGGCCATTATGGCCGATGCGGCGATGCCCGTAGAAGATCGGCCCCCTGTCGGAAAGCTTCACAAGCAACATCACCATCAAAAAAAGCGGGCTCAGAAAGATGAGCCCGAGGCAGGCGGCGGACATATCGAATGCCCGTTTTGCGATCCCGCCAGTCGGCGGAAACACGCTCTGATGAACTACGCCATAAAATGGCGAACTGTCCGATCTCGTCGCAGACTTCATAGAGGTAACTCCACTTATGTTTGCCGTTTGGTCGGGTAGGCTCAGGTGGTCGGGTAGGCTCAGGCCGCTTGGCCAGCGCTGACGAATTCGAAGTGTATGAGGTGATTTTGTTTTTTTAAGCCACAATTTTAAGACCGAGGCTTTACGACGTGTTTTTACAGCCGCCGTTCAACTTTTTTGTTTTTAAGATTTTGCTGAAACAGCTATACAATTCTCTGGCGATCTGGAAATAATCTCTGCGTGTACCAATAAAAGTCTCGGCCATTGCTATGCGCACCAAAGATACTGAAGTCTAGGTCCTTCGGGCATGGTGCTGACAATTGGTGGTTTGCATTGGCGGCTTCTGGAAAAGCGGCGGATTCTATTTGTCGAAAGAACCCGTTTATTGCATTGCACCATCAATTTTGCACTGCAACAGCTAACCGTTTGAATTTAAAACTTTGTAATAAAAGTTGAACGCATAACCGCTCTTACCCACCCCATATGACCGACATTGTGGCACTAATAGATACGTGTATTGCCTAATTGTGCGCAACCAAAGATGTGCGTAATATTTTTTAATCATCTTTCGCGAAACCGATGGAACGGTGGCAGCACGTGGCATTTTTACCAATAGCCGGAAGAAACCTTTAAGATCGTCGCTGTACTACCCATTTCGCAGACGCAAAAAACGTCTCCAGAGCTTCAGTTGAAACAGGAAGTCCTGTAAAACATTTATCCTAGGAAGGATCCTGGTGGCGCTTTCGTCTTCAATGATTGTTCGTTGAACGAAGCTCCGATGGAGGAGGCGACGATGTATGCACCTCGCGTTATCTTCAGCATGCTCGGCGCATTGGCCGTATTTGCTGTTGCGACGTATTGGCTGAGCGGTTCTCTGACCGGCACCGCGATCAAGACGGCGATTTGTGCCGTCCTGCTTCAGACCGGCTACTTCGGCGGCATCCTATACCTCGTTTGGAAGGAAGCCCGGAGCCGCACGATTCGCCCCGCAGTGAAGCGCGAAGAGGCGGAAAAGCTGCCTGTCAGGCCGTTCAACGGCTCTGAACCGTTCAACCGCTAAGCGTTGCGATTCGCGGCGCTGCCGTGGCTCTCCGACATCGAGAGCAGCCCGCGTTCGTAACATCATTTGAACAGCCGACCGTTGTCCGCCACATTTTGACGTCCTAGTTGTTGGGAGAAACAACGGAGGTAAAGCGTGGCAAAAACCGCAAGCATTTGCGTCATCATCGCTGCCAAGAACGCAGCGGACACCATCGAAACCGCCGTTAGATCGGCCCTTCGGGAGCCGGAAGTGGCCGAAGTGGTTGTCGTCGATGATGGCTCCAGCGACGGCACGGCAGAGGCTGCAAAACGTGCGGATGACGCCAGCGGCAGGCTGAATGTCGTCAGATTCGACCAGAACAAAGGGCCGTCCGCCGCCCGTAACCACGCCATCGACATCTCTTCGGCACCCCTGATCGCAATCCTCGATGCGGACGATTTCTTCTTCGATGGCCGCTTTGGCCGGATGCTCGCGGAAGACGACTGGGAGTTTGTTGCCGACAACATCGCGTTCGTCGACGCCGATACGGCGAGCCAGGCGCCCCAGCGGCTTCAGCAATTTGCCGAAAGTCCGCTCTTCCTCGACCTGCCCACCTTTGTCGATGGCAACATTTCTAAGCGTGGCGTCCGCCGCGGCGAAATCGGCTTCCTCAAGCCGATCATGCGCCGGGCCTTCCTGGACAAGCATGGCTTGCGTTACCGCGAGGAGATGCGGCTTGGAGAGGATTACGACCTCTACATCCGCGCCCTGGCGCTCGGCGCGCGCTACAAGGTGATCCACAGCTGCGGCTACGGCGCTGTCGTGCGCGGAAATTCGCTCAGCGGCACCCACCGCACCGAAGATCTTCGCCGCCTTTACGAGGCCGATCGCGCGCTCCTGACGTCATCGAGATTGCCGCCAGAGGCCGCAGAAGCCGTGCGTCGGCATGAGCGCCATGTGCGCGGCAAATATGAACTGCGGCGGTTCCTCGACATCAAGTCGCAATCAGGCCCGCTGGCAGCAATCGCCCACATCGCAACGCACCCGGCGGCGTTCCCGTCTGTCGCGGCAGGCATCCTGATGGACAAGACGGAGCGGATGCGCAATCCCGGTGGCGTCTCCGTCACCGCGCAGGGCAATGGCTTGCGATATCTTCTGAGCGCCCCGGCCAAGTAGCCGGGGTTCGACTATCTCGAGAACCTGCCGGCAGCCAGCTGCAGCGCGCTCTGAAGCAACCGGGGATCGCGCGCTGCCCAGCGTGCGAGCAACCTGAAATCTGGCGTCTTGCGACGACGCAGAAGCCCGATCTGGCTCCAGATCGCCTGCTTACGCGCGGTGTTCTTGTGCGCCTTGATCGTCGCGACCTCCTGCGGTCGGCGCGAGAAGCGGCTCTCCAGTAGGTCGAGTGCCATCCAGGTGATGAACTGCTGCTTGAGAAACTCCGGTGAGGCGTTGTCGACACCGTGGAAGATGTTGATGCCTTCCCCGCGCAGCGCTCCCGGCTCTGCACAGAGCAGCACCTGTTTCGCCGCGATGATGCAATCGCAGAAGAACAGGACGTCCTCGGCCGCCAATCGCAGGGCCGCATCGAAACGCACCTTTTCGAACAGCGGTCGGCCGATGACCATGCAGGACATGTGCAGGAAGGCCCAGTTCTTCAGCATGACGCCGGCGAGATCCGGCACCTCGAGGATCAGCGGCTTGTCCAGCAGACGCCGCGCCCCGTCTTCTCTTACGAGCGCGGCGATACCGAAGTGATAGTCGAATTCCTCGCCCCCTTCGATCGACGCCCAGTAGCAGTCGCCACCGAAAGCTTCCATCGCGTTGGCCGCATTCGCCAGATGATCGGGTGTCCAGACGTCGTCGGAGTCGAGAAAGGCAACATACCGCGTCGCTTCCGGGACATGATCGAGACCGGTGTTTCTGGCTCCCCCTGGCCCAGCGTTGGGCTGCGCGATCACCGTGACGCGCGCCCTGTCCTTTTCCGACAGGCGAGCCAGATCCGCATCGGGAGAGCGTGGTGACTGGTCGTCGACGACGATGACATCAACATCCTTGAAGCTTTGCGAGAAGACCGACGCCAGGGCGCGGCTGAGGATGCCGTCCTGACGCTGGTAGAACGGGATGATGATCGTGAAGGCCGCCATATACTCTCCTTGAGATACGCGAAGTGATGTTTCCACCCCAGCGCATCTAGGGGTGATTGAAAGCCAAGCAAGTCTGCTGCACTGCAAAATGATGACGTTCATTTCGGCCGAAGTTTGTCAAAGCGGATTGGTAGATCGGATCAGAGCCATCGTATCGAAACGAAACGGCTGCCCGGTCTCCGGTCGCAATTCGGCCACGATCGGAGCGGTTCGTCAGCCTCGCGTTGTAACAATCGTTCACCAGTCAACAAAAACTTTTGCCCTGCGTGGCGAGGGAAAAAGCCAGAAATTGATGAATATCATCATGTTATGAAATGCACTGCTGTCGTTGACGTTCAGGACGATTCGGGCAGAGCGATATAGAGGGTTTTTCCCATACTGAGCCAGGACAGGACGACTGTTACGAAGTGGGACCCCGATCACTTTTTGCTGCACTGCCATATTTTCTTCCGTGAATCCGCCCTAACTTCGGCGTGCGGGCTCGAGTCTGCTCTGATTGAAAACGGTCGCAAGGGGAGGTGCGGCCCAAAAGGGGTGACTGATAACGTGAATGTTGATGCGAACGTATCGTCACGGATCAATCTGATGCGCATCGTGCTCATTTCGGGCATTGTGTTCGTCCATATACCGTTCGACGCCGCCAGCAGTCCCTACGACGGGACCTACGGCGCATTTGACTGGATCCGGGTTTTCCTGACGGAGGCGCTCTTTCGGGTGGGCGTTCCCTGCCTGAGCGCGATCTCTGGCTATCTGCTGTTTCGCAGTGGACAGGAAAACTTCAGCTACAAGAAAACCGTGCGCACGAAGGTGCAGACGGTGTTCCTGCCGTTCCTGCTTTGGAACTGCGCGTTTATCGCGGCGATCGTCCTGGCCACCAGCCTCGGCGTTGGCGACGGCTATCTGCCCGACCCGCTGACCGCATCCGGCCGCGATCTGATGACGCAGGTGCTGGCGGTGGAGGATTTTCCGGCCAACGTGCCCCTCTATTTCCTCCGCGATCTCTTCGTCTGCATCCTGCTTTCGCCGATCCTCGCGTGGCTGATCAGCCGCGCTCCGATTTTGACGCTGACCGCCTTGCTGGTAATCGCGCTGATTCCGGAGCTGTCGATCTACATCGTTTTGAAGCGCTCGATCCTCTTCAGCTTCAGTCTCGGCATCTTTATTGCCCTGCAGCAGTTCGACCTGAAGGCGCTCGACCGCTTTGCCGCCCTTGGCGTCTTCCTGCTGCTCGCCGCCTCGGCACTTCTGGCGACGGCCATCTTCTACACCGGCCCTTCCCTGCCGGACTGGGTGCAATTCTTCCGCAATGCGCTAGCAATCGTCGGCGCGCTCGGCTTCTGGCTGCTGTCGGCTCCGCTGATCAAGACGCAACTCGGTCAACGGCTTGCGAAGACCGGAAGCCTGAGCTTCTGGATCTTTTGCGCCCATTACCCGCTGCTCATCTTTCTGTGGATCCTGTGGGGCAAGACGGATGTGAGCTTCTATCCACTCTTCTTCGTCCTGTCTTTCGCCCTTTTGTTTCCGCTCCTCGCCTTTTCGAACGGACTGTGCCGGAGGAATTTCCCACGCATCTACGCAATTCTGACGGGCAGCCGAACCAAACGGTCCGCGACGCCGACGTCGCCCCACGACATCTCTCCCAAACTCGTTACACAGCAAAGGTGACACATGACGACCCAAATCGCCCATGCGCGAAAACTTTGCCTGAGCCTTCTGACCATCACGGCAGCCTGCGTTTCGGCGCTGCCGGCTTCGGCACAACAGGCACCCGGAAAGTCCTTTGTGGATGACTTCGACAAGATCAACCGCGGCTTCTGGTACGTGTCGGATGGCTGGAACAACGGCGCCCATCAGAACTGCACCTGGTCGAAAAACCAGGTGAAGGTAGAAGATGGCGCCCTGCAGCTCTCGTTCGCGGACGGAAAGTCCAAGGACCGCAACTACTTGTGTGGCGAGATCCAGACGACCAAGCGCTACAGCTACGGCACCTATGAAGCGCGTATCAAGGCCGGTACGGGCTCCGGATTGAATTCCGCCTTCTTCACCTACATCGGGCCTGCCGACAAGCAGAAGCACGACGAGATCGACTTCGAAGTGCTGGGAAAGAACACCGGCGAAGTGCAGGTGAACCAGTACGTGCAGGCCAAGGGCGATAACGAGAAGCTCGTTCCTGTCGGCAGCAAGGCCGACGAGGGCTTCAACGATTATGCCTTCATCTGGGAAAAGGATCGCCTGCGCTACTACCTGAACGGCAAGCTTGTCCAAGACGTTACCGATCCGTCGAAGATACCGTCCAACCCGCAGAAGATCTTCTTCAGCCTATGGGGTTCGGACACGCTCTCGAACTGGATGGGGCGTTTTGACTACACGAAGCCAGCCGTTCTCAGCGTCGATCGCGTTGCTTTCACCGCGCTCGGTGACAAATGCCAGTTCCCTGAATCGATCGCATGCACGCTCAACTGACCAGCATCCTGCAGACAACAAGCGCGGCGGAAGCCGGCACCCAAAAAGGAACGTCGATGCTCAAAGTGCTCTACCTCGTGCATGATCTGGCAGACCCTGCCGTACGGCGGCGGATGCTGATGCTGCGCGAGGGGGGCGCCGACGTCGTGCTCGCCGGTTTTCGCCGCGGAGAGAACCGGCTTGCCGAAGTGCAGGGGGTCACGCCGATCGAGCTTGGCCGTACGACCGATGCCAAGTTTGCGCAGCGCATGGGCGCCGTCGCAAAAGCCGTGGCCGGTCTCAAGGCACTGTTGAAGAACGTGGAGACGCCGGATCTCATCATCGGGCGCAATCTGGAAGCGCTGGCCGTCGCGCACAGGGCCAACGCGCTTTTCGGTGGCAGCGTTCCCGTTGTCTACGAATGCTTGGACATCCATCGCCTTTTGCTGCGCGACGATCTGGTGGGGACTGCGATCCGGCGTGCCGAGGCGCATTTCGGCAAGGATGCGAAGCTGATCCTGACGAGCTCTCCGGCCTTCATAGAGAACTATTTCAGCCCCCGATCGGGCATCAAAGCGGAGACGCTTCTGATCGAGAACAAGGTGATTGCCCTCGACGAGGCAGCCATCGAGCCGGCATTCGGCCGCCCGCTGAAGCAGCCCGGAGAGCCATGGAAGATTGGCTGGTTCGGCGCGCTTCGTTGCCGCAAGTCGCTCGGCCTGCTTGCCGATTTCTCCCGTCGCATGGAAGGCAGGGTCGAGATCGTCCTGCGCGGCCGCGCCGCCTACGCCGAATTCGAGAATTTCGACGCCTTCGTGCGCGACGAGCCTTACCTTCGTTTCGAAGGCGCCTATCGCAACCCGGAAGATTTGCGGGCGATCTACGACGACGTCCATTTCTCCTGGGCCATCGATTTCTTCGAGGAGGGCCTCAATTCGAGCTGGCTCCTGCCAAACCGGCTCTATGAGGGCTGCCTCTACGGCGCCGTCCCGATCGCGCTGCAAGGCACGGAGACGGCACGCTTCCTTGAGGCCCGCGACATCGGCCTTGCGCTCCCGGAAGCGAGCCTTTCGCAGCTCGAGCACCTGTTCGAAAGCATGACCGGCGACCGTTACCGCGCGTTGAGCGAGGCCGTCGCCGCCAAGGATCGCAAGACCTGGCTTGCCGACCGCAGCGATTGCGCTGCGCTCGTCGCAAACCTTTCCCGCCTTGTTCCGACAGCCGCAAAGAGGGGCGGCGCCGGGGCAACTGTTCCCACAAGCGTATCTCCAGAAGGGTGGACACCCATGAAGTCTGATGCCGGTGCCAGCGTCTCCAGTCTCATCATCATTCCCTGCCTGAACGAAGAGAAGCACATCGAGGCTCTGCTCGCCAAATTGAGCCTCGAGCTCGATCACATGAATGCCCGGATCGTTGTCGCCGACGGCGGCAGTACGGACGCGACACGCGAAATCGTCGCTCGCATCAGCACCACCGATCCGCGCGTCGTGCTGCTGCACAATCCGCGGCGGATCCAGAGCGCGGCGATCAATCTCGCTGTCCAGACCTTTGGCCGTGACTACGACTACCTGATCCGCATCGACGCGCACGGCGACTACCCAGCCGACTACTGCCGTCGCCTTGTGCAGGAGGCGGTGCTGACCCAGGCGGACTCCGTCGTGGTCGCAATGGAAACCGTTGGCTTCGGCGTCTTCCAGAAGGCAACGGCCTTTGCTCAGAACTCCAAGCTCGGGAACGGCGGCTCCAAGCATCGCGAAGGCGCAAAGGGTCATTGGACCAATCACGGCCACCACGCACTGATGCGCATCGCAGCCTTCGATGCCGTGGGCGGCTATGACGAGACCTTCAGCCATAACGAGGATGCGGAACTCGACTACCGCCTGAAGCAGGGCGGCTTCGGTATCTGGATGACCGACAAGACCCGGATGACCTACTATCCGCGCTCGACCATCTCGACGCTGTTTCGCCAATACCTCGGTTATGGTCGGGGTCGGGCGAAGAACATTCTCAAGCACGGCAGCATGCCCAATCTTCGGCAGATGCTTCCGCTGCTCGTCGTGCCTGTCTTCATCGGCGCGTTTCTCGCCGTTCTGAACTGGGCGGCCGTCATCCCGTTCAGCCTCTGGGCCGTCGCGTGCGTCGGTTACGGCTTCTGGATGGCCATCGGCCACAGGAACCCGTACGGCCCGCTCGCTGCTGTTTCGGCAATGGTGATGCACTTCGCCTGGTCAGCCGGTTTCTGGATGGAGCTTCTGAGCTTCCGCGGCAGAAAGGTCTCCTCATGAACGATGTGAAACCCATGCAGATCGATATCGGCGTTTGCACCTACCGCCGCGCTTCGCTTGACGAAGCGCTGCTTTCGCTTGCGGTCCTGGCCGTCCCGGAAGGAGCAAAGCTGCGCATCATCGTGGCCGACAACGACAAGGTTGCAAGTGCGAGGGAACGGATCGATGCGCTTCGCGCGACCATTCCGCATGAGATTGCCTATGTGCACTGCCCGGCATCGAACATCTCTATTGCCCGCAACGCATGCCTGGACAATGCGACCGGCGACTTCCTGGCCTTCATCGACGACGATGAGGACGCCAGCGAGGAGTGGCTGGTGGAATTGCTTGCCGCGGCCAGGAAGACCAAGGCGGATGCCGTGCTTGGCCCTGTGCGCAGCGTCTATTCCTCCACGGCGCCGAATTGGATGCGCGAGGGTGACTTCCACTCGACCCTGCCGGTCTGGGTCGGCGGCGAAATCCGCACCGGTTACACCTGCAACGTCCTCCTTCGCCTCGATTCGCCCCATGTGGCCGGGCGTCGCTTCAACCTGGCGCTTGGACGCACCGGTGGCGAGGACACCGAATTTTTCAGCCACATGCATGCCGAAGGCGGCGGGATCGCCTTTGCGCCCGAGGCTTATGTCTACGAACCGGTGACCGAAAGCCGCGCTGGCTTGTCCTGGCTTGCCAAGCGCCGCTTCCGCTTCGGTCAGACACATGGGCGGCTGCTCCAGGAGCAGAACACCGGCTTGCAGCGGCTAAAGCAGATCGGCCTTGCCGTCGCCAAGGCAGTCTTCTGCTATGCCGCGGCGCTTGCTTGCATCTTTTCGCCGATTCCTCGGTATCGCTACGCCCTTCGCGGCCTCATGCATACCGGGGTCGTCAGCGGCCTGTTGGGCGTTCGTGAAATCCGTCAGTATGGAACGGCGGAGGCCGCATGACGCAAACCCAGCCCGACGTCAGCTTCATCGTCGCCGCGTACAATGCGGCGGGGACGCTCGCCAAGGCGATCGATAGCGCGCTTGCACAAAGGGGCGTTTCGGTCGAGGTGATCGTCGCCGATGACTGCTCGACGGACGAGACGAGAGCCATTGCGGCGAGCTACGCCGACAGAAACGTGAAGCTGCTGGCGCTTGCCCGCAACGGCGGGCCTGCGGCAGCGCGCAACGAGGCCCTGTCGGCTGCGACCGGCCGCTGGCTTGCCGTGCTTGATTCCGACGACACCGTCGAACCGGACCGACTACGGCGCATGATCGGGCGCGCCGAGAAGGCTGGTGCTCAGATCGCCGTCGACAATCTCCGCGTCATTCGCGCCGACGGCACGCCGCCGGAGACCATGTTTACCGAACAATCGCTGGCGGAAACGCCCGAGTTGACGCTTCCCGTATTCATACGATCGAATGCCCTGTTTCAGACAACGCATAACTTTGGTTATCTCAAGCCAATCTTTCAGCACGCTTTCATCGAACGACATGGGCTTCGTTTCAATGAAGCTTTGAAAGTCGGCGAGGATTATCTGTTCCTCGCCTCGGTCATGGCGCTTGGTGGGCGCTGCGTGATCGAGCCAATCCCCGGCTACGATTATCAGATCCGTGAGGGATCGATTTCACGCGTTCTTGCCCTTCATCACATCGACGCCATGATCGAGGGCGATAAGAGCTTCCTTCGAGATTACACGCTGGATGCGGAGGCGGCGGCCGCACAGGAGTTTCGCGAACGAAGCCTCCGCCGAGGTCGCGCCTTCCTCATCCTCGTACAGAACATCAAAGACCGGTCGATCTCCGGAGCGATCAAGACGGCCTGGAGCAATCCGTCGGCGGTGGCGCATCTCAGGATGCCGATCGCCATTCGGATCCATCGCGCGCTCGCGCCGCTTCGCCAACTGATCAGCCCGCGGACCGACCTCACAGCCATCGATGGCGTGACCCGCTCCCGCAAAGGATAGAGCCATGAACCAACGGAACCTGACCTTGCACAGTTCTCTGCCCAAAGCGGCCGACGATTCCGATTCATTCATCGACATCGATCGCCTGATCGCCATTGTCATTCGCCGCGCCGGGTCGGTGGCGCTCTGCGTTGCTGCGACAGTGACGCTCGCTGTTGTCTATCTGCTCTTCGCCACAGCGCAGTACACGTCGATGACGCAGATCCTGCTCGACGACGATATTGCGAAATACGCGCAGGATCCGACGCCGGCGGCCAGCGCACAGCAGGTCGACATGCAGATCGCCAGCGCCGTCGAAATCCTGAAGTCGAACGAGCTCGCGCTTCGCGTGGTCGATGCCGAGAAGCTTCAGGATAACGAAACAATCCTCGATCCTGCGCAGTCGCCGGCCGCGCTGATCAAGTCCGGGATGAAGCTGATTGTGAGCGCATTGGCACCTGGCGGGCCGCCGGCTGCGGAAGACGATGCTCGCAACGCCCGCCGCCAGAAGGCGGCCGCTTTGCTGCAGGACGCGGTGGCTGTATCCCGTGTCAACCGCAGCTCTGTTCTGGCGGTTTCGTTCCGTTCGACCGACAAGCTCCTCGCCGCGCGGATCACGAAGGCTTACGCGAACGCTTATCTGAACGATCAGTTGAATGCCAACTTCGACGCGACGGAAAGCGCCTCGGTCTGGCTGCAGCAGCGTCTCGCCGATCTTCGCGAGCGGTCGCAGCAGGCAGCCCTCGATGTGGCGAAGTTCAAGTCTGCGAACGGGCTGACATCGGCCAATGGTGAGCTGATGTCCGAACAGCAGCTTGCCGACCTCAACAAGCAGTTGATCGTCGCCCAGGCAGACAGTGCCAGCGCTTCGGCCCGCTACAACCAATTCAAGTCGATCGTTGATCTTGGTCCCGACAGCGCCGTCAACAACGCGGCAATCTCGTCCGGCCAGACGGACAATACGGTGATCCAGGATCTGCGCACCCGTTACATCTCGGTGAACAAGCGCGAGCAGGAGGTCACGACAAACTTCGGCGAAGACCACCCGCAAGCCGTCGCTCTGCGTGCCGAAAAGCAGGACCTGACCCGCCAGATCTATCAGGAACTCCAGCAGTTGACGTCCAGTTACCGCAACGAGTTCGAAGTCGCCCGCTCACGGGAAGCCTCGCTCCGCCAGAACATCGAACATCTGACAGGCAAGAATTCGGAAGCCGACAGGTCGATCGTCCAGCTCAACGATCTCGAGCAACGGGCAACTGCCTTGAAGACACTCTACGAATCCTACCTCGGCAAGTACGAGGAGGCCTCGCAGCAACAGTCCTTCCCCATTGCCAAGGCTCGCGTGATCTCTGAGGCAGGCGTGCCGGTCTCGCCGTCCAGCCCGAAAAAGACCATGACGCTTGGCCTTGCCATCGTTCTCGGCCTGATGGCCGGCGGCGCGCTCACGGCATTCCAGGAATTCCGCGAACGCTTCTTCCGCGTCGAGGGCGACGTCAGGACGATCCTTGGCCTCAAATTCCTCGGCTATCTGCCGCTGATCGGCAAGCCGCCGCGGGAGGGCAAGCTCTTCCGGCCCCGTGCCAATCCTCCGCTGGACCCTGCCGAAGCGGCAGCCGATTCCGGCGCGACCTTCGAACGCATCATGCGTGTTGTCCTCGAAGCACCGCGCTCGATCTTCGCCGAAACCCTGCGCAATGCGAAGCTTGCGAGCGACGTCATGTTCCAGGGCAAATCGGACCGCGTTATCGGCGTCGTCTCGGCGATGCCGGGAGAAGGCAAGTCGACCACGGCCGCCAACTTCGCGGCGCTCCTCGCCTCCAGCGGCAAGCGCACGCTGCTCATCGACGCCGACCTTCGCAACCCCGGCCTGACGCGCATGCTGAAGACACCGCCAAAGCAGGGGCTCGTCGAGGCGGTTCTTGGTGAGGTTCCGTGGGCAAGTGCCGTCAAGGTCGATCCTGTGACGAAGCTGGCAATCCTTCCGGTTCTGCCGAACGATCACCTCATGCACACCAGCGAGCTGCTTGCTTCGCAGGGCATGTTCAACCTCATGGAAAATGCCCGCAAGATGTTCGACTACATCGTCGTCGACCTTGCGCCGCTCGGCCCCGTCATCGACGCCAAGGCATTTGCCCCACAGGTCGATGGCTTCCTGTTTGTGACCGAATGGGGCTCGACGCCGACATCCGTCGTGCGCGACCTTCTGAATGCCGAGCCGCAGATCAAGTCCAAGATTCTCGGCGTGATCCTCAACAAGACCGACATGACCGAGCTCGGCAAGTTCACCAACTTCGGCGGCACGGAACGCTACCGCCATAAATATGTGAGCTACTACACGGAAGAGACGCCAAAGAAGCGGGAGCCAGCAAAAGCCGGCGCCTGATCACGTCTGGAAAAGATGCACACGCCCCTTCCACAGCCTGGCAACCGTGAGTTTGCCGCTGTGGAAGGCGCCAGTGTCGAGGTTCAGCCTCTTCGGCAGGACCTCAGGTTCGTCGTTCGGCGTATGGCCGTGGACGATTACCTTCGGCAGCGGCCGACGGCTCTCGAAAAAGCGATGACGGATGAAGACGAGATCCTCGTCACTTTGCGCCTCGATCGGCAGCATCGGATCAATACCGGCGTGCACGAAGAGCACGCTAGGCGTATCGACGAAAATCGGCAGGGAGCGCAGGAAATCCACATGCGGCTTCGGTATTGATTGCCTGATGAAGCCATCAAGCTTTGCTGCGGTCGAAAAAACCAGCGGCAACTGCTCTGCGTCGAGGCCATAGGAGCGCAGCAGCGCATCCGACCCCATTCGCATCCAATCGGAAAAGGAGACCAGACCGTCGAGATAGTCGAGCATCGTAATCTCATGGTTCCCGGTCAGGCAGATGCGGTCGAAATTCTCGGGAGGCGGCCCCATCAGGTGGGAGATGACTTGTGCTGATGACGGCCCGCGATCGATGTAATCGCCGAGCGTGATGATCAGCTTGCGCCCTGCAATGGCGGCGGCATCCTCGACGATTGCCTGCTCTGCCTTCTGCAGCAAGTCATGCCTGCCATGAATGTCACCGATGGCGTAGATCGGAATGTCGCCGGGATCCAGTTTCAGCCGCTCACGGACCGTCGAAGGCATGTTGAACCTCTCATTGCGAGCATCGAAGCGTCGCTACGCTTCGCATTGGTGCAATCAAGCGACAATAAAATCCAATCGCTCGTGCATTCGTAGAAAAACGCGCCTTATCATTGCACCCGCGATCCATCAATCCTAGAGGCTCAACTGATTGGAGGAGCAATGGGAACCGTATCGCGGTTTGCCGACCGGGCAAGACCAGCCGCGCACCGCATCGAAAGCGAGGAAGAGGCGATCGCCACTGCGCGCCGGCTTGCTGCGGACTTCGCGCTGCAGGCGAGCGAGCGTGACATCAACCGCGTCTTTCCTCGTGCGGAGCTCGACGCCCTTTTCCAGTCAGGACTGACAGCCGTGACGGTTCCACCAGAGAATGAGGGGCTGGATGTCGCCAATGCGCTCCTCGGCGAGATTGTCGCCATCATCGCGGAAGGCGATTCTTCGATCGGGGAATGCCTCGAGCATCACTTCACCGTGCTGGAAGAGCTCAGGAATGAACCGAACGAGGAGCGAAGGGCCCTCCTCTTCGTTCGCGCCCTTGCTGGCGATCATTTCGTGGCAGCAACCTTTGCTGAAGCGGGCGCGGCGGTCCCCTCTGGCGTCCGCTATCAATTGAGCGGCCGAAGCTTGCGCGTGCCCGGCATCCTGTTTGCCGATTGGATCGCCGCCGACGCGATCGACACGCAGGGGCAAGCGGTCCGCTTCCACCTGCCTTGCGACACCGCGGGGCTGCAGATCATCGATGACTGGGATGGTTTCGGGCAAAGGACCAACGGCGCCGGATCCGCAGTTGCCAATGGCGTCATCGGAAACGGCGAAGCAGTGGCGGATAATCGCCACCAGCCTCACACGACCAGTTCGGCCCTGGCCGCCCTCCTCCATGCTGGGACGGACCTCGGCATCGCGCGAGCCGCCCTTGCCAGTCTTCGGGAAGCGCCGCGTTCGGCCGGGGTTGGAAAACTTGCACTTTCCGTGCAGGCGACGGCTGCGCTCCTGGAAAGCGCGGGCGGCAAATTGGACTTCGCGCAGGTGAGCCCCTCGACAGGCGGGACCGAAGCTGCCTTCTTCTCCGCGTCAGCCGCCAGCATCACCGCAAGCAGGACGGCGCTCGACGTCGCCAACGCACTGTTCGAACTGTCCGGTAACGGCGCGACAAGCATCGGCCGGAATCTCGATCGGCATTGGAGAAACGCACGAATCCGCGCAAATGATGCGGCCGCCGACGATCTCTACCGGGCGGCCGCGGCGCATTATTTCGGCGACGGCTGATGCCTCAATTGGCGAGAGAAATGGCGACTTCCTCGTCGGCACCGTCCAGCTTGTTGCCGGATGCGACGAATTGCTCGAGCGTCATGTTGTCGAGAATATCGGCGATCGCGTCCCGGACCTCGGTCATGGAGCGCCGCACCTGACAGTTTTCGGGATCGGAACAGTCGTCGCAGGCTTCGAAAGCCGTGCGGCTGGCACATCGAATAGGTGCCAAGGGGCCGTCGAGTGTGCGGATAACATGACCGATGCGAATTTCGGAGGCCGGACGCGACAGCGAGTAGCCGCCGCCCGGGCCTTTCTTCGATCGAAGAATGCCGACATTTCGCAATTCCAGAAGAATCGTATCGAGGAATTTCTTCGGAATATTGTTGCGCGAGGCAACGTCGTTGATGAAGGCCGTTTCACCGGGCGCGAGCCGCGCCAAGTCAACCAGCGCCTTCAACCCATACTTTCCCTTTTTCGTCAGCATTTTCTGTTGCCTTAAGCCCCCGGTACTCCGTCCCCATTATCCAGCAAATAACGCCAAAACCGTGAACACACAAGAAATAGCTATTATTTATATAGTTTATATTCGACTTCGGCTTGCCCACAGACACCTCGGGTGGTTGCGCCCGACTTCACCGCACAATAGTCTTTCCTGGTTTCAAGCAACCGTTGAAAATCCGATGGAAACGCTGGCAAATCTGGAGTCCTTTGTCCGCAGCGCCGAACTCGGTGGATTTTCCGCTGCAGCGCGCCGCCTTTCCGTCACGCCCGCGGCCGTCAGTCGCAATGTCGCGATGCTCGAGGCCAATCTCGGTGTTCGCCTGTTTCAGCGCAGTACGCGCAAGCTCACGTTGACCGAGGCGGGCGAACGCTTCTTCGCCGCCATCCGCGATGATCTGGCAAACCTGCAGAGTGCCATTGCCGCCGTGGCGACCGATCGAGGCGAACCGTCCGGCGTCCTCAAGGTCAGCATGAGCCCGGCCTTTGGCACCGGCTATGTCCTGCCGTTGCTGCCGGATTTCCTGGAACGCTATCCGCTTGTGAAGCCGGAATGGATGTTCGAGAACCGCCAGGTCGATCTCATTTCCGAAGGCTATGATGCCGCGATCGGCGGCGGCTTCGAACTAACGCCCGGTGTCATCGCCCGAACGCTTGCCCCCGCTCATCTCGTTGCTGTCGCCTCCCCTGCATACATGAAGGGCCACGTTCCGCCATTTGATCCAGCCGGGCTCTCCGTGCTCGACGGCATCGTTATGCGGTCCAGCCGCACCGGCCGTCTCCGTCACTGGGCGATGCGCAACGTCGCCGGCGATGAGATGCCTGCAGCGTTACCGGAAAAGGTCGTCGTCAACGATCCCGTGGCCATGTGTCAGCTTGCCCTGCTCGGCCTCGGCGTCGCGATGATTGCAACCGCAGATGCCCTGCCCTTTCTTCAACGTGGCGAACTCGTGCGTCTGGTTCCGAACTGGTATGCCGATGCCGGGCCAATTTCGCTCTACTACGCAAATCGAACATTGCTGCCGGCAAAGACCCGCGCCTTCATCGACTTCATCACCGATCGCTTCCAGAAGGACCGTTTGGCCGAGCGTTTTGCCGGGAGCCTTGGCTAGGTTCATGCCTCCGGCGAGCGAAAAAGTGCCACCTTCTGCGGAAACCCGTTGAGTGTGTGCCAGCCGGCCGAGACGGCTTCGGCCTGCGCCTCTTTCGGGAGCGCGTCGGACATCAGGAGCCGAACGCGAAGATCTCCGCACGTTGTCTGGATGCGGCTGACGCGAGTGACGTCGGGGCCGATCAGCGTGAAGTCGAGGCGACGGCTGGAACCGATATTGCCCTAGCTGACCTCGCCACGGTGCAAGGCAATGCCGACGCTGACAGCAATCTCGCCGAACTGGAACCGATCGACCTCTCGCAGAATGTCCCTGGCGGCGATCAATGCCGACGTGCTGCTGGGGTGGTCGCGTCGGGTCACTCGGCTTCCCCGGCGACCTCGAATGCTTCCTTGCGGGGAAATTCGACCATTGTCCTTCTCCTGTGACTTGCCTCGCCACGCGAGGTCAAATTCGATGAGATGGACAATGCGCTGTCACGTGCGTTCTGATAATCTGCTCAAATCGGGAAGGATCATCAACTCAGAGCGGATAATCGGAGAACCCAATGGACCGGCTGACAAGCCTCACAGTCTTTGGTCGCGTGGTGGAGTGCGGCGGCTTCTCTGCGGCCGCACGCCGTCTCAACATGTCGGTGACGATGGTCGGCAACCACGTACAGTCCCTCGAGGACAGGCTGGGTGTCAGGCTACTCAACCGCACGACGCGCAAGGTCAGCCTCACGGAAACCGGCAAGTATTACTATGAACGCTCGGCCCAGATCCTGGCCGATCTCGAGGAAGCCGACAGTACCGCAGGAGCGTTGAGCTCTACGCCGCGTGGTACCCTCAAGATCTATACCAGCACGGCCATCGTCCGCTTCCTTCTGCCGGTGGTCAGCGAGTATCTCGAGCTCTACCCGTCGATCGCCCTCGATATGAATATTGGGGAACGGATGATCGATATGGTCGAGGAAGGTTATGATCTGGTGATCCGCACCATACCGCCGCCGGACTCGAGCCTCGTTGTCCGGAAGCTGACGCCTTGGCGGCACATCCTTGTGTGTTCGCCAAGCTATCTTGAGAGCCATCCGATACCGCAGGTCCCGGCGGATTTGGCCAACCACAACTGCCTTCAGTACACCTATTACCCCTATGGAGACGAATGGCGCTTTGAAGGCGCCGATGGCGCCCAGGCGAGCGTGAAGATCGGTGGCAACGTCGTATCGAACAGCGCCGAGACGCTACGGCACCTCACGACGACGGGCCAGGGCATCTTCCTGGCGCCGAGTTTCGTTGTGTTCGACGACATCGCGTCGGGACGATTCGTCCGGATGATGCCCGACTACCGCGCTGTCGAGTTCAGCATCAACGCCGTCTATCCGAACCGCAGTCACTTGCCGACGAAAGTGCGCCTGTTCATCGACCTGCTCGCAGAGCGCTTTGCGGAGCACCGGAAATGGATGACGTAGTCAGTTCGTGTTTTGCGTCGGCGGCGGCACGGTATTGGGGCTCGTGGCGCCTGCCGGCGCCTTCGGCGCGGGACTGGTCCCGCCGCCTGTCCAGACGTTGAATGCCAACACGACCATCGCCACCACGAAGACGACGGCACCAAACAATGCCCAGGCTGAAAGGTTTCGCCCTTCCCTTGACAGCGCTTTTTCCTGCGCGTCGTAGGCCGTGTGCCGATCGGTAGAATGATCGTCCGGCCTGTTGTCATTGGCGGTCATCGTTGCACCTCTGGCAACAAAACGCGACCGCTGTCGGCGAGTTCCGGAGATCAGAGCAGCGGATTGCGACCCTGGGCGGCACTGAGGTTTAGTTCGCGGGCAATGTCCTCTGCATCTCTCTTGGTGAGGCCGACGAAATCCCTGCCGTCCGTTGCCGCAGGCAGGGACGTCAAGGTGTCGACGATCGTCCACCCTCCACGCGGCTCCTGACGGATCTCGTAGCGGGGGAGATCTTCGAATGGACAAGGTTCATCTTCCATGTGTTACCGCTAACTGTCATTCACATAACGGTATCTGCGGCGGCCAACAGCTTTTGCAAGCCGCTGTCGACAGCCCTAGGCTTTTGCATCAGGGACATTTGTCTTCAACTCCTTCAGCCATATCCGTGCATTGCCGTCGGATGGCGCACGCCAATCGCCACGCGGAGACAGCGAACCGCCCGACGTCACTTTCGGGCCATTCGGCGATGCCGACCGCTTGAACTGGCTGATGGTAAAGAACCGGAACAGGAAAACCTCCATCCAGTGCTTGATGACGGGCAGATCGAAACTGCGGCGCTTGTCGGCGGGGAAATGCGGCGGCCAGACGCCCGCCCCGGCATCCCGCCAGGCATTGTAGGCAAGGAAGGCGATTTTCGAAGGGCGAAGGCCAAAACGCGTCGTGTAGTAGAGGGCGAAGTCGTGCAGATCGTATGGCCCGATCTTGTCCTCCGTGCTCTGCATGACGCCGTTCTCATCGGCGGGAACCAGTTCGGGCGAAATCAGCGTGCCAAGAATGCTCTCCAATGTCGCATTGGCTTCCGCATCGAAATCACCGGAACGGATCACCCATCGGATCAGATGCTGGATCAGGGTCTTCGGCACCGATGCGTTGACGTTGTAGTGGCTCATCTGGTCGCCGACCCCGTAGGTCGACCAACCGAGACCAATTTCCGACAGGTCTCCGGTACCAAGCACCAGCGCATTGCGGTGGTTTGCGGCGCGGAACAGGAAGTCCGTGCGCAGACCAGCCTGGACGTTTTCGAAGGTCGTATCGTAGACCGGCTTGCCGCTGCCGAAGGGATGCTTCAGATCCTTGAGCAACTGCAGGGCCAGTGGCCTGATGTCCACTTCCTCCGCCGTGACGCCCATGCTGCGCATCAGCGCCCAAGCGTTCGACTTGGTGGCGTCGCCCGTCGCGAATCCCGGCATGGTGAAGCAGAGGATGTCCGAACGCGGCCAGCCGAGCTGGTCGAAGGCGCGCGCCGCGACGAGCAGCGCATGGGTGGAATCGAGACCACCCGAAATGCCGATGCAAAGTCGCTTGATGCCGGTCGAGCGCAGCCGCTTCATCAGCCCCTGCACCTGGATGTTGAACGTTTCGTAGCAATCCTGATCGAGGCGGCTTTCATCAGCGGGCACGAAGGGGAAGCGCGCAACATCGCGCTTCAGGCCTATGTCGCCTTTCGGCTTCTTGAACTGGAACGCTACGCGCCGGAATTCGTGCCCGGCCGTGAGGTTGAGCGTGGCCGCATCATTGAACGTGCCTGTTCGCAACCGCTCGAGCCGCAGCCTCTCGACATCGATATCTGCCACGCACATCTGCGACGACGTCGGGAAACGATCGGTTTCGGCAAGCAGACTGCCCAGCTCGTAGATGCAAGCCTGACCGTCCCACGCGAGATCCGTCGTCGATTCGCCAGGGCCGGCGGCCGAATAGACATAGGCCGACAGGCTACGCGCCGACTGTGCCGAGCACAGAAGCTTACGGGTGTCGGCCTTTCCGACCGTTATGTTGCTGGCCGAAAGGTTGGCGAGGATCAGCGCACCCGCCAGCGCGCCGAAATCGCTCGGCGCCGCCGGCGCCCAGAGATCTTCGCAGATCTCGATGTGAAAAACGAAATCTTCCATATCTTCGGCTGCGAAGATGAGGTCTGTTCCGAACGGTACCGTCTCGCCGGCCACACGAATGCTGTCGCCGCGCACGCCTCGCCCAGACGCGAACCAGCGTTTCTCGTAGAACTCGCGATAGTTCGGGAGATGCATCTTCGGAACGACGCCGAGGATGCGACCAGCATGAATGGCGACCGCGCAATTGTAGAGCCGCCCGCCGTTCTGCAGCGGCGCGCCGACAAGAAGAACCGGCGTGAGATCGCGGCTTGCCCGGACAATCTCCGCGATCGCAGCATCGACGCCCTTGAGAAGCGCGTCCTGCCCCAGCAGGTCGTCGATGGAGTAGCTGGAGATTCCGAGTTCGGGAAATACCATCAGGCCAGCGCCCTCGGCATGTCCCTGCCGCGCCAGTTCCAATGTTGCCTGCGCGTTGAAGTCCGGATCGCCGATCTCGCAATTCGGCGTGCAGGCCGCTACGCGGACAAAACCTTGATCATAAATCGAATAGAAATTCACCAATGCCTCCAGCAGCCAAGCGCTTGATGACTGACCATTACATCCAAATGCCTCCGGGCAAAACCTGATCTCGCACTGCGAACAGCCTTATTCGATGTCGCTCATGCAAGCTGCAAACAGTATCCTGTAAAATGAAGGACTTATCAGCAGTTGCGAAAAGGGAAGACCCGCGAAACTGCCCAAAATAAAATTACGAAACTGTCATAAAACTATGGAAGAGTCAGCCTATATCGCTCGCGCGCCACAGTTCGATTTACCTCTCTTCCAGAGCAATGAATGTCCAACGTTATCCGCGTCCGTGCCGGGCTGCTTCGGGAAACACATCCCGGTGAGCGTCGCGTCGCGTTGACGCCGGACGACGTGCGGCGGCTTTCCGCGCGTATGTCGATTCATTTCGAGCGCAGCTGCGGCATCGGCGCGGGGCACGCAGACGACGCCTATATCGCTGCAGGCGCCGAGCCCGCCGAGTTCGCCGGGATGGCATCCTCTTTGGATGTATTCGTCAGTGTGCGGCGGCCGGCAGCCACGCGGATTTTTCCAGGGACAGCGGTTCTGATTTTCCTTGGTTCGAACGCAGCACCAGTGGCCGGTCTACCAGCTGGACAACGGCCGCTCCATCTCGACATCGCCAGGCTTTCCGGGGTGCAGGGCGTCAAGGGTGCGGACATTTCATCGAGACAGGCAGCCATTACCGGCCACGCCGCCATACTGGAAGCGGCCAGGCAGTTCGGCATTTCGCATCCGATGCTGATGGTGGACGGAAGCTTTGTCCGGCCGGTCAAAATGGCCGCCTTGGGCAGCGACGCAGCAAGCCTGCAGGCACTGGCGACCGCGCGCCGTCTCGGCGCGCTGACCCATGGCTTTGGCCTGGGGAGGGATACACAAGCAAAGATCGAACGACTCGGTGCCAAATTCCTCGCCATGTCCTCAGACTTGGCACGGCTGCGCCAAGAGCTTTCCGATCCTCTGTCCAAGATGCAGTTGATCACGACCAACGTCGTGATACCCGGTCAAACCGCCCCGATGCTGCTTGACGAGACCATGCTTTCGCGGTTGAGCCCCGGAACGGTGATTGTCGATCTTGCCGCCGAAAGTGGAGGCAATTGCGCGCTGATGCGTGTCGACGAAACAATCAACGTCTTCGGCGTTCGAATCATCGGCTCCGCCACACTTGCGAGCCACGAAGCCGCCGAGGCGAGCCGGCAGTTCAGTGACGGGCTGAGAAATCTGCTGGAACATTTGATCGACGCAGATTGTGCTCTGAGGCTCGATCCCCGCGATTCCATGACGGCCGCGCTTATGAATGAAGAGACTGCATTGAGGCGCGTTTCACCATGATCGCGGCGCACGCTTGAAGAGAGGACGGACGGCTGCGGCGCCATAGATGCTGCGGTGCAACATTATTGTCTTGGTAACATCCGTTTCGAAAACGCGTTGAGTAACAACTGGTTATGGCCAGCGTTGGTAAACGTTTCCTTGCGCAAAAATCGAGAGTTGCCTTTGTGCAACACCCGAATTCCGCTTTGCAGCAAAACTCAATTTTGACTGTATCTATTATTGATACATTTAATCGGAAATGTAATTTGGCGCCGCGGACGTACCGCGTTTCCCGCAAGGGCTTGTACGAAACAATTTGGGGTAGGTAGAGCCGGCTTTCGGCAGTGACGACCTGTGCCCAATCGACAGAAGATTGGACTGATTATGAACATTAAGATGATTCTCGTGAGCTCGGCGGCGGCCTTGGCTGCCATCTCGAGCTCGCAGGCCGCTGACGCCATCGTTGCTGCTGAGCCGGAACCGGTTGAATATGTCCGCGTCTGCGACGCTTACGGCAGCGGCTACTTTTACATCCCGGGCACGGAGACCTGCCTGAAGATCAGCGGTTACATCCGTTTCCAGGTCAACGCTTCCCCGAACGCCGTCACGGGCGGCGCTTCCACGTCCGGCACCTCTGACTGGGATGCCGTTACCCGCGGCCAACTCCAGTTCACTGCCAAGAGCGACACCGAATACGGTCCGCTGACGGGCGTCATCGTTCTCCAGACGAATGCCGACAATGCGTCCGGTCAGATCGCAAAGCTCGACTCGGCTTACATCGACATCGCCGGCATCCGCGCCGGTCTGTTCTACAGCTGGTGGGACGATGGCCTGTCGGGCGAAACGGACGACATCGGCAGCAAGGTGACGCTGCACAACTCGATCCGCTATCAGTACGAAGCCGACAACTTCTACGCTGGTATCAGCGTTGATGAGCTGGAAGACGGCTACTACAGCGCCGGCGAACAGCCGAACAACGTCGGCGTAGCGATCGGCATCGGCGGCAAGGCTGGCGTATTCGGCTACCAGGTCACAGCCGGCTACGACACCGACAACGAAGAAGGCGCCGTCCGCGCCATGGGTACTGTCGCTATCGGTCCGGGCACCCTCGGCCTCGCAGCGGTCTACTCCAGCGGCCCGAACTCCTACTATCAGGCCGCTGAGTGGGCTATCGCCGGTGAGTACGCCATCAAGGCGACCGACAAGCTGAAGATCACCCCGGCCGCCCAGTACTACGGCAACTACGGCATCGTCGCTGGCGACTTCAACGACAACAACGACGCCTGGAAGGTTGGACTGACGGTTGACTATCAGATCGTCGACAACCTCTACGCCAAGGCGACCGTCAACTACCTCGATCCGGACATCGGCAACGACGTAACGTCGGGCTTCTTCCGCCTCCAGCGCGCATTCTAATCGAAAACGGCGCCGCGTTTTCACCTTGCTTCGCGACTAAGGTCACGGAGAAGGCGATGCGGCGCCTCTTTAACGTTTCTGATCAGATTGACCTCCGATCAGTTAGGAGAGGTGGCCCGGGTTCCCTGCCCGGCCACCCCTTTTTCGTCTTGAGGACGAAATTATTCCGCGGCGTGGCGATCGCGCACGAGACTTCCATCTGACGGCTGCCGATGGCCGGCAGATTTCTGCGCCTCGAGGCGACGTAGCTCGGCTACACTGTCGTGAATGGTCACCGAACCAAGCATGTCGACGACGGCCTGCTCGGCGCGATCGCAAAGAAACTCCGAGAGGTCTCCGATATTCTCGCCCACAAGTCCCTCATGCGGAATGTCATGCCTGGTCGCCCAGATCTTCTTGTCACCGGTGACAGCAGCATAGATCTGGCTGAGCAATATCTGGTCCCGCGGACGCGCCAAACGGATGCCGCCCTTGCCGCCCTGGGCAGTAGCGAGAATACCGTTCTCATTGAGCGGCAGCAGCAGCTTGCGGACAAAGCTGGCGCTGGTATCCAGCCCTTGTGCTAGGGATTGGCTCGTGGTGCGGAGATTTGCCTCTTCGTTGACGGCGACACTGATGACAATCTGTAGAGCGGTCGAAAAGCGCGTGTCGATCATGCTGTGCTGAGGCCTTCCGTCTGAAGCCAGTTCGTGACAGATATTTGCCACGCGAATCCATTGTCAAGAACGCATAGTTGAAATCACGGCGACTTGACTGAAACCTCGGATAGGGCGGGTACGGCAGCGACACGGAGTGCGCCGCGAAATAAACATGAAGGCCGTGGCCTCTCGGCATGAGACCACACCAAGTTTCAAGGCTCCATCACGCGATTTCGATTTTACGCCAAGGCTTACCTGCAATACGCTCCGCGCGCTAGAAATTTCAACCAGGGAGAGACGCCATGAGACGCAGGTTTGCCTATATCGCAGCCGCTTTCGCCTTTTCAGCGGTTGGGATCCATGCTCAGGACAGCGCGATGAGTTTCTTCGTGACCAGTGCAAATCCCGGCAAGGGCGGCGACCTCGGCGGCCTTGCCGGTGCCGACGCCTATTGCAACACACTTGCCACAGCCGCGGGCTCCACTGGCAAGACCTGGAAGGCCTATCTTTCCACTGACGCCGAGAACGCAAAGGATCGCATCGGCTCCGGGCCATGGCATAATGCCAAGGGTGAAAAAATCGCCGACGACGTGGCCTCTCTACACAGCGACAAGAACAACCTGACCAAGCAGACCGCGCTCAACGAGAAGGGCGAAGTCATCAACGGCCGCGGCGACACACCGAACCGCCACGACATCCTGACCGGCTCGCAAGCGGATGGCACCACGGCGCCTCAAACATGCGGCAACTGGACGATGGGCGGTGCAGAAGGTGTCGCGATCGTCGGCCACAGCGACCGGACGGGACTAAATGACTCTGCGGAAGCCAAGTCGTGGAACGCCGCGCATCCGACCCGTGGCGGCTGCACCGTGGAAGCCTTCAAGACGACCGGAGGCGACGGTCTGTTCTACTGCTTCGCAGCGAATTGATCGGCAAGGCATTGCCGGACGGTGCATTCACCGCCCGCATCGCCACCGCATGCCATCACGAGCCGAGGCGCAGGCACGGATGCCCTGCGTACAGAACACGGTCGCTGTCTAAAGCCAGCCGATCCGCCGAAGCAACCAAAGTGTCGCAACGGATGTGATCGTCACGAACATCACGATGATGACGAATGCCCAGGTGTCGTTGACCCCCGGAATGCCTCCGACATTCATTCCGAACAGGCCGGCCACCACGCTCGGCGGCAGCAGCAGGGCCGCCAGCGCCGCCAACCGATTGGAATTGCGTGCGATGCGTTCGCTGATCACCGTCGAGAGGTCATCGTGCAGGATACCGGTGCGGTCGCGGATGGCATCGAGGTACTCGATGAAGCGCATCAGCTTGTCGATGACCTCGCGCATGCGCAGCTTGTCGCGTTCCAGGAGCCATGGCGCGTCATCATGTTCGATGCGGTTCAATGCATCGCGCTGCGGCGCCAGATAGCGGCGAAGCTGTACAGAACGCCGGCGCAACAGCTTGAGGCGCTGGCGCACCTCGCTTGCTTCGCCGTGAAAGATCATCTCGTCAAGCTCGTCCACCTCCTCGTCCATGGCGTCAAGTACAGGCTCCAGGTCGCGCACAAGCTTGTCGCCGATCAGCGCCAGCAGGTCTCCGGTGCGATGCGGGCCCTTGCCTTTCTCGAGCGCCCGGCGAATGTCGCGCAATGCGGTGATGTAGTGGCCGCTGTCACGCAGGGAAATGACCTTGTTGACGTCGATCCACATATGGAGCGGCACGAGATCGATGTCGGTCTGCTTGTCCGGCTCTTCGTCCGGCGCCGTCGCACACACGCCCCGAAGGATGATTAGCAGACCGTCGGCGACAGGCTCGACGCGCGGCCGTGTTTCCTCTTCGAGAAGGGCTTCCGTCACGAAGCTATCGAGGCCGCTTTCCCTGTTGATCCAATCGGCAGCCGCCACATGGTCGCGCTCGAAATGCAGCCAGATGATCCCATCTTCCGGCTTCCATCGTCGCGCCCGAGCAATGTCCAGCTGTGTACAGCCACCACACCCGTCCAAGAGCAGGGCGAAGCGCAATCCGGGCTCCGCGCCGTAGCTCACTTTAGAGGTAACTGGCGACTCCATCGCGCGCCCCGCAAACAGCCAGAGGAAACCTGAAAATGCAGCCAACACAAAAGCTTGGCACGGCAGATTCTAGCAGGTCACGATCAAGGCGCAAGTCCGCCAGAATCAGCATTGGTATCCGGCAGCCGCGGGCTTGGCGCTCAAAATAGGTCGCCTTCGTCTGCCAAGACGATTTCAACACCGATCAGATTGGCGTATTATTGCAGTGTAATTGTGCGAGGCCGATCCAGGAAGGAGGGCCAGCTTGATCACGACAACCACCGATCACCGCAACTGGTCACAAGGCTTCGGCGCGCCTGGCTCAGGCGAAGCTCCGCGTAACGTTCGCGATCTCACCGAGCATGCCGATATTGTCGTCCTTTTGCCCGATCCGGCCTCGGCACAGTCCTGTCTCGATCTGGCTGACGACGCGGCAGATGCTGTGCACGACAGCATCGCCGCCGTACATATCGGGGCCGATCCGCTGGCCATGCTCGTATCGGCCGAGGAAATCGAATTGCAGATGCTCCGAGACCTCGAGGAAGGTTCGACGCACGAACGGTTCGAACGCGTCAAGCGGCTATTCGACGAGTGGAGACTGAGCGCGCCTCACCGGCAAAGCCTGGTGCTCGGCGATTGCCAGGGTGACCTGCGCCGTTGCGTCGGCAACGTTTGCCGGAACGCGTCGCTTGTCGTCACGCCCTATCGAGGCAATCTCGACGCTCGTGACGCCTTCCATGACGTCCTCTTTCACGAAGGCAAGCTCGTGCTCGTCCCGCCGGCCAATGGCTATCGCGGACGTCTGCTGGACCACGTCCTGATCGGCTGGAAGCCGCATGACCACGCGCGGCGCACGATGGTCGCCGCACAGCGCTGGCTGGAAGCCGCCAACCGCGTTACCGTGCTCTGCGTCGATGACAAGCCGAACAGGCACTACGAGACCACCGCGACGGAAATCTGCCGGCAGCTGGGACTCGATGCCGAGGTCGTCGTGACCTCGTCAACGGGCCGCTCGGTCGGCAACACCATCCTCGACTTTGGTACGTCGGTGAACGCCACCTGCATTCTGATCGGCGCGTTCAAGCACGGTTATCTGCTCGAACTGCTTCTCGGCCGCGTCACCTATCGCCTGCTGTCCCATGCCACTGTTCCCCTGCTAATGAGCCATTGACAGAGCCGCCAAGCGCACCTTTACGAGCCGGAAGATGCGGCGGTGAAAACCGCGAACTGTGCGTCGAATGCACGCTTGTATGCGGGCCGCGCTTGACCGCGAGCGACATAGGCGGACAGGTTCGGGTATTCGGCCAGTAGGCCCGATCCTTTCACCCTGAGCAGCACCGACACCATCTGAAGGTCACCGGCGCTGAACTCGCCGTCGAGCCAGTCGGCATCGCCAAGTCGATCGGAAAGTTCGCCCAGCCGCTTTCGGATGCGTTCCTCGACGAGAGACCGGCGCTCGTCGTACCAAGTCTTGTCGCCCTCTAGGTATCGGGCGATTTCGCGATCGACGATCGGCGGCTCCATCGTGCTGATCGCGGCAAACATCCATGTGATCGCGCGCGCCCTGGCATTCGCATCGTCTGGCAGCAGGCCGGCATGGCGCTGCGCGATATGGAACACGATTGCCCCCGACTCGAACAAGACCAGATCGCCTTCTTCATAGGTCGGAATTTGCCCGAAAGGCTGAAGCGCGAGATGCGCGGGCTCCTTCATCGCTTTAAACGAAAGAAGGCGAACGTCGTAAGGCTGGCCAACTTCTTCGAGCGCCCAGCGAACGCGCATGTCACGCGCCAGACCCTTGCCGCCATCAGGCGACCGTTCAAAGGCGGTAATTGTAATCGTCATCGCTGTCCTCCATAGCTTGTCTGTCTTGAAGACGGCTGGCTAAACGGGAACCCGACAGTTTGTGCTCGAGATAATCCTCGCGGTCACTTCAATCAGCTCAAAGGACGCGTTCCTGCTGCTGTCGAGCGTCGGCTCTGGCACGACCGCCACATCTCCGTGCACAGACCTGCTGCGACCAGCTTGTCGAAGCAAGCGATTGGGCGCAATAGTCGCGACACCTGCTACGTGCAAGATAGGGCTCATCGAGCGTCCGGGGCAAGACAGCCTGTTCCGCGAAATGAAGGAAACCATGCCCCTGCAGGAAAAGGAGATTGGACGTGCCAACAGAGATCGACGACGAACCTCTTCGCAAGCTTGGATTGAAGTATCCCCTTGTCGTCGCGCCGATGGCCGGTGGCCCCTCAACGCCCGAACTGGTGATCGCGGCTTCGGCTGCTGGCGCGCTGGGTTCGGCCGGGGCCGCCTATTCCAATCCCGCAGCCATCGTTGAATTCGCTGACAAGGTACGCCAGCGCACGGACAAGCCCTTCGCGATCAACCTTTTCATTCCTCATGCCGCCCCACCCGTTGATCCGGCCGCGGTGGAGCGGGCGATAGCAGCCACGGCCGGATATCGCGCCGAGCTTGATCTGCCGACCCCGCAATTCAAAGCACCTTTCGAAGAGGACTTCGACTCCCAATTCGAGACGATTCTGAGGATTAGGCCGGCCGTGTTCAGTTTTGTCTTCGGCCTGTTGTCGGCAGATCATACGAAAGCGGCACGAGAAGCCGGCATTCTGCTCATCGGGACGGCGACCGCACCGGAGGAAGCACAGGCACTCGAAGACAGTGGCGTTGATGCGATCACGCTCCAAGGCTTCGAGGCCGGCGGCCATCGCGGTATCTTCGAACCCGACGGCGCCGATCCGGAGATCTTCCTTCGCGACCTTCTCGCTCAATGCAGGGGGAAAGTGCGCGTGCCGTTGATCGCGGCGGGCGGCATCATGACCGCGTCGGACATTCGCGCCACCCTCGCCGCGGGCGCGCAAGCGGTGCAGCTGGGCACGGCCTTCCTGGCCACCAGTGAGGCCGGCACGTCGGCTCCTTACCGGTCCGAACTCGATGCTCCGAAGCGAAAGACCCGAACGACACGCGTCTTTTCAGGCCGGTTTGCCCGAGGTATCGAGAACCGCTTCATGGAAGAGATGACGCCAAAGATGGATGCCGTCATGCCGTTTCCCGCGCAGAACAAGTTTACTCGTGACTTGCGAGGCGCGTCCGCGGCAAAAGGCTCGCCGGACTTTCTGTCGTTGTGGGCAGGAACGGGAGAAGGTGAGCTTTGGCAGGGGTCGACCTCCGAACTGATCCGGAGCCTGTTTGCCGGATAGCTCCGGCCAGGCGACGACCGAGCGGCTCGAGCGATTTCCATGACTTATCGGAAGAATTGAAAGCGCTGACATTGTATCACACTGTATTCAAAGAGCCGCGGGATACAGCAACATGCAAGCCCAGCGGCCGTCAACATACGGCGGATACATCAAGGGCGTCATTAGCAGCAGAATAATGGAGATCGCCCGATGGAGCACATCGACCACGTCCTGATCGTCGATGACGATCGCGAAATCCGGGAGCTCGTGTCGAGCTACCTGAAGAAGAATGGCCTTCGCGTGACCGCAGTTGCCGACGGCCGGCATATGCGCTCCTTCCTCGAAGCGAACTCCGTCGATCTGATCATCCTCGACGTGATGATGCCAGGCGACGATGGCCTGGTTCTCAGCCGCGAGTTGCGTGCCGGACGGCACAAGGCCGTTCCCATCGTCATGCTGACGGCGCGTACGGATGAGATGGATCGCATCATCGGTCTCGAGATGGGTGCGGATGATTACCTCGCCAAACCGTTTTCGGCGCGTGAATTGCTGGCGCGCATCAAGGCCGTCCTTCGGCGCACGCGCATGCTGCCACCGAATCTGCAGGTGTCGGAAGCCGGCCAATTGCTGAGCTTCGGCAAATGGAAGCTCGATACGACGGCGCGCCATCTCGTCGATTCCGACGGGACAGTGATCGCGCTCAGCGGTGCCGAATATCGGCTGCTGCGCGTCTTTATCGATCACCCCCAGCGCGTGCTGAACCGCGACCAGCTTCTCAACCTGACACAGGGCCGCGACGCCGAGCTTTTCGACCGTTCGATCGACCTTCTCGTCAGCCGCGTGCGCCAGCGCCTTGGCGACGACGCCCGAGAGCCGACTTACATCAAGACCGTCCGCAGCGAGGGCTACGTCTTCTCCATGCCGATCGAGATCACCGAGGCACGCTGATGGCGACGCACGCCTTCCTGAATGGATTTCGCCTGTGGCCGCGCACCCTCGGGGCGCGGCTGTTTCTTATTCTGCTTGCTGGTCTGGCGATCGCGCATGGCATGTCGTTCACGGTGCTATTTTTCGAGCGCTACACGGCCGCCAAGTCGGTCATGTTCAACACCCTCGAAAACGACGTCGCAACCTCGATCGCCATTCTCGATCGCCTACCGGTCGACGAACGCGCCGATTGGCTCGATCGTCTTGATCGGGGGAGTTATCGTTTCGTGCTGGGACCCGGCTTGCCCGGCAATCCGACACTCGAGGCGCGCAGCGCCGAAATCGCTTCCAAGGTTCGCGCGGCGATCGGTGCAAAGTATCCGATCGAGGTGGAGACCATTCCCGGCGCCAACCTCCGACTCCAGGCACATCTGTCACTGAGCGATGGTGCGCCATTGACGATAGACATCAACCCGCATGGCGTCATGCCGCTGGCCGATTGGCTGCCTTATGTGCTCGCCGTCCAACTGGCGTTGCTGGTGCTGTGCAGTTGGTTTGCCGTGCGTCAGGCAATTCGCCCGCTCGTCAATCTCGCGCGAGCCGCCGACACGCTCGACCCGAACGTGAAGACCCCTCGCCTGAGCGAGACGGGACCGAGCGAGGTCGCTTATGCCGCAACCGCCTTCAACGCAATGCGCGAACGCATCGCGCAATATCTTGAGGAGCGCGTACAAATACTCGCAGCCATATCGCACGATCTGCAAACGCCGATCACCCGCATGAAGCTCAGGGCGGAGATGGCGGAGGATTTCGGCGATAGGGATAAGCTGATGCAGGATCTCGGCGAGATCGAACGTCTTGTCAAGGAAGGTGTCGCCTATGCTCGCAGCGCCCATGGCAATGTCGAGAAAGCCTCGCGCATCGATCTCTCCTCGTTCATCGAAAGCCTTGTTTATGATTACCAGGATACCGGCAAGGACGTTGCGATAATTGCGATGAGCGGCGGTGCGATCATGACACGGCCGCACGCCTTGAGGCGCGTTCTCACCAATCTCATCGACAACGCGCTGAAGTTCGGCGGCAGCGCCGAGATCGAAGTGCAACGCCGCGCCGACGAGAGCATAGTCGTCACAGTGCTTGATCGCGGTCCCGGCATTCCCGATGACCAGCTGGAAGCTGTCCTCAAGCCCTTCTTTCGCCTGGAGCAATCGCGCAATCGCGACACCGGCGGAACCGGGCTCGGCCTCGCCATTGCCGTACAGCTTGCTACGGCGATCGGTGCATCGCTGACGCTGCGCAATCGGGACGGCGGCGGGCTTGTGGCCGAAATCGCCATCAATCGAACAGCAGCTTGAGCCGCCTTGCGGTTGCCACTGGAAACATTCGCCTGACTATCGGCAAAAGAGCGGCAGCCTTTGACCGCTGCCGCTCCTCGCCATCACACCCACCTGGCGGGGGAACCGTCTTTCTTATCTCGTCAGACGAGGTTTATGGTGACGTTGATATTGCCGCGCGTAGCCTTGGAATATGGGCATATTTGATGCGCTGCATCGACAATAGCCCGAGCAGTTTCGTGGTCGATGTCCGGCAGGCTGACGTTGAGGCGTGCCTGAAGGGAGTAGCCGCCCGTGCTGCTGCAGAGGTCCACTTCGGTGTTGACGGCGAGGTCGGCAGGAAGTGCGACCTTCAGGCTGCTGGCGGCAAAGCCCATCGCGCCGATGAAGCAGGCCGACCAGCCAGCGGCAAAAAGCTGCTCAGGGTTCGTTCCCTGCCCCGCGCTGCCAGGCGACGACAGTTTGATATCGAGGCGACCGTCGGAGCTGCGCGATGCGCCGTCGCGACCGCCGGTCGTGTGCGTCTTGCCGGTGTAGATTACTTTCTGGTTCTCGCTTATGATGTTCTTCCTTTCGACAGAATGGATGCCGCCGAAGCCTGATTGCCTGGCTCGCTGTCGAACCGCAGATGGCGCTCCTTACGTGTCTGGAATGTTTCGTCGCGGTGCTGAAATGTAGCCAACTTCCGTGCAAACGCGGTGCGGATACAATACGATACGAACCGCCCGTAAGCGGCTGACCGCTCAGCCAAGGCGCCGGACGCAGATCGCGCCCGGATGAAGTACGAAGGGCTGCGTGGGCAGGACCGCACCTTCATGACGCGTGCATGATAAAAAACCCGGCGTGCGCGCCTAAACGCTCTAACGCCAGGTCCAGAGTTCGGAATGAAGGCGAAGCCGGAAAAGCGCGGCTGGCCGGCGCGACTACCCTCGCCGATGAACCATCAGAATCGATCGACGTCGACCACGGCTTGCGCAAAGGCTTGCGGCGCCTCCTGTGGCAGATTGTGACCGATACCGCCGGTGATCAGCCGATGTTCGTACTTGCCCGAGAACTTCTTGGCGTAGGCCTCCGGCTGCGGATGAGGCGCACCATTGGCATCGCCTTCCAGCGTGATGGCAGGCACGCCGATGACTGGGAACTTGGCAAGCCGCGCTTCGAGTTCGTCATATTTGCGCTCACCCTCGGCCGCGCTGATGCGCCAGCGGTAGTTGTGGATGGTGATGTCGACGTGATCCGGATTTTCGAAGGCGGCCGCGCTGCGATTGAAGGTCGCGTCATCGAAATTCCACTTCGGTGATGCAAGCTGCCAGATGAGTTTTGCAAACTCGCTCCGGTATTGCTCATAGCCTGCGCGGCCACGTTCGGTGGCGAAGTAGAACTGATACCACCAGGCAAGTTCGGCCTTCGGCGGCAATGGCGCCTTGTTGGCTTCCTGGCTGCCGATGAGATAGCCGCTGACGGAAACCAGCGCCTTGCAGCGCTCGGGCCAGAGGGCGGCAATAATGCAGGCCGTCCGAGCTCCCCAATCACAACCACCGATCAGCGCCTTCTCGATTTTCAGCGCATCCATGAGCGCGACGATATCGGAGGCAATTGCAGACTGCTGACCGTTGCGCAACGTCTTGTCGGAGAGGAACCGTGTCGTGCCGTAGCCACGCAGATAGGGAACGATAACGCGGTAGCCAGCCGCGGCAAGCAGTGGTGCGACGTCGACATAGGTGTAGATGTCATAGGGCCAGCCGTGCAGGAGAATGACCGGAGGCGCGTCGCTCGCACCAAGTTCGGCATAACCGACGTTGAGCAGACCTGCATCGATCTGCTTGATTGTGCCGAACGAGGTGTTGGTGCCTGGCGCGATGGTGGGAACGCGGGCAGCAGTTGGCGTCGCCGCTTGCGCAACACTCGTCCCGATGACGCCCAGTTGCGCAGCAGCGACGGTCAGGGCCGCGACGCCCATGAACCGCCGCCTCTGTTGATTGATTTCCTCTGCCATCGATGTTCTCCAGATTGCGTTAAAGACATTCGTAGAAGCCGGTACGCGTGTATATCCAATGTGTGCCCGATGGCGGGAATTGAATGCTGATGTAGGGATCGGGTCGAGAGATACATTGGTATACTTTCGCCTGCAACTGAGCGACCCGAGGTGAATGTTCAGCTCAAGGACACTCAAGTTCGGGGAGCCGGACCGTTTTCGGCAAAGGCGGGAATCGCGCGAAGCCCGGCGACAACCGCTGCGATGCGAGGCCACTGGTCGAGCGCGAGCCCAGCCCGCTCGGCATTGACGGCCTGCGGGAAGAGGCAAATGTCGGCCATCGACGGCGCATCGCCGGCCGCATATCGACCTGTCTGCCGCCGCGCGAGTAATTCCTCCACTGCAGTCAATCCAACGCGGATCCAATGACGGCTCCAGTCCGCAATTTCCTGCGGCCCGGCTCCTGGAATGGTGCCAAGGCGAGCCGTCACCCGCGGCGGAAGAAGCGGATGGATATCTGCAGCGATCGCCAAGGCGACGGCCCGCGCAAAGGCGCGATCCTCAAGCTTTTCAGGCAACAGCGGTGGCTCGCGATAGCGCTCGTCGAGATATTCGATGATTGCCAGCGACTGGGTCAGAAGCACGCCCTCATCGGTCAGCAATGCCGGAACGAGCCCCTGTGGATTGACATGCAGATATTCGGGTGTCCGATTGATGGCATCGGCACCGAGGATACCGATTGTCTCCCGCTCGACGCCGAGCCCTTTCAGCGCCAGGGCGATCCTGACACGGGACGCCGCCGACGAGATCTTGTCTTCGAAGAGTTTCATCGCGGATCTCCTCAATAATTCGCGCGTTGGGGCAGTGCCTTATCGGCCGATGTCGCCACGAAGGCAACATTCGCGGTCTGCGCGGTTTGCTTCGACCCTGCATCAGTTGGAGGCGATAACCAGGAGAAGAGTGCGGCGATCGCGGGCGGCTCCCCCGGAGCGGTATCCCAGGCACATGGCACTGCTGACAGCGCAAGCACGGCAATGGTGGTGACTAAAATGCGCATTGCTTTCTCCTCAATTGCTTGACCCGTTTGGGTCAATCCCAGGAAAATTCTGATCTTTCCGGAGCGGGTAGAATCCGAGCGTGACGACCGCGCGTATCCCGAATGTGTTCGAATGCCCCGAGGACTGTATCGCTATGTATGCGGGGATCAGGCTCGTTCGACTGACCCAAGTTTGAATTATCGTCACCTCGATGCGGCGGAGCGACGCCACCGCGGCATGGCGCCAAGGTCAGCCTGCCTGGTCTGCGACGAGCGCTGGACGCTCCCGATACTGCGCCGGGAAAAGCCGCTTCAGAGCTTCGATCTTCGGTTGCTCGTAGACGTACACATAGGGCTGGCTGGGATTGTTGTAGACGTAGTCCTGATGATAGGCCTCAGCGCGATAGAAAGTTTTCCCGACTTCGGTCGAAGTGTGAATCGGGCGACTGAAAGCGCCTTCTTGACCGAGTTGCGCGATGTAGTCGGAAGCGACCTTCGCCTGCTCGTCGTTCAGCGGAAAGATCGCCGACCGGTATTGCTTCCCGACGTCAGGCCCTTGTTGGTCGACCTGCGTCGGATCGTGAACCACGGAGAAGAAGATCTGCAGCAACTGGCCGTAGGTGATCTGCGTTGGATCGAAGACGATCTCCACCGCTTCGGCATGAGCGGTTTGCCCGGTCTCAGTCATTTCGTAGGTCGCAGTCGCGGCACTCCCGCCGGCATAGCCTGCCGTGGCGCTCACAACGCCGGCAACATGCTGGAACGCCCCTTGCACGCCCCAGAAGCAGCCGCCGGCAAGCACCAGCGATTGCGTTCCGGATGTCACGGCCACGTCATGGAGGGCCGGAGGAATGCGCTTGGTCTCTTCGGGCGGCGATCCGCCATTCAATTTCAGTGCGAGGCCGCCGCCACCGATCACCGCCAGGGCCACAAGGCCGAGGCGTGCGATGGCGCCGATTGAGGCCAAAAGGGTTTTTGCTCGATTTTTCATGGCCCTATCCTCTCAACCAAAGGTGAAGACGAAAGCTTCGACACCGGGATCGAGGAAGCGGATCTCGAACGTCCGCTCCCGCACGTCTTTCGACTGGCGCACCAGCTGGTAGAGGCGCGTTTCCGAAACACTGCCATTGCCTTGCGCATCAATATCCGAACCGTGGTCTGCCCCCGGCGCTACGCCGTCCACCGTCACCTGAAAGCGGACCTTCTTGCCGCCCGCTCCAGGCCCAAGGACGAGATGGAGATCTCGTGCACTGAACCGGTAGGTGATGCCTCCACCGGCCTGCTCAAGCGAGGCCTGCTCGCCCCCTACCGTCCACTTGCCCGTCAGACCCCATTCGTTGAGGCCAGGCTTTCCGACGGTGTAGTCACGCGCGGCGTCTGCCCCGGTCCCTTCCGGCGAGATAAAGTTGGCAGCTCGGAGGTAGCCGATGTAGGATTCACCGGACTGCAGGCGCGCAAGGTCGGGCGCCGCCTCGGCGCCCTTGGCATCGGGCGCGACGGTGACCGTGTCAGCCTTCTTGCTGCCTGCGGCTTCCGCCAGCAGATCCTGGATGACGCGTTCGGACTGTTCGTAGTCTCCTTCACCGAACTGGGTGTGCCTGATCTGGCCCTTCGCATCGATGAAATAGTGAGCCGGCCAGTAGTTGTTGGCGAATGTCCGCCAGATCTTGAAGTTGTTGTCGATCGCCACGGGATAGCCGATCTGGAACTTGTCGATCGCCTGACGGACATTGTCGATCCGCTTCTCGAAGGCAAATTCGGGGGAATGGACGCCGATCACGACCAAGCCTTGGTCCCGGTACTTTTCCGCCCAGGCCCGAACGTAGGGGATCGTCCGAATGCAGTTGATGCAGGAGTAGGTCCAGAAGTCGACGAGAACCACCTTGCCGCGCAATTCTTCGGCCGTGAGCGGCTTCGAATTCAACCACTCCACAGCACCGTCAAGCGACTGGAAGCGGCCTAGCACCGGCAAGTCGCTCTGGTATCCCTTGCGCGCATCATTCGCAGCGAGTGCCATCGCATTGCCTGCCGGCTTCCCAGCGGCACCGCCAGCGCCGTGCAGCCTGTCCAGCAGCGACTGCTCGATGCTTTTGCTGCTGGCATAGGAGAGACGCGACAACAGGCCGGTATCGAGCCCGAGCGCAATCGCCGTAACGCCGGCCAGTACGGCAACGCCAAGACCCTGCCGAAGGCGTTCGCCGACGCCGAGCGATCGCTTCATCGCGGCAAACACCTTCTCGCCGGCAAGAGCAGCCATTGCCAATGAGGTGGCAGCGCCCGCGGCGTAGGCCGTCAGCAGGAGGGTGGTCTGCACGTTTGCCCCTTGCAGGGCGGCACCGGTGAGGACCAGTCCGAGGATCGGGCCGGCGCAGGGCGCCCACAGGAGACCGGTCGCGACGCCGAGAAGGAAAGAGGTACCAACGCCAGCCCTCTTGCCGCTCGCTTGCTGCGACAGACGGCTGCCGAGTGCCACAGCCGGCCGCGTTACCACCGCCGCGATACGCGGCGAAAGCAGCGTCACGCCGAAGCCAGCAATCAGCGCAATGGCGACATATCGGCCAATTTCGTTCGCATCCACGGCCCAACTTCCGCCGACTGCGGCAAGCGTTGCCACGCCCGCGAACGTCACGATCATGCCGATCAGCATCGGCAGGATGCTTCTTGTAAACGGCTGACCTGCCCGCGACAGCACGAAAGGCAGGACCGGAAGGATGCAGGGGCTGACGATGGTCAGCGCCCCTGCAAGATAAGCGATCAGGAATAGGATCATTGTCATCCCCTGCAGTTGACCGATGCTTGCGCACTGGTCGTTGATGGTGACTGCAGGGGATCAGCCCGAAGTATCCAGGATGTGTCGCGTTTCCTGAGCTCGACTTTGTACAAAATCGGTGGTGATTTCGGGGGCATCTGAGCAGCCCTGGGTGAATCAATTCGCCGCAGGGTCCCGGCCTTGCGCCATTCGTTTGATCGGATTCGAACGAATGGATGAGCGAACAACATGATTGTAGCCGTGAGCCGGGAGACGCGGTCCCCCACATCCTTCGCAAATGGCTGTCGCCGTTTCGTTTCTGGTTTACCGCGCCAAGCTGGGAGCATCTGCTGGTCCTGGTGATGGGTGCGCTCCTTTCGCCTGGCAAGCGAACGGTGACGGCCTGCCTGCGCATCACCGGACGCGCGGAGGTAAGTAATTTTGCCGCCTATCATCAACTCCTCAACCGAGCCCGCTGGAACCCTCGCACGTTGGCGGCCCGTCTGCTGTCCATCATTGTTGCCCGGCTCGTGCCCGAGGGCCCTGTCGTGATTGGCATGGATGATACAATCGAACGGCGTTGGGGCCAACGCATCGCCGCGCGTGGAATTTATCGTGACCCGGTGCGCTCCAGCCATGGCCACTTTGTCAAAGCCAGCGGCTTGAGATGGTTGAGCTTCATGGTTCTTTCACCTGTCCCATGGGCAAAATGTATTAAAGCCCTGCCGGTGCTGACGATCCTGTGTCCCTCTGAGCGCCATGATCAGAAGAAGGGCCGAAAGCACAAGCTGCTGACTGATTGGGCAAGGCAAGGCGTCTTGCAGCTTTGCCGCTGGCTGCCGGGCCGCGAAATCATCTTTGTCGGCGATAGCAGCTTTGCCGTTCATACACTGGCTGCGGCTCTTCCCGACACGGCCACTCTCATCACGCGGTTGCGTCTGGATGCCAGTCTCTTTGCTCCACCAGATCAACGGCACGAACATACGCTCGGGCGACCGGCGCAAAAAGGCAGGCCATTGCCGAAACTGAAAACGCTCCTCAAAGACGCAAAGACCGAGTGGCAGCGCATCGTCGCATCGTCCTGGTACGGCAAGCAAACCGACAAAACCCTTGATGTCACATCAGGAACCGGCCTCTGGTATCGGCGTGGAACGCCCCCAAGACCAATTCGCTGGGTTCTCGTTCGCGATCCATCAGGCCGTCGTGAACCCCAGGCGTTCATGAGCACCAACGTCAACCTTGAGCCCGCTCAGATCATTGCCTATTTCGTTCGGCGCTGGCAGATCGAGGTCACCTTCGCCGAAACGCGAGCGCATCTTGGCGTGGAAACCCAACGGCAGTGGAACGACAAAGCCATCATGCGCACGACCCCGTCGCTGCTGGCGCTCTACAGCCTCGTCACACTCTGGGCATGCGATCTGCTCGGTCATGGCGTCCTTCCCTATGCCGCCGCCTGGTACAAGAAAACAGAGTTCACCTTCTCCGATGCCATCGGTGCGGTTCGCATGATCCTGTGGGATCAGGATATTTATCGACAGCACCCGCCAGACCCGGACATTCCTGAAACTCAACCAAGCCGCCTCAAGCGGATGACACAAGCACTTTGCTTCGCTGCATAATGTACAAAGTCGAGCTGAGAATTGTATCAAAATGCAAGCAGCGCCAGCCGTAGGCTCATGCGTTCAAAAGCTTCAACAGTTTCTTGGCGGCCGAGGTGGACGAAGCCGGGTTCTGGCCTGTGATCAAGCGCCCATCAACGATGGTGAAATCGGCCCAGTCGCCGGCTTTCTCATAGTGCCCGCCCAATCGCTTCAGCTCATCCTCGACGAGGAAAGGCACGACCTCCGTGAGATGGACGGCCTCCTCCTCGCTGTTGGCAAAGCCCGTGACACGCTTGCCCTTGACAAGGGGCTGTCCCTGATAGGTCACCTTTCTCAGAACTCCGGGGGCATGACAGACAGCGGCGACCGGTTTGCCGGCATTGTAGAAGCTTTCGATCAGCGCGATCGAATTCCTGTCGTTGACGAGGTCCCACATCGGACCGTGGCCACCGGGATAGAAGACCGTGTCGAAGCCGTCCGCCTTGACGTCGCTAAGCATTACAGTGTTTGCCAGCTCCTTTTGCGCCGCTGGATCGCCCTTGAAGCGGGCCATCGCCTCGGTCTGGTTGGCTGGCTCGTCGCTCTTCGGATCGATCGGCGGCTGCCCGCCCTTGGGCGAGGCCAAGGTGATCTCGGCACCTGCATCCTTGAACACGTAGTAGGGCGCAGCAAACTCCTCGAGCCAGAAGCCGGTCAGCTTTCCGGTGTTTCCGAGCTGATCATGCGAAGTCAAAACCATCAGGATCTTCATCGTCGGTCTCCCTTTGTTGAGCGAACGCAAGACGCGGTTTGGCCGGCTACCCTCGCAGTCGCGCGCATTGCTCGCTGCAGGGCCTCGTCATCCAACCTGAAAGATTCTGGATCCGCTGCCGGGCTACCCGACCGATAGCGCGGTGGCGCGGCCTGTCTTGCTTTTACCTCCCGATATTTACTTCCTTCCGATTTCGGGTGAATACTCGCCGCCAGGCAATCACTATTCCGCGGGGCGACACAATGGATCGCATCGACGCCATGAAGGTGTTTGTGACGGCAATCGACGAGGGCAGTCTCGCCGGAGCAGCCCGCAACTTGAAACGATCGCCGACGGCGGTTAGCCGGGCGCTCAGCTTCCTAGAGGCGCATGTCGGCGTCGAACTGCTGCACCGGACAACCCGGACGCTGAAGCTGAGCGAGGCAGGTCAGCGCTATGCGGCAGCCTGCCGGCGTGTGCTCGTCGATCTTGAAGAAGCCGACATGCTAGCCGGGGGCGAGCGCTCCGCACCGCGCGGAACGCTGACCATTTCGGCACCGCCGATTCTTGGAGAAGAGGTGCTGCGCCCCATACTGGACGACTTCCTTGACCTTCACCCGACGGTCTCCGTGCGGTTTCTTATGCTGGATCGGTTCGTCAACCTGGTCGACGAAGGCGTCGATCTTGCCGTGCGCATCGGCCACTTGTCGGATTCCTCCCATGTCTCCACTCGTCTCGGTGGCGACGTGCGACGCGTCGTGGTCGCCTCTCCTCGTTATCTGGCCAACCATCCGCGCATCGACGAACCCGGGGACCTGGCGAAACAGCAGATCATCGCGTTCAGCAACTTCGGCCTGGATTCCTGGAGCTTCACACCGGCGAAGGGGTCTACGATCCCGCGGACGGTTCATTTCACGCCGCGCTGTATCGTCAACAGCGTTCGCGCCGCCGCCGCGTCAGCCGCTGCAGGCGGCGGCCTGACGAGGCTCTATTCCTACCATGTCGCATCTTATGTGCGCGACGGACAGTTGAAGATCGTGCTCGCGGACGCAGAGCACCCGCCGCTGCCCGTGCATCTGCTCGCACCGCAAGGCCGGATGTCGGTGCCAAAGGTCCGGGCCTTCGTGGACTTTGCAACGCCCCGCCTGCGTTCCGAATTCGCGCGCATGGCAACTGCAGCAGGCGTACTCGCCTAATTATGCCGAAATTCGGTTGATTGTCGCTCAAACAACGGCAATTCTCTCACATATCGAATGGATCTAAATCAATTGCACCAACGCCGAGGGCGTAGGGCGGCCTCAACTGTAACGGCCGCTGCACTTGAAAGGATCACATCATGAGCACGGAACAGAAGGTCGCCATTATCACCGGCGCATCGCAAGGCATCGGTGCAGCATTGGTTCAGGCTTACCGCGACCGGAACTATCGCGTCGTGGCCACCTCCCGATCGATCGAGACCAGCTCCGATACAGGCATCCTCGCCGTAGCCGGCGATATCAGCAAGCCCGAGACTGCAGAGCGGGTAGTGCGCGAAGCGCGTCAGCGTTTCGGCCGCATTGACACGCTCGTGAACAACGCCGGCGTCTTCCTGGCGAAGCCATTCACCGAATTCACCCAGCAGGACTACGACCACAACATGAGCGTCAATGTCGCTGGCTTCTTCCACATCACGCAGCGCGCAATCGCGGAAATGCTGAAGCAGGGCTCGGGTCACATCGTCACGATCACGACCAGCCTGGTCAATCAGCCGATCGCCGGTGTGCCCGCAGCTCTCGCTTCCCTGACCAAGGGTGGTCTGAACGCAGTCACCCAGGAACTGGCCATCGAGTACGCAAAGAGCGGCGTTCGCGTCAACGCGGTCTCGCCGGGCGTGATCAAAACGCCGATGCATCCGCACGAAACCCACGCCGCGCTTTCGACCCTGCATCCGGTCGGCCGGATGGGCGAAATTCGCGATATCGTCGACGCCGTCCTCTATCTTGAGAGCGCGAGCTTTGTGACCGGCGAGATCCTCCACGTCGATGGCGGTCAGAACGCCGGCCGCTGGTAGGCACTGCGACGTTGGTTGTCCGGCCGAACCAACGTTCATCCCCGCGGCCGCGAGCCCGAATGGCCGCGGTCGCCGTCAAGATAAAGCTGAAATGAGGTGGAAAATGAAACTGGTCATGGTCGCCGACCCGATGTGTTCCTGGTGCTACGGTTTCGGAAAAGAAATGACTGCGCTGCAGCAGCGTCACCCCGAGATCTCGCTTGCGATCATCGTCGGAGGTTTGCGCGCCGGTGCGACAGATGTGCTTGACGAGGCGGGCAAGCGTTTTCGCCTGGAACATTGGGCGCGGGTCGAACAGGCAAGCGGCCTTCCCTTCAATCGGGATGGGCTGATGGCCCGCCAGGGCTTTGTGTATGACACCGAACCCGTTTGCAGGGCGGTCGTGGCGGCACGTATCCTGGCCCCGGAAGCCGACTTGCTGAAGGTCTTCCGCGCCTTCCAGCATGCATTCTATGTCGATGCCGTCGACACGACCGATGGCACGGTTCTCGCCAAGGTGGGTGCCGAGGCCTTGAGTGCCGAAGGCCATCCCGTCACCCAGGACGAGTTTCTGGCGATATGGCAGAGCAAGAGCACCATCGACGCCGCCTCGGCTGACTTCATCAGGGCGCGATCGATGGGCGTGACGAGTTTCCCAAGCTTGTTCCTTGCCCAACAAGGCAAACTGCGCCGGGTCGGCAACGGATATGCCGATGTCGAAACATTGGAACACGAGATCGCCGCTCTGCTCGCAGCATAGCGCCATTTAAGTCAAGCCCGAGAAAGGAGACTGCAAATGCCCATCGTCACCGTACAGGTTACCCGCGAAGGAACCACACCCGACCGCAATTCGGTAACGGCCGAAGAAAAGGCCGCGATCATCAAGGGCGTCAGCCAAGTGCTGCTCGACGTGCTTAACAAGCCGCTTGAATCGACCTATGTCGTCATCGAGGAAGTCGATCTCGACAATTGGGGCTGGGGCGGCCTGCCGACCGTGCAGTACCGCAAACAGCGCGCCGCGGCAGCAAAGTCCTGAAGCTGTCGAGGTCTGCGCGGACCCGTTGCTCACGTTGCGAGCGACGGGTCCTGGCGCTTGCGTTTCGACAGCGCTTCGGACAGCACCAGCCCGCATCGCGTTAGTCTATACTGGGCGCGAATATCAGCCATAGCGACCACTGCCCACCCGGGTCATACCATTGTGCGTGGCTTCCTATTGCAGATGCTGAAGGCCGACCTCAGGACATCCTCGGACGTTGGCAAAGGTGATTTCGCGGCGATCGCCCCACCCGGTCAATCCTCTCAACGTCAGAACATTCTCGTCGCGATAGACCACATCGGTCCGGTAGATGCCGGCACGGCGGGCTCTGTTCGTCGCTTGGCTGACGTTGCAGGTGCCTTCCGATGGCGACACATGCCAGGTGCTCGTACCCCTGCCGTCGCGATTCCAGCCGTCCGATGCGCCCGCCGCCACGGCCGGCAGCAAGGCTACGAAGATCATCAAGGTCGTATGGAAGGCGGCTTTCATGATCCCTGCCCCGGTTGCACTGCGCTTGAGCGCTCTGCGCCAAAATAGACGGGCCTGCGCGTAGCGCAATCATCTCCGGGCGGACCCGCGCGCCATTTGCGAACAAATGTCGCCGGAGTCGTGCGGCAGCGTTGATAATCGGTTAACGCTGCCGCCGATCGGCTGAGTGATCACCCGTGGCGGGGTTCATCGTTCGCGCGGGCAAGGACAAAGTCGTGTTTTACCTCCCAGAAATCGCCGGCGAATTGATACTGTTTCGACCGTTCGCGATCGCTCGTCCGGCGGAATTCGGCAAGCAGGCTCTCCTTTACGCCGAACACTGCATCGGAACTGATGTAGGGATCATCGGGATCGAAGATATGGGTGGTCAGTGGTTCGAAGCCTTCGGCCTTGATGATGTAATGGAGATGCGCGGGCCGATAGGGATGGCGGCCCAGTTCCTTCAGCAGTTGCCCGACCGGGCCGTCATCCGGGATCGGATAATATTTGGGTTTCACCGCCCGAAACCAGTAGCGCCCATCCGGACCGGTGCGGAACACGCCCCGCAGATTGAAGTCCGGCTGAAGGCCCTTTTGCTGAACGTCGTAGAAGCCCTCGTCGTTGGCCTGCCAGACATCGAGCAGCGCATCGGCGATCGGCTGTCCGTCGGTATCGAGGATCCGGCCTTCGATAAACATATCCTCGCCCTTCTGGTCGAGGCAGATGTTCGCCCCCATCGGCAGTTCCGGCGCGTCGGCAACGTGAAACGGACCAAGCACCGTGCTCTCCGAAGCACCCGAGGGTTTGCGGTTGTTGATCGCATCGACCAGCATCGAAACGCCGAGGACATCGGAGAGGAGAATAAACTCCTGCCGCCATTCGTTGCAGATCTGCCCCGTGTGCGTCAGGAAGAAGATGGCCTTCATCCACTCATCCTGTGTCGGCTCCATTTCCTTTACCGCTTCGTGGAGCTTTCGCGTGATGACTTCCATCACCTGCTTCAGGCGTTCATCCTTGGCCTTGTCGTTGCGGCCGGTCACCACAGCGATCGAACTTTCTTCCGTAAAGAAGCCCTTCTCATGTGCTTCCATGATGCTCTCACTTATCAAGGATGGATTTGAGGACGCGGCGCAGTTCGGCTTCCGGATTGGAAACCATTGAATCTGCACGCCAGGCGACGTGGTGATCGGGCCGCACGAGAATGGCGCCAGAATCCCGGACCTCGCGCGCATTCGCCCAATCGCCAACCAGGTCCTGCCATTGCTGGCGAGGTCCGATCATGTGCGTGGCGATCCGGATATTGAACTCCTTTGCGAGTGCCTTGGCAGCCGCTAGCCAGCCATCACCACCGATACCAGTCAGAACCGTGAAGGCGCCGTGGCCGGTCAGGTCGAGGGTGGAGACTTTCTCACCACCGTGATTGAACAGCCAAATATGCGGCAGCCGTGCGCCGGGCCATGTCGTCGGCTGGTAGTGAAGTTCCGGGTCCTTCGCGAAAGCCGGCTCTGGTCGACCGTCGGCAACGACGGCACTTGACCTGTACCGCTGGTTCATCTCGACGCCATGCGCGTCGAACTCGTAAACCTTGTAGGCGATCGCTTCCCGGATCGCCTTGCGCTGCCTCTCCGCCTCTGGAGTATCCTTGCAGCGGGCGTCCATGTTTTCCTGCATCTTGACCGGATCGACAGAGTCCAGAAGGCCGAGGGCCTTGAAGATCGGGCCGAACTCTTCGATCGACTTGTTGGCTCGCGTCACGATCTGCTTGGCGATCGGCGCACGCTCAGCATTGTAGCTATCAAGCAGACCCATTCCGGCCTGTCCCTTCAGCACCATGGACAGCTTCCATGCGAAATTGAAGGCGTCCTGGATCGACGTGTTGGAGCCAAGTCCGTTCGACGGAGGATGCCGGTGGGTGGCATCTCCCATGCAGAAGACACGGCCCTTGGACATCGCCACTGCGTACATGTTGTTGACGGTCCAGGTCGAGACCGACTTGATCTTCGGCTGGAGCTCCTGGTCACCGACGAGGTCCCGAACCACCTTGACGGCGAAATCCTCGGTCACGTCAGGCGCCGGCCGGTTGATGTCGTAGCCCCAGACGATCAGCCATTCGTGCCAGGGCCGGACCATGCGCACCAGGCCCATTCCGATGCCGCCGACATCCGCGCCCGGCTGCAGCACCCAGTAAAGCACGGAGGGTCGGTGCGCGACATGCCGCGACAGATCGGCCTCGAACAGGATGTTCATCGAGCCGCCGACACCCATCTTGCCTTCGAAGGAAAGACCCGCCTGTTCGGCCACCCTCGAATTGCCACCATCGGCGCCAACCAGGAACTTGGACCGGACGCTAAATTCCTTGCCCGTCAGCCGGTCGAGACAGGTGGTGGTGACGCCGTCGGCATCCTGCGCATGGCTGACGTACTCCGTCGACATGCGCGCCTGCGTGCCACGCGAGCAGGCAGCCTTGAAGAGCAGCGGCTCCATGAAGGTCTGCGGCAGGTCGTTCATCAGGCTGGGTGAGGAGAGTTGATGCTCGGCGCGAGACAGCGGATGCTTGCCCCAGCTCTTCATGCGGCCGATTTCCTCACCCGTCAGCGACGTGCAGAAGACGTTCTCACCCATCAGATCCTGCTCGGCGGCGAACATATAGGCTTCGTCTTCGACATCGCGACCGAGATCGCGCAACACCTCCATCGTGCGCTGATTGGTGATATGGGCGCGCGGTGTATTGGCGAGCCATCGGAAGCGATTAATCACCATGTTCTCGACGCCGTAAGTCGACAGCAGCGCCGCAGTTGCAGATCCGGCAGGGCCGGTTCCGATGATGAGTACGTCCGTTGTGATATCAGCCATTTGGCTCTCCTATCTTCTTGTGTCCGAGAGGTCCGCCTTTGAGGATTCGGCGAACCGGAAAAAGCTGGATGCCGGTGCGGTCGGAAAACAGGCCCCAAAGCCCGCGCGGCGCAAACAGCATCGTGACGATGGCGACCAGGCCGAGGATCAAGAGATACCAGGAGCCATAGCCAGCAAGCAGGTTCTGCAACAGGAAGAAAACGATGACGCCGACAATCGGCCCCTCGACCGTACCGATGCCGCCGATGACGACGATGAAGATCACGTAGGCCGTCCAGTCGATCACCGAGAACGCGGCATCTGGCGAGATGCGTTGCTTCTGGACATAGATCAGCGCGCCACAGCAGCCGGTCAGAAATGCCGCGGTTAGGTAGACCATGGTCTTCATCCGCCGCGCATCGACGCCGACGGCGCGTGCCGCCTGCTCATTGTCCCGGACAGCCGCAAGACCCAGCCCGTGCCGCGATCGCAGCAACCGGTAGATGGCTCCGATGGTGGCCAAGGCGAGTACCAGCGCGAGCCAATAGGTCAAAGCATCGCCGGCCTCCGCCGATTTCATGCGCAAAAGGGATTTCAACAGGTCGACGCCGATCATGTCGCGCGTCGCGTCACGCGGCAACGATGTGCCGGTTCCGCCACCAAGCGCCTTCCACTGGGCGAAGAGCAGACGACCGACCTCGGCGATGACCCATGTGCCAATGGCAAAATAGGGACCGTAAAGGCGGAAGGTGAAAAAGGCCGTCGGCACGGCGACGATGACCGCAAAGACACCGGCCACGAACACCGCCGCCACAGGATCGAGGCCCAACAGGCTGACGAGAGCAAACACGGCGTAAGCCCCGCAGCCGACGAAGAGTTGCTGGCCGACCGAAATCAGGCCGGCATATCCGGCAAGCAGGTTCCAGCATTGCGCCAGCACCAGCATGGTGAGGATGAAGAACAGGTCCTGGACGGCACCGCGCGACACCAGAAGCGGCGCCAGGAACGCGAGGACCACCGCGATGGCAGCCATGACGGCGAATGCCGCGGAAGCGCCCGTACGGGTCTCGACTTTGAAGGTTGGTGCGAGCAACTGTTCCATGACGCTCAATCCACTGCGCGCGGGAAAAGGCCGCGCGGCTTGAACAGGAGGACGAGAAGGAAGGCGAGATGCCCGGCGAGGATCTGCCATTCCGGATTGACGGCCGCCCCGATCGTCTGCGCGACACCAAGTATGATGCCGCCGGCCAGCGTTCCCCAAAGTGAGCCCAGCCCGCCAATGATGACGGCTTCGAAGGCATAGATCAGCCGGGCCGGTCCCGACGTCGGATCAAAATTGGCGCGCGTTCCGAGGAACAGTGCCGCGATGGTCACCACGACCATGGCAAGGCCTGTCGCCATGGCAAAAATGCGTTGCGGCCGGATGCCCATCAGGCCTGCCGTGGTGACATCGTCGGATGTGGCACGAAACGCCCGGCCGATCGAGGTGCGATAGATCAACTGGTTCAGCGCAATGATGGCGAGGATCGCTGAGCCAAAGGTCAGCATCGGCATGACACCGACATTGATCGGCCCCAGCGAAACGGAAGCCGTCTCGAGCGCGCCGGTTGATATCCGACGGCTGTCGGCCGTAAAGCCTTCCAGCAAGCCATTCTGGATGACGATCGAAAGACCGAACGTGACGAGCAGAGGCGGCAGGATATCCTTTCCGAGCGTACGGTTGAGCAAGTGGTATTGAAGGACCCAACCGGCTGAGAACATGAGGGGAGCCGCAATGAGCGCGGCAACGAAAGGATGAAGCCCCAGCAGGGAAACAAGCAACAGGATCAGAAAGGCGGCGAAGACGATCAGGTCGCCATGCGCAAGGTTGACAAGCCGCATGATGCCGAAGACCAGGCTTAGTCCCGCGGCAAAAAGCGCATAAAGCCCGCCGAGCAAGATGCCTTGCGCTATCGTATCAAGCCAGTTCATGACCATCTGCTCCGAAATAAGCCTTGTGAATGGCATCGCGGTCGAGGTCGCATGGCTCTCCGGAGAGCGTGATGCGGCCCTCCATCATGCAATAGACCCGATTGGAGACCTTGAGTGCCTGAGCGATGTCCTGCTCAACGATGATGATCGCCGCTCCGGTTTCCCGGATTCGTGGAAAGGCGGCATAGATGTCGCGCACCACGACCGGCGCCAGTCCAAGGCTGATCTCATCGCAAAGGAGCACGTCCGGGTTCGACATCAACGCCCGGCCGATCGCCACCATCTGCTGCTGGCCGCCGGACAGTGCCGTGGCAGGGTTTCGCCGACGCTCCTTGAGGATCGGAAACAGCGCATAGATGCTCTCGAGCGTCCAGGGGCCCGTGGCCTTGCGGCCATAGGAACCAATCAACAGGTTCTCCTCGACGCTCAACGATGGAAACAGCCGCCGGCCCTCCGGCACCATGGCAATCCCGCGCGACATCACATCGGGGGCGGCCAGCGCGCCGATCGCCTCTCCCCGATAGCCGATGGAACCGGGCTCGTTTTTTAGGACGCCCGACAGCGACCGCATCAGCGTCGTCTTGCCGGCCCCATTCGCGCCGATGATCGCCAGCGTCTCGCCCTCTTCGAGGCTGATATCGATGCCGAACAGCGCCTGGAAGTCACCGTAGGAAGCCGTCAGTGCGTGGGTTTCGAGAAGTGGCATCACACATCGATCCCCAGGTAGATTTCGCGAACTTGCTTCGAGTTCATGATCTCGTCGGGCTTACCGATGCCGATCACGCGACCGAAATGCAGGACAAGCAGACGACCGACCACGGCGTTCAGCGCATGCAGGACATGCTCGATCCAGATCACCGCAATGCCTTTGTTGTGCAGGCCGCGGATGGTCGCCACCAGTGCCCGGCACTCGCCTTCCGTCAGCCCGCCGGCAATCTCGTCGAGCAGCAGAAGTTTCGGATCGGTTGCCATCGCGCGCGCCAGTTCCAACCGCTTGCGCTGCAGCAGCGTGAGGCTGCCGGCCATTGCATTGGCTTTGTCAATCAGACCGGTGTCGATGAGGATTTCTGCACAGCGATCGGCAACCTCCCCTTCCCGCTTTCGCGCGCCGAACGATCCGGCCACCAGCAGGTTCTCGAACACCGTGAGCTGATCAAAGGGCTGCGGAATCTGGAAGGTGCGACCCATCCCGGCAAAGCACCGCGCCATCGGCGGTGTATTGGTCACGTCGGAGCCTCTGAAACGGATCGCGCCTTTGTCTACAGAAATGTTGCCATTGATCAGATTGAACACCGTCGACTTGCCGGCGCCGTTCGGGCCGATGATCCCGAGTGCCTCGCCGTCTTCCACGGCAAAGGAAATCTGTTCGGCGACGGTCAACGCGCCGAACTTCTTCGAGACACCTTCCAGTTCCAATATTGGCATCCATCTCTCTCCCACGAAGGGAGCCGCCTCCACGGCTCCCCGCTCGCCTCATGAGCGCTGACGCGCTCAGGCGATCAGCTCCATTTTTCCCCCGGTCGGTATGTTGGGTGCCGTGGCGTTCTCGACGATGACGAGATCATAACCCTTGCCACCCTGCTTCAGCCGCCACTGGCCTCCGACAAGGGGCGTCTTGGCGACATTCTTTTGTGCAAAGGGCGGCAGTTTCTCGCTGCCCCAGGCGATCGGCCCAACAAGCGTATCAAGCTTCGTTTCACCAATGACCTTGGCCACGGTCTCGCCGTCACTCGGATCCTCGGCTCGCTTCATGACATCGACCCCGAGTTCGAACAGCGCGTGCGCAAATCCGATCGGCTGTGTCCAGGGCCGGCCCGTCGCCTTGGTGAAGGCGTCGGCGACCTGCGCCGCCGTCTCGCCCGTCAGTGATGATTTGAACGGGTGGCTTGGCGTCCACCAGACCTCGGTCGAGAGATTGTGACCAGCATCGCCGAGCGATTCCACCGTTTGCGGGAAAAGCAGAGCCTTACCCACTGAGGCAACCTTTGGCTTGAAGCCCTGCTGCTTCGCCTGATTCCAGAAGGTCGTGAGATCCGGTGGGATAACGACACCGGTGACGATCTCGGCGTTCGCCTGCTTGAATGCGTTGATCTGCGCGGAGAAATCATCCGAAAGGTTCTGGAAGCGGCCTGGATCGGTCAGCGTATAGCCGAGCTTCTCGAGCACCGGCGGGAAGCCCACGACCTTGTCTCCCCACGCGTTGCCATCCCCGTCGTTGGGGAACAGTCCGCCGACCTTCTTGTTGGTCTCGACCTGGCCCCACATGCCGGTAAAGACGGCAATGATGTCCTCGAGCCCCCAGAAGAAGTGATAGGCGAAGTTGAACGGTTTCCAGGAATTCGGGTCGCCGGGATTTGCCTGCTGGCCGATGAACCATGGCTGCCACGGCGCCACCGTGGAAATGCAAGGCATTTCTTCGGCTTCGCAGGTCGTCGACACCGGGTTGGTTGTTTCAGGCGTCGAGGAAACGAGGACCAGGTTTACCTCATCGGCGACGATCAGTTCCTTGGTCACCTCGGCGGCACGATTGGGATTGGACTGGCTGTCTTTGACGACAATCTCATAATCGAGGCCCATCTTCTTGGTCGTCGCCAAAAAGTTCTCGATCACGAACTTGTCGGCCTCGCCGAAGGCGGCAAGCGGTCCGGTTTGCGGACTGACATAGCCGAGCTTGATCGAGCTCTTCTGTGCCAGCGCCGGCAAAGCCAGCCCGGATGTGGCGGCAAGCACGCCGGTGGCTGCCGTCTGTTTCAGGAATTCGCGCCTGGTTGTCATCTCATTCTCCTCCCATTCCCCCTTGTGTGACGACTAATTCTCCGGCCGGCGGCCCTCCCAGGCCTGCTGCAGCAATGCGCGGATCGATTGCCGATCGATCGATCGAGGATTCCAATAGGGGTTCTCGACCGCGACCTGGCTTGCCTTGTCGAGGTCGGCCTCGGTCAGGCCGAGATCACGCAGCGCCCGCGGCGCGCCGATCGACTTTGCAAAGTCCCAAAGCCCGCCGCCGACCGAATCTCCGAAAATCTCTGACACAGGCTGAAGAAGCTCCGGCACCGCCACGGCGTTAAAGGCCGCCGTGTGCGGCAGCATGATCGCATGCGTCTCGGCATGCGGTGTGTCGAAGGTGCCGCCAAGCGTGTGGCAAATCTTGTGATGCAGGGCCATGCCAACCGCTCCGAGCACTGTGCCGCAAAGCCAGGCGCCGTAAAGACCGCCCGCCCGCGCCGTGAGGTCACTCGGCGTCGCGATGATTTCCGGAAGTGCAGCCCGGAAGGCGCGCAAGCCTTCGACAGCCATGAGGGTCGAGATCGGGTTGCGGTCCTGCGCGTAGAGCGCTTCGACAGCATGGGCCATGGCGTTTAGACCCGAGGTCACAGACAAACCAACCGGAAGGCCCGTTGTCAGCGTGGCATCGTAGATCACCACTTCGGGCAGGATCCTGGCATCTTTCACCGTCGACTTGCGCCCTCGGTTTGACCAAGGATCGGCGTGACCTCCGAGCCTGCGTAGGTCGTTGGAATGACGATCTGTGGCAAGTTCGTCCGATAAGCGATGGCCTTGCCGAGACCCGTCGTCGAGCCGCCGCCGAGCGACACGACGCAATCGGCCCCGCTTTCCCCGACCAGCTTCATTGCCGTCTCGGTGACATCGACAGGCGTGTGCATGACGGCGCCGCTGAACACGCCGACGGCCAGCGACCCGATCTTCGTAGCCAGTGCCTTCGCGTCACTCTTCTGCTGTGGCGTGGACAGAACCAAGGCTCTCCGGCGACCGATCTTGGCGATCCAGTTTGCCACCTCTTGGCTAGCCCCTTCGCCGAAAACGATATGGGCCGGGCTGCCGGCATAGTGAAAGGACAGGCTCATTTTGTTTTCTCCGGTCTTGCCCGCACCATCACGAAGGTGAAATCGACCTGCTTCATCTGCGACACGTCTCCGCTGACCGGGCAAAAGTCCAAGACCAGCTCAGGTTTGACGCCAAACAACGCGTCCTCATGGAGATGCGGATCGTTTTGATCATAGACATGCGTGGTGATCGTCTCGAAACCTAAAGCGCGGACCACAAAATGCAGATGCGCCGGCCGATGAAGGGGATAGCCCGCGGCTGCCAGCAGATGTCCGACCGGGCCGTCGTCGGGCACGCTGTATCCTTTCGGCATGACCGTGCGGTAGTTGACGCTTCCATCGGCATCGGCGCGGAAAAGGCCCCGCAGGTTGTGCTCGGGCTGCAGATCCGGCTGCTGGTTCTCATAGAGGCCCTGGGCATTGGCCTGCCAGGTGATGAGCTCGGCCGAGGGGATCGGGTGCCCGTCGAGGTCGATGATCCGGGCCGAGACGCAAAGCGGCTCTCCCACGCCATCAAGCGAAATCGAGCTGCCCAGCGGGCGCTCCGGCACATCACTGCGAAAGAACGGGCCGCGGATGGTGTTGGGGGTTGCGCCTTTCGGCCGCCGCGAATTGATCTCTTCCACGAGGGCCGACGCACCAATCAGGTCGGAGAGCAACACCCACTCCTGACGGCGTTCATCGGAGGCATGGCCGACTTCCGTCAAAAACGCGATCACCCTGCGCCAATCATCCTGGGTGGGCCGGAATTCCTTGATCAGTTCATGCGTGTGCTTGGCGACTGCCGCCATGAGGCTGGGCAACTGGTCGCCCTTGCCGGAGGGCATGCGCTCAGCAAACACGTCGGAGGAAGTGGCTTCACTGAAAATAAGCGCATCGGCTGCCGGCGGCATGCGTCCCTCCCAAGCACTCGCATCGTTGCTCAGAGTAACTTAGCAGGCCAGTACTGGCTGATTGATGATTTGATTCAACTTTAATATAACAGATCGTTATGAAGATTGACGAACGTCACCTGATACAGCTCGCCGCTGTGGTCAAGACCGGCGGCGTGACCGAGGGAGCGGCCCTCCTCGGACTCGCGCAGCCGGCCGTCTCGCGCACGCTGTCGATGCTTGAAATGCGTCTCGGCGAGCCATTGTTCATCAAAGGACGCAGACCGTTGCAGCCGACGTCGCTTGGCCTGTCACTGGCTGAGCAAGGGCTGGTGATGCTGGCCGCGTCCCGGAAAGCGTCGGATCTGGTGGAAAGCTTCCGCGTCGGCAAAAGCGGCGTCGTGCGCGTCGGAGGCACGCCCTTCTTCATGGATGCGCTGATCGCAGGGTTGTGCGCCGAGTTTCAGGTCACCCATCCCGACGTTCGGATCGATCAAAGCTACGGCTACTTTCCTGATCTGCGGGCTGCGCTCAAGGCCGACCAGATCGACCTTGCCATCTGCCCGATCGACATTCTCGACGAAGGCTCCGGCTTGGAATTCCAGCAGATCTTGCCGGGGCGCAACGTGATTGCCTGCCGCGTCACGCATCCGCTGCTGCTGAAGCGCCGGCCGCAGCCAAGCCAGCTTCTCGATTATCCCTGGGTCGCCCCGCCGCCTGGCAGCCCGCTGCTTGCCGATCTTCGCGCCCTGCTGCTCTCCTTCGGCGCAACCGAGATCAAAATCCGCTATTCCGGCGGCTCGCTGATGAGCGTGATCAACTATCTCAAGGCGGCCGACGCCCTGACCGTCATGCCGCACAGCGTGGTCTTCGCATTGCGCAAGGAAAAATCCATCACCGCCCTACCCCTGACGATCCCGCATCCGGAGCGAGCGCTGGCAATTCTCACGCGGGCGGACTCGGCGCGATCGCCTGCGGTCGATCAGTTCGCGCAACATATTCGCTCCGGATTCGAAAGCCTGCGTCATCTGATCAAGAGGCATGAGGAGGCTGTGGTCTGGGGGCGGTAGCAGCTTACCGCTACCGCCATGATAGGCCAGTGGCGACCAATGTCGCCTCCGCGACGGTCAACGACCTCGCAGGCTCGCCTTCTGGGCCACCGCGGCCGAGCTTGTCAGGAAGTGGCTGCCCCTTTGGCGTGAACTCGAGCGACCCTGAATTTATGCAGAAGCGCTCACCGGTGGGAGGCGGGCCGTCCGGAAAGACGTGGCCCTGGTGCGCACCGCAACGCGCGCAAACGATCTCCGTCCTGACTGTGCCGTAGCGGGTATCGCGAATATGCCGCAGATGACCCTTCGCGACCGGAGCCGTGAAGCTCGGCCAGCCTGTGCCGCTTTCAAATTTCGCAACAGCCCTGAACAGGGGAAGACCGCACAGGTGGCAGGTATAAAGGCCCTCGCGTCGCTCGTGGAGGAACACGCCACAGAACGGCGCCTCCTCACCATGCTCAAGCAGCAAATGGCGGTCCTCTTCGTTGAGGTCCGCCACAAACTGCTGCATCTGTTCTCGAGTGGGAGGAGTGAGATCGAACTGCAATTCGAGGACATCACGCATTCCTGGTCCTCTTTGGCCCCGGCGGATGCCTGGAAACCCTTTTCAGACAGGTTACTGTCACCAACGGGATGGCGCCGTCCCGATTGTGTCTACGCCGACCGCAGCGAATGGAACGCAGCTCTGAGTTCGGAGGTGAACGCTTTCGGCTGCTCCCAGGCAGCAAAGTGCCCGCCCTTGTCGAGCTTGTTGTAGTGGATCAGCTTGGGATAGGCGCGCTGCGTCCAGCTACGCGGAGCCGCATAGATCTCATCCGGAAAGACGCTCACGGCAACCGGGATGGTGACATTCTTGACAGCAAAGAATGCCAGCTTGTTTTCCCAATAGAGGCGCGCCGACGAGACGGCAGTGTTCGTCAACCAGTAGAGTGTGATGTTGTCGAGGATATCGTCCCGCGTCAGGCCTTCGGTCTTTCCATCGAAGACGCGCGCGATCATCTCGTAGCTGCGGATATCGTGGTCGATCATCCATGCCGCTAGGCCGACTGGCGAGTCGGCGATTCCATAGAGCGTCTGCGGACGGTTCGCCATTTCGAGCGCATAGCCGAGCCCGTGCTTGTAAAAATCGTCCAGCTGATCGTAGGCATGCTGTTCGTCGGGAGAGAGGCCCTTCGGCGCCGTACCGCCGGGCTGCAGCGCTGCGGCGATATCAGCCGGAACGGTCGCCGGCATGTTGACATGGATGCCGAGCAATTCCGGAGGGGCAATCAGAGCCATCTGCTCGGTGACCGCATCCCCCCAATCGCCACCCTGCGCCACGTACTTCTCATAGCCGAGCCGCTTCATCAACTCGATCCAGGCATTCGCGATGCGGATCGGGTCCCAGCCGGTCGTGGTTGGCTTGCCTGAAAAGCCATAGCCGGGCATCGACGGGATGACCAGATGGAAGGCATCCGACGCCTTCCCGCCATGCGCCGTCGGGTTCGTCAACGGTTCGATGATCTTCAACTGCTCGATGATTGAGCCCGGCCATCCGTGCGTGACGATGAGCGGCAGTGCGTCCTTATGCTTGGAACGAACGTGAATGAAGTGAATGTCCACCCGATCGATCGTGGTGATGAACTGCGGCAGGGCATTCAGCTGCGCTTCGACCTTGCGCCAATCATATTCGTTTGCCCAGTAGCGAGCGAGTTTCTGGGTCGTCGCATACTGTACGCCTTGCGAACTGTCGTTCACCGTTTCCTGCTCCGGCCATCGGGTCGTGTTGATGCGCTGGCGCAGATCGGCAAGTTGCGCATCGGAAGCCTTAAACTCGAAGGGGCGGATTGTATTGCTGTCGTCACCCGCTGCGGCGAATGACCCCGGCAGGAGACTAACGGCGCCGGCAACTGCTGCAGATGCAAGCAAGCTACGCCGTGTGACCGATGATGATAGAGCTGACATATCGTCCTCCTATGTCGGTTCATTCGGATGCCTGGCACATTTTCACCGAAGGCCGGGCTTATCCATTGTACGATGGTGTCGGCGATACCTTTGCATTGTTCTCGCCGAGAGCGTTTTCCACCCCTTCAGATGAGGTTGGTCGACACGTCGATATTGCCACGCGTTGCCTTTGAGTACGGGCAGATCTCATGCGCTGCATGGAGAAGTTCTTCTGCGACGTCACGCTCGATACCCGGCAGGCTTACATTGAGGCGCGCGCGCAGGAAGTAAGAACCTCCGTCGGCATTCAGATCGATTTCGGTATCGATCTCAGGATCGACGGGCAGCTTGATCTTTCTTTGCGCTGCGGCGACCTCGATGGCGCCAATGAAGCAGGCCGACCATGCGGCGCCAAAAAGGCGCTCAGCGGCCGGGTGCGGCTGCGCCAGCCGGAGGTCCAACTCGCCGTCGCTGCTGCGTGTAAAACCGTCGCGACCGCCCTTGTTGTGTGTCTTGCCGGTAAAGAGGAGCTTCTCGGTCATGGTGAAATCTTTCGGGTTGCGTTTACTCGTATCCGCTTCATTCGGACACGATTTAAATAGATCAACGAAACGGAGCTGTCAATACCATTGCGATTTAATCGGATACGATTTATATAAGAGGGAACGAAGAGAAACCGAATAGGATCTCCCATGTCCGCATCTAAAACCGCAAAGAGCCTGGTGGTTGAGACGCCCTCCTCCGGCGACACCGACAGCAAGGGCAACACGCTTTCAAACTTTCTGTGCTTCGCAGTCTACTCGGCAAACCTCGCCTTCGGACGCGCCTATAAACCGATCCTGGATAAGCTGAACCTGACCTACACCCAGTACATCGCGATGGTTGCCCTGTCAGAGAAGGACGACCAGACTGTGGGAGCTCTCGGCGAAAAGCTCTTCCTGGAATCAAACACGCTGACACCGATACTCAAGAAGATTGAATCCTTGGGTTATATCCAGCGCAAACGCGATCCTGCTGATGAACGGCAAGTCCGCGTGACGCTCACCCCCGCCGGACGCAATCTTGTGGAGGCCGATCCCGGAGCACCGCTGGTCGAAGCCACTGGCCTGGGTGAGGACTTTCCGGTCGTGCAGAAATCGGTGGTGCGGCTGCGCAACAACCTCCTGAAGGTGATAAAGGACGGACCGGCGAAGGATTGATTATTGTCGCTGCCAGTGAGCGTCGATGCGTTCGGCGCCCGCCTCGGCCCTCGGATGCAGCCGTCCAGGTTTCGTTGTTCGGAAAGTGGAAAGAAAGTGTCGGGCTTTTAGGTTGTGCTTCCAGCAATCCGCGACGGACCCTCGAACACAAGATTTCGGCGTGGCGGCACCCGTAGCGCCGCTGTTTGCGAGCCCCGCGGTGTAGCCTTGGACAAGGCCTTCGCTGATCGAAAGCCGAGCACCGGAATTGCTCGAGGCGTTGCAAAAATAAAATAGCATGACCGATCGAACGTCACCCGAACTGGCCGACACCCGCGCGAACCCGACGGCATCCCTTCTACCGCAATGACACCAAGGCAAGCTCATTTGCCTCCATCATCTCGGCCGCCTTGGCGTATCCGCCACCCATGCCGTCGAGAAAGTGCAGATGCGAATCCGGCTTTCCCGAAGGCACAAAGCAGGTCATGAGCGCGTGGGACTGGCGGTGCAGTCCGAAGTTGACCTCGCCCCGCGCCTTTGCCGCAACCAGGATGGCTTCGACTGTTTCGATCTGTTCGCGAGTGCAATCCAGCGTGAGACGCAGGCCATCGTCATATTTGCGGAAGTCCGAGTTGGAGGCGACCGCCGGCCAGCCTTCGAGATCGACTGTCCTGGCGCTGTCCTTGGCGATGGCGGTATTCCGCGACAAGGGTTGGGCCTGCCGCGTTCCGGCGTCGAGAACGGAAAGCACGCACTTTGCCAGCGACGCGAAGGCTTCCGGGCTCCTGTCTTCGTATGGCTCCACCAGCAGCGAGAGGATCTCGCCCCGCTGGCTGAGAAACGGCTCCCAATCGCAGGTCAGGCCGGTCAGATCGGGCTTGGTCGTGTAGCTGCCTGGCTTCACCAGGTATCGCCCGTTCTTGATTTGCCGCTCGGCCCATTTCAGGCCACCGCCGGCAAACATCGCATAGGTCGCGTTTTCAGAGGCGGCGTAGCGCGCAATGCGCACGTCGCGTCCATTGGCACGTATTTCACCCACGGTCAGCAAGCCGGCCCGAAGAGCAAGATTGAGATTGGCCTTTGCAAAGGCGCTCACCTGCCGCAGCGCGGAAGTCGCGGTCATGATCCCCTGGGGCGGCAGCGCGAATGCGGCTCCGTCGCCGCGGAATACGAAGGGAAAATCGAAGTCGCCCCACGCGTTTCCGACCGCGGCGATCACCGACGCACCAGCGTAGTTGACGTCTTCGTAGCGTCCCGACTTAATCGCCGACGTCGAGCCGACGACATCCGTTATTCCGACCAGCCAATCATCGGGTAACGCCTCATAGATAGAGGGGTCGAGCACTCGCGAAAACTCGCTATAGGCCCGGGGCGTGTTTGGATGATCGCTACGCATCGAGCGTCCGCCGGCCTGCATGGCGGTAATCGCCGATTGCATCGACTGCCTGAACCTGGTCTCGCCGGACATAGCGACGTCCTTTCCGCCAATTTAATTCGCGCCCGAATAACTCGGATGCGCTTAAATACGCGAACCGCGTCGCTACGTCAATATATTTGTGATTTAATCGGATACGATTTATGAACAAGGATGCAAGAGGGGAACGGCCGGATCACGCTTCGCATGACTGAATCGTAAGGACCGAGGTCTGCGAATGACGACCTCGTGGTTTCTGAACAGCGGTAGACGGAGGCATCATACGAAAGAGGGTCGCATGCAAACAGCAGTATCCGTTTCAAGCCCGACATTCCCCAAAAGGCTCATAGCTGGAAGCCGCGCAATAGCCGGCCGCTCCCAAAGTACATGTGGATTACCGTATGTGATAAATTCCATGTTTCAGTGCTTCAGGTAGCATGCGCTTGGATGATTACATTTCCTAGTCATCAAGAGGTCACTGCAAAACTCACGTCGTCTGTTTTGCGGTGACCTCGCCAAAATCCAAGCGACCGACGCCCAGAGATGCCTTCAACGGCTGGTCGCAATGCCGCCATCGACATAGAGCATCTGACCGGACGCCACGGCGTGTGACAGGCCGAAGCCTTGCAACGCATCGCCCGAGTACCCATCTTGTGGCGGTCACCCGAAAAATTCGAACATGACATGGTCGACGCATCGTGCGTCGCATCTTGGTGCGTTTCCTCCGAGCCGCTGATGGAAACCGAGGCCGCCATGTCGAGAACGCCACCATGCGGCAAAGGACTTCAATTGAACAAACCCAAAGCTCCCGCCGCACCAGCGGCGAGCCCGCGCGAGCGCGATGACGCCGCTCGCCGCCCGGACAAGAACTGGAAACCTTACCCCTGCCTTCTCACGCGTCGTGAACTGCAGGAACTGATCGCCCAGCAGCTTGGCTGAGAGGCAAACCACTGAACCTCAAGAACAAGGAGAAAAAGATGCAGGTCATTGTCAGAGACAACAACGTCGAACAGGCCATGCGTGCATTGAAGAAGAAGATGCAGCGTGAGGGTCTGTTCCGCGAAATGAAGGAACGCCGAGCCTACGAGAAGCCGTCCGAGAGACGCGTGCGTGAACGGGCACAGGCAATCGCCAGGCAGCGCAAGGCGGCCCGCAAGAAGTTGCAGCGCGAAGGCCTCTTGGCCTCCCCCAAGCGGCGCTCATCCGGCCGATAACGTGTCGCGACTATTGTCGCCGGGTGTCCTCGGCGGCAGCTCCATCCCGAGAAAGGTCAATTATGGAAGAACTGCATAGCCTGACTGTTTCCGATGAACGTCTCGAGGACTGCCGGGACGTGATCGAGCCGGATCTTCAGGATCTGATCCGTATGACAATCGCCTCCGGCTTTACCGCCGAAGAGGTTCTGATCGCAATCAGCGAACTCGTGGCGGAGGACTACGCCGTAACGGCCAAACTGCCAAGCGTGCACTGATTGGCCCGCGCCCGCCGGTCGACAATCGCCCCGGGGATCAACATGGCGAGGCACGGTCTCACGCCGGCGTAGGGTGTTGATCGGCTCCGACGAACACCTACATCCCGCTTATCGTTTGTTGGCAAAGAGGAGGTTCATCATGAACACTATCAGCCATGCAACCGAACAAAGGTGGGCTGCGCCCGTGGCTATACGGATTGGAGCACGCCCCTGTGAGCATATCCACGGTCCTGCCGAAGCAGTTGACTATCTGGAGCACAGGTGGCCGATCCAAAACAGCATGCACCTTGAAGCCGCCAAGCGCAGATGCGTGGAAGCCATGAATTATCTCGCGCACCTGGAAGCCGCACGAGACGCTTTCGTCGCAGCTGCCGTAGAGGCAGAGGTCCTGGCATGACTTGCGTCGGGGCGAAGGCTGCTAGATTTGGCCGCCTTCGCCCAACGGCGCGCAAGTCCAACCCGCACGCCCAAGCAAACGCACACGTCTTACAGTAACGGGCTCAGCCACTTCAGTCGGCCCAAAGCTGCGCTGACGATCTAGTGCGTTGTGACGGACTTCGCAGAACGCGCGCGACGGGGCTTGTCTTCGGGAGCTGCGGTTATCGCGATCGCAGCCACTTTTGTCTTCTTCCCGGCTTGTTTTTCAGCTGCGGTTTTCGTCGCAGCTCGCGGCTTTGCCGATTTCGCCTTGGCCGTCGACTTTGTCGAAGCACGGCCAGTTGAACCATCGGCCTGCTCGCCGAATTCCTTGAAGGCTGCCAGCCAATGCTTCATATCCTGACCGTGGGGGCGTCCCTCCTGCTCCCAGATCTCATAGGCGCGGCGGCGGATTTTCTCTTCATGCTCTTTCATGTGAAGGATCCTACTCTTCGTTGCAACCCGATCTTAACTGGCGCAAGCGGTCCAATAGGCAATGGAGACACCGGCATCGATTGATCGAATGAAGCCGGCCGCGGCGGCGAATTAAAGCAGCGATTGTCTTTTCCGAAATGCCTCTATCTACCCCCGCGCGAACGACTTAAAGCAGGAAGGAAAGCGAGATGAAACGCCTATCGATTTTGCTTCTTCTGGCAGGAGTGACGATTGCCGGATGCACGCCGACCGAGCAGGGCGCGGGAATTGGTGCGGCCTCGGGCGCGGTCATTGGCGGTGTGGCGACCGGCAATGTGCGCGGTGCCGCCGTGGGTGCCGCCATAGGTGGCGTCGCTGGCGCCGTTATCGGCAACGTCGCAGGGCAGCCTGGTCAGTGCTACTACCGGGATCGTTACGGCCGGCGATATGTCGCCGCCTGTCCGCGCTGAGCATATTCTAGGGCGCGCCAAACGCGAGGCTGATGTTTGGCGTGCTGGCGTCCCGCATTGCGCTCAGCCTTGACCGCGAAAGATCGCGACCGTGGCGGCAACAAGCTCGGCATTGTTCGCTGCGATCGCCCCGTCGGGAAGAAACTTTCCATCTTCGAGGCCGACGCGCGTGGAATAACGCTGCTCTTTGGCCAGTTGCACGAATGGCCAAACGGTGGCGTCGAAACCATGCATCAGGATGGGCCGCTGCACATTGGCACGCTGAAGCGTATCGACGATCCCCTTCGCGACATCGCGAGCGGCTTGCAGCTCCTGCTCGTTGTCGAGCTCGATGAGTATGCGCAACACCCGCTCATGTGCTTCAAGGCGAATGTATCGTTCCGCGTCCGCGACTGATGCCAGCCCAACTTCGATCCCAATTCCCTTTTCGCGGAGTAATGTCATGACGGCCGGGGCGTTGCTTTCCGAAAGGTTCACTGACGCATAATCGGGCAAGACACCCCACTGACGAATGGCCTCCAGGGTTCGCAGCTCGTCACCTTCAATCCAGGCCCCGGTTGAGACGCCCACGAGAGAGCCGGGGCACGTGCGTCGAACCGCATCGATCGTCTCATCGACTGCTACAAGACTTTCATTTCCGTCAGCAGCACGCGGGTGAACATGGAGTTCCGCGGCGCCGGCAGCGACGACAGCAGCAGCGTCCCTTGCGATTGCCTCAGGCGTCAGAGGCAATCGCGGATGGTAATCGGTTGGCCGCGCGCCATTGATGCAGGCTTGAACGATCACAGCGGGTGTTTCCTTATTGCCCCGTCGCAGTTGACATCATGTTGCCTGTTTTGGTGGCTGATACCGATAGTGTCTTCACAGCGGCCAAAAGACCATGCTGAAAATCAGCTCTTCATGAGCACCCGCGCCTGGACCGGTTGCTGTATCCCCTTGAGCAAGAGCAGGCGGGCCTCGGCCCCCGAGGCAAGATGCGCAGCCTGAGCGGCGGTCTCCGGCGATATTATGATCTCGTCAGCACGGGCCTGAGATTCCAGCCGCGCGGCCAAGTTAACGGTCCCACCGATCGCGGTAAAATCGCTGCGGAAGCTCGAAAACTCACCGATCTCGACCTCGCCGCTATGAATGCCGACACCGACACCCAACCCTTGATCGGCGTCAAGGCTGTCGAGCGCGGCCGCGCAGCGTCGCTGTATGTCCATTGCCGCCATAACCGCTGCGGCAGCGTGATCCTTCCGCACGATCGGAAAATTGAAGATCGCCATCAGACCGTCGCCCATTTGCTTGTTGACGATGCCGTCGTGAGCCCAGATCGCCTGCGCACACCGGTCCTGGAACAGACTGACAATGTCGCTCAATCTGACTGGTTCAATCTGTTCCGAAAGGGCTGTGAACCCTCTGATGTCAGCAAACAGGATGGTGACGCTGGCGGTGATCTGGCGCTTCTTCTTGACGTAGCGAAACGACCGCTCGCAAATCGTGCAAATGTTCGGGTTCATCTTGCTGCGGGTGACGCCAAATACGCGGAACGGAAGCGCAAGCGCGCCCCGGATCGGAATGGGCACGTGCATTTGATCCCAGCACCCCCGGCAAATCCTGGCGTCGCCGTGACTGACCGGGTCTATCGGATGGGAGGCCGTTGTCATGATCCGCGATCCCTCCAGCAGAAAGGCCGGCTGTTGCCCGGCTCGAAAAACAAACTTCTAATATTCGCCGGCAGTTGGCAACTCTTGGGGTTGGGGATCACTGAACATCTGCCGTGGGACGCGCTGATCATCAGAGGTATGCTGCGACAACGTCCGCTGCTTGGAGATCGTCGAGCTTGAAAGAGGCATGGCGATTTTTCGGCTGATGAACGCTTGTGGGACGGCAGCGCCTGCTGCCATTTGCACATAACTGGCTGCAACGTTCGTCTCTTTTCCTTGCAAAAAACCGCACTTTATGTTAATGACTGTCCAGTCAGTCATATTTTGGTGCAAAGGGGATGGCAGAAAAAAAGCGAGAAAGACGAGATCCGGAGCAGCGTAGAGCCGAGATCCTGGCGGCCGCCTTTGCCTGTTTTGCAGAGCGCGGTTTCGCCGCGACACGGATGGAGGATGTCGCAGCCCGCGCAGGCATCGCCAAAGGCACGGTCTACCTGCATTTCCCCGACAAGGAGCGATTGTTCATCGAACTCGTGTCCGGTGTTGCCTCCCCGATCCTCGGGGAAGTCGGCGGCTTGGTGCAGAAGGAGATGATCCCGGCGCGTACCGCCGTGTCGATGTTCTATGCGCTCTTCAAGCGCGAGGTTTTGGAGACGGAGCGTCGGCACCTGCTGCGGCTGATCCTTGCCGAGGGTCCGATGTTCCCCGTTGTGACCGAATTCTACTACCGCGAGATCATCACCAAAGGCCTCGCGATCGTGCGTGTCCTGCTTGCCCGTGCCGCTACGCGCGGCGAGCTACGCAATCCCGCCGTGGCCGACGTCCCGCAACTGGTCATGGCGCCGGCCTTGATGTCGATCATTTGGACGACGCTGTTCGAAGGCTACGAGCATCTCGACACGCAGAAACTCTTCGACACGTTTCTCGACACGCTCTTCGTGCCGGAAGGAGGCGCGATATGAAACGAATTCTCATCGTCGTTATCGTGGCCGGCGCGGCGCTTACCGCCCTGCCCTTCCTGTTTTCCGACAAATCCCAGCGCGCCTACCAAGGCTGGATCGAGGCTGACACGCTGTTCATCGGCGCGGAAAACAGCGGCCGCCTGGTCAAGCTCGATGTCGCGGAAGGCCAGGCAATTGCGCCCGGTGCGCCGCTCTTCAGTTTGGACTCGCAGAGCGAGGAGGCCGCAGTCGGCGCCGCACGCGCTTCGCTCGCCCGCCTGCAGGCCGAACTGGAGCTCGCCGAAGCCAAGCAAAAGCGGCCGGAAGAAATAGACATGCTGCGCGCCAGCGAACGTGAGGCAATCGCCCGACTCGAGCTTGCCGCACAGGATCTCGATCGCACCCGCGTCCTGGTCGAGCGCGGCACCGCAACAAAGGCAAACCTCGACACGGCGACGGCCACCGAAGCCGCTAACCGTGCCGTCCTCGACAATGTCCGCAGCCAGATTACGCTCGCCAACCTGCCCGCCCGCATTGAGACGCTGCGCCAATCGAGGGAGGCTGTTGCAGCCGCAAAGGCCGATCTCGCCTCTGCAGAAGCAGCGCTCACCCGCCGCTTCGTCTCGGCTCCGGCAACAGGCAGCATCGAGACCGTCTATTATCGCACCGGTGAGGTCGTGCCCGCCGGCCGGCCGATCGTGGCCCTCCTGCCGCCAGAGAACATCCGCATCCGCTTCTTCGTGCCTGAAACCGAGATTGCGCTGTTTTCGCTTGGTCAGTCGATCCGCGTCGCCTGTAACGCGTGCCAGCCCACCGATGCGAAGATCAGCTTCATCGCAAAGAACGCCGAGTATACGCCACCGGTAATCTACAGCCTCGAAGAGCGTGCCAAACTCGTCTACCGCCTCGAGGCGATCCCCGCCGATCCAAAGGCGTTGCGCCCGGGCCAGCCGGTGGATGTCACTGCGGGAGCCCGACCATGAGCGACACGGCAATGGCCATCGACGCGCCCGGGACCGTGATCGACGTCCATCACCTCACCAAGAGTTTCGGCAGCAGAAAGGTGGTCGATGACCTTTCGATGTCGGTCAAGAAGGGCCGCATTCACGGCTTTCTCGGCCCCAACGGTTCCGGCAAGACCACGACGATCCGCATGCTCTGCGGCCTGCTGACACCAGACAGCGGCGATGGCACCTGCCTTGGCTTCGACATCCTGACCGAGAGCGATCGCATCCGCCGCCGCGTCGGCTACATGACGCAGAAATTCTCGCTCTATCAGGACCTGTCGATCCGGGAGAATCTGGAATTCGTCGCCCGCGTCTACGGCCTGCCTGACGCCCGCGGCAAAGCAAGCGCCGCCATTGAGCGCCTCGGCTTGAAAGGCCGTGAACAGCAGTTGGCAGGAGAGCTATCGGGCGGCTGGAAACAGCGCCTTGCGCTCGGTGCCTGCATCCTGCCCGAACCGGCGCTGCTCCTCCTCGACGAGCCGACGGCCGGCGTCGATCCCAAGGCCCGCCGGGATTTTTGGAACGAGATTCACGCGCTTGCCGCCGACGGTCTCTCGGTGCTGGTGTCCACCCATTACATGGACGAGGCGGAGCGTTGCCATGAGATCGCCTATATCGCCTATGGCAAACTGTTGGCGCAGGGAACGGTGGACGAAGTCATCGCCGGCACCGGCCTCGTGACATGGACCGTCTCCGGCGCGGAGGTGCATCGCCTCCAATCCGAACTCGAGAACGAGCCGGGCGTGGACATGATCGCGCCGTTCGGGACGAGCCTGCATGTTGCCGGCCGCGATCCCCAGGCGCTCGAGAAGGCAATCGCGCCTTACCAGGAACGGTCCGATCTCAAGTGGCAAAAGGGCGAGGCAACGCTGGAGGATGCTTTCATCGATCTGATGCGCCGCTCGGAGGACAATTTTCAATGACGACCACAGTGGCAAATGGCAATGGCGGCACTTTCGGGCGTTTCTGGGCGATGACCGTCAAGGAATTCATCCAGATGACGCGCGACCGCATAACGCTGGCGACGATGGTCGCCTTGCCGATCATGCAGCTGTTCCTGTTCGGCTTTGCGATCAACACGACGCCGCACAACCTGCCGACCGCAGTGCTGATGCGCGAGAATACCGATGTCGGCCGATCCATCTTGGCGGCCCTTCAAAACACGGATTTTTTCCAGATCCGTTCGGTCGTGACGCGCGCCGAGGACATGGATTCGATTCTGCAATCCGGCAGGGCACTGTTCGTGGTGGAAATTCCCGAGGGATTCGAACGCTCGCTTCGCCGCGGCGATACGCCCTCGCTGCTGGTCGCGGCCGACGCCACCGATCCGGTCGCGTCGAGTTCGGCGCTCGGCGCGCTTTCCGGCATCGTCACGTCGGCTCTCGCCAACGACCGCCAGGTCGAATTTTCCGAACCGACCAAGCCCGCCTTCTCCCCCGCCTTCTCCATCGTCCAGCACCGTCGCTATAATCCGGCCGGTTCATCGACCCTGAATATCGTGCCCGGCCTGCTCGGCACGATCCTGACGATGACGCTGCTGATCTTCACGGCTCTCTCGGTCACGCGCGAGGTGGAACGCGGTACGATGGAGAACCTGCTCTCCATGCCGATCAAACCGCTGGAAATCATGCTGGGCAAGATCGCGCCCTATGTGCTGATCGGCCTCATCCAGTCGTTGTTGATCATCGGCGCTGGCCTGCTTGTGTTCCACGTCCCAATCCTCGGTGGTCCGGCCTCGCTCGCGGCAGCGACCACGCTCTTCGTCATCACCGACCTCTCGATCGGCTACACTTTCTCGACGATCGCGGCCAATCAGTTGCAGGCCATGCAGATGGCGATGATGTTCTTCCTTCCGAATATCCTGCTGTCGGGCTTCATGTTCCCGTTCGCCGGCATGCCGAAATGGGCGCAATGGATCGGTGAGGCCCTGCCGCTGACCCACTATATCAGGATCGTCCGGGCGATCATGCTGAAGGGCGCCAGTATCCAGACGCTTGCCTATGACACGATCGCCCTCGCCTGCCTGATGGCCGTTGCCATGCTCATCGCCGTCCGCCGCTTCCGCAGGACATTGGATTAGTCGCAGGCTGATGTCCGCGGTGCGGATCCCTTCGCGGTACACACAACAGGCTGCCTGGCTATCTGGGCCGGCGAACGGCCCGGACCTTGCCGCTGGTTCCCCCGCCACAAAAGAGGCGATCTGCGCCATCGGACTCGAGCCCCGATATGGTCAGGCCAGGCGGCATGTCGATGCGTTCCAACACGCGCCCGCTCTCAGGTTCAACGCGCCGGATATCGCTCTCATCGCCTTCCCAAGTGGCGTGCCAGAGTTCGCCATCGACCCAGGTCACGCCGGTAACGAAGCGGCTGGACTCGATGCTGCGAAGAAGCGCGCCGGTGTCCGGATCGATCTGATGGATCTTTCGGCCACGGTAGTCTCCGACCCAGAGCGTTCCTTCAGCCCAGGCAAGCCCGGAATCACCGCCATTGCCGGGGGCCGGGATCGTCGATAGCACCTCGCCGGTCTTCGGATCGATCTTCTGGATCCGGTCTTCCGCAATCTGGAAAAGATAGCGCCCATCGAAAGCCGTTCCGGCATGTGCGGCAACGTCTATCGAGTGCACGACCTCGCCGACCTCGGGATCGAAGGCATTGAGCTTGTCGCCGGAGGCAAACCAGACATGCCGGCCGTCAAAGGTGACGCCGGCAACACGGTCCGCGTTCGGAAAGGGGCCATATTCACGAAGGATTTCAGCTTGGCTGTGTTTCATGGGCTTATCCTAGTCGTTCGGCAGTGGACCTGGGAGCAACAAAGTTGACGGGAAACCCGGCAGCGACGGTATCGTCCACCGGCGCGCCGGCCCGCGTCCGAAGGATTGCACCTTGCCCGTTGCCGCCAGTGCGTCAAGCGCCCGCTGCACTGTGCGTGGGCTTGCACCGATCGCGATCGCCAGCGCCGAACTCGACCAGGCCTCCCCATCCGCCAGAAATGCGAGGACCTCACCATGCTGCTCCTCGACGGGCGGGGCCAGGATGATCACCTCAGCGGCGCGACGCGGTGCAAGCACAAAGCCGTCCCTCGTCGCTCTGATATCCGCTATCCTGTGAAGCTCGCCGCGCAGCCGTCCGACTTCGACACGCAGCCTGGCGCGATGCGATTCATCGGCGTCCTTCGCCCTGAATGCACGGGCAACGAGGGCGTTCCGCGATGCGTCTGTCGGCCAGCTCTGCGCGAGCGCACGCGCCAGCGCGAACAACACCGGGCGCGTCGTCAGCGAAACAACCGCGTCCGCGTCCCGCACGACATAGCGACATGCATCGACCACGAGCGCCCCTGACGCCAGCACCGCCTCGACCTCCTCCAGCAGCAAGAACCGCTCCTCGCCACGCCTGATCAGTCGTGCCGCCGGCGTTCTCAGAACCTCGAAGGCCCCTTCGACCTCCGCACGAAGTGCGGGAATGCCCGCCTCGCGCGCAGCATTTTCTGCCCGGCGCAGCGCCGCGCGCGCAACGCCTGTCTGGAGACGGCGGATAGCAATCCCGGCGACGACGAGTTCGTAGCCCGTCAGCAAGGGGGGCGTGAGCGGCGCCGAATCGACCCCGGCGAGCAGGCGTTCGGCCTCGTCGAGATGGCCGATGAGAAGCAGCCGCCGGGCTTCGAGATGCCGTGCATGTGCGGCGTTCAAACGGTCATCATGCGCTTCGAGCACCTCGCGCGCGGCGGTAAGTGTCTTGGCCGGCCAGCCTAGATCGCGCGAGACGAGCGCAATTTCTGCTTCGGCGACGAGGCAGCGCGCCCGCGCGACGGGTTCTTTTGGCCCGAACGCACGGGCAGCCGCCTTCAGCAGGGCCTTCGCCCGGACGAGATCGCCAAGCTGTGCCATCGCGATGCCCCGAAGCGCGAGCGCAGGCGCATCGTTACGCAACGCGACCCTCTTCAAGGCACCGAGAAGATCACCGGTCGCGAGCAGCCTCGCCGCAGCGATGATCATCGAGTCCATAAAAATCCCGTCAAACTTGTCACTCCCACCATCTCCCACTCCGGCTCTAGTCTGCTCACGACCACCAAGCAGCCGCAAGTGGCGGCAATGCTAAGCCCACAGGCAGCAACAGGAGAAGCATGATGACGATGCATATCACCGGTACACGCGAAGAATGGCTTGCGGCGCGGCTCGACCTGCTCGCAGAAGAGAAGGAACTGACACGGCGCAGCGACATGCTGGCGCAACGCCGCCAGGAACTGCCGTGGGTGCGGATTGACAAGGAATACCGGTTCGAGACCGCCAATGGCAGCGCTTCGCTGATCGATCTCTTCAAGGGCCGTTCGCAGCTTCTCATCTACCATTTCATGTTCGGACCCGACTATACGGCCGGATGCCCCTCCTGCTCGTCGATCGCAGACGGCTTCAACGGCGTCGCCGTCCATCTCGAAAACCATGACGTCGCCTTCACCGCCGTTTCCCGCGCACCGCTTGCCAAGCTGCAGGCTTTCAAGCGACGGATGGGATGGAGCTTCGACTGGGCATCCTCTTTCGGCAGCGATTTCAACCTCGACTTCAGCGTCTTGTTCAGCGAAGAGCAGCAGCGCGAAGGCGGGATAGAGTATAACTATCGCCGCGAGCCACCGGCACGGGTGCTATCAGAAGGCCAGACCGTGCAGGAATGGAAACTGCGCGGCAGCGAGAGCCCAGTCGCCCAGATCGCCGCAATGACCGGGACGGATGTCGCGACGTACACGCGCGACCGGCCGGGTGTCAGCGCCTTCGTGCTCGAGGACGGCGCGGTCTACCACACCTACTCAAGCTATGCGCGCGGCCTGGACAGCATTTGGGGCGTGTATCAATGGCTCGACCGCGCGCCCCGAGGCCGCAATGAGCAGGGTATCTGGTGGCGGCTGCATGACGAATACGGCCAGGGATGACGCTCATGCTTTCCTCCGACCAGACACGGCGCAGCACATCCGTCGAGACACCGACCGGCAATATAGCAGGCGTCGGCGATTGGCTGCGCCTGGCAGCGGCGCCAACCTTCGCCATCATGGCGACTGTCACCCTGGCAAGCGGCGGAGCAGATATGATCTGCTCCGCAATGCAGGACGTTTTTCCTGTGGATGGCATGACGACGATGTACCTGCTGATGTGCGTCTTCCACCTGCCGCCGTGGTTGCGCCTGATTTCCGGACGTCCGGCCGAACCTGGGCGGCCCTGATGCGCAGACCCGGAACTGTCGCTACCGGCTAAGATTCCGGGCGCCAGAGCGTGCTTTGCTCCGCCCTTGTCGACTTCGGGACCTCGTTGCAAAAGGCAATGGCGATTGCACCGAGTGCCTTGCATTGCTCCCTGCCCGCTCCACCTTAAGCCCCGAGTAAAGCCACCCAACCAGACAGGCAATCGGGAGAAGGTCCGTGCCATTCAGTTCCACGATCTCAGCGGCCGCATCGGGACAATTTTCGATCGGCACCATCACCATCAATCGTCTCGGCTTCGGGGCGATGCGTATTACGGGACCCGGTATCTGGGGGCCGCCTGCAGACAAGGCCGGAGCGTTGGCAACCCTGCGTCGCCTGCCCGAGATCGCCGTCAATTTCATTGACACGGCCGATTCCTACGGCCCCGACGTGTCCGAAGAGCTCATCAGCGAAGCGTTGTATCCTTATAAGGGGCTGTTGATTGCGACCAAAGCCGGGCTGACCCGCGAGGGGCCGGACCGGTGGACGCCGAAGGGGCGGCCGGAATATCTTCTCGACCGAGCGAAAGGCAGCCTCAAGAAGCTTCGCATCGAGCGGATCGACTTGTGGCAACTACACCGCATAGATGCAGCGGTCCCTCGCGAAGAGCAGTTCGGGGCGGTAAAGATGCTCCTGGATCAGGGCCTCATCGCCCATGCCGGCCTCAGCGAAGTGTCGGTTGAAGACATAAAGGCCGCCCGAAAGGTATTTCCCGTGGCGACGGTTCAAAATCGCTACAACCTCGTGGATCGGGGCAGCGAGGATGTGCTGGACTACTGCGAGCGCGAGGGTATCGGCTTCATTCCATGGTACCCACTGGCGGCAGGCGAGCTTGCCCGTCCTGGCTCCATTCTTGACATGCTGGCCAAGAAGTATGGCGCGACGCCAGGCCAGATTGCTTTGGCGTGGGTGCTCAAGCGCAGCCCCGTGATGTTGCCCATTCCGGGAACCTCCAAGGTGAAGCATCTCGAGGAAAATGTTGCGGCCGCTAGCATCGTTCTCGATGAAGGGGACTTTGTAGCCCTGGACGAAGCGGCTCGCCAATCTGGCTCCTAACGCAGACGTGAACCCGAGCGACTTGTCCAACTGGGGCAAGTGCTCTTAGTCAGGCGTTGAGGGCCAGATGAGCGAAGAGATGCCGCGCCTGGTTCGTCAGCCAATCCGGCGACTGGCAGCATAGCACCAGCCGCCGGCTGGCCCATGCGTCGGCAATGCGCACTTCGGATAATGCATGCGACCTGCGAAAGCGCCTTGCGGCCGTGGCGGGAATAATGGCAATGCCTGCCCCGTTGGAAACGAGACGGCATATGCCCTCAAAGCTTCGCACCCGGACGCGCAACTTCAGCTTTCTGCCCAGTCGCATGGCCTGATCTTCAATATGACTTTGCAGCGCTCCGTCCATAAGGCCTATGAAGTCCTGGTCCAGGACTTCCCGGAAGGCGATGTTGGCTTGTCCCGCAAATCTCCACTGCTTGCCAGCAACGATCACCAGTCTGTCCGTGGCGAAATGGCGGAGGTGCAGGTCGCCGGTTTCCACGGCATCGGATAGGATGCCAATCTCTGCGTGGCCGGCCGATATCGCCCGCGCGATCTCAGCACTCTGTCGCTCCTTCAAATCGAGATCGATCGTCGGATGCATGGCCATCCAGGATGCAAGCCGTCCCGGAAGAAACTCCATTATCGCGGCGGTATTGGCGAGTACCTGGATCGTTGCCCGCAATCCTTTGGCATGTTCGCTCAACTCGCCGCGCATGCGTGCCATCTGGCGCTCGATCAGCCGCGCGTGGTGAGCCAAGGCCTCGCCCGCTTGTGTCAGCGATACGCCTCTGCGGCCGCGTTCCAGGAGCATCACGTTGCCGGTGGCCTCCATCGCCCGCAAACGCTCACTTGCGGCCGCAAGCGACAGGCCGACCTCGGCCGCACCACGGGTGATATTGCCCGCCTCGGCAACGGCGAGAAAGAGACGGAGATCAGCAAGGTCAAAGCGCATCCTCGACGATTACACCGGAATCAGCCTTCGGACCAGCCGAAGCCTGGGTTCCGACAATCCGCATTGTGCGCGACGGCAGATCCGCTATTCCCGAGCACATGGAAACACCGCTTGCCCTCCTCGCGCTCATCGCCGTGATCTTCTTCGTTGCCGGGATCGTCAAGGGCATCACCGGCATGGGTTTACCCACCGTGGCGATGGGCTTGCTGGGCTCGCTCGTTTCTCCTCTTGCTGCGGCCGCTTTGCTGGTGATGCCATCGCTCATCACCAATCTCTGGCAGTTGGTGGCGGGACCGAGCTTCGTTCCGGTAACGGTGCGCCTCTGGCCAATGATGCTCGCAATCACCGTGGCGACGATCGCAGGCACCGCCTTCATCACCAGCGGACACAGCAACGGGCCGACCGCCGCACTCGGCGCAGTGCTCATGCTGTATGCGATCTATACGCTCCTCGCCCGGCCACTCAGCGTCTCAGCGCGGCTGGAACGGTGGCTTTCTCCGGCAATCGGCCTTGTGACAGGCATGATCACCGGCGCGACCGGCATTCTCGTCGTCCCAGCGGTCCCTTATCTGCAATCGCTCGACCTATCCCGAGACGATCTCATACAGGCCTTAGGTCTGTCTTTCACCGTCTCGACGATTGCACTTGCCGGCGGACTTGCGTGGCACGGTGAATATCACGCGGGCGCTGTGATGACGTCCGCGATCGCCATCATTCCCGCACTTGCCGGCATGGCTGCCGGACAAGCCATACGCGCAAGGATCAATCCTGCCACGTTCCAAAAGTGGTTCCTCATCTGCCTGTTTGCACTGGGCTGGAAATGCTGCTCCGGGCGTTCCTGTAAGATCGCAAGGGTCGGAGACTCCCTTTTCGTGTGGGATATCGCTTCGATTGCGCCGCCGCTGAAGTTTTTGTCATCAGGATGTTTTGTCCGGCTGGCATCGCTCTATCTCTCTTCGAAAGAATTGCATCCACCGATCACCATGCGACCGAGCGGAGACTGCCATTTGGCAACGGAAACGGAACTGAAGCTAGAACTGAGCGCCGACGCTGTCGACACGCTGCTGGGATCCGGCTTGCTGGGCGAGCCGGTCTCTGTGGATCCCTTGACCTCGATCTATTTTGACACCCCCGACCACCTGGTGTGGGAGGGCGGCTATTCTCTGCGAATCCGTACGGTTGGCGAAGCGCATGTCCAAACGGTAAAGACGAAGGGCTCGAACAGTGCCATCTTTGCGCGCTCTGAGTGGGAAGCGCCGGTCACAGGCAACACACCTGTGATCGACTACACGACCCCGTTGAAGGCGGAACTTGATATCGACGGCACCGCTTCCGTCGCGCAGTTCTCTACAACAGTAAAACGGCATCGGTGGAACGTCGATCAGGACGGGAGCAGGATTGAAGCCGCGTTGGACATGGGCTTGATCGTCGCCGGCGACCGCCAGATGCAGATACGGGAATTGGAACTGGAGCTGAAGGACGGCAAGCCAAATGCCCTGTTCATCCTTGCCCGCAGAATCGAGGCGCTTGTTCCGATCCGTTTCGGTGTCGTTTCAAAAGCAGAGAGAGGATACCGTCTGCTCGGCGAGCAGGAAACGGCCTGCAAATCGGAGCCCGTGCACCTCGATCGCGATCTGCGGGTTTCTGGTTCGTTCCAAGTCATCGCTGAGGCATGTTTCCGGCAATTCCGGCTGAATGAATCGATCCTCATGGATCGCGCAAACCCGTCGGCACTCCATCAGGCCCGCGTTGCACTCAGACGGCTGCGGTCCGCCTTCTCGCTCTACAAGATGATCCTGGTTGATGTGGAATCCCATCGGCTCAAGGATGAGCTGAGGTGGCTGACCGGTATTCTCGGAACGGCGCGCAACATCGATGTCATGATTGCCAGGGTCGGAAGCAGCGACATCAGAAGCTACCTGCTTGAAGCGCGCGACAGCGCCTATGAGGAGGTGCTGAATGCGCTTTATGGCTCGCGCGCCAAAGCCCTTATGCTTGACCTTAACGAATGGCTCCACTGCGGCGAGTATCTCACGCTGCCGGAAACGGCGGAGATCCGCAACGGACCGGTGGTCGATTTCGCAATCGAGGTTCTCGACCGTCAACGCAAGACGCTGAAAAAGCGGGGCAAGTCTCTGGTGGAGGCTGACGACGAGCACCGGCACGAAGCGCGAAAGGCCGCGAAGAAGCTCAGATACGCAAGCGAATTCCTAAGCTCGTTGTTCACCAGCAAGCAGGCAGAGCGACGGTACGGCAAGTTTATCAAGTCGATGGAACAACTGCAGGATGAACTCGGTCTTCTGAACGACATGGCAACCGCGCCGACTGTCGTTCACGACTTGGAGCTGGATTCACATCCCGACGCTCAATCCCTGATTGTCGTTGGCGACCGCGAAAAATTGGTCAACGCCGCACAGTCGTCCTTGGATGAGCTGATGGAACGGAAGAGATTCTGGCGGGGATGAACCGGACAAGCCCGACGTCATGACAAGCGTCCGCCGTGCTTTCGAGCTGATCTCTGATGCTACGGAGACGCTGAAGCCGGAGCAGCTTCACCTGACGATCAGCGTGACGCCAACCTTCGCCTCGAAGTGGCTAATCCCCCGCCTTCCGGACTTCACGGCGGCCCAACCCAACATCGATCTGCGCATCCTGGCGAGTGATCGCATTGCCAACTTCCAAACCGACGCAGTGGATCTCGCGATCCGTTATGGCCGGCTACCCTTCGGATCGGGCCTGAACGCGGAACTTCTCTTCGAGAACGTCCTTGTTGCCGTCGGCAGCCCTTTGCTGGTGGAGAAGCTGGGCCCGCCCGGCCAGGATGGCAATTTCCCGCGCTACCCGCTTCTTCACGACGCCCACGATTCTTGGCCGCAGTTTCTGGAATTGGCGTTTCCGGACGATCTGCCGACGACCGCCAAGAACATCCGGTTCAATCAGACGTCGCTGGCGCTCGAGGCCGCGATTGCTGGCCAGGGTCTCGCTCTGACGAGCACGTTCTTCGTCGAGGACGACATAACGTCGGGCCGCCTCCTGCGCGTGTTGCCGACCGAACTCACTGTTGGTTCCGATTTCTACGTCGTCTCGCCACGCAAGCCCCGTCATCCGGCCTCTGTGGCAGCGGTAAAACGCTGGCTGGCAGACGCTGCAGGCCGGTAACAACCAGCGACAAACACGCCAAGCCTAAGCGTGCAACTGACCCCGACACCGTTCGGGTTACATCGCAGATCGGCAATCGAGGCGTTGTCGAAACGCTTTCATGTGAGGCCCTCTCACAGAGGCGGTGTGCATCGGCACCAGCGTTGAATGCCGACTTGTGGGGAAAGGCATCCAGATTGTGACGGAACGCACAAGCAAAGTCTTGGCATGAGCGGAGCCGACTGGTGCCGCTCCGATTTCTATAGTAGCCCTCAGTTTGCAGTCAGAATTGCATGCTACCGTGCGGAAGAACAATCATCGGGATGTCCAGATGACGCGAACAAACATAGGCGTGTTGCAGTTGTCTCTTCTAGCCTTGGTGCTGGCAGGATGCACGAAGGTCGAACCCCTGGAAACCGCCGCCGTCACACAGTCAATCCCGTCAGCCACGAAGACGGATCAGGCGGTTATCGCAGACGCAGTCAGCCGCGGCCCCGTCGGAGTGAAGCCCCTTGCCTGGGCCAACCCATCAACGGGAAGTGTTGGCGTGATTGAAGAAATCGGCGTTGATCCTGAAAGTTCGTGCCGCGCCTTTGTGACGACCCAGCGCACGCTCGAGGGAGAAACCCGCTTCAAGGGTCTCGCCTGCCCGTCGGGCGAGTCTGACTGGAAGCTCGGTCCGGTACGATAACCGCGATGCCCCCGTCCTCGAGCCGAACAGCCGACTCGAGCTGCTTTAGCCGTTCTCCTGCGCAGGTCGTCGCAACGGCGCTTCTGCTTCCTTATTGCCGGCGATCGCGGGCCGGCGCGCGCCGGTGTCTCATACTCGACCAGGCGCGATCGCCCGCAGCTCAGGCGCATGATCGGCGCCGTCGGCCTCGAGACGGAACACGGACGGACGTTCGCGGAGACGCGCGGCTTGCCCGGCGAGGATGGCGGAGGCGGCGTTGCTTTCCTCCACCATGGCAGCGTTTTGCTGCGTATCCTGGTCCATGCGCCACCGCGGCCTCCTCCTCGAGCTTTGCGTTGGTGATTGCAGACTGACGGAAGACTTCGAGCGCCCTCGCCACGAGGCTGCGCTCCGACAAGATCAGGCGTTTTCCCTCGTATGCCGCCGCTCCAGTTTTGGAGGTGGCACCCATTTCATCAACTGTCCCATCTGGCGAGGTTCCAGCTGAAGAAGGATGCGCGGACGCAGCTGAGAAGCCGCGTCCGCGCGAGAGCTGCCGATCAGACGAGGTCGAAACGATCGGCGTTCATGACCTTGGTCCAGGCTGCGACGAAGTCCTTGACGAACTTCTCCTTGGCATCGGACTGGCCATAGACTTCGGCAAGGGCGCGAAGCTGCGAGTGCGAACCGAAGATCAGGTCGACGCGGGTACCGGTCCACTTGAGCTCGTCCGTCTTGCGGTCGCGTCCCTCGTAGATGCCCTCCTTGCCGGCAACGGGAGACCACTGCGTGCCCATGTCGAGCAAGTTGACGAAGAAGTCGTTCGTCAACGCCTCTGGACGCGACGTGAAGACGCCGTGCTCGGGCTCGCCCGCCCTCAGCACGCGCAGCCCGCCGACGAGAACCGTCATTTCCGGTGCGGTCAGCGTCAACAGGTGCGCGCGGTCGACGAGAGCCTCTTCCGGCTTCATGAATTGCCGGCCGCCGACATAGTTGCGGAAACCGTCGGCGCGCGGCTTAAGCGCCGCGAAGGAGGCCACATCCGTCTGCTCCTGCGAGGCATCCGTGCGGCCAGGCGTGAACGGCACGGTGACGTCACGACCTCCAGCCCTTGCTGCTTTCTCGACACCGGCTGCACCGGCAAGAACGATCAGGTCGGCGAGCGAGATCTTCTTAGCCCCAGTCTGGGCAGCATTGAAGTCTTTCTGGACGCTTTCGAGGACGCCAAGCACCTTGGCGAGCTGCGCCGGCTGGTTGACTTCCCAGTCCTTCTGCGGCGCAAGCCGGATGCGCGCGCCATTGGCGCCGCCGCGCTTGTCGGAACCGCGGAAGGTCGAGGCGGACGCCCAGGCGGTCGAGACCAGCTCCTGCGCGGTGAGGCCGGTTGAGAGAACCCTCTCCTTCAGGGCAGCGATGTCCTTGTCGTCGACGAGCGGATGATCGACGGCCGGGACCACGTCCTGCCAGATCAGGTCTTCTGCCGGGACTTCCGGACCGAGATAGCGAACCTTCGGTCCCATGTCGCGGTGGGTCAGCTTGAACCATGCGCGGGCAAAAGCGTCGGCGAACTGATCTGGGTTCTCGAGGAAGCGGCGCGAGATCTTCTCATAGGCCGGATCGAACCGCAGTGACAGGTCGGTGGTCAGCATGGTCGGGAGATGTTTCTTCGACGCGTCATAGGCATCCGGAATGGAAGCGTCGGCATCCTTGGCCTTCCACTGCTTCGCGCCGGCCGGGCTTGCAGTCAGCTCCCATTCAAAGCCGAACAGGTTTTCGAAGAAGAAATTGCTCCACTTCGTCGGGGTCTGCGTCCAGGTCACTTCCAGGCCGGCGGTGATGGCGTCCTTGCCGACACCGGTACCGAACGTGCTCTTCCAGCCGAGGCCCTGATCCTCGATCGCGCCGCCTTCCGGCTCGGCACCGATCAGCGATGGATCGCCGGCACCATGCGTCTTGCCAAAGGTATGACCGCCGGCGATCAGCGCCACGGTCTCCTCGTCGTTCATCGCCATGCGCGCAAAGGTTTCGCGGATGTCGTGGGCAGCTGCGACCGGATCGGGATTGCCGTTCGGGCCTTCGGGATTGACGTAGATCAGGCCCATCTGCACGGCGCCAAGCGGCTCCGAGAGCTCGCGTTCACCGCTGTAGCGTTCGTCGCCCAGCCAGGTGCCTTCCGGACCCCAGAACAGTTCCTCGGGCTCCCAAACATCCGCACGGCCACCGGCAAAACCGAACGTGTTGAAACCCATGGATTCCAGAGCGACGTTGCCCGTGAGGATCAGCAGGTCGGCCCAGGAGATCTTGTTGCCGTATTTCTGCTTGATCGGCCACAGCAGGCGGCGGGCCTTGTCGAGGTTGGCATTATCAGGCCAGCTGTTGAGAGGCGCGAAGCGCTGCTGGCCGGCACCGGCACCGCCGCGACCGTCGGTGATGCGGTATGTGCCAGCACTGTGCCAGGCCATGCGGATGAACAGGCCGCCGTAGTGACCGAAGTCGGCCGGCCACCAGTCCTGCGAATCGGTCATCAGCGCGTGAAGGTCCTGCTTCAGCGCGTCGAGGTCGAGCGTCTTGAATTCCTCGGCATAGTCGAACGCCTTGCCCATCGGATCGGCAAGACCGGAATGCTGGTGAAGAATCTGAACGTCCAGCCGGTCCGGCCACCAGTCGCGGTTGGATCGACCACGGGGCGTATTGCCATGCGCAACGGGACATTTGCCTGCGCTCTCGGGTTTCTGGTCCATAACGTTCTCCTTGATTGCTTTGAATTTTCTGCCGTCCAAAGGGAGCTTTGCCAAACCACCCGGCCCGGCCGAGCTGCGCCGTTCCCGAATGAGGCTTTGTGCTCGAGCCGAAGACACCGGTCGACGCGCATCCTCCCTTTGCTTCTTCATATCGGAAGCTGATCATAATTCTAAGTTAGATTTACTGATCGTTACGATAACCTAAAATTATGAAAATCCTGAGGGCCCACAGCGCAGCGTTTCTGACTTGGATGCGAGCACCGTGGCATGCCGTCGGGTTTTTGGCGTTGGCAAAAACATTGCCTACCGCGGGCTGTGCGTAGCGTTTCCATGCAGCCGAGGGCCGTGGCCAAGACGTTCGGATTTTAACGCCTCGCTGCCCGGCTGACCGGCGAATTGTCGGTGGCCGGCTTCCGGAGGGTGGCCGCCATCGTTCCCCTACAGACTCCCGCCTCCATCACAAAACTCCCCGGGCGCATCACTGTCGCATGTCCATTTGACAGATATCCTACAAGTGGATATGTGTCTCTTGTCTGAAACTTTTGCAGCGGGATTGGCATGCCACTCAAGACCATGAAGCCTTTGACGAGAGCCCCGCTGCTGCATGTTTCCGTGCAGGAGAGCCTGCGCGCATACATCAACGACAATGGCTTGAAACCGGGCACCCTTCTGCCGGCCGAGAGCGAGCTCGCAGCCCAGCTCGGCGTCAGCCGCAACTCCCTGCGCGAGGGCATCAAGGCGCTTGAATCTCTCGGTGTGCTGGAATCGCGTCGCGGCGTCGGGATCTTCGTCAAAGCGTTCTCCTTTGAGCCGCTGCTCGACAATCTTGCCTATGGTCTTGGCGGCGCGCTTCGCCAGATCGAGGAAGTCATCGAGATTCGCCGGACGCTCGAGGTCGGTCTGATCGGCAAGACGCTGGAGACGATCAGCAAGGACGACATTGCCGAGCTTCGCGCCGCCGTCAACCGCATGAAGGCGCATGCGGAACGTGGCGAAGCCTTCGCCGAGGACGACCAGCTCTTTCATCGCCTGCTGTTCCGCTGCCAGCAGAACGAGACGCTGAGCCGGCTGATCGACGTGTTCTGGCTCGCTTTCTACAAGGCCTCGGATTTCGTCAATCTCGACAATGTCGATCCGATGGCCACCTGGCGGGATCACGCCGCCATTGTCGATGCCGTCGAGGCCCGGGACCTGGAGGAGGCCCGCCGGCGTCTCGACCACCACTACGAGGGCATCGCCCGAGTTATCGCAAACAACAAGACAAGTTCAAATGTGGGAGGAACGCAATGAAAACTCTGTCTCGACTTTCGGCGATCGCGATCGCTGCGATGATGGCAACAACCGTCGCATCGGGCTTCACCCGCCCGGCACAATCCGCAACCCTGTCGGGCGGTTTCGACGTCGGCCCCGGTGGCTTCCAGGGCAATTTCAATCCGCTGGCCGCGACCGCCGGCTTCACCTGGCTCAGCATCTATTTCGAGCCACTCGTCGCCTACGATGCGAAGCTGCAGAAGACGGTCGGCGTCCTTGCCTCCTCCTATGAGATCAGCCCGGACCAGCTGACCTACGCGTTCAAGCTCGCCGACGCGAAATGGCACGACGGAAAGCCATTTACGGCAAACGACGCCAAGTTCACGATCGGGCTCGCCAAGAACGCCAAGACCGGCTCCGTCCTGGCAGCCCGCCTGTCACCGGTATCGGCGGTCGAGGCTCCCGATGAACATACGCTGGTCATCAAGCTCAGCGCACCATCCGCGAGCCTCATAGATACGCTTACCAAGGTGATGATGCTGCCCGAGCATGCGCTGTCGTCAATACCGGCCGACCAGCTCGCCAAGAGCCCGTGGTGGTCGACGTCACCGATCGGCACTGGTGCCTTCAAGTTCACCAAATATGTCAACGACCAGTACGTCGAACTCGCCGCCAACACCGATTACCGGGGCGGTAAGCCGGCTCTGGAGAAGATCATCAATCGCTACTTCGCCGATCCGGCGGCCGCGATCGCCGCGCTTCGCGCCGGCGAGATTCAATTCACCTATGTCGATTCTAACGATGTCCCGACGTTCAAGGATGACACGTCCTTCCAGGTGATCGAAGGCAACTCGTTCGTCGTCAATTACCTGGGATTCAACCATGAATCACCGATCTGGAAGGATTTGCGTGTCCGTCAGGCCGTGATGCACGCGATCAACCGCGATGCAATCATCCAGAGCCTCTACGGAGGCGCCGCCAAGCCGGCCAACTGCGCCTACGTCGCCGACCAGCTCGTGCCGAAGGATATCGACCCCTATGCCTACGATCCCGAAAAGGCAAAGGCGCTTTTGAAAGAAGCGGGCTGGGACGAGATCAATGGTGGCAAGCCGATCACGCTTTTGACCTACTACACGACGCCATTGGCGACCAACGTGCTCGCTGCAGTTCAAGCGATGCTGGCGCAGGTTGGCATCAATGTCGTGCCGCGCGCAGTCGATGCTCCGACCTATAACAGCATCGTCCTGAAGCCGGATGCCGATATCTCGCAGTTTCAGCTGGTCTATGCCGGTCTGCAAAACGGACCGGATGCCGGCAGCATCAATGTCGGGCTGAATGAAAAGCAGATTCCGCCCGCCGGCCCGAACGTCGTTCGCGCCCGCATACCCGATCTGACTGCCGCGCTCGACACTGCCCTTGCCGAGCCCGACGCGGCAAAGCGTGACGAACGCTACCGGCAGGTCTGCAAGGTCATGAACAGTCAGCTTCCCTGGGGCACGCTCTGGGTGGCGAACCGCTATGGCGTCGTCTCCACCAAGGTCAAGGATTTCGTCTGGACCCCCGCTCCCGGAGGCGGTCCCTACGAGGCCGATCCGCAACATTGGTCGATCGCTGAATAAGGCCGCCCATGGTACGAGAGGGTGGCGTTCGCCACCCTTTCAGGACGGAGTTGCAATGCTGACATTTAGCCTCCGGCGCTTGGCGATCGGGATAGGCATGCTGCTCGCGTTGAGCATGCTGATTTTCCTTCTGCTGCGCCTCACCCCTGGTGATCCGATCGATGCCTATATCGATCCGAACATTCCGTTGTCGCCGGCTGATCTGGCTGAACTGCGCAGCAGGCTCGGCCTCGATCAACCGCTGCCTGTGCAATACCTGGCCTGGCTGCAGCAGGCGTTGACCGGCAATCTCGGCTACTCGATCAAGCGCATGGATCAGCCGGTGCTCGGCCTCGTGCTGTCACGCATCGGTCCCACCATCCTGCTCATGGGAACGGCTCTCGTCATCTCAATTATTGTTGGCATCGCCACCGGCATCGTAAGCGCCGTGCGACGCAATTCGGTCACCGACGTTTCGTTCTCGGTGCTTGCGCTTGCCGGCATTTCAAGCCCGGCTTTTCTCAGTGCGTTGATCGGACTTTACGTCTTTGCCGTACGGCTCAACTGGATGCCATCTGGCGGCATGCTGACACCCGGCGAGCCGTTCTCGGTCCTCGATCTGCTGCATCACCTGATCCTGCCTGCCTGCCTGCTTGCAGTCGCCCAGGCAGCGTTGATCATGCGCTACATGCGCGCCTCCCTATTGGAAGTGCTCAATCAGGACTACGTGCGCACGGCGCGGGCCAAGGGCGTCATCGAATTCTGGGTGATCGTCAAGCACGCCTTGCGCAATGCGCTGCTGCCTGTTGTCACGCTCATCGGTTCGACCATCGGTCTTGCCATCGGCGGCGCCATCTTCATCGAGAGCGTCTTCAATTGGCCGGGCATGGGTCTGCTGCTCGTCGATTCGGTCGAAACCCGTGACTATCCGGTCATCATGGGCGCCACACTCATCATCGGAGCCTGCGTCATCGTGGTCAATCTGCTGACGGACATGACCTATGCGGTGATCGATCCGCGCATCAAGGTGGGCTGAGCATGCTGGCCAGAACCCCCACCCGCAGTCCCGGTCCTCTCGCCCGCGCGCTCGACCGCTTCCTGATCAACCGTGCTGCCGTTTTCGGCGTCTGCCTGGCTCTTCCTGTGTTGGCGATGATCCTGTCCTACCCGCTCTGGTGGACCTTCAAGCCAAACGACATTGACCTATTGGCGATGAACAGCGGTCCAAGTTCCAAACACGTCTTCGGCACGGACGGCGTCGGACGCGACGTGTTTGCGCGCGTGATGGAAGGCGGACGCATCTCGCTCCTCGTGGCCGTTGCCTCGACGCTGCTGTCAGCGATCATCGGCTTTCTTTTCGGCGCCGTCTCCGCCCTTGCCGGCCGCTGGGCAGACGCCGTCGGCATGCGGTTTGTCGATCTCGTCATGACGCTGCCGCCCGTGATTTTTCTCCTTGTGCTCGCCTCGATCGCCGGCACGGGCATCTGGCCGACCGTCCTCGTCATTTCGCTGCTGTCCTGGCCGCTCCTGGCACGAATGGTGCGCGCGCGGCTCCTGGAATTGCGCGAGCGCGACTTCGTCATCGCCGCGCGGGGAATGGGCGCTGGCCTGCCGCACCTCCTCTTCCGGCACGGTCTGCCGAACTCGATCGATATCCTGGTTGTCTACGCCACGCTGCAGATCGCCAACGCCATCCTGCTCGAAGCCGGCCTTTCCTTCCTTGGTCTCGGCATTGCCCCGCCGGCCGCCAGCTGGGGCAACATGCTGAACGCGGCCCGCTCGACGGCGGTGCTTGAACAATATCCCTGGCAATGGCTGTTCCCAGGCGGGGCTCTCATCCTCGCGGTTCTTGCCATCAACTTCATCGGCGACGGTCTTCGGGACGCTTTCGACCCTCGCGCTGAACTAAACTGATCATTCGAAAGAAGAGACAATGACAAAATTCAAGGGTGTAATTCCTCCAGTCGTGACGCCTCTCAATGCGGATTTCACGGTCGATTATCCGTCCTATACGCGGGTTCTGGAGCATCTTATCGACGGTGGATGCCACGGCGTTTTCGTGCTTGGTTCGACAAGCGAGGTAATCTTTCACGACGACAAGACGCGCCGCCAGATCATCGAGCATTCGGCAAAGGTGGTGAACGGGCGCGTACCGTTGATCGTCGGCGTCATAGATGCGACCACGGATCGCGTCATTCATCACGCAGACGTCGCCAAGCGGGCGGGCGCCGATGCCGTGGTTGCCACCGCGCCGTTCTATACCGTCACCAGCCAATCGGAAATCCTCGACCACTTCCGCTTTATCCGTGACGCCGTCGACGTACCGCTCGTCGCCTACGACATTCCGGTCTGCGTGCACGTCAAGCTGCAACGCCAGACGACGGTGACCTTGGCCAGGGAAGGCACGATCATCGGCCTTAAGGATTCCAGCGGCGACGACGGCAATTTTCGCTATGCCCTGCTCGATCTTGCCGACCGGCCGAACGTGTTCCTGATGACCGGTTCGGAAATCGTCGTCGACAATGCCTTGCTGATGGGGGCCCATGGCGTTGTTCCTGGCATCGCCAATGTCGATCCGCATGGCTATGTGCGCCTCTGGAACGCCGCCCAGCGTGGGGACTGGGTCGCCGCGCGCAAGGAGCAGGAGCGGCTCTGCCGTCTCTTCGAAATCGTCTGGGTCGCCCAGGGCCGCGTCAGCGGCGGTGCCTCCGGCATTGGTGGCTTCAAGACCGCAATGAAGAGCCTCGGCATTATCGATACCTCCGTCATGCCGCGTCCGCGCGCCGCCCTCAATGAAGCAGAGACGGCAAGGATCAATGAGATCCTGCGTGCAACCGGTCTGCTTGGCGGGTGACCACCATGCAGTCAGCCGAACCGGTTCTTGCCATTCAGGGCCTCAAGACAATCTTCCGCATTCGCGGCGGCGATGTCACGGCCGTCAACGACGTCGACCTGACGGTGGGCGCAGGAGAGACCGTGGCTCTGGTAGGAGAATCCGGTTCGGGCAAATCCGTGACCAGTCTTTCCGTCATGCGCCTTCTCACCCGCAACATCGGATCGATCGCAGCGGGAAGCATCCGGCTGCGCCGCAAGGATGGTTCCGGGCACGACCTCGTTACGCTGACCGACGAGGAAATGCGCGACATTCGCGGCGACGACATCGGCATGGTCTTCCAGGAGCCGATGTCCAGCCTCAATCCCGTCTACACGATTGGCGACCAGATCGCCGAGCCAATTCGCATTCATCGCGGCGCAACCCGAAAAGCCGCAATGGCTACTGCCGTTTCGCTCTTGGAAAGCGTCGGGATCCCCGATGCCAAACGGCGCGCCGGCCAGTATCCGCACGAGCTGTCCGGCGGCATGCGCCAGCGTGCGACGATCGCCATGGCACTTGCCTGCGATCCGACATTGCTGATTGCGGATGAACCGACGACCGCACTCGATGTGACGATCCAGGCGCAGATCCTCGATCTGCTGCTGAAGCTCCAGCGCGAGCGCGGCATGGCCATCCTTTTCGTCACGCACAATCTCGGCGTCGTGGCCCAGATCGCCCATCGCGTCGCCGTCATGTACACCGGCCGCATCGTCGAGGAAGGGCCGGTCGGCGAGGTCTTCAGCAATCCGAAGCATCCTTACACAAAGGGCCTCCTTGCCTCGATGCCCCGGCTTGGCGACGCGACACGGATGAAACAAGCCGGCGAAAAGCTCGCCGCCATTCCGGGCGTCGTTCCAAGCCTCGTCAACATGCCCTCGGGCTGCACCTTTGCGCCGCGCTGTCAATTTGCGATCGAGGCGTGTCGCAAGGCGGTGCCGGCGCTTGAACCCGTTGGACCGCTTCATAAGAGCCGATGCATTCGCTGGCGGGAGATCTAGATGACCGAACCTCTGCTTTCCGTCCGCGATCTGTCCAAACACTACGCATCCCATGGCACGCGGCTGACCATTTTGAAGGATATTTCCTTCGACATCGGCAAGGGCGAAGTCGTGGGGCTGGTCGGCGAATCCGGAAGCGGTAAAACGACGATCGGCCGCTCGGTGCTGCGCCTGGTCGAGCCGTCCGCCGGCAACGTCCGTTTCGACGGCGTCGAACTGACCGGCCTTTCACCGTCGGCGATGCGCCGCATGCGCCCGCGCATGCAGTATATCTTTCAGGACCCGTTCGCCAGTCTCTCGCCGCGCATGACCATCGGCGAAATCCTGACGGAGGGATTGAAAATCCAGCGCATCGGAACCCGCGCGGAGCGGATGGAGCGCGCCCGCATCGCGCTCGAGCAGGTCGACCTGCCCGCCGAGGCGATCAATCGCTATGCCCACGAGTTTTCAGGCGGGCAGCGCCAGCGCATTGGCATTGCGCGCGCACTGACACTGACCCCGGAGCTGATCGTCGCCGACGAGCCGGTGTCGGCGCTCGATGTCTCCATCCAGGCGCAGGTCATAAACCTGCTGCGCGATCTGCAGCAGCAGCTGGGGCTGACCATGCTGTTCATCTCGCATGACCTTGCGGTCGTAGAGTATATTTGCGATCGGGTGATCGTCCTCTATCTCGGTCGGATCATGGAAATCGCTGCGAGCGGCGATCTCTACGCCCGGCCGCAGCATCCCTATACGCGCGCGCTTCTCTCGGCCATTCCCTCGACCGACGTCGGCGCCAAGCGCGAGCGGCAGGTGCTGAAGGGCGAAATCCCGAGCCCCGCCAACCCTCCGAGCGGCTGCGTTTTTCGCACCCGCTGTCCGCACGCGATCGAGGCCTGCGGCCAGGCCGCACCGGAACTGCGGGAAGTCGCGCCGGGACACTTCAAGGCCTGCATTCGCGATGACATACCATTGGGAGCCATGCCTTGACGACGCAAAGACGGCATTCGATCGCCGGCAATTGGGCGAGCCTTCTGTTGCCCATCATGGAGAACGACGAGATCGACTTTTCTGCACTCGGCGAAGAGATCGACATCCTTGTAGAAGCCGGCGTCGACGGCATCTATTCCAACGGCACGGCTGGTGAGTTCCATAATCAGACCGAAGCCGAGTTCGACAGGATCCAGGCAACGCTTGCCGAGCGTTGCGCAGGGACCGGCATACCCTTCGTGATCGGCGCGTGTCAGCCGGACCCGCGGATCGCGCTCTCCCGGATCATACGCGCGGTGGCCCTGAAGCCTCTGGCGATCCAGGTCATTCTGCCGGATTGGTGGCCGGTAGCCGATCTGGAGGCGATCGATTTCCTGAAGCGCGCGGCGGACTGCGCCGAGGGCATCCCCCTGATCCTCTACAATCCGCCACATGCAAAGCGGGTTCTCACGCCCCGAGACCTGGCCGCCATCTGCGGCCCCTCCCCTTGCGTTGTCGGCATTAAGCTCGCCGACGGCGATGCGGATTGGTATGCGGCGGCGCGCGAACACCTCTCGGCGCTCGCGCTTTTCGTCCCCGGCCATCATCTTGCGACCGGCATGAAACACGCCGGTGCCGCCGGCGCGTTTTCCAATGTGGCCTGCCTCAGTCCGCGCGGCGCCCAATGGTGGACCGACCTCATGGCAAAAGATATCGACGCCGCTCTGGCTATCGAGAAACGGATTTGCGCGTTCATGGACAGCCACATCGTTCCATTTCGCCAGACCCAGGGCTATTCGAATGCGGCGCTCGACAAGTTGCTTTGTGCGATCGGTGGGTGGGGCCCGGTTGGAACGAAACTCCGTTGGCCATACCGTTCCATTGAAAAAGCCGAAGCCGAGCGGCTGAGTAAGATCGCACGCGCGGAACTGCATGAACTCTTCCAATGAGCGCACTGCTCAGCCCTTGGCCCCCTGAACGTCTGGCGAAAGGCACCCATTTGTCTGACTGAGGAGCGCAATCGGATCAATCGTGCGTGGGAATATGCGAGTCGACCCCGGTCGTCTCGATCTTGTTCCGGACATGCCGCACGCCGTCGACCGCAAGGGCAGCGAGTTCGACCTTCCGTGCCATTCCGATCGTTTCGACTTCTCCTTCGAGGGTCACGGTATGGCCGTCTGCATGAACGTCGATACTATCGACATCAACATCAGGGATGTTCTCGAGATTCTCCGTCACCTTCGCTTCCAGCTCGTCGCTGTCGTCGCGATCGATCATCCCCGGGCGCAGTGAGTCCTTAAGAGGGTTCTCGTTGCCGTTCTCGTCCACACCGTCCACCCGCAAGCCGCTGTTGTTGTCTCGGCCGGGGTCACCTGAAGCTTCGCCATAGGCGCGATTTGCCGGAGCGGGCCGCTTTGGCTCCTTGTCGGCATAAGGCCAGCCTTCATCGATATTGCGCTCTTCGAAATCGCGATAGTCTCCTTCACGCGACAGTTCTTTATCGTTCCTGGGCATGATGATCTCCATGGGTTGCGCTGTCTTGGAGAAACTCATCGGTCCCGAAATGGTTCAGGAGCTTGTGTCGTACTCAATGCTACCGTGGAGATAGGACGGATCGCTACCGCTGCCGCTCTGACATTAACTTTGGGTTAACCATAATCGTCGTTTACCATGGGTAGCGGCCTCAAGGGTCGTTGATTCGGAAGTCCACCGCGAAATCTGCGCATGGATGTGAGGAAAGACGATTGCGGCGACCCGAAACGTTCAGTTTACTGAAGGCGTCATGCTTGGCATTGCTTGCCGGGCTCCTCGTTGGATGTCAGTCGTCGGGAAACGTCAGGTCCCCAAACATTTCCGAGACGGTGCCCGCCGAGACGGCGCTGGCCTTGCCTCCGCCTGGCGGCCCCTCGATCGTCAGCGTCGTCGAGCACAAGCGTGGCAACGGCACCGAGCAGATGATTTCGCTCTACACGTCGTCATCCGTGCCAGGCCAGAATTTTCTCAAGGTACAGTTCCTCGGCGCGTCGGGAGCCAATCCCGGTACTGGAAACGCCTCGTATAAAATGATCAGCGAAAACGGGATAATCCGCGAGGCTTTTGTGGCCGTTCCCGGCGTGCAAATGACGCGGTCCACGACCTATCTACAAAACAGCTATGGACCGTTCGGCTATGCCTCGGGCGAGAGCGGTTCGGGCGATACCTGTATTTATGGCTGGCAGCAGATCCGCTCGAGCAGATCCGCTCATACGCAAGCGCGTAACTTCGGAATGATCCAGGTGCGGTTGCGCCTCTGCGATGCGCGGGCAACCGAAAGGCAGTTGCTTGGAATCATGTACGGCTACACGATCGTCGGGATGCTGGACGGAGAAATCTGGAATCCATTTGGATCTCCGCAGGGTATTGATCCGACGCTCGGGCGCCCTGGCAATCCGATCTATCCGGACCAAGGCGGTTACAGGAACATGCCGATGGCCTTTGGCTATGAACCGGCCCGCCCGGAAATCCAATCGCGTGTCGTTCGCGTACGCAGCGTTCAGCCGAAAGCTGAGGAGGCGCCTGCCCAGTTACCGCTGCCGACAGGTCCTCGCGTGCCGTTGCCGGACGCCTCGAGCGATTTGCCACAGCCAGGCATGTCAGCAGTGCCTTCGAACGAACAGACGCAACCGAGATCCGCGACGGCGAGCGGCCTAACGGTGCCATCGCCAGACTGTATAGGGGATTCGGCCATGACGGCCGTGTGCCGAAGATAGACGTGGGAAGGCTGCGGTGTTCCCAAGCACCCGGCCTGCATTGTCAAAGGGATCTTGATGCATAAAGCCCGGAGCATCATTACGTGGGCCTTCGTTTCTCTATGTGTGATCGCGCTGATCACATTGCCAGTGAACCTGCAGACCCAGCTGATTGCGAGCATTGTCGTCGTCGCCGTAATGGCGATCATCAAGGGGCTGAAGGCTGAAGGCACCTGGAGGCTGATCGCGCTTGCCTTCGGCACCTCAATTGTTCTTCGCTATGTCTACTGGCGCACGACCAGCACGCTGCCGCCGATCAATCAGCCAGAAAACTTCATCCCCGGTCTGCTGCTCTACCTCGCGGAAATGTACAGCGTGGCGATGCTGGCGCTCAGCCTGTTCATCGTCGCCACCCCCCTGCCGCCGCGCCCTTCGCGGGCGAGCAAGGAAGAACGCTTTCCCCACGTCGACGTGTTCGTCCCCTCCTACAACGAGGACTCGCACCTCCTCGCCAATACGCTGGCCGCCGCGAAGGCCATGGATTATCCCGCTGAGAGGCTGCATGTCTGGCTGCTGGACGATGGCGGCACATTGCAGAAGCGCAATTCCAACAAGCTTCTCGAAGCCCAGGCGGCAGCGGCGCGTCACAACGAGCTCAAGAAGCTCTGCGAGGATCTCGGCGTACGCTACCTCACGCGCGACCGAAACGAGCATGCCAAAGCAGGCAACCTCAACAATGGAATGAAGCATTCGAGCGGCGAGCTGATTGCCGTATTCGATGCGGACCACGCGCCGGCACGCGATTTCCTGCTCGAGACCGTCGGCTATTTCGACGACGATCCGAAGCTGTTCCTTGTCCAGACACCGCATTTCTTCATCAACCCGGATCCCCTGGAACGAAATCTTCGAACCTTCGAGAGAATGCCGAGCGAGAACGAGATGTTCTACGGCATCATCCAGCGCGGTCTCGATAAATGGAACGCAGCATTCTTCTGCGGCTCAGCTGCCGTCCTCAGCCGAAGGGCACTGGAATCCCAGGGCGGATTCAGCGGTATCAGCATCACGGAGGACTGCGAAACCGCCCTTGCGCTGCATGGCAGCGGATGGAACAGCATCTATGTGGACAAGCCCCTGATCGCCGGGCTGCAGCCGGCGACCTTTGCAAGCTTCATCGGCCAGCGCAGCCGATGGGCACAGGGAATGATGCAAATTCTGCGCTTCCGCTTCCCCTTGTTGAAGCGGGGCCTGACACTGCCGCAACGCCTTTGCTACATGTCGTCGACGCTCTTCTGGCTCTTCCCGTTTCCGCGCACGATCTTTCTGTTCGCGCCGCTTTTCTACCTCTTCTTCGATCTGGAGATCTTCACCGCATCGGGCGGCGAGTTCCTTGCCTATACGCTGGCATACATGCTTGTGAACCTGATGATGCAGAACTACCTCTACGGTTCCTTCCGCTGGCCTTGGATCTCGGAACTCTACGAGTATGTTCAGACGGTTCACCTGCTCCCGGCAGTGGTTTCGGTCATGCTCAATCCGCGAAAGCCAACGTTCAAGGTTACGGCGAAGGACGAGTCGATCGCGGTCAGCCGTCTTTCGGAAATCAGCCGACCGTTCTTCGTCATCTTTGCCGTACAACTGATTGCTCTGGTGGTGACGATCTTTCGTATCTACGCCGAGCCGTATAAGGCCGACGTGACCTTGGTGGTCGGCGGCTGGAACATCATCAACCTGATCATGGCCGGCTGCGCCCTAGGCGTCGTTTCCGAACGTGGCGAGCGGGCTGCGTCCCGTCGCGTGCGTGTAAACCGGCGTTGTGAATTCGGGGTCAACGGCAAGTGGCACACGGCATCCATCGAGGACGTCTCGGTGCACGGTGCCCGGCTGCATGTGTTCAACAAGCAGCTGGATCCGATGGTGATTGGCGCCGAGGGCGAGATACGCTTCCAGCCTCACAGCGGCGCAAGCATCGAAACGCTGCCGCTTATCGTCCGCAATATCCAGCCTTCAGGCGAGATTCTGGCTGTTGGCTGCCAATATAGTCCGAAGAACGCCCTCGACCACCGCCTGATCGCCGACCTGATGTTTGCGAATTCCGATCAGTGGACGCAGTTCCAGCAGGCGCGCCGCCACAACCCAGGTCTCATTCGCGGAACGATCTGGTTTCTCGGCCTGTCGCTCTATCAGACAAGCCGCGGCCTCGTGTACCTTTTCCGCAGCATGCGGCCCGAACGCGAGCGGCAGAGCCAGGTCGCGAAGGCAGGCTACCGATGAAAAAGATCACATCGATCTTGGCGTTTCTCCTCGCGGCTTCAGTAGTTGCCTATGCGCAAACGCCGCCTTTCGACATGTCGGGTGAACGTGAGCAGGGCAGTGCGCCGATGGTGCCGAGACTGACGTTCCCGGCGACGCCTGCACCGGCAGAGGCGCCGCCGCGGTCTGCATCGCCTGCACCGACACCGGTGGCGCCCATGCCTGCCGCGCCCACCCCTTTCTCCATGGCACCCGCTTCACCATCAGCCTCGGCAACGCCACCATCGCAACCGCAGGCGCCGGCCGACGTTGCTCGACCGCAGCCTTCGCCACCAGTCGTCCCGGCGCAGGCGCAACGCCCTGCGCAACCGCCCATCCAGCGAGCTGGTCAAAGCTCGGTTCAAAGGTACATCATCCCTTTCGCCAAGTTCGGCCTGGATGGCGAGTATGATCGCAGGTCGTGGTCGATCTACATCACGCCAGAGCAGGCTGCCGCGCCAGCGAAGTTCAACTTCTCCTATCAAAATGCCGTCGTCGTTGCCCCGGAGGCGTCGCAACTAACGGTTCTTCTGAACAACAGGATCGTCGGTCAACAACCGATCGCCTCGTCGGACGCGCCATCGAACGTCTCCTTCGACGTGCCCGCGGGACTGCTACAACCGGGCGCGAATCTTCTGACATTTGAAGCCACCCAACGCCATCGCACCGACTGCACTGTTCAATCGACGTATGAGCTTTGGACGGACATCGACCCGGCAAAGACCTATCTGAGCTTTAGTGGGCAAGAGGCCGCGAAGTTTTCCAGTACAGACGCCATCCGCGCGACCGGTGTAGACGAAACCGGCAAGACGCAGTTCAATTTCGTCGTACCGGCGCTCGAGCAGCCGGGCACGACAAAGCCTCTCTTACGCCTTGCCCAGGGCCTCGCGGTTCTAAGCGGCATGCCGAATGAAACCTTTTCATTCACGCCTGACACGTTGCCGCAAACGGGTGCGGGTCGCATGACTGTCGTCGTTGGAACGCCGGCCGAGCTGCAATCAGTCATCGCGACGCCGCCGGCCGCGCAAGCAGCGCCGCTGGCCTCGTTCGTGACGGACCCGAAGTCTGGGGCACCCGTTCTTTTGATCAGCGGCCCGTCCTGGCCAGCAATCTCGTCCGCTATCGACACGATCGTTTCGACAACGGATCGCCCAGCGACGGCCGTTCGCGACACGCTGGTAACCCAGCGTTGGAGCGCGCCGGATGCGCCGCTCGTTCTCTCCGCCGCGAACCTGACGTTTGCGCAGCTGGGCGTGCCGACAACGGAGTTTTCAGGACGACGCTTCCGTACCAGTTTCAATATCGCCGTGCCGTCCGATTTCTATGCGAACGCCTATGGCGAAGCCACAGTACTACTCGACGCAGCCTATACGCAGAATGTCCTGCCCGGCAGCCATATCGACATCTATGTCAACGGCAACATCGCATCGACGGTGCCCATTTCGTCAACAGGGGGGGGCATCTTCCGGCACTTGCCCATTCGCGTGACGATGCGGCATTTCAAGCCGGGTTTGAACACGCTGTCGCTTGAAGCCATCCTGATGACGAAAGAGGACGAGGTCTGCGTGCCTGGCACGACGGCCGGCGCAGCACCGCGCTTTGCGCTCTTCGACACCAGCGAGCTTCACATTCCCGACTTTGCCCGGATCGGGCAACGGCCGAACCTCGCCGGCCTATCTGGAACCGGCTATCCCTATAACCGCGCGACGCAGCCAACGCCCCTCTTCATCGACCGGATTGATAGCGATACACTGTCGGCGACCGCTACGCTGCTCGGACAAATGGCGATCGTTGCCGGCCGCCCGATCGACGTTGAGCCGGCAGCGACGCCGGGCGCCATCGGCGAGCGAGACGCCATTTTCATTGGATCGATCTCGCAGATGCCGCCGGCAGTGCTGACGCAGCTGAACATAGCGGCGAGCAGTCAGGCCTCTTGGCGGCCCCCCGCCGCGGCCCAATCGAACCAGACCGAACCTTCCGTGACCTTTGACGATTGGCGCTCGAAAGTTAGCGGCGGAGTATGGCGCGGGCAGATCACCTCATTTCAGGAGTGGCTTCGCCGCAACTTCGACATTTCGCTGAGTTCGCTGCAGTTCGTGCCCGGGTCGGAAGAAGCCTTCACGCCCTCGAACGACGACAGCTTCCTGATCGCTCAGGGCAAAAGCGCCGCAGGGGGATCGTCCTGGACCATCGTCACGGCTCCTTCCGCCGAGGACCTGCGTGAGGGCGCCGAGGCAGTTGCCGCACAGGTCAACTGGCCGCAGGTCGCCGGTCATATCACCACTTATTCCAGCAAGACCGGCAAGGTCGAAAGCGTCCCGGTCGGTCGCTTCGATTTCGTGGCCTCTCAGCCGTGGTCAATCTCAAATTATCGTCTGATCGCTGCGAACTGGTTGTCTACGAACATACTGTCCTACGCCTTCCTTCTGGTCGTCCTTTCGCTTCTGATCGGCGTTGCCACGGCAAGCATGCTTTCCAGGCTGGGCAGGCGCGAATGAAGAGACTGTTGAAACTGATCTGCGCCGCAAGCTTCGCGGTTGCCGCCGCCTGCCAGTCCGCGCAGGCGCAAGGTCCGGGGATCAACCCGCAGGCATGGGGCGCCTATAAGGCGAAGTTCCTGGATGCCAGCGGCCGCATCGTCGATGATGCAAACGCCAATATCAGCCACAGCGAGGGCCAAGGGTATGGTCTGCTGCTTGCCTACCTTGCCGACAGCCCCGCAGACTTCGAGCAGATATGGTATTTCACGCGCACCGAACTGCTGCTGCGCGACGATGGCCTGGCGGCCTGGAAATGGGATCCGGCCGTTACGCCGCATGTCACCGATATCAACAACGCGTCGGACGGCGATCTGTTGATTGCCTATGCGCTGGCCCTTGCGGGGTCTGCCTGGAACAGAAGCGACTATATCGAGGCGGCCGCGAAGATGGCCCAGGCGCTTCTTTCGCATGTCGTGGTCAGTTCAGGCGGACACACGCTACTGCTGCCGGGCGTCAGCGGTTTTGATTCCTCCGATCGCAAGGACGGCCCCATCGTCAATCCCTCCTACTGGGTCTACGAGGCGATCCCGATCATGGCGCTGCTGGCGCCGTCTAACGCTTGGCAGAAACTGTCGGATGACGGCCTGTCGCTGTTGCGGTCGATGCAATTCGGCCCACGAAAGCTGCCCGCCGATTGGGTGAGCCTCGATCACATGCCGGAACCCGCCAAGGGCTTCGACGCGGAATTCGGATACAACAGCCTGCGCATACCGCTCTACCTTGTTCGCGCGGGAGTTTCGGACAAGGCTCTGCTGTCAAGATTACGCCAGGGAATGACCGCCGAGGACGGCACTCCGGCGACGATCAACCTCGCGTCCGGCAAGCCAAAGACGCTGCTGTCGGACCCGGGTTATCGAATTGTTAACGATGTCGTGGCCTGTGTGACAGACGGAACGAAGCTGCCTGAGTCGTCGCAGCAGTTTGAGCCATCGCTCTATTATCCATCGACCCTTCATCTTCTTGGGTTGGCATTTGTCGGGGAGAAGCATCCGGAGTGTCTGTGAGATCCTCATCCGTTGCAATTGTTGTCGCGGTGGCGGTGGCCGGTCTGGTGACGGCCCTGAAGGATCGTGCGGCACTTCAGGAGATGTTGGGCTTCGGCGGATCGGGTCACGCGCCCGCGCCACAATTCATGCTCATGGGTCGTGTCACGGGGCCGGAGATCGGCCCCAAGCCTCAGATCGACGTACAGGCGATTGCAGATCGGCTGCAGGCCGCAACGACGGTCCCGCCGCTGCCTCAGGAGAGCGAGACTGCCGGTGACGAGGCCGAAAAATCCGTAACGGTCGCGCAGGCACCGCAAGGGCAGCCTGCTGCTGGTCAGCCAGCAAAGCCGGCTCAGCCGAAAGTCGACGAGAGTGCGTTGCGCTATTTCGCCAGCCGTGGTGACAAGGCGCGACTGCAGGCCGAGATCGCGCGCCTCCAGGCGCTCTACCCGAACTGGGTGCCACCCGCCGACCCTCTGGCCGTTCCGCAGAGCGGTGACAGGCAACTGGAACAGATGTGGCAACTGTATTCGGAGGGACGCTACGCGGAGCTTCGCAAGGCTATTGCCGATCGACAGGTCTCCGAATCGGGATGGCAGCCGCCGCCCGACTTGCTTGACCGACTGGATGTCGCGGAAGCCCGTGCACGCCTCGTCAATGCATCCGACCTGAAGCAATACGCAACCGTCGTCCAGATCGGCGCCAACACGCCGAGCCTTTTGACATGCAGCGACATCGATGTGCTCTGGCGGGTTGCCGAAGCCTTCGCGAGGACGGATCGCGCGCCCCGCGCCCGGGATGCCTATATGTATATCCTCAAGAACTGCACGAATCCGCAGGAGCGCCTGGCGACCATTCAGAAAGCGTCTGCTTTGCTGTCCTACGCAACGATGCAGGATCTCCTGGGGCTCGAACGCCCCGATGGCAACGGCGGTCGCGAGTTCGACAGCATCCGCAATGACCTTGCCCGCCGCTTCGTCGCGGCTGGCAACGATGACCCCGATCTCGTTGTGGCGCCGGCTTACCTCTCGATTGTTCAACGACTTGCCGAAACCGAGGGCCTGGCATCCGACAGCCTTATTCTCGGCTGGTACCAGCTTCGCCGGGAGAACTATGCGGATGCCGAGAAATGGTTCCGGGCAGCCCATGACAAGGAAGACACGGCAATTGCTTCCCAGGGTCTGGCGCTGACGTTGATCGCGGAAAAAAAGCCCCAGGAGGCGGAGGACATCATGTACAAATGGCGTGGCGCCTCCAAGGATGCGACCGCGACCTATCTCGCGGCGACGGCAAACCTGATGGCTCTGCAGCCACCCGCCGATCTCAGCGAAGAGGTGCTTTCACGCATCGCGGCAGAAATCATTGCCCAGAAATATGTGCCGACAGCACAGCAATTCGGCTGGTTCGCCCGCAGTCTCAACCAACCGCAAACGGCAGCGCGCTGGTTCGAAACGGCGTTGCGCTGGAAACCGGATGACGAGCCGTCCGCCTACGGGTTGGCCATCACGCGTCAGCAGTTGCGCGACCGGGCGGGTGTGGCCGAGATCCAACGGCTGTGGGCGGGAAAATCCGAGCGCATCGCCCAGTTGGGCGAGACAACCAACCGGCAAACGACGCAACCTCCCCTGCCCGCTCCCGGGCAGACGGCGCCGCAAGGCGCAGCCGCCTCGCCCCCTGAGATCGTTAGGGCACCTGGTCTCGATGAGGCCGCGAACCCGCCAGCCAGCGTTGAGGTCTCGCGCCAGCCTGCGATGCAAACGGTGACGGTTCGCCGCAGCGCGCGGCAGTTGCGCGGATGCACTACCACGCTCAATGCGCAATTGCTCCATCCTGAAGCGGCACTGTCGCGTGGGTGGTGCCTGATGGACATCGATCGCCCGATGGAGGCGGTAAAGGCGTTCGAGGCGGCGCTGCTCAGTCCAAACCGCAAAACGCGCGAAGATGCGGCCTATGGCCAGAGCCTCGCCTACCTGCGGGCCGGCCTATCCAACAATGCCGCCGTTGCAGCCACAAGGGCGCCGCAGACACAACAGCGCGCGGCGGAACTGCAGATTGCGATCTTGGCCGACAGGGCCTTGGCCGCCTTCGACGCCAAGCGTTATCGCGAGGCCTTGATATATCTCGATCAGCGCGCCCAGCTGCGCCAGGAGCCGATCGATTTGTTGGTGCTTCGGGGATATGCCTACTTGAACATGAAGATGTACGGCGACGCGGAACGGATATTCACGGCCGCCGCGGCGACCGGCAGCAAGGACGCGAACCGTGGTCTAGCCGATCTGAAGGCATCGACGCATCCCGACACCGTCGATTGAAATTGGCGTGAACAGTGCCACTTAGCGTGCGCCGGAGGCAACCACGGCCGTTACCAGCGTTGCCTCAGAACTCCGCCGGAGCGGATGCGCCGCTTCATTCCTTCAAGTCCCGATGCAACGCCCGCCCCCGCCGAAAGTCCCGCAATCTCTCCTAGGAAGAAGGCGTTTCATGCTCGTAGAGCTGATCCATGCTTAGTGTTGCGACCTTGGCAAAAGAGGTCTGATTCCTGACGCTGCCGTCATGAAGTATGACGACTTCGTCGCAGAACGAAATGGTGCTGCGGTGATGGCTGATGACGATTGTCGTGCGACGGCCGGCCCTTGATTTCAAGGTTTCGACGATCGCAGCTTCCGACAATCCGTCCAGGGCGTTCGTGGCCTCGTCCAAGATGAGAATTTCCGGATCTCGCACGAGCGCCCTTGCTAGCGCGATCCTCTGTCGCTGACCTGCCGAGACGGTGGCTCCCCTGTAACCGACCACGGTCTCATACCCGTCAGGCAGTTTCTCGATGAACTCGTGCGCCTCAGCAAGCTTGGCGGCGTTTTCAGCGTCGGCAAACGAAGCGTCGTGACCATAGGTGATGTTTTCCAGGATTGTACCATCAATCAGCTCAAGGTCCTGGCTGGCGAGCGCAATTTGTCTTCGCCATTGGAGAGGATCGATTTGATTGAGTGAGATGCCATCGATCAGAATCCCTCCCTCGTCGGGCTCCACAAATCGACAAAGGAGATTGACGATCGTGGTCTTTCCAGCGCCCGATCGTCCGATGATTGCTGTCGATCGACCTTGGCGAATGTCGAAGCTCGCGGCGCGCAGCACGGCCGGTCGCGAGCCCGAGCCCGGATATTTGAACGTTACGCAGTCAAAGCCAATCTGCTGGCGGAGCCCCTGGACCGGGTCGTCGCCCGCCGGTGGCTTTGGCTTATCAGACGAATCCAAGAGCCATCTGACCTCTTCCAAAGAACCACTCCAGCCTTGCACCGCGCTCCACGCCATTTGAAGCGCACGCACATGCGGTTGCAGCCGATATAGCAGGACCACGAAAGCGACGATAATCGGAAAACTCACGCCCCAAAGCCAGGCGCTGACGACGACCGTTAAAAAAACAGCTGAATGCAGCATCTCTGTCAATGGCGGCAATATCGCTTGTCGGGATTGCAGAACGAAACTCGCTTTTCGAACGGCATCTGAAGAGGAATCGAAGAGTGCCTTTTCGCGCAGTTCCTGTCCGAATGCGCGGATGAGCCGCCCCGCATGTACGAGATGAAGCATCTTCGAGGCAAGTTCACTGTTGAATGACGTGACGTTGCGGCTCGGCCCTTTCAGGCTGGCAGAGAGGATTGCATGAATAGCCTGGATTACAACGAGCCCCAGCGCGACGCACAGGGTCATCTGCCATGAAAGAAGCAAGAGGAAGATGAGCAAGATGACGGCGGCTGATGCGTTTACGATCGCCGCAAGGGTTGTCTGTATTGCGTCCGAAGCCCGCCAGGATTCGTTGGAGATGATATTGAGCAGGCGCCCCGGGCTCTGCTGCAGAAAAAATGAGTATCCAATCGTCAAAAGCTGGCCGGCAAGAGAACTTCGCATGGCGTGGCCGGCTCTGCCGTAGATGAAATTGGTGAGCACGGCGTTGGCGAACGCCAGCACATTCTTCACTGTGATCAATCCGAGGATTGCGGCAGCGATCGCAATAAGCCTTGCCCGATCATCCAAACCGGCGCCCACCTGTTGGAAGACGGCTGAAAGCCCAGCCATCCCCGAGGGATCCTTCTCGCCGCCGATAATGCCGAGCATCGGAATAATGAGACCGATGCCCGTGCCTTCGAGGACGGCGGTGCTTAATCCTAAGACGACGACAATCGCAAGCAGGTAGATCTGCCGGCCGAGCGCCTGACGCAATAGCCGAAAACTCGACCAAACGAATTCTAGCATGGCTGTCGTGACCTCAGCTGGTGGCAGGCTCTGGCGCGGGGGAATACGCCCACTATGCGAGCCCTTGAAGCGACTGTACGGTTTTAGCGGGCACCGATTGATAGTAGCGCGCCATGAGATCCAGTCGCCGGGTCGCGCCGCCTGAAAAGCGGCACAACCACGGCGCATAAGCAGCGGACCGAAGTCCGTACTGTTCTCGACGCCGGATGAGCTGCCACTTTCCAGTCAGCGTTAAAAACGCGTGCGTGAGCTCCGGTCGCTGCTCGTCAATAATAAGTTGATAGAGGAAATAGAAGAAGCACAAGCTTCCGTGCGCGTAGCTGGAACGCGTCGGACCCACCCGCTCCGCGATTTTCCGTTCGATCGCGAGGAGGCAATTTGCAGCACGGCGTACCGTGTCGGGCGTAACCGCTGCCCCGATGGCATGAAGCGCATCGGGATCGTCGCAAAGAGATTGTCGTTCGAGGTTCTCCGCGACGATCTTCAGGTGCGTTTGACGCATCTGCTGCTTGTGTCTGCTTGAGACGCTGTCGCGGTGAATACGATAGGCAACGAGGCTCTCATCGATCATCGCCGCAGGAAACTGCCGGGCAATGCGCCCGAAGAGATCAAAATCCTCGGCATGGACATAGCCTGCGTCATACACCAGCATGTCTTCAGGGATGACCTTGCGGTTGTACATCACGGTCGAGTGCAAGAAGATGGTAAAGAACGTCGACAGTATGTGCCAATCTCCGGTCTGATAGATCGGATTTGGCCTGCCGCGTACCACGCGGTTGCCGAGAAGCTGATCAATGCCCGTACCACTGATCGCGAGCTGAGGCTGCTTGGCAAAGAGTGCGGCCTGGCGCGAAAAGCGGGATGGATAGGAAATATCGTCTGCGTCCATTCGGGCGATAAGGTCCCCTCTCGCCAAGGCGATGCCCTCGTTCAACGTCGCAATCAGTCCGCGGTTCTCCCGCGAGACGATGCGGATACGATCGTCGGCTTTTCGACACCGTTGAAGGACCTCCAGCGAACGATCGGTCGAGCCGTCGTCAAGCGCAATGACTTCAAAGCGGTCGTAGTCCTGGCGCAGAATGCTTTCGAGCGCGGCGGCAATGTAAGGCTCGCCATTGTAAACAGGCAGCACGACCGAGATCAGAGGATCAGGCATCTATTAAGTCCCATGTTCATCGCGGTTGGCATAGCTTGGGCGGTACGCTGAAACCTCGTATGCTCGTACGTCGGGTTCACTCGCCCTGTTCGACGACGGAATGTGAGCCTGGCTTCTGGAGCGGACATAGGGGAAGTGGCGTTTGAGCTGGTTGAGCGGCTTTTCGAAGATCGTCCAGGAGATCGAAGCCAGCATCAGTGTGGCCGCGGTCGCAATCACAAAACGACCGGGACCCTGTTCCGAAACATTGACCGGGATCCAGGCCTGAGCCTTGACGATCAGCGAAAGCACAATCGGATGGAAAAGGTAAACGCCGTAACTTATGCGTCCGACCGCGGTGATCGGCGGGAGTTCCAGCAGGCGGCCGAGCGGTCCTCGTAGGCCCGACGAACAGCCTCCGACCAGCATGACGAGGGGTATGATGGGAAAAATCTCCGCACCGATCCACGTCAGCCATTCAAGCGCTGGTGTCATCGGCACTGGTTTCAGCCATAGGAAAATGACGGCGCCGGCGGTCAGGGGAGCAACGCTTACCCGCATCCAGCGGGGCCAAACCTCAGTCCTGCTTCGATGGACGGCGAGGAGGGCGCCAGCTACGAGCGCATCCAACGACGCCGGAGGAAGAAGGTCACGCGCGAGGGCGGGTGTGCCTGTGAACGGCCAGTAGAAGCGATACGCTAGCGAGAATGCGATGACCGCGACGCAAATCGGTCCAATGAAGCGGCGGGGAGCCAGCAGGATCACCAACGGCCAGGCAATATAAAACTGTTCCTCAATGCTTAAGCTCCAGGTGTGGCACAACACCCAAGGTATCCATTCATTGTGGAGGGCATACCAAAAGTTCGAGAGGTAAGCCGCGTGCCACTTGAGGCTACCGCGAGCTCCTTCAAGGTTTACAAACCAAACGAAGCCCAACATCGCAAAATAGGGAGGGAATATGCGCAAAGCGCGGCGAATATAGAACGATTTCAGCGCAGTGCCCGGTTCATAGTCGATAGCGGAACGTGCATCTAAAAGGAGCCGCGTTATCAGGAAGCCGCTGAGTACGAAGAAGAGGCGTACGCCGAGATGACCCAAAACTGATCCATCGACCGCGAAGAAATGGTGGTATAGGACCATAGCGACGGCGAGAGTGCGAAGTCCGTCCAGTTGCCGTTCTCGTGCATGAAGCATGGATCCCCCTTGGTCTCGAGGGAGCTCGCCTCGTCGGAGCCTACTCCCAATGACATTCTCACGACCCGCTTTTGTGCTGTTTATTCCGTTCCGGATGGATCGGATTGAGGTGCCAAAGTGCTTCTTAAAATTCCGGGCAATCGGGCCAAACTGTGGCGCTGGGGCAGTATCAGACTTTAGTCCGATCTATCGAACGCGTTGTCACTCCAATCGTTCCTGAGCGAGGGGAATGATCGGCCAGTGTCCTCCCAGCCGCAGAAATGGACGCCGCTGCAAGTTTTGGGATCGGCGGCTAACGACACGCACCGCGTAAGCCATTAGAAAAGAAGCATAATAGCGCATGGCAAGAGTCGGAGTGCATGACGAATGCACTTCTGGTGCAACAAGGCAAACCGTTAGGGGGCGCATCAATGAAAGCTATCCGTCTGATAATGCAAGCCGCGAATGATCCCTGCCGAGCTCTTGGTCGCGAGGAGGTACTCGCGGCGACGTTTCGCGATTTCGTGCAAAGGGCTCTCGCGGCGGGGTGGAATGAACCGGAGGTCGCCCTGACTTTGGCTGATATCGCCGATGACTACGTCATGGCACTCGCTCGGCGGGTTGTGGTAAATTAGTATCAAGTACCGACGCGCGTCGCGGGACCACCACCCCGCGACGCTTGCGGTTCACGGTCGCATCGCATCGATCCTGGCGGCAATGGAAGCAACCACGATGCTTGAGGAACGCTTCAAGCGTAAATTCCTCGATACTGCCGTGAAGTCGGAATCGAGCATGACGGAGGAGCTACGATCGCCAGCGCTATCTGGGTCTGGTTATTTCGGGTGCTTGGGAAGATTTGGTTGCGGGGGCACGCAACCAACGATTCCTGCGATTGGTTGAAAAGCCTATCCCGAGGCCAGCGGCCTAGACTGTCGACGTATGCCCGGTTCGAATCCCTCCCGACCCGCCATTTCAGTATAGAACTGGGCACGCCAGTTCCCGCCGATTTCCCGCCGCCAATGGCGACAAGCGTGCGTAAAAGCTCGTCTTTCGATCCCTAGCCGCATCATGAGGTGCATGGGATCGTCGCCTATCTCCTGCGTGATCGACAGCAGCTTGACGCCGTTCGTCGCGAGCTTGCGGACGTAGAACTCAAGCTCGAAGTGGTCGCGGAAGAAGCGCGAGAACGAATGGACCACGACAATATCGAAGGGCGCGGGCCTGCTGGTCCCGGCCTCGATCATGCGCTGGAATTCGGGGCGGCGGTCGTTGGTGGGGAAGCCCCGGCCTCGACATAGGTTTGCGCAAGCCTGAAGCGCGTGAGGCGCAATAGTCGATCGTGAAGAACTCGATATCAGACATTGAGCTGCGGTATCGATCGGCTCTGGGACGTGGAGATTAGTGCGGCTACCAGACACAAAAGCTGTCTGAACCATCGCAGCAGGAGGGAGAAGTTGTATCCGGCTGCGGCCAGAACGGCATTGACGGCATCCCCCTGTTCGCCAGCGAGATAATTGCGGTCCATTCTGTGTTCGCTCTTGAGGTGTCCAATGACGGGTTCGACCGCCGATCGTCGTCGCATCTGGCGCTTGATGGCGGGCGTGAGGCGGCGCTTCTGGCCGCTGGTGAAGACCCTCAGCTTGTGACTTTCGGGAGCATTGTGGCCGCGGTATCCAGCGTCGGCCAGAATGCGGGTGACCTCGTTGCCGATCATCTTTTCCATATCCGGAACGACGGTCGCGAGCGTGTGGCCATCGTAGGGATTGCCGGGCAGCGCCGTCGCGTGCAGAGCGAACTGCCCGCCCTTTGAACGGTTCAGTGTTGTGGCCACGGACACCTTCACTCCAAACTCATAGGGCTTGTGCGCCTTGCCTTTACCAATGCACTCGACCTCGTCGGCGTGCAGGCTATAGATCTTGCGGCCACGCTGACGTTGCCGCTGCTCGATGACCGTTTTTGCCTGATAGAGCGACCATTTGAAGATCGCGTCGAGTTGTTCGTCACCGGCGATCTGACGCTCGATGTCGCGAACGATCCGGCCGAGATAGGTCTTCAACTTGCGCAGTGCCTTGCCGGCCCGTTTGAATTGCTTCGCATGAGCGTAGCGTTGGTATTGGATCAGGGCGAATTTACCGACCCGAAGATAGGTCTGGCGCAGATCCAGCCCCATTTTCTTCGCCAGCCGCACCAACCGTTCGCGCGCCCGGTGAATAAGCTTGGCATCCGTCGGGAACATGACGTTCTTCGGTTGAACGGTCGTGTCCACGATCACCTGCCGCGTATCCTGCGGCTTCATCGCGCCTGTCTTGACAGCCACGGCCAGGCTCTCTTGCAAGAGCGCGGCGATCCGCTCCTCGCCCATGCGCTGCCGCCAGCGCGTCATCGAGGAGCGGTCGAACGATAGGTCGTGCCGAAAGAACTCCTCGCCGCACAGGTACTGGAAATAGGGGTTCTCCACCCAGCGCTCGCACAGGGCCTCGTCCGACAGGCTGAACGTGTGCTTAAGAATGGCCAGCCCCGCCATCAGCCGCGTCGGCAATGGCGGCATGCCCGCTCCGTCCGAATACACCGTCCCAAAGCGGGCTTCCAACACAGGCCAGTCGATCGCCTGCGCCAGGCGCACCAGTTCGTGCTTCATGTTGATGATCTGGTCCAGCCGGGATCGGAACAAATCCTGTTCACCCGTTTCGCGCCGTTCGCGTGGTTTACCCATTCCTGGCTCTCCGATTCATCGCGATAACCCAGTGAATCACGCTTCGCCAACCAGGGAAACCTCAAACTGATTTTGCAAGGAAACAGCCTATTCGTCGGCTGTTTCCTGCAATTAGAAGATCTGCAGATTGCTCGATTCTTACGCTAAATCAGCCGCTTGGGAGTTCTTCACGGCCGACGCAATAGGCTTCGCCCTGCTTGCGCTGGTCGGGAATGGAGACGTCATGCTCGGCCTGTCGCGCCGTCGAGACGCGCAAATAGGGGGCCGCGCGCAGCGGCACGGTCATGGCATGTATCTCCTTTTCAGGTCATAGGGGCCCGGATCGCAGACCATGCTGCAAACAGGATCGAGGAGTTTGTTGCCGGGGCATTGGACGGCCCAAAAGGCCGTAGCTATTGCTGCCGCCGCGTGAACAACTCCCGAAACAATTCCTCTGACCGCTGCAAGCCTTCATCCGTCAAGATCAAGGACTTCGTCTTGCTCGCCGGATCACCGATCAGACCCTTCTTGAACAGTCGGTCCGTCGCATCCCAATCAAAACTCTTCCATACCCGACGCCCGTCATGCAGCGTCAGCCATAGCAGTGCCAGGACAGCATCGTCGATCTTGTTCTCGTCGATATCCATCGATCGATCCTAACATGCAAATCGCTCGACTGCTGTAGCCCACCCCGAATGCGTACCGGTCACGTAACGCCCAACCTCTTCCTAGGCGAGCCACTCTGGTCGGATGGTCGAAAGGCGTGGCTGGCAATAAAATCCTTCCTCCGCATTGCCGCAGCCGAGGACGGCGAAGTCTGCCGGAACATTGATCCCCAGCCGCGTAAATTCCTCGATGCGGTCACTGCCGTGAAGGCGATTTCTGAATCCATCGGGACGACTAGAATGCCGACCGCCACCGTTGGTGGGCGTGCATGACGGTGATAATTTCGATGTCCTGACTGACACGGTACGGGATGATGTAAGGAATATCGGCCAGCACCACTTCACGGGTACCCTTGATGCGCCCCGGCCGCCCACTTGCAGGCAAGTCCGCAAGCATATCCACTGCGGTCACGATCCTGGCAATCACACGCGCTGCCGCATCGGGATTGTCCTGCTCAATACGGGCGCCGATTTCGTCAAGCCGCCGCAACGCCCGAAGCGTCCAGCGAATACGCTTTCCGCTCATGATTGGCGGGCGGACTTGACGTACTTCCCAACGATCTTCGCCACATCTTCGGCGCTGGCAAATTCGCCGCGATCGGCCTCAGCCAACCCAGCCTCGATCTCGGCAAGCTGCCACTCCTGCTGCTCAACGAAAGCCTCAATAGCCTCGGCGGCCATATAGGCACGAGAGCGATCCAGCTTTTCCGCGATCTGATTAAGCTTGCTCGCGGTTTCATCCGAAACACGCACGGTAAAAGCAGCAGTCATGGTACCTAACTTTCGTTGGTTCACCTCAATTATTGGTGAACCAACGTGGTTCGTCAAGGTTTTGCTCATGAGAGACGACTTTCGTTTTGATGAATTGAATAAGCTCCGGCCACGCCGGGGATCGGAGTGGCGGGACAAGGACCGCTCCCTTATGAAGCCTGCCAAGCGGGCTGACGAATCGGCAAGCGATTCGTGACGACACCCGTTCGGGTGTCTTTATCGGACCGTGGGGTCTCGGCCTCCGTGGAAGGGCGGCGGTCCGGCCGCCCTCCGGAGCCACTTGTGGCGGATAGCGGTTTTCAGGACCTGGCAAAGGGTGCCAACCACGTCATGAAGTGTGCTGCGCAGGCATCTTGCCGGTCGTCGTAGTGGAGATGCGGTGCACCCGAAGCCCCTCGCCGACATGAGTGTCGACGAATTCGACCGCGCCATTCGAACCAACATCCGCGGTACGTTTCTCGGCATGAAGTTTCAGATCCCGGCTATGCTGGCAAGCGGTGGGGGCTCCATCATTAACATGGCGTCGGTCGCGGGCGTTCAGGGCGTGGCCAACCTCGCGGGTTATGTCACCGGCAAGGCCGGCGTTATAGCGCTGACCAAGATTGCGGCGTCGGATTATGCTGATCACGGCATCCGGGTGAACGTACTCGCGCCGGGGCCAATCCTCACCCATCACCTCGAGGCGTCTGGTGAGCAGGCGCAACGTCAGGCCGCCATGGCGACTCCGATGCGACGCCTGGGCAACTCCGACGAAGTCGCCAGGACGGTCCTGTGGCTGGGTTCCGATGATAGCAGCTTCATCACGGGTGCGATTGTTCCGATCGACGGTGGACAGTTTGCCGGAACCAAGCCTGAGCGCATGTACCGGCAGGGTCAAAGAATGCCGGATGCGAAGTGAGAACGGGCATCGCAGGTGCAGGAGTCGTGCAAACCGGAATTGGTCGTAAACAGGCGATCAAAGAAGGCAATGGTTGTGGTCTGTCACCCGGACTCCCATAGCTTCAATCACGCACTTGCCAATGAAGTTCAGAAGGCTTGGTCGGAGGCAGGTTTCGACGTCAGGGTTCGTGACCTCTATGTTGAAGGCTTTGATCCTATCATCACAGCCGCCGAGGCTCGCGGCGCTCGGTCGCTCGATCCGGTGGTGACGGGGCATATCCAAGAGTTGATCACAAGCGACCTTTTGGCCGTCGTACACCCCAATTGCTGGGGTGCGCCGCCCGCTATGATGAAGGGGTGGATTGATCGGGTGTTCGCACCTCAGGCGGCATACACATTCCCCAAGGGAGAGGACGCAGGAGACGAGCCAATCGGATTGCTGGCGACACGAGCTGCGCTCGTCCTCAACACCGGCAATACGTTGCCGGATCGGGAACGCGAGCATTTCGGCGATCCGCTGGAGCGCATGTGGCGACAATGCATTCTCGCCTACTGCGGGGTGCCTAAGGTCGAACGTCGCCTCTTTGGTGTGGTTGCGACCAGCACGGCTGCTGAGCGGGACGCCTGGCTCGCCGAAGCACGGCAACTCGCACATGATCTGTGCTGAGCTCGGTCACTCGCGCGGGTGGCCTAGGCGCAAAGCTGCTCATCTCGCGCGCGATCCTGTATCGTTCGCACCCCTATCGGATTAGGCGAGCGACTTCGGCGGGTGTTGGACGACTCCTCGACCGGCGCCTCGCCGAACGCTGCCCCGCTCGTCCCGAATGATCTTCAAGCTCGTTCCGTGGTCACGGTCGCTCGAACGGCAGCTCGGCCGTCACGGCGCCGGCGTGGCACGCGGCGACGGCGGCATCGCCTGTCGCTGTGGACGGAAACGGGGATGGGGGATTTAATAAAGCACGAACCCCAAGCTCCATCGGCGTCGGTCTAGTCGTCATCGGAGATTCCGATGGCGCCTTCGTGTTCTTCCGTTTCCTCTATTCAGGCAGATCTGCGAATTCTCAATGGAGGTGGTTCACTCGAGGGAACGGAAGACATGGAAAATAATGAAGTCGCGCATACGAAAATTCTTATCGCCGGGGGTAGCTCTGGAATGGGCTTTGCGCTGGCGAAGCGCTGCCTCGACGCCGGTGCGGCGGTCGTCATCGTCGGACGCAATGAGGACAAGCTGAAGCGCGCCCGCGAGGCGTTGCAGGCACCAGCGGCGTTGGACACGGTCGCGGCCGATATCGCGGAGGAGGATCAGGTCGCCGAGCTGTTCAGGCAGGTCGGCCGGCTCGACCATATCGTCAGCACCGCAGCCGATATCGAAGGCGCCTATCAGCTGTTGCCTTCGGTCGAACTAAAGGTGGCCCAGAGGGTGGTGGAAAGCAAATTCTATGGGCCGCTGCTCCTGGCCAAATACGGCGCACCCGTGCTGTCAGCCACCGGCTCCATCACCTTCACATCCGGCATCGCCGCCTATCGGCCCGCGGCGCGAGGCTCGGTCGTCGCCGCCGTCAATGCCGCGCTGGAAGGACTGGTCCGGGCGCTTTCGATCGAACTGGCGCCAATCCGGGTCAACGCCGTCTCGCCAGGCTGGGTCGACTCCCCCATCTGGCGCTTCGTCGCCGGCGACAAGAAAGACGAGACGCTCGCCGCGATGGCAAAGCGACTGCCGGTCGGGCGCGTCGGACAACCAGACGATATCGCCGACGCCATCAGTTTTCTGATGGGCAACGCCTTTACGACAGGGACGATACTGCATGTCGAGGGTGGCCACCGGCTGATTTGACCGGCGCGAAATTCTCGCTCGCGGCCGCCAGCAGCAGTTTCAGCGCCGGCGGCTGCACCCGTCGGCGGCGCCAGATCATGACAAGTGAAGCTGTTGCGACCTCTCCCGGCCAAGGCATCTCGACAATCTCGCCGCGATCGAGCGCGTCGGCGACCGCAAGGCGCGGAACCAGGCCCATGCCCGTCCCAGCCGCCACGAGGCGCGCGATCGTGCCGATGCTGCCGACTTCGGCAGCAAGCTTCGGGGCCGCAATGCCAGCCTCGGCAAATGCCTTGTCGAACAGGTACCGATAGATGCACCCGGCCTCGGTCGCGACGAAGCTCATCGAGGCAAGCGCGGTCAAGTCGCCTTCCCTCGAGATGGTGGATGCTTCCTTCGGCGGAGCAACAAGAACCAAAGGTTCCGCAGATATCATCCGCTTGACGAGGCGTTCGTCGAGGCCGCCCTTGTCGAAGCAGAAGGCGACGTCGATTTCGCCATCCTCCAGCTTGCGCAGCAGATCGCCGCTGCCCGCGACCTTGAGCCGAAGTTCGATGTCTGGATGGTCGCCCTGAAAGTCCGACAGTACTTGTGAAAGCATCGCCGAAGCGATCGTCTCCAGCGCGCCGATCGTTACCGACCCGGCGGTCTGTCCGGCTGTTACGCCCACGGCAGCCCGCGCTTCGTCCGATAGCGTCAGGATTTCTTCGGCATAGGGCCTCAACGTTTGACCTGCCGGCGTCAACTCCAGGCCGAGCTTCGAGCGGGTGAACAAGGTCGTACCAAGTTCGGTCTCAAGTAACTGGATCTGATCACTCACGGTGGATTGCGCCAGGTGGATCTCCTCGGCCGCGCGCGTGATATTTCGGCACCGCGCTACCGTAAGGAATGTCTTGAGCAATTTTGGATGCATGAGAATGCCTTCCGTCAATAAACTATTATTTCATGTTACCGGGCTTGCTTGGCTACAATCACTCACATTCTTCTGGAAATCCCGCGGACTTCTAGGCACCCTGGGCTGGCGGTCGTCAACACAGACAAGCAGGTACAGTAGAGCCACCTCGAGCTCCATGACGGTTCTCGCAGAGTGGGTGCTTGCCTGAAAAGCGAATTCAAAAGCCATTCAGCAAACGGCTTTGACCGATGACTGGCTGGTAGAAGCGGAAGTCACTGTTAGTGTCGCTGGTGTCCTGGATCGCGATCCCTAACGATCTGTTCGTCGAGATAGATTATTCGCTAGGATCGAGCGACTTCCGAGCACGGCCGTCCGTCGTAGGCCTCACCTGGTTAACGAGGATGAGCCGGCGATCGTGCTGCGCGGCGACCTGGCCGCGATCCCGCGGTTCGCCGCGAACAAGAAAAACCCCGACGTCCTTTCGGAAGCCGGGGTTTTGGGTGCCTTGCTTTCGCAAGAATCGTTGGTTGCGGGGGCAGGATTTGAACCTGCGGCCTTCAGGTTATGAGCCTGACGAGCTACCGGGCTGCTCCACCCCGCGCCAAGGGGACGTTGTCCCCGGAAGTATACGCTCTGCGTTATGGTGTTCAAAGCGGAAAGGACCGCTTTGGGCGGCCCTTTGTTTTCGGCTTGGGCCGTTTGTTGTGATGAGAAGATTGTATGTTGCGTTTAGCAGACCTGGCAGCGACCGACTCTCCCGCGTCTTAAGACGAAGTACCATAGGCGCTGGGGCGTTTCACGGCCGTGTTCGGAATGGGAACGGGTGCAGCCGCCCCGCCATGACCACCAGGTCAGCGAAGCGCAACAATTGAGAAGCTGGCAGAGGTCTTGCGACCTCTTTTTTCCGGGCGAACATTTGATGTTCGCCGGGTGAACACGTCTTAACATCACCTTGAGCGGACAAGCGCCTTGCGCTTGCCGGGGTCGGGACGAATGCTTTGCATTCGCCCTGTGATGAGCATGGTCAATGAGAACGATCAAGCCAATCGAGCTATTAGTACCGGTAAGCTTCACACATTGCTGCGCTTCCACACCCGGCCTATCAACGTGGTCGTCTTCCACGGCTCTGATAGGGAATACTCGTTTTCAGGTTGGTTTCCCGCTTAGATGCCTTCAGCGGTTATCCATTCCATATGTAGCTACCCTGCTATGCCCTTGGCAGGACAACAGGTCCACCAGAGATATGTCCATCCCGGTCCTCTCGTACTAGGGACAGATCCTGTCAATATTCCTACACCCACGGCAGATAGGGACCGAACTGTCTCACGACGTTCTGAACCCAGCTCACGTACCGCTTTAATTGGCGAACAGCCAAACCCTTGGGACCTGCTCCAGCCCCAGGATGCGATGAGCCGACATCGAGGTGCCAAACAACCCCGTCGATATGGACTCTTGGGGGTCATCAGCCTGTTATCCCCGGCGTACCTTTTATCCGTTGAGCGATGGCCCTTCCACGCGGGACCACCGGATCACTATGACCGACTTTCGTCTCTGCTCGACTTGTCAGTCTCGCAGTCAGGCGGGCTTATGCCATTGCACTCGACGACCGATTTCCGACCGGTCTGAGCCCACCATCGCGCGCCTCCGTTACTCTTTCGGAGGCGACCGCCCCAGTCAAACTACCCACCATACACTGTCCCGGATCCGGATAACGGACCGCGGTTAGACATCCATGACGATAAGGGTGGTATTTCAAGGATGGCTCCACGGAAACTGGCGTCCCCGCTTCAAAGCCTACCACCTATCCTACACATGCCGACACGAATGCCAGTGTAAAGCTATAGTAAAGGTGCACGGGGTCTTTCCGTCTGACCGCAGGAACCCCGCATCTTCACGGGGAATTCAATTTCACTGAGTCTATGTTGGAGACAGCGGGGAAGTCGTTACGCCATTCGTGCAGGTCGGAACTTACCCGACAAGGAATTTCGCTACCTTAGGACCGTTATAGTTACGGCCGCCGTTTACTGGGGCTTCGATTCAAAGCTTGCACCTCTCCTCTTAACCTTCCAGCACCGGGCAGGCGTCAGACCCTATACGTCGTCTTGCGACTTCGCAGAGCCCTGTGTTTTTGATAAACAGTCGCTACCCCCTGGTCTGTGCCACCCCACCATACTTGCGTATCATGGGGTCACGCTTCTTCCGAAGTTACGCGTGCAATTTGCCGAGTTCCTTCAACATAGTTCTCTCAAGCGCCTTGGTATACTCTACCTGACCACCTGTGTCGGTTTCGGGTACGGTCTATACGGTGGAGCTATTTCCTGGAACCGCGTCCCTGCCCAGACAATCCAATAAGTCTGAACAAGTTGAGCAATCCGTCACTACCACCAGGCCCACGAATATTAACGTGGTTCCCATCGACTACGCATTTCTGCCTCGCCTTAGGGGCCGGCTAACCCTGCTCAGATTAACTTTAAGCAGGAACCCTTGGTCTTTCGGCGAGAGGGTCTCTCACCCTCTTTATCGTTACTCATGTCAACATTCGCACTTCCGATACCTCCAGGACCCCTCACAGGTATCCCTTCACAGGCTTACGGAACGCTCCGCTACCACGTGTATTGCTACACATCCTCAGCTTCGGTGCATGGCTTCAGCCCCGTTACATTTTCGGCGCAAAGACCCTTATTTAGACCAGTGAGCTGTTACGCTTTCTTTAAATGATGGCTGCTTCTAAGCCAACATCCTGGTTGTTTTGGGATCCTCACATCCTTTCCCACTTAGCCATGACTTGGGGACCTTAGCTGGAGGTTAGGGTTGTTGCCCTTTTCACGACGGACGTTAGCACCCGCCGTGTGTCTGCCGACTAGTACTCCCCGGTATTCGGAGTTTGGTTAGGATCAGTAAGACGGTGAGTCCCCATAGCCCATCCAGTGCTCTACCCCCGGGGGTATTCGGTCGACGCTCTACCTAAATAGATTTCGCGGAGAACCA